>JAFBIU010000001.1 GCA_021531775.1 Parabacteroides distasonis | reverse complement strand
CTTTTCTTTATCACAACCGTTTGTTTCTCGATTGCGGGTGCAAAGGTAGTGCTATAAAACATATCTGCCAAACATTTTACCCACTTTTTTTCAAAAAATTTTTAGCCACCTCCGTAATACGCTGAAAATATATGCTTTACAACATAAAGTTTTTGAGCCGTCTCCTTGCAGTGACCAGACCGATTCCCTGAATCCACACGTTGCGTCACTACAGGGCCATTTGCCACCTCCTTTATTATATATATGTATAGCACGACCCAGACTCTATACACCACATGAAGATTGGAACATGTTTACCGCGATAGGGACGCATTATAGACGGATTATAGAGGAATCTTGGGAGAATAAGGACTCTATATTCTCCGATTTTTGCTCCTTTTTTATGAAGAATAGAGCATCTCAGCTGATTTCTGGCCATGATGAATAAGAAAAAGGAAAGAAGAAAGGGAAAGTCTATCTTCCCAGATTGACTTTCCCCGTATATCATCCTACATGCTTACAAAAAACATCCATAGTCAGATCTGGTATCATGTCATAGCGATTATATTAACAGTGTTATCAACTAATTGCACCGCAAAAGTAATCATACCCAATTCATCCGACAATACCCAAAAGTAGGTATATCGCCTCCGCATATACCTACAACTTGCGATTGCCGCCCTTTCAAAGCCGCCCTAATTTTGCAGCGTAAAAAATAACAAAGACAATGAGAAAGTTTACAAAATGGATAGCCTTGACCTGCATAGGGATCTCAGCAGGAATGCAAGCACAGGAACAGACAATCAGTCCTTCCATGCAAGCTGCCGCACTCTATGGGGAGAACTATTCGAAATTTCGTTTGGGTGGTTATGGAGAAATGGCCGCCAGTTACATGGATTATGGTCCGAACCGGATCTTACCCAATGGCTCTTCCCACGAGAACCGAGGCACGATCTCGATTCCCCGCTTTGTATTGGCACTGGATTACAAATTTACACCAACCTGGATACTGGGAGCCGAGATCGAATGGGAATATGGTGGAACAGGCACCTCACGTGAAATGGAATGGCGTAGTGAGAATGGCGAATATGAAACCGAGATTGAGAAGGGTGGAGAAGTCGCGCTTGAACAGTTCCATCTGACCAAGCTGATCCATCCAGCCTTCAACGTGCGTGCCGGTCATCTGATTGTACCGGTCGGATTGACCAACGCACATCACGAGCCCATCAACTTCTTCGGTGTCTATCGTCCGGAGGGAGAAACAACCATTCTCCCCTCCACCTGGCATGAAAACGGACTCTCTTTCTTTGGAACAATCGGAAAGGTCAACTACGAAGCTATGTTGATTGCCGGATTAGACCCGTTGGGATTTTCTCGTGAGAACTGGATTGCCAGTGGTAAACAGGGGATGTTTGAAGGAGACGTATTTACCTCTCCCGCTGTAGCTTTACGTGTCAATTGGCACCCGGCCAACCACTGGCGCATCGGCTTCTCCGGCTACTACAACCGCAGTGCAAAGAATGCCTCCAAGCCGAGTAAAACAACAGGATTACACTGTGATGTAAGTATTCTTACGTTGGATGCCCAATACAAAGGGCGGAATCTGATCTTCCGAGCCAATGGAGTGTATGGTAATCTGGGTGACAGCTACAAGTTAAATCGTATCACAGCCCAAATGAGTAGCAACAGTGGCTATTCCCGAACGACAGTCGGGAAAAATGCGGTGAGCTATGCCGGAGAGATCGGTTACAACATGGTTTCGCTCTTCAACTCATCCGTCAACGCCCCGCGTATCTTTCCTTTTGTCCGCCACGAGTACTATAACACCATGCAGGAGGTGGCAGAGGGCATTACGGCAGACAAACGGTTTCAGGTACATGCCACAACGATCGGATGTAACTATTACGCGCTGCCCAACGTGGTGGTCAAAGCCGATTACACCCATCGTCAAATTGGGGGTGGCAACTACAACAGCGAAAATCAAGTATCAGTCGGACTGGCTTATATCGGCTGGTTTTTCTCAAAATAATCGAATTACAACATAACAACATACAAATTAAACAAAGATGAACAAGAATTGGATAATCTCGTGGATGCAAGGAACAGCCCTTTGTGGAGTGCTGGCTTTAACAAATGTAGCTTGTAGTGAAAATGATAACCCCGACACACCGGCCGGAGGAAACACCTTCGAAGAGGTGGTCGATCAGCAAATGGCACAAGCTGCCGTCGATGCGTATGTAGATAACACCGTCATTCCTACCTATCTGAGTATGAAGAATCGGGTTACTGCCCTTCAGACAGCCGTCAACACATTCCTCAACAACAAAACACAAGCCAACCTCGATGCAGCTTGTGATGCTTGGCGAGCTGCCCGGGAACCATGGGAAGAGAGCGAAGCCTTTCTGTTCGGCCCGGCTGAATACGAAGGGTTAGATCCCTCGTTGGATTCCTGGCCTTTGGAGATGGAAGAGATCAATGCCATCCTGAAGAACCAAAACTGGGGTGATTTGGAAGATGGTGAGGCCAATGAGGAGGGCGAACAGACCGCGTGGGGTGTACGTGGATTCCATACCTTAGAATACCTATTGTTTGAAAGCGGCAATCCGCGTCAGGCGACAACCGTGACAGATGCTGAGGCGCGATACACACAGATCGTGACCAATCGATTGCTCAAAGATACGGAGACACTCTACTACGCCTGGTCCACAGACAATGTCATCGAAAACTATAGCAATTGCTTCGGCGATGAGTTCAAGGAGCATAACACCTCCCGGTTCGGATCCTTGGCTACGGTCATCAGCCAGATCTTCGATGGTTGTATTGACATTGCAGGAGAAGTGGGCGATGCCAAAATCGGAGAGCCTTGGAACAAGTATAAAACCAACAAGGAGGAGGGCGTCTTGGCCGTTGAATCCTGGTACAGTTGGAACTCGCTCACCGACTACACGAATAACATTGTCAGCATTGACAATGCTTACAACGGAGGTATCACGGGCAATCGAGGCACCAGCCTGTCGGATCTGGTCAAAAGTGTGAACCCCAGTGCCGATGAAGCTTTGCAGAATGCCATTGAACAAGCCAAGAAGCAGATCAACGAAATCCCGGCTCCTTTCCGGAATCACCTGGACAAGGACAGTGAGATAGAGGCTGCCATGGATGCTTGTTCGGCACTCAGCGATGCCTTGGTGAAAGCGAAAGGTGCGTTGAAACTGGATTAAAAGCCTTCAATAGAGGTACCACAAAAACAGCTAATAAGATGAACAGACAATTCTCCAAATCCTTTATTCAGATGTTTCTTTTGTCCTTCCTTCTTGCTTGCGAAGATGGGTTGGACGATCGGTTGATTCCGAAGACCAGCGGAGATGTTGCTCAACTGGAGGAACTCTCCGCGGGTCTATCAACTACATTCATGGCCTCCAGCAAAGCGTACGATCAACCAGCCTCCTGGGTAGAAGGATCCTTACTGACACGCTTCACAGCGGGAGATGCACTGTATGACGATGCCCGTACTGGCGACTCAGACCCCATCACAGGTGGATTGGGTCCAGTCTATGCCGGCTATTCCTGTGGAGCCTGTCATAAGAATGCAGGACGCACCACACCGACGTTGCATACATTGGGCGGATCGGGTGCTGCCAATTTCTCGTCCATGTTGGTCTATATCTCCCGGAAGAATGGAGCCTATTTCCGCGACTATGGTCGTGTCCTGCACGACCAATCCATTTATGGGGTCGAACCGGAAGGAAAACTGAGTGTAACCTATACGGAAGAGACGCATCAGTTTCCGGATGGGGATACCTACTCCTTGCTGACGCCTCACTACCGCATCACGGAATGGTATGCAGACAGCATCCGTCCAGAGGATCTGAACATTACGGTCCGCATTCCCCTACGCCATGTGGGGATGGGACAGATGATGTCGCTCGACCTGGACGAACTGAAGAAATTGGCCGAACAGAGCAACTATCCCCAATATGGCATCAGCGGACGACTCAACTATATCACAGAACGGGGTGTACGTCAGATTGGAGTGAGCGGAAACAAGGCGCAACATGCCGATCTGACAATCGAGTTAGGTTTTTCATCCGACTTGGGTGTCACAAACGACCGCTATCCATTCGAAGTCTGCTATGGACAGGTACAGATGATGGGTATGGCTATGAATGGCATCCAGATCACGACCCGCGACATGGAAGATGTGGATCTGTATCTCCATTCGTTGGGTGTTCCCTACCGTAGGAATGTCAACAACGAGACAGTTCAGCTGGGGGAAGCTCTCTTCTACGAAGCGAAATGCCACCTCTGCCACACCCCTACCCTACATACACGCCAGCGCGGAGCCGTCTTACTGAACGGCACGAAGCTGCCCTGGTTAGGTGGACAGACCATCCATCCCTATTCGGACTACCTGCTGCACGACATGGGTCCGGGACTGGACGACCAATATGTCAGTGGCCTGGCGCAAGGTTGTGAATGGCGAACCACGCCACTCTGGGGGATCGGACTGCAAGAGAAGGTCAACGGTCATACCTATTTCCTGCATGACGGACGCGCTCGAAACCTGACCGAAGCCATCATGTGGCACGATGGCGAAGGAGCCGTCTCACGCGAGCACTTTGCCCGTATGACGCGCGAAGAGCGTGAAGCGGTCATTCAATTTCTAAATTCACTCTAACAAATCATTTCTTCTACATTATATCATATCGCATCTCATGAAAACAAATAGATTCTGCCAGACACTCCTAGCACTCCTCTGCCTCTTGCAAGCCGGAGCACTCTCCGCACAGAACGACATAGACGATCGTTTTGTAGAAAACGACGTGGTCTCGTTAGCCGGGAAAAAGGGCTTCACCTTCAATACCAAAGGGGGTGACTTCCTATTCAAACCCTACGCGTTAATCCAGGCATCGGGTAATTTCAACTATTACGACGACGAAGACATGGATCTGTCAGAAGTGGATCGGATCGCCAATTCAGGATTTGCCATTCCCAATGCACTCCTCGGTTTTTCGGGTAAAGCATTCGGTCACGTCACCTTCAACTTCACCCTGAATGCCGCCAAGACGGGAGGTGCTCTCCTCCAACAGGCCTGGTTTGATGTGAACATGAAAGAATCCCTACGACTGAAAGTAGGAAAATTCAAGACCCCGGGCCATCAAGCCTATTTGGTCACATTGGGAGAGACGCTATTTCCTGCACTTCCTTCATCCCTGACAACACGTGTCAACATTCCCTACTCCTTGAATGCGGTCAATCCGACCTTTGCCACCGGATTCGATTTAGGCATCCAACTCCACGGTTTGATCAACGGCAAATGGGATTATGCCATCGGCCTGTTCAACGGAACCGGTATCGATGTGAATACAGCGGGGAAAACCATGAGCGATGACCATAAATGGTTGCCAGCCCTGCTCTATGCCGGACGTATTGCCTACCAGCCCTATGGTTCCATGCCCGGATACCAAGGCAATCCGGATGATCTGAACAACAACAAGATGCTTATAGCCCTTTCGACCTCCTACAATGTAGAATCGGAATGCGAGAGTACGAACGACTTTCGGGCCGGACTGGAATTTGCCTGGATGACAGGACGCTGGTATCTGGCCGCCGAAGCCTATTACATGAATATGAAATTCACCAAACGGCAGCAGATTGCCGAGGCTTACAACTTTTGGGGAGCCTACGCCCAAGCAGGCTACTTCGTAACGGATAAGCTGCAATTGGCCGCACGCTACGACTGGATGGATCGTAACGATACGAATCGGGCCGGACTGATCAATCTGCCAGCCGCTGGATTCAACTACTTTTTCTCCAATTACAACCTGAAATTGCAAGTAATGTATCAATACATGGCCCGCACAGGTCACGACACACAACTGGATCGAGACAATGATGCCTTGAACCTCCCCTTACACACCGTGTGCGCCTTGTTACAGTATTCATTCTAATCGGTACATGGAAAATGAGAATTGCAAAAATATACTTATTAGCTGTTTTTTCCATCCTGTTCTCCTCCTGTGACGATGGTGATCTTCCCATCGCCACCTCGGAGGAGACAGGTGGATTCAAAGCCTCCATCCAGCTGACATTCCAAGGCATTGAAGCCTGGCCGTCTGCCTACCAATTGGTATTTGCAGCCTATGGAGAAGACAAGGAGACTCCGATTCTGTCCAAACAGATCGCAGCCCCCAAGTCAGAGACAGAGGAGGTTTCATTGACACTCAACGGACTCCCCGAAGAGACACGCTCGGTCGGTATTTCGCTGTTGACCAAGGGACGGAAACTGATCTATTCCTATTACTCGACAACAACGGATGGAAAAGATCTCCTGTTACCGGTCAAGCAGATTGACATTGCCTGTTTCGATCGGATCCAAGAACAGGTATTCGACCGTTACTGTGTAGCCTGTCATGGCGATACCGACCATGCAGCAGCTGGATTGCATCTGTCAAAGGGGAAAAGTTATCCCGCTCTGGTCAATCAAATAGCCGATCTTTCACCGGAGGATGCCTGTTATGTCCAGCCCGGATCAGCCAAGAAGAGTTTCTTGTACAGCATCCTGACGGAAGACATCGTCCGCTACAACCATACAGATGTCCTGCCTGAAGCAGAATTGGTAACACTCATCAAGACTTGGATCAACCAAGGGGCAAACAACTAAGGAGGAATCAATCATGATCAAACAAACGATACAACACTTTCCAAACATACGTATGCAGATTGGCAGTTTCCAACCGGAAGGAAGCGAGGTCCGCGAGTACCATCTGCTGATCAGTGGCACCAATCCTGCCCTATCCTTTCAGGTGCAGGTGAGCCAGCTCGAAAACGCCCTCTGCGACTGGATGAAGAGTCCGGAAGCAGCGGGAGCCGAACCGCTGTTTAAACGCTTTTTTCTCAGCGACATCACCAACCAACAACCCTTTATCCTGCAACAAGAGAGGGGTATTTGTCCCGTCTCAATCGTTCAGCAACCACCCTTGAACGGAACCAAAGTGGCTTTGTGGTGCCTCTTTCAGACAGGACTCACCACGGAGGTCAGTTCGACAGGTCGGTTGTCAGCAGCACACAACGGCTATTGCCACCATTGGTGCGCCGGTCTGCAGGGAGATGCGAATAACTCCGAGTACCAGACCCGCCTTTTGTTGGAATCCTACGTCACCCAACTGATGGAACAGCATTGCACACTTCAAGCGAACTGCCTCCGTACCTGGTTCTTCGTACGCGATGTGGATCTCAACTATGCCGGTGTAGTCAAAGCACGCAAGGAGCTGTTCGCCACCCAAGGATTGACAGCCGAAACCCATTACATTGCCAGTACCGGTATTGAGGGGGCTCCTGCCAATCCCGACAGCTATGTACAAATGGATGGCTATGCCGTGGAAGGAATAGTTCCTGAACAGATTACCTATCTGAAGGCCTCCTCACACCTCAACCCCACTTACGAATATGGGGTGACCTTCGAACGGGGTACAGCGATCAGTTATGGAGACCGCAAGCAGATCTTCCTGTCAGGCACAGCCAGCATCGACAACACAGGAGCCATCTGTTTTCCCGGGGATGTGATCCAGCAGACACAACGGATGATGGAGAACATCGAGGCCCTACTTCAAGAGGCAGGTGCTTCTACCAAAGACATTGTACAGGCAATCACCTATCTACGCGATCCGGCCGATTATGTGTTGGTGCGCAACTATTTCGAACAGCATTATCCCGATCTGCCTCAACTGATCGTGAAGGCACCTGTCTGCCGTCCCGGATGGCTCATTGAGACGGAATGTATCGCCCTGACAGCGCAGGGTGATGGACGTTTTCGGAATTATTGATCCACTTTATCGTTGTTCAACCATAAACATTCAGAAAATGGAACTATCTTTGGAATCGAAATCAAATATAGGTATTCGTAGTACATCTATGTATAAAACAGGGAAATATCAAGCGAGCGACAAAATGAGCGACCTGATCTGCGAGAACTATCCGATGGTTCTCGTGATGAGTCGCTTCGGCATTGCATTGGGATTCGGAGAAGAGAATATCGGAGAAGTGTGTCAGCGCAACGGGGTCGATACCTATACGTTTCTGACGGTCGTCAATTTCCTGGCAGAAGACACCATCCGCCCGGACGAGCCGTCAGAAGAGTCGCTCTCCATCGAGACCCTCATCCGTTACCTGCACAATGCACACGACTATTTCCTGAACTTCCGGTTGCCTCACATCCGGCGAAAACTGGAGAAAGCCACGGAAGATTGTCCGCACGATGTGGCCTACATCATCTGCAAATTCTTCGACGATTATGCGTTGGAGGTGGATAAACACATGTCGTACGAAGAGCAAGTGGTCTTCCCCTATGTACGTGCCCTGCTGGCTGGAGAAGCTTCCGAGAAATACAACATCCGTATTTTTCGGAAGAAACATGATCAAGTAGAGATGAAAATCGCCGAATTGAAGAATATCCTGATCAAATACTATCCCGGACAGGGTAGTCATCTGCTCAACAGTGTCCTCTTCGATATCTTTACAACGGAAGAGGACTTAGCCTCTCATACACGGGTAGAAAACCTGCTCTTCGTCCCGGCTGTTCTCCAGTTAGAAGCGAACCAATAGCACCAACCGTCATGCGAATGAATCTGAAAATAGCGATTGCTGAACCGGCTGAACTCATGCGGATCGGTTTGGGAACTATCTTGAAACGTTTCAGTGGTTTCCAGATCCAGCTGGTTGAGTTGGCTCAGGGCAGTGCCTGGAAGGATTCCTTACGGCTCCATCATCCGGACATACTCATTGTCAATCCGATCATACCCGGCTATCAGGATCTCCAGCAGATCAAAGAGGAGACGGGTTGTGAAACCATGAAGTGCATTGCCTTGGTGGCAGCTCCCATCGAAGCGACGCAGCTCCAGCACTACGACGAACAGATCCATGTCTATGATTCGTCACAGACCATCCGGTACAAACTGGAATCGCTCTTTCACGAAGAGGAGGACGAGGAAGACAAAGAGAATGAGGATGAGAACCAACTGAGTAGTCGCGAAAAGGAGATCGTCATCTGTGTCGTCAAGGGCATGACCAATCGTGAGATTGCCGATCGTCTCTTCCTCTCGACCCACACGGTCGTGACACATCGCCGCAACATCACCCGCAAGCTGCAGATCCACAGCCCCAGCGGCCTCACAGTCTATGCCATCGTCAATAAGTTAGTCACCCTGAATGATATTCAGCAGGGCAGTGGAGAGGGGAAAGAATAAAATGTCGGCTCAATGACCACAACCATACCTTTTGGGCTTGCAATCCGGACGAGGAGAAGGAGGCAAAAATACCCTTCTGAGCCGAAAAGCATGACACCATGACAGCTATTATATATAACTTTCTATATATGCAAAACTCGTTTCCTTTAAAGGTAAATAGTTTTCACTCCAGAACTCTTTTATATATATAGCTGTCATGGTGTCATGGTTTGTCTCCTGGATGGTCAAACGAAGATAGCTTCGAGGCCTCCTGAAGATACCTTCATTGGCTCCTGAAGATAACCTCGTGGCCTCTCGAAGATAGCTTCAGAAAGCTACGGAATTGTATGTACCAAGCAATCCTTCGATCGTGCCTATAACTATTGTTAGTGCTTCTCTGCCTCGTCTGTAATAATTCAACATTGATACAGAACAACTTAAACCGATTACACAAAGCATCCTAAATGAATTGAAAGAGGCTGCCTAAACCAACTATAGTTCGCTGTCTAAAAGAAGTACTATCGGCTTGATGAACCGTAAGCTTACGGCTTGTCAAGCCGTAAGTATAACACTTAGGCAGCCGTTAACTAACGGCTCAAGGAGGCCATAACACAGCTGTTTCCATCACGTAAATAAAGAATCAAACCAGCATAAAAATTGGCGGATTCAAAAACAATTTCCTATCTTCGCACCATAATAACAAAACAAATGAATATACATTATGAACACGGTAGTAAAGAATAGTGACACCATTTATAGACGTGACATGAAGTCTGACAAATATCTTCAAGAAATTAGGGGAAAACTGCCACAGAAGCTTAATAAGTTAGGTGAATGGTTTTTTTCTTCTGACAGCGATTATCAGCTTCAGATCAATGACATGAAAGCTGTGCTGAAATGAGGTTACATTTGGATACAAACATATTGGTTTTTTTAATTTGTGACAATACATCGCTCAGCAGAGATGTATTGGAGTGTATCTTTGATTATTCCAGTACATTATATACAAGCGTAGTATGTGTGCATGAATTGATTCACCTATTCCAAATAGGTAAAATTTCTGCACGAAATGAGAATGGCAAAACACTCAGACCTGAAGATATTATCGATACATTAGAAAGCATGTCAATTAGGAGAGTTCCGGTTAACGACAAACATTTACAGACATACTCTACTTTACCTTTTATGCGGGATCACAGAGACCCATTTGACAGGATGATTATAGCGCAGGCAATTTCAGACAAGGCTACACTTGTAAGTTCAGACTTGAAATTCCAATGGTATTCCAAGTATGGACTCCATACCATATTGAACGAGAGGTAACCCCAATAACCACACTAAACTTATCCAGCAAGCCAATTGTACCATACAGTTGATACCAGCCTATGAGTGGTTACTGCAGGTACATTGACTATAACGTTGTTTCGCGAACCGACCTCAATCTGCCACACGGCTGACGGACTCGATATTCTTGAAGCTGGATAGGGTGACACACATCTTCTGGATATCCTCCAGCGCATGCACCTTCATCTTGATTTTGCCCTCAAACACACCATCTTTGGCTTCAATCAAGAGGCGGATGATGTTGACATTGAAATCATCTGCAATGGTCTTGGTGATTTTGTTTAAGACACCGATAGAGTCTATGCCCTTTACCTCCAACGTTGCCTCGAAGGAGACCGTCGGATGGGCACTCCATTCTGTATTCAGGATCCGTTCACCGAAACTGCTCTTCAAACGCATGGCAATCGGACAGGAGCGTTTATGCACCACGACCGTACCGTCGTCGTTGATAAAGCCCAACGCCTCATCGCCCGGGATGGGTTTACAGCAGTCGGCAATGACATAATTGCGGTCGAACGCCTCTTCGCGCAACAGATAGGGCTTCTTCCGATCGATCTGGGGCAAGGCCGGTTTTTCAGGGGTAGGCTCCACCTCTTTATTCTTCTTCTTTTTACCCAAGCTCAAGGCCTGCTTGACATATTTGAACAGGCCATTGCCCGACTTCTCCTTCACCAACTTTTTCAGGTTATCCGGCAAGACTACATCCCCCTTTTTCACAGCAAAGTAGAACTCCTCCCGTTTGGTGAAACCATAATACATCATGAGCTTGTCCATGTTCTGCATACTAGCCTCTACCTCCGAGTTACGGAAAGCTTCGATCACCATCGCCTCACCCGCCTTGGCTGTCTCTTTACGGGCCTTGCGCAAGACGGCATCTATCTTGGTATGTGCCTTGGCTGTCGTGGTGAAGTTGAGCCATTCCGGCTGGGGCTCTTGGGAACGGGAGGTCAACACCTCCACCTGGTCGCCACTGGACAGGGGATGACTCAACGGAACCAAGCGATGGTTCACCTTGGCTCCAATGCAATGGTTACCAATGTCTGAGTGCAAGGCGTAAGCAAAATCCAAGGCTGTCGCCCCTTGCGGAAGCGTCTTGATGTCTCCCTTGGGGGTGAAGACAAAGATCTCGGAACTGAACAGATTCAGTTTGATGGTGTCCAGAAAATCCAACGCATTGGGATCAGGGCTTTCCAGAATCTCCGTAATGGTCTGGAGCCACTTGTCCAGTTCTGTATCTTTATCGTTGTTGTGTTCCTTGTATTTCCAATGAGCCGCAAATCCCTTTTCGGCTATCTCATCCATCTTCCGACTCCGGATCTGAATCTCGACCCATTGTCCGTCAGGTCCCATGACCGTCAAGTGCAAGGCCTGATATCCGTTGGCCTTCGGACGGCTGACCCAATCGCGAATACGGTCCGGACGAATCCGATAGATATCGGTGATGGCTGAATAAATGTCCCAGCACATATTCTTCTCATCGACACCGGGCAGTGGATCAAAAATGATACGGACGGCATAGATGTCGTAGATGTCTTCGAACGAAACTTTCTTGTTCTGCATCTTGTTCCAGATCGAATAGACCGACTTGACGCGGGCACGCATTTCATAATTCATGCCCATCGCTTTCAGCCTTTCATGCACTGGTGCGGCAAAATGTTCAAACAAGGTGTTCCGGACATTCTCCGAGGATTGGAGCTTCAGATTGATAAAGGCATATTCCTGTGGATGTTCATACTTGAAACTCAGATCTTCCAATTCAGTCTTGATGGTAAAAAGTCCCAGTCGATGCGCCAAAGGTGCATAGAGGTAGAGCGTCTCCCCGGCTATCTTGAACTGTTTGGCAGGCAACATCGAACCCAACGTACGCATGTTGTGCAGGCGGTCGGCAATCTTGATCAGAATCACCCGGATGTCATCACTCATGGTCAAGAGCAGTTTCCGGAAATTCTCGGCTTGGGCTGACGCCTGATCGCCAAAGATACCCCCGGAAATCTTGGTCAACCCATCCACAATCTGCGCGATCTTGTCACCGAACATATTGCGAATATCCTCGACCGTATATTCCGTATCCTCCACCACGTCATGCAACAGTGCTGCACAAATTGACGTGGAACCCAATCCAATCTCTTTACACACAATCTCGGCTACGGCAATCGGATGCATAATATAGGGCTCACCCGAACGTCGTTTCACCCCAGCATGTGCCTGATTAGCAAAATTGAATGCCTTGGTAATCAGATCCACCTTCTGCCGGTGGTTCGAATTCATATAATCTTTCAACAGCTGCTGAAAGCCTGCTTGGATCAATTGTTCATCATTTGTATCATTCATACCATCCAGATCTGATTAAATAATCCGTGTCATAAGGCACAAATATACGAATATTCAAAGGACAACCATTCGCTTACGATAAAAAATAGGTTAACTGACCGGAATCTTCAGGACCTGGCCGGGTTGCAGTTTCACGGTGGTCAGACCATTGACCTGTTTGATACGGTCTGCCGAGACACCCGGATACTTCTTGCTGATGGAATAGAGCGAATCGCCCGACTTGACAGTATAAGAGACAAAGCCATTGGCCCGATCGGCTGCGGTTGGAGGAGCCGCATGGGCAGCCTGCATCGGTTTCTTGGCAGCAGCAAAGGAAACCCCTCCGTTATCGACATACAGTTTCAGTCGTCGGCCCTTGGGTACCCGATTGGATTTCAAGCCATTCCAGCCACGGATCTCTTTGGCCGTCACTCCATACCGATTGGCAATCGTCAGCAGGGTTTCGCCCGACTTGACAATGTGCGTGATCTGTTCACGTCGGGAACCCTGTTTGTTCTGCTGATTCAGAGATGTACACTGCGCCAACAGTTCCTCGGCCCGATGAAGATAGATCGTATCGGCCTTATCGACAAAAGCGTAGGTCTCCGCTGCCGGCAATTTCAACACGGAGGGTTGGGTATTGCCCGGAATGATCTCCCGACGGTATTGCGGATTAAGGGCTTTCAACGTCTCCAAGTCAATGTGCAACACATCGGCCACCTGTTGCAAATGCAGCATATCGTGAACCATGACTGTATCGGTGGCCAACGGCAAACTGGTCTGCATCGCACACAAATTGTGTTCGCAATGGTAGTTCATGATGTAATTGGCCGCAATGAACAGGGGCACATAGGAACGAGTCTCTTTCGGCAGATAGGGGAAGATGTCCCAGAAATCGCGCTTGCCACCAGAGCGACGGATCGCCTTGTTGACATTGCCCGGTCCACAGTTGTAGGAGGCCAACACCAAATTCCAATCGCCATAGATGGCATACATATCTTTGAAATACTTACAAGCAGCCTGGGTCGCCTTCAGCGGATCCAACCGTTCATCCACCAGACTGTTGATCTGCAAGCCGTAAATCTTGCCGGTTGGCAACATAAACTGCCACAGACCGGAGGCACCGACGCGCGACAATGCCACCGGATTCAGGGCACTCTCCACCACCGCCAAATATTTTAACTCCAACGGCAAGCCATGCTCATCCAGAATCTGCTCGATGATCGGGAAAAAGAAGTCGGCCATACCCAACATGTACCGCACCAGGTTTCGCTTCCGGTCGGCATACAAATCGATACAGTCGCGTACAATATTATTATAAGGTAAGGAGATCAGATTCGGCAACCGTTGCAACCGTTCGGCATAGACCGAATCGGGGAAAAAGACATTCTCTTCATCGTCGTGGCAGAATTCCTCCTTCTTGGAAAAATACTGCACGTGCCACGAATGAAACAGACTGTCAATATTGGCATCCAAACTCTCTGGAATCAGTCCCACTTCGGACTCCAACGAATCCAACGAAATGGTTTCCTGAGCCTGCGACGGTAAACCGATCCAAACAATCCAGAGCAAACTGATGATAACTTTTCGCATGATATGTTTTAAAATTTAAGACTACAATTGATCCCATAGCTACTGGCATTGTAGCGGGTTTTAGGCGCATAGACCGGTTCCATCCGAAGCGACAGATCCGGCGAAATATCGAAATCGAACAGATGCGCATCCACATAGGCGTCAATCATGGATAGCGCATATACGCCCACGGTGATGATGATACTCAAATCCCGATAGCGACGATAATAATCCTTCCGATTCTTCAACGTGGTCTGGAAGTTGGAATCCTTGTACAAATCGGCCGGATCACGGCTGGACATGTTTTGCCACGTCTGGTGCCACTCTTCCTGAGGGACTTTATTGGTCTGGTCATACACCAAATCCCGATAGGCATCCGAATAGTCCTGATAGTTGCGGTTATTCCAGGTGATGGCATACAGGCAACCCATGAACGCCCCATACACAATGGGGAGCTTCCAGTATTTACGGTTGTAAATCTGTCCCATACCGGGCACTAAAGAAAACAGGACCGCTTTCGTCGGATTGGGCTTGAAGGGCTGTTTGAACGAGACAGCTGGCAAGAACAAGGAATCTCCCTGGGCCAACACGACAGAGACCGTGGAGTCAGGTACCAACGAACCGGCCCCCTCCACCGATACCTCATCGGTCTGTGCCTGGAGACCCAACGAGATGGACCACCATCCGATCAACAGCAGTAACCAGACCCTTCTCATCGCAACTTATCCAACAAGGTTATCAGTTTCTCCAATTCCTCTTCCGAAGCAAAGGGAATAGTGATCTTCCCCTTTCCCTTGTCATTGCACGTAAGTTGCACCTTCGTCTGGAAGAAGTGCGAAAGATGTTCCTTCAGCAGATTATACTCTTCCCGAATCGCCGGCTTTTCCTTTTTGTTTTGGGCACGAACCGGAATCTCGCCACCCTCGGCTGCCGTACGAACCAATTCCTCTACACTACGGACCGAAAGTCCCTGCTCCAGAATCTGTTCATAGAGGGCCAGCTGAACCTCCGGATCCTCCACAGAAATCAGGGCACGCGCATGCCCCATATCGATCTTCTTGTTCTTCAGACCCATCTGAATCTCAGCCGGAAGTTTCAAGAGACGCAGGTAATTGGCAATCGTGGCGCGTTTCTTTCCCACCCGATCGCTCAACTGTTCTTGCGTCAGGCCATACGAATCGATCAGCTTCTGATAAGCCAAGGCTATCTCGATGGAATTCAGATCTTCCCGCTGGATATTCTCGATCAACGCCATCTCGACGACATTTTCGTCTGCTGCCGTCTTGATATAAGCCGGAATCGTCTCCAAGCCAGCCATCAGACAGGCCCGATAACGTCGTTCGCCGGAAATGATCATGTACCTGTCCTGTCCGGTCTCCTTCAGTGTGATCGGCTGGATCACTCCGATCGAACGGATGGATTGAGCCAATTCAGCCATCGCCTCCTCTTCGAAAGAGGAACGAGGCTGTTCAGGGTTGGGTTGAATCTTGCTCAATTCGATCTCACTGATCGATGAAGATCCACTTGTCTTCAGATCGTCCATCGTAATCAAGGCATCCAGTCCCCGCCCCAACGCAGATCTTTTAAATGTAGCCATACTTATTTATTCTTTTCTATCACCTCCTGTGCGAGTTGCATGTGATTGATCGCACCTTTCGATTCCGCATCATACAACAAGACAGGTTTCCCGTAGCTCGAGGCCTCGCTCAACTTGACGTTACGCTGGATAACTGTCTTGAACACCAGCTCACGGAAGGGACGCTTCACCTCCTCATAGATTTGATTCGCCAAACGGAGTCGCGAATCATACATGGTCAATAAGAATCCCTCGATCTCCAAGGACGGATTCAGTTTTGACTTGATAATTTTGATTGTATTCAGCAACTTGCTGATACCTTCCAATGCAAAATACTCACATTGCACTGGGATGATCACCGAATCGGCAGCGGTCAACGCATTGACTGTGATCAGACCTAATGAAGGAGAACAATCGATCAAAATAAAATCATACGTCTCTTTCAACGGCAACAAGATCTGCTTCAAGATCTGTTCGCGATTGTCCAAATTCAACATCTCAATCTCTGCACCCACCAGATCGATATGGGAGGGAATCACATCCAATCCCTCCACTTCGGTGGATACGATCGCGCCTTTTGCTTCCTCCCCGTTTACCAAACATTCGTAGATCGAAAGTGAGACATTACGGATATCCACACCTAATCCGGAAGAGGCATTCGCCTGCGGATCAGCATCTACAACCAACACGCGTTTCTCCAAAGCGGCCAAGGAGGCAGCCAGGTTAATCGTTGTGGTTGTCTTACCGACTCCGCCTTTTTGATTTGCTAAAGCGATAATCTTTCCCATTCTATACTAACTAACACTATAAATTTCGAGACAAAGCTAATCATTCTTACCGGAACCCCATACGGATTCCGGTAAAACATTGTTAGTTTTGTTGATAAATCGCTTCAACTGTTGATAACTCCACCAACCTTCCCGTGGGTACCTGTACCGGCTTTTTCCGATCAGAAATGGATCTCACCGAAGAAGGCAGGACAGTGGAAATCAGGATTGGGCAAATCTATCGGACTCCAGCTGACGAAATGCGGATTGGCCGTATCGTCGGCACACTTATAGAAATTGCCTCGGATCATCTCCGGAAGATGTTCCGGATCCAGCCCCATCAAAGTGAAAGGAATGGAAACGGTCAATTCCCAGGTATGATTACCCAATTTCTCTTCGAACGATTTCTGTTCGATCGAAGCGTAACGCTGGATCTGGACATACTCGTCCGAAGTTAAGGAGACTTTCAAGTCGCGCGATTCACGACGGGCTGCATCACAGGTGCCGATACAGTTGAACTCGAAGTTCATGTATTTCTTGTCACCCGGTTTCTGCATAAAGAATTCCACACAACTATCCCGATGAACAGGCGAATTATCATACTGATAAGAGGCCTTCAACGAATTGCCCTTGACGAAATAGCGGATATACAACCGCGAGTCGGAACGGGCAATGTCAAATGCAACAATAGGTTTGTAGGGATACGACTCCCAATTGATCGTGTCGATGTACGAACGCTGGGCTTTCGTCTCCATCAATAATCCGGCCGACGAGAGATCCAACATATCTAAGGTCGGCACATAAGGAACTTTCAGGCTTTTCATGTTCTTAATACAAAATTATTAGTCAGAGTAATGTTAATGGACAAAGGATACAAACAGAACCGACAGGATGCCAAGCAATGACAACAGGATAATGACCGACCCTACGGCTCTGTTAAGCACCCAAATGCCTCGTATGTTAAACCATTTTTTCAACTTGGCTATCAGGTAGGTAATTCCGAACCACCATGCGATGGCTCCTACCCCAACGGAAGATAGCCCGAGCAACAACTGCCACACCGAATGCTCCGAATGGACAAAATTGAAACGGGCAAACAGACCGATATACAACAGAACAATCAGAATATTACTGAACGTCAGCAAAAAGGCTGTCACAAAGTCCTGCGTATAGGATAGTTTCTTTTCCTTCCGCTTTTTTAACCCTTTTACCGGATTGCTCCGGTAGATATAATAACCGAAAATACCGATGACCAGACTACCAATCAATTGGAGCGGGGTCTGGTTGTCCTCCACAAAAGGGATCACAAACCCCATTCCGGTAACGGTCAATGCAGCATAGATCACATCAGAAAGTGTAGCTCCCAGGCCTGTCA
Source organism: Parabacteroides distasonis (assembly GCA_021531775.1). Classification (GTDB taxonomy): domain Bacteria; phylum Bacteroidota; class Bacteroidia; order Bacteroidales; family Tannerellaceae; genus Parabacteroides. The sequence goes on along the minus strand of JAFBIU010000001.1, from coordinate 259,847 downwards.
CGAATCCATGCCAACGCCCCTTATTCAAAGTACGTTGGATGCACAACATACCTACTGGTCCCATCGGTGCTGATACAAGTATGCCGATCAAAAAGCCTGTTAAAATGATTGCTATCATGTCCGATACGCTCTCTTTTGAACCGCAAATATACAATTTATCTGGTTATCTGCACACGCTGTTTCCGAATGTCTGTCAAAATTGTTTGCATTTGATAGACCTGTTCCGGATGTTGCCAGGCTTGATTATCCCGTTCGCCGACTTGCCGCATGTCATACAGCTGCGGGTGTCGGGAATAACCGGTTTCGATCTTTTCATAATAGGAGATCGAATCGCCCTGGCTCGGCTCAATGTATTTCCAATCCTTCGTACGGAGAGAAAGGGCATGATTCAAGGCCTGTTCTACCACCCACGGACGATCCTCCTGGCTCTTTCCCAACCACGTATCCATGTAATTGTAGCTGTCTGGAGCACTGCCTTTCGGCAAGCGGGCGCCCACCAAGTGCGCCAACGAGGCAAACCAGTCAATCTGGCTGACCAACGCATCCGAAACGGCTGGCTTCCGGATCGTCCGCGGCCAATGCACAATGGCAGGTATGCGGGTTCCCCCTTCGAAGGCACTGTATTTGTTTCCACGCAAGGGTCCCACCGGTTTGTGATCGCCCAACAACTCGGTCGAACGGTCGGCATAGCCATCATCCACCACGGCTCCGTTATCGCTCGACAGAATAATTAAGGTATTCTCGGTCAGTCCCAACTCATCCAAGGCAGCCAACAGTTGCCCCACGGTCCAGTCGAACTGCAGGATGGCTTCGCCTCGAAGGCCCATCGGACTCTTCCCGCGAAAACGTTCGTGCGGGAACCGAGGTACATGCACGTCATTCGTGGCCAAGTAGAGGAAGAAGGGCTTCTCTTGATTCAGACGAATGAAATCGATGGCATGGGTCACGATCGAATCGGCAATGTTTTCATCTTTCCAAAGTGCCTTACCGCCCCCTTTCATATAGCCGATACGGCTGATGCCGTTGACAATCGATTTGTCATGACCGAAACTGGGCTTCAAGTTGTACAACAATTCCGGATTGTCCTTGCCGGTCGGTTCGCCGGGAAAATTCGCTTCGTAGCTCACATAGATGGGGGCCGACGGGTCGTAATTGGCCACCTGTCCGTTTTCAATAAAGACACACGGCACCCGATCTCCGGTGGCAGCCATTATATAGGAATAGTCAAAACCTAAATCACCCAACGCCATGGGCAGGGGCGCATTCCAGTCCTGCTCGGCCGTTTTGTCGCCCAAGCCCAAATGCCATTTGCCCAAAGCGGCTGTCGTATAACCGACACTCTTAAACATATCGGCCATCGTAAAACGCTCCGGACGGATGATCATGCCGGCATTACCAGCAGCAATGTCGGTTCCCGGACGACGCCAGGCATATTCACCGGTCAGCATCGCATAACGCGAAGGGGTACTGGTGGAAGCCGTCGCATGGGCATTGGTGAAACGAATACCCTCGTTGGCCAACCGATTGACATGAGGTGTCTGCACACGGGTGGCCCCATAACATTCCAGATCGCCATAGCCCAAATCATCCGCATAGATAAAGATCACGTTGGGCTTCTGACCATCAGCCTGGCTTTGCTGAGCTGCCACGGGTCCGCCCAAGAGAATAGCAGCACCCAACATATAGGTAGAATTCATACGTTTTAAGTTTAAAGTTTCTTTCGCGGCAAACTTACGAAAAATCTATGTATATTTGAACCCATAATTTTACCATAAAAACAAACATCATGAAACATTTCTCTCTAACAAGTCTGCTGTTGAGTTGCTTGGCACTCTTCTCGTGGTCAGCCATGGCTCAACAAACTCCCCGACCGGAGTATCCGCGTCCCCAATTTGAACGTTCCGAATGGCAAAACCTGAATGGTACCTGGAGCTACACGTTCGACTTTGGCGAGACCGGACTCAACCGTCAATTCCAACAGTCCACCGGCTTCGAAGGCAAGATCACCGTTCCCTTCTGTCCCGAAAGTAAATTGAGTGGGGTGGAACACACCGATTTTATCAATGCCATGTGGTATCAACGCACGCTGCAGATTCCAGCCAGCTGGCAAGACAAACAGATCCTGCTGCATTTCGGAGCGGTCGATTACGAATCATTCATCTACCTCGACGGGAAGTTAATCAACCGACACCTGGGCGGTAGCTCCTCATTCACCACAGACATCACAGCTTATGTCAAGCCGGGGTCATCAGCTAACCTGGTCGTTTATGTCAAGGATGACCTCCGCGGAGGCAAGCAGACAGGCGGTAAGCAGAGTACCCGCTACGAATCGTATGGTTGCTCTTATACCCGTGTGACCGGTATCTGGCAAACCGTCTGGATGGAACCGGTGGCTCCACAAGGATTGAAGCAAGTGACAGCCACACCGGACGTCGATCAACAGCAGATCGTGATCCGTCCTGAGTTCTTGAACGAATCCACCCAACACACCTTGACCGTCACCCTCTTGGATGGTTCCAAACGAATTGCCCAAAAGAGTGTCACCGCCTGCAACGGCAGTTCTGTCATCATTCCGGTCAAGAACCCCAAACTGTGGAGTCCGGAGAGTCCCTACCTGTATGATCTGAACTATACGGTCAAGGATGCAAAGGGCAACGTGGTGGATGAGGTGAAATCCTACATCGGTATGCGCAAGGTGCATGTAGCCAACGGCTATTTCTACCTGAACAACCAGCCCTACTTCCAGCGACTGGTACTCGACCAGGGCTACTATCCCGATGGCGTATGGACAGCTCCCTCCGACGAAGCCTTGAAACAGGACATTGTCATGAGCAAAGCCGTCGGATTCAACGGGGCCCGTCTGCACCAGAAAGTGTTTGAAGAGCGTTACTATTACTGGGCCGACCGGTTGGGCTACATCACCTGGGGTGAATCGGCCAGCTGGGGATTGGACATCAACGACGAATTGGCAGCCCGCAACTTCATTGGCGAATGGACCGAGATCGTCGAGCGTGACCGGAACCATCCGTCGCTCGTTACCTGGACTCCCTTCAACGAGACTTGGAACTGCCAGCCGGGTACATACGAACGGTTGATCCGCGATGTCTATCGCATCACCAAAGCGATGGATCCGACCCGTCCTGTCAACGATGCCAGTGGTGACGCCCATGTACAGACCGACATCTGGACCGTACACGACTATTCACGCGAATATGACCGACTGGTGGCCAACCATACCATCAAGCCCGGTGTAGAGCCCTATCGCAACATGCCGAAGGCAGACTACCTGGCACGCTACAACGGACAGCCCTACATGGTGGACGAATTCGGAGGTCTGCCCTGGATCAAGGAGTCGGAACGCTCCACATCCTGGGGGTATGGCAGCAACATCGACAAAATCGAGGATTTCTACAACTACCTGGAGAAGGAGATTGATGCCTTGAAAGCCTGCAAGCATGTCGTAGGATTCTGTTACACACAGATTACCGACGTGGAACAGGAGAAGAACGGAATCTACTATTACGACCGTTCTGCGAAGTTCGATACAGAGCGTCTGCGGAAGATCTTTGAGAAGATTCCCTCCATCATTCAGGACCCGCAAGATCTAAGTGATTGGAAAAAGTAAAAAAAAGACTAAATCACAATGACGCTATCAAAATTTCTATTACTTTTGTAGGCGAATTAAAAGGCAAAAAGAATAGAGAAAGTAGTTATATAAAAGTCAATCAATAAAATTAATAGCAAGATGGCAAATTTGGATTTAAACAAGTACGGCATTACAGGTGCTACCGTGATCGCTCACAACCCTTCTTACGAAGTTTTGTTCGCTGAAGAAACAAAGGCAGGTCTGGAAGGTTACGAAGTAGGTCAGGAGACTGAACTGGGTGCTGTCAATGTGATGACCGGTATCTACACAGGTCGTTCACCGAAGGACAAGTACATCGTCATGGACGAAAACTCTAAGAACACTGTATGGTGGACATCTGATGAATATAAGAATGACAACAAGCCCATGTCTGAAGATGTTTGGGCAGCAGTTAAGGAGATCGCTGTTAAGGAGCTCTGCAACAAGAATCTGTATGTAGTGGATGGCTTCTGCGGTGCCAACAAGGATACTCGTATGGCTGTTCGTTTCATCGTTGAGGTTGCTTGGCAGGCTCACTTCGTAACAAACATGTTCATCCGTCCGACTGCTGAAGAGTTGGCCTCTTTCGAGCCTGATTTCGTAGTTTACAACGCTTCTAAGGCTGTTGTAGCCAACTACAAGGAGTTAGGTTTGAACTCTGAGACTTGCGTTGCTTTCAACACAACTTCTCGTGAACAGGTAATCATCAACACTTGGTATGGTGGTGAAATGAAGAAGGGTATGTTCTCTATGATGAACTACTACTTGCCGTTGAAGGGTATCGCTTCTATGCACTGTTCTGCAAACTGCGATATGAACGGTGAGAACACAGCTATCTTCTTCGGTCTGTCTGGTACAGGTAAGACTACTTTGTCAACTGACCCGAAGCGTCGCTTGATCGGTGATGACGAGCACGGATGGGATGACAATGGCGTGTTCAACTTCGAAGGTGGTTGCTATGCAAAGGTTATCAACTTGAGCAAGGAAAACGAGCCGGACATCTACAACGCTATCAAGCGCAATGCTTTGTTGGAGAACGTAACTGTAGCTGCTGATGGCAAGATCGATTTCAACGATAAGAGCGTGACAGAGAATACACGTGTATCTTATCCGATCAACCACATCAACAACATCCAGCCGGGTTCTTCTGCACCTGCTGCTAAGAACGTAATCTTCTTGTCAGCTGACGCATTCGGTGTATTGCCTCCGGTATCTATCCTGACTCCGGAACAGACTCAGTACTACTTCCTCTCTGGCTTTACAGCTAAGTTGGCAGGTACAGAGCGTGGTATCACTGAACCGACTCCGACATTCTCTGCTTGCTTCGGTCAGGCATTCTTGGAATTGCACCCGACAAAATATGCAGAAGAATTGGTTAAGAAGATGCAGCAGAGCGGTGCTAAGGCTTACTTGGTGAACACAGGTTGGAACGGTACTGGCAAGCGTATCTCTATTCCTGATACACGTGGTATCATCGACGCTATCCTCGATGGTTCTATCCTGAAGGCTGAAACGAAGAAGATCCCGTTGTTCGACTTCGAGGTTCCGACTTCATTGCCTAACGTAAACCCGGCTATCTTGGATCCGCGCGACACGTACGCTGATGCAAGCGTTTGGGAAGAGAAGGCTAAGGACTTGGCAGGTCGCTTCATCAAGAACTTCGCTAAGTACACAGGCAACGAAGCAGGTAAGGCTTTGGTTGCAGCTGGTCCGAAATTGTAATTAAGATCCTTTCATACCCAAGGGGCATAGAACACAACTCTATGCCCCTTTTTTTATGAAAACAAACCTTGACGTTTTGAAGATTGTCAATTTTTACTTATTTTTGCCCACAGAAATAAGATTTTATGAAATATCTTTGGTTTATAGGATTGATTTGCTGCCTAACCGCCTGTGGTGGTGGAGGTAAGACTTATCAGGTGGAAGGGAAACTGACGAACCTGGAAGACCAGACGCTCTATGCCGTTTTCGAACAGGACAACAAGAAAGTGGTAGATACGATCGTCTGTGAAAAACCGGGGCAATTCAAACTAGAAAAAGCTGATAATGAAGATTACCATTGTGTAACGCTCTTCTTCGAAAACAAGACACGATGGGTGACGGCCTATTTGGAACGGGGGAAAAAGGTTTCCATTTCGGGTGATGCCCACTACCCGTTGTTGCTCCAAGTAAAAGGCGGAACCATCAACGACCAATTGACCTCCGTACGGAAAGAGGTGGCTCCCTTGTTGAAAGAGGTGACCGATTTGTCGGAACAGATGAACAACCCTCAAATGGAGGAAAACCGGCCGACAGAGGAGATTGATTTGGCTTCACGTATCGCGAATGTCAATTTGCAACTGAACGAATATGTACTGAATTACGTCAAAGAACATCCGGACCAAAAGGCATCGGTCGTCTTGATGCAACTCTTTTTCATGGATGCAGACGATACACGCAAACTGGATGAATTGCTGGTGTTGCTGACACCCGAAGTGCGCAATTTTTACCTGACTAAAGAACTGGAACAGTTCAGCAATCGCGCCAAACGCACCATGTTAGGTGCCGAAGCTCCGGGCTTTACGGTTCGCAACATTTACGGCAAGACGATCAAGCTGGAATCCTATGCCCATAAATACCTGTTGTTGGCCTTTACAGCCCCCTGGTGCGATATGTGCCAGACGGAAGATTTGCTGCTGGACCAAGTGGCTTCCCACTATTCGAAAGATCAGGTGGAGATCCTGTTGGTTAGTCTGGACAACCAGCCGAACGAATTGCGCCATACCTTGAGCCAAGACAGCATCGACTGGAATGTCGTCACCGACTCTGCCGGACAGGCTACCCAGATGATCGATCTCTACAACGTAAGCGCATTGCCGCGTTGTTTCCTCATTGATGATGAGGGTATCTTGGTATTGAAAACGGATAACGGTGTCGAAATCAAACAAACCTTGGAAACGTTATTTGACAAAGATAAATCATAAGTATATTTCCCAACAGAAAGCCAATCCTTATGCTAGTAAAATCATTTGCCGCTGCGGTACAAGGTATCTCAGCGACCATCATCACCATTGAAGTGAGTAGTACCAAGGGAATACAGTTCTACTTGGTGGGACTGCCGGATGTGGCCGTCCGAGAGAGTCACGAACGCATCGTTTCCGCCTTGCAGGTCAATGGCTATCAGTTCCCGCATAGCCGCATTGTGATCAACATGGCTCCAGCTGACATCCGCAAAGAGGGATCAGCTTATGATCTGCCTTTGGCTTTAGGCATCTTGGCTGCCGCAGGTCAAGTGGATGCGACCCATTTATCCGAATACCTGATGATGGGCGAACTCTCCTTGGATGGCAGTTTACTACCGGTCAAAGGTGTGCTTCCGATCGCTATCAAAGCACGCGAAGCTGGATTCAAAGGGTTTATTCTGCCCCAACAGAATGCACGCGAAGCAGCCGTCGTCAACCGATTGGAGGTCTATGGTGTCCAGAACATTCGGGAGGTCATCGAGTTCATCGATGGAAAGCGGCAACTGGAACCGACCGTAGTGGATACACGGAAAGAGTTTTATGCCAAACAGGAGCAATACGATTGCGACTTTTCCGATGTGAAGGGACAGGAGAATGTCAAACGGGCCCTGGAAGTGGCCGCAGCTGGTGGACATAACCTCTTGATGGTAGGTAGTCCGGGAAGCGGCAAGTCGATGTTGGCCAAACGCTTGCCTACCATCTTGCCACCGTTGACCTTGCAAGAGTCGTTGGAGACTACCAAGATTCATTCCGTAGCCGGAAAACTGACCGGAGAAACCTCGTTAATGACCCAACGCCCCTTTCGGTCTCCACATCACACCATCTCCAATGTGGCTATGGTTGGCGGAGGCTCCTTTCCTCAACCGGGCGAAATCAGCTTGGCAAACAATGGAATTTTATACCTGGACGAACTACCTGAGTTCAATCGAAGCGTCTTGGAGGTGATGCGACAACCGTTGGAAGATCGGGTGATTCACATCTCACGCGCCCGTTTCTCCGTGGAATATCCCGCCGGATTCATGCTGGTGGCCTCGATGAATCCCTGTCCTTGTGGCTACTACAACCATCCGGAACGTCCCTGCCTCTGTCCACCGGGAGCTGTCCAACGCTACATGAATCGCATCTCCGGTCCCTTACTGGATCGCATCGATATTCAGGTTGAAATCGTGCCAGTCCCCTTTGAGAAGTTAGCTGATCAGCAACCGGGAGAAACCAGTACCGCCATCCGCGAACGTGTCATCCGGGCCCGGCAGATTCAATTGAACCGTTATGCCAATTACCCGGGTATTTATTGCAATGCCCAAATGAACTCGCAACTGCTCCGGCTCTATGCCCAACCCGACTCAGCCTGTTTGACGTTGTTGAAGACAGCCATGCAACGCCTCAGCCTATCGGCCCGTGCCTATGACCGGATCTTGAAAGTGGCCCGTACCATTGCTGACCTCGAAGGAGCGGAACAGATTGCTCCGCATCATCTCTCCGAGGCCATTCAATACCGTAACTTGGACCGCGAAAATTGGGGAATGAGGCCTTGAGACATTTTTTCGTAGCAAGTGTTACGTTACGATTTTAGAAAGAAAGTGTTATACAAGAAAAATGTTTGCTTAATAAATATTTGATTTACAAATATTCGCACTTTCAATAGAACCGTAAAATTTTACAGGTCGTCAAGCGTAACGTAACACCTTGTTACGCAAAAAAAATAACTCAACCCTGTCTTTCCCCCAAAAAGGTTGAATGGATTCAAAACGTAACAGTATGCGTAACGTTACTCAAAAAAATAGGTTTTAGCAGAAACTGTCTCGAAAGGATATCGAAGGGACAACGAAAGACGGCCATCACTTATCACCATGGTGAGTCATCAGTTATGGCCGGCTTGCGTCATTAGTAAAGACCCTAGAAACCCCATATCCTGTACAGTCTCGATCGCGAATCGGAAGGTCTGACAGCTCTCTTCGAATGAAGGTCGAGATGCCAAACCAAAGGGTCTTTTATAACTAAAAATTGTCGATTACAAAGGTAATAGAAATAATGCTGTTTATCAGATACATAAGGAAGCCATTTCCTCAGTTGGCCGATTTTTGTTTCCTCAGTTGGCTGGATTTTGTTTCCTCAGTTGGCCGTATTTCATTTCCTCAGTTGGCTATTTTGAGGGTTACTCATCAAGCAAAATCATACCATTCCATACCCAATCATGGCGGAATCTATCCCCTCAGAGCAGATTCCGCCATCATCTCGAAAACATTTGAGAAATCTTTCTGTAACCTGCCGGCGTAGCATTCTGTGGATTTTATCTACATTTGTAGCAAGATCAAGTAAGGAGGAAATGATACTTTGATTTCAATACAACATGAAAACATGATGGAAGATAATACATTGCTAACACAAACATGGAGTAAGTACCCGAACTATTCGGTTTCATTCAGTAACAAATTATTGAAAACATTGTTACACTCGGAAGATGTTGATTCTAACATCGTAGTGTCCCCTGCCAGACTACAAGCTGTTTTGGTGTTAATCGCAACGTGGGCATCACCAGCCATTCGCAGACAGATCCTACATTGCATCTCATCAGGTTCAATTACTATTGAGCAAGCTCAAACCCTCTCAAGCAGCAAACGGGTAGAAATAAAGCCTTGTGATGAGTTCAAGTCTATACTGCATGAGGGTTCATACCCCATTATTGAACTCAATACGCACTTTTGGATTCGGAAGAATCTCGAAGTCCATCGAGAAGCCATAGACCAAGTTATCGAGGACTATCCATTGTTTGTGACACAGGTGGACTTCTCGGATCCCAGTCTAAAAACAGTCATAGATCATACGATCTCTGAAGCGACACATGGATTGATTAAGGAACTGAACATGGAGATCCAACCCAGGATGTTGGCTCTCATTACAGACATCCTGTATTATAAGGCAGCTTGGGATAATCCGTTTACCAAATCCCAAACAAGACGACGGATCTTCCATGGAACCCAAGGTGATACGTTAGTACACATGATGAAGGATACCCTGAACATTCCATACGGAGAGACTCCGATGTACCAGATGGTGTGCATTCCTTATGCTTGCTACGTAGAAAATCATGTCTCATTCTCAATGCGCATCTATCTGCCCAAGAAAAAACATACCATCTTGGATATATTACATGCGATCAACCATAGCGATCTATCTGTTTCCAACCAGGAAGTGAAGCTTTCACTACCTCGTTTCAGTGTATCTTCCTCGCTGGATGGCAGACAACTACTGACCGACATGGGTCTTTCTTGTATTTTGGATGATAACGATATCATTCCTGCCTGCATCCCGGACTTTAAAATTTCTAAAGTTGTCCAGCAGGTGAAAGTAGATGTGAATGAAACGGGAACGGATGCCACCGTTGTGACTAGTTTGGGGTTTGATGGTTGCCTACCCTTTGAACAGAAGCCTAAACCTGTAATCATGAGGGTCAATAAACCGTTCATTTTCGAAATTGTCGAAGACGAAACCAATACGGTTCTATTCGCAGGTATCATCCATCATATTGACCCTAATGGTGATACAGACAGAACATAAGATACGAGCATCTTTTCCATTATTGCTGATGGAGTGATGCTAAAAATTCCTTTTCTTTCTCCTTCATCTGTTGACAGAAGTCTGCATAAGATGTGGCAGTCCGACTAATCTCTATACCTAAGATAAATAGAGTGGCTGACGGATACTTCAACTTTGATCGTGGTACTACCTGCTGTCTTTCTGTCAGAGGAGCAATGAAACCACCTTTAGGAAGGTTCAGGTTGGTGACGTATGTGATTAGCTGATGCAGTTCATCACGTCCCGCCTGGGAGACCTTCCTGTAACTTCCAAGTCGTTTATACTTGGCATCAAGTACCATCTCATCTTTGTAGAAGTCTGGATAACGAATACCGGTACGATCTTCAAAGAGAAAGATGCCTCCTTTCCTTTTTCTGTTCTCCGGATGGATAAACCCCTCTTTTTGCAAGATTGTATTCACATATTCCTCCCAAAGCCATGCTCCATCAAACAGAATACCGCAAATCTCATCATCCACTTCACCATACTTGACTTCTTCCATCTGTAGAATCTGCAAGCAAAGACTTCGAAGTGGTCGGTATTCCGTATAATAGGGGTGACTCTGATTACGCAAGTTCTTACAAATGATCGAACTGCGTTCATCCCTATGATAAGAAGGAGTATGTTCCACAATAGCTTTGACATGGTTGATTGTCTCTCTGTCAATATGCAGAACCGACCGACCATATTTCTTTGACATCATAAACTCTATGGTATGACGTATCAATTGCGTCATGTTGTTGTCGTGAGAATATTCGCGGGTACGATAGGCAACTTGTCCAATAAATGGCGTGTTACGGGCCAGATGACGGCCCAAGTCTATGGCTCCTTTCACATGAGCATCATTAAATTGGAAGTTCTGAAACTCTCTGTATATCCCCTGATGCATTGCATTCTGAAGAAAATAAGGGAACATGAACATGACAAAGTCAAACACATCTTCTTGTTCATTGTTGTGATTAAGGTCGAAGAGATTGAAAGATAGTACCTTCTGTAGCATATAATGTAACAGGAAGTCGTCACGTCCTGCATCAAATCTGGATTGTATCTTTACCTGAAGATGACCGACTCCGATGAAGCCCATGACATTCTCTGTTTGAATACGTACCATGTCCGGATCGCCCGTATTGTGTATGGTCATGACAGAAGCGTTTCCCACTTTATCAGCAGCAGCTTCGATGCAATACGGGAATACCAGCAGATTGCCATTCTCCTTGCACAGCTGGGCAATCGTCTTGTCTGCAACAGGAAACAGGGCAGCAACATCCTCTCGATGAAACAATCCTGCATTCATCAGCCCTCTGTTATTATCTGTCAGATTAATCTTCATCGGTCAGTTCAAAATTGTCAGTTTCTTCTGCTTTTGCCTCTGTACCAAAGTAAGCATTGTGTAGCTTGGTCAAGATGTTTTCAGACTTCCGGAAACCACGAAGATACTCCCTCAGCAATGGTTCGATGTTCATCTTCCAAAGCTTCTCAAAATTGCCACCATTGTTGCCTAACTTCAGGAAGTAGGAGGATCCCACCTGATAAGCTGCACCCAGTCCATCGGTGGCAGTTATCACCTCATTCAGTCTGTTCATTGCAGCCTTAGCATCATCAGCTTGGTCAAGTGAGTCAAGCATAAATTGGGTGTCAGCAGGGGTCACTTCCTTCCATGTGAATCGGCGGCGCATAGCAAAGTCCATGCTTTCCACGCTACGGTCAATGTCATTCATAGTGGCAAGAATATAGATGTTTGCCGGAACATAAAAGCCTTCTGCGAACACGTCGGTTTCAGGAACAAGGTTCTGGTACTGTGTTTTGACACGTATATCCTTTTTGCCTCGATAACCAGGATCTATAGCATAGAACAACTCACCAAAAATCTTAGATGCCTCACCACGATTAATCTCATCAATGATGAAAACGAAGGGTTTTTGGTTCACTTTGAATTCATTTATGTCGCCATTATTGATTTGGTCAATCACTTTTTGATATTTAAAATCGAGTGATTGTTCTTCCGATAATTCTGTTATTGTGCTATCTTCTATATTCTTAGCAGCCTTTTTACAAAACTCCTTGAACACTCCATCCTTACGTTCAAAACCAATCTGTCCGTTGTTTTCTCGGACAGGACGCAATCCCTCCACAAAGTCAGTATAGTCATACGAAGGATGGAACTGCACGAAACACATCTCATCTTTTGTACATCCCATTTCTGCTGCTATCGCCTGAGCCATATAAGTTTTTCCAGTACCAGGAGCACCTGTGAGCACAAGATTATGCGTTTCTTTCAGTAATTCAACATAGGCTTCATATTTGCATTCTGTTTTTGTACTTTCAGATCGCATCAGATGTTCCGCATAGTCTATGACAGCCTGTACCTTACTGTCAGACAGATGAATGGTTTTTCTGTATGAGCCATACATTGAACCCTCAAAATCTGTATTATCCGTACTAATGTAACGCACTGGACATGCACACCGAATGAGTGGTTCCTGTTTGGAAACCGCCACATCTGCTTCGACAATACCAATCCCCTTCACACGCAGGAATGGGAGATTATGCATCTTACCTTTTGTTGAAGTGGATTTCAGGATCAGGACATCCCCCTTCTTAATAATCTTGGCTAAAGCCAACTGATTTTGGTCATTTGGGTTACTCTCCGTGTAATAGCTTTCCCAAATACCCTGCTGGAAGAATCTATCCAACTGAGAACCTAACCCTTCGAAGGTAACTCCTACCAACCAATAATTCTTATTCATAGTTGTATTTGTTGAAGTATTATCTGAAATCCATGCCTGATAAGATATTTCAGGAATGCTCCCCTCGTTAATCATTCCATGTGCCAACTTATCCTTGACTATTGAAAGCAAAGAAAAATAATGTTCCGAATCAATTTGATTCTCTTGGAAAATGTCTATACCTACTGTGGGTAAATAACCTCGAATTCTTGAATCAAGAGAAATGTAGTCGTACGGACGAATCCAAAACAAACCCATCGTAATGTTCCACTTGATTCCCTGCTGTTTACAAACCTGATCAAATAGGGCGGTAACTTGGGAAGAGTCTTTCGTCAACACAGCTTCAAAAAGTTCCCAAAGAGGCTGAATGTCTGTCTGTGCATACTCTCTCCAGAAGAAAGTGGCCATCATATTATTGACTACGGGCACTCCATCAAAGTCAGCAGGTAAACTTGCCTTCATAGTAAGTTTATCCTTAAAATAATGGCATAACCGGAATCGGTTATTGTGACTTATACCTCGATTGAAGATGCCGAAAACCGTAAATGGGTCAATATCTGAAACCTGCCCACCATCATCTGTTTTGATATAGCCTACAAACTTTTTGTCTAAAGCGTACACAATATCTAACAGCTGCTTTCGATATTCCTTAAACCCAAGAAGTTTCTCTGCCATCTCCATATAAAATGGAATCCAAGTAAAGTGACCGTTCTTGCCAAGGCTTTCCTTAAATCTGATCGTAGATTCTATCATCATTTGTCCTCCATGCCATTATAGATAATTTGGAAATCATGATTTCAAACGAGAGCGAAAATAATCGATTTACGGTTAACAACCAAGAAAAACAAGAGAAAATTCCGACAGAGAAGCGCTTATCAAAAACAGAATCGTTACCTTTAATCTATTAAGACTGAACGCTGACTCCTGACTGAAAGATTGTCCCAACATTAGTTGCCCAATCCAACAGAAATCAGTACCTATGCAGCAAATTAGTTGGAATATGGAAAAAGCTATGACATTACGTAAGAATGAAAGAGACAAGCGTATGACCGAACTCGAACTACAACAATACCTCCTCTGCGAGTACCCACAGGAATATCACTTCAGATACCCAGAAGAAGGTGTGGGTGATCCGTATTCCGAAGCATCTGCCTAAGCGTCCTGTGTATGCTCATGACAAAGCTTGGCAGCGTATTGAAGACTCGCTTGTGGAGTTGACACCAGAACGACTGAATGCAATTCTGGATGAACCTTTATTCACGGGTAGTGACTGGTCTGCAGAGATTGTACCGAATGCAACGATTGATGATTTGGACGAGGTAGCAATTGCCAAGGCCCGTGTGATGTTCAAGAAGGTGCATAGTCGCATTCCTGCTGAGGAAGTAAATGCTTGGTCGGTACCAGAGTTCCTTAGCAACGCAGGTGTGATGATTGATGGTGGTATTACTCGTGCTGCTATCATATTGTTAGGTAAGCCTGTGTCTGTTTTCAAACTCCGTCCTGCCGTTGTGCGTGTGACATGGTCGCTTCGTGATGAGAAGCAGGATGTGGTGGATTATGAACACTTCACCGCTCCATTCATCCTGACGGTAGATCAGATTCTGGCAAAGGTGCGCAATCTGACTATGCGTGAGATGCCAGGAGGCACACTATTCCCCGATGTGATGCAGCAGTACGACGATTACTCCATGCGTGAGATATTGCACAACTGCATAGCCCATCAGGATTATACCCTGCAAGAGAGAATCAACCTTGTGGAGAATCCTGGATTCCTGTATTATGCCAATGGTGGTAGCTTTATCCCTGGCACTGTACAGAAGGCTCTTGCTACACATGGACCACAGCGACACTACCGCAATGAATGCCTTTGCAATGCGATGGTCAACTTCAATATGATTGACATAGTCGGGCGAGGAATCCGTAAGATATTCAATCAGCAATGGGAACGCAGATTCCCTATGCCTGATTACGAGATAGATGCAGCCAAGAAGGAAGTGGCAGTTCGTTTATACGGCAATGCCATCAATGAGAAATACACCAAACTGCTGAAAGAAAATAAGGACTTGTCATTGGAAGAGTGTATCTTGCTTGATGCTGTACAGAAAGGACACCGACTGAGTGAAAGTGATGCCAAAAATCTTTTGGAGCGAGGATTGGTAGAGGGTGAATATCCAGACCTGACCATATCCCTGAGCATTGCAAGGCAAACGAAACAATTGCCTGAATACACCAAGGTGAAAGGGCTTGAACGCGACAAGATAAAGCAGATGGCTTTGCAGTTCATTCAGAATGCTGGAGAGGAAGGAACCCGAAGAGAGTTTGTCATTGAATATCTTAGAGAGACCCTTCCTGCAAGAAACACCAAGGAACAAAATCAAAGATTGGTAGGTAATATCTTGGCAGAAATGAATAATGAAGGTTTAGTAATACAAAAGGATAGAAATTGGTATGCGACGACTAGTAAAGACTAAAACAACGACTAGTACACGACTAATAACGACTAGTAAATGACTAGTCGGAGGCTTCTAGTCGTAAAAGTAGTCATTTTTCGATAGTTTAGTCGTAGATAGTCGAACCATCTGGTACATCATTACGTGAAGCCCCATAAACAGGGTTAGCATATATGAATATATCAAAGATGGGTTACCATCAGGTAAAACAGAAGAACAGCAACTCCGTCATGTCGGCAGGTTATTTGTTGATTTGAACGAAGATGGGCTGATTGACAGAAATGGTTTGAGAACGAATAAGTAAGGAATATAGACAGAAACTGGATAACATAAACAAGGATCAAGTATGGCAATTAACATCGATCACCTGTGCCACATTTACACAAATGTACAGTCTAAAACGTACGACTGCTTATCTCCGTCTGAAAGAATTAGAACAGATGGGGTAGAAATTAGTTGCCCAATCCAACAGAAATCAGTACCTATGCAGCAAATTAGTTGAAAAATGGAAAAAGCTATTACATTACGTGAGGTAGCCGACTACTTGGATCGTTTGGGAGTCCAGTTCATGGCTACGATTGGGTTGGACGGTAAACCGAAAGTACGTCCCATGCAGTATATGATCTTGGAAGACGACCGGCTTTGGTTTTGTACCAATTCGAAAAAGGAGGTCTATGCAGAGCTGCAAGCCAATCCTTGGCTGGAGCTTTGCGGCTGCAAACTGGAAAAAGAAGAATTGCAAACACCTTGGATCCGTTTCTCTGCCCAAGCTGTCTTTGAGGAACGGCAAGACATTCGGGACGCCATCATCGACAAGAGTGCTATCGTCAACGCGCTCTATAAGGACATGCGGCAGAATCCGATCTTCAAAGTGTTCTATCTGAAAGATATCGACGGATGGATGACCAATTTAGGGTCTATCAAAGGGCTGGAGCAACGGGCCGGATTTGCCGCACCCATCCACTTCCAGTTTTAGTCACCTCCTAACTATGCTACTTACGGTTGCTAACTATGCTATTTAGACCTCCTAAATAGCATAATTAGGACACATTTATTAGCACCTAAAAAACCTATTAAAACGATTCTTTGGGTATCTAAGACTGGTTTACCTGTACAAGCTCTGAATCATCAAATCAGTCCCGTCTTCGACTTGTCAAGGTCGATAGGTTCGCTATACAGTAGCTTATACAGTTCCTCTTCGCTCCAGAATTTTAATGGTTTGTCGTTGTCGAAAATCCCGTATTTAAGCTACCACTTACTCCCGTAAACACTACAATACGATGTTTCGGCAGCTCTATATCAACATGCTGGAGGTTGTTGGTATGAGCATTCTGAATGATAATACTGTCTGTTTTCATTATTCATAATTTTCTCACTGCCTGACGACATTTCATTATCTCTCTTTCAGTAAGCATAGTGTTACGTCGTGTACCGCCCTTTTCTATGGTTGCCACAATCTTAAAACCACTGTACCTACATATTTCTTTCAGTGCCCTTATCGCCCCATGACTCTGATGCATCAGGATGTTCAGAGGCCAGGGAGTTGTTGACGTGCTGACAAGCACGCAACGCTTGCCCTTATGCAAGGGGATCGGAATTCCACGAGGGCTCTCGCCCATCATACCATAAACCATACGGTCAAAAAGCAGTTTCAACATTCCGGGGATGTTTCCCCAATAGCAGGGTGCAGCAATAATCATTGCCTCGCAGTCCTTAATCAACTGCAAGACACGCTGTGCATCATCTTCAGGCAGCATACAGAAGCCTTTTGTCCTACATTGCATGCAAGCCAAACAAGGCTTAACATGCAGATTCTGTACCTCTATCACATCCACTTCCGCCCCTTGCGCCTTAGCCTCATCATTCATCACAGCCACCATCTGCGCAATATTACCCCTCTTCCGTGGGCTTGCATTGATTATCAGTATTTTCTTTGTCATTGACTTCCTATCTGAAATTTTTCGCATGCAAAGTCACCAATTTTTCTCTCATTTCATATGTAAAAAACGGACAATTATCGATGCAAAAGTAGATGGACTCCAAAAAATGGAAAATCCCCTTCATACGGCATTTTTATCCCATCAATGTGGTACAAGAACGGCAACTATTAAACATACTTAAACGGAGGATATTTTTTCAGCCATAGACAGTGGCCAAATGAAAAAGAATCCGCAATTTTGTCGTCCAGATAACGGGGTGCTGAACCTGACGCAAGTGCAAGCATTTTGCTGCGCACATCAAGTCCGGGTGATGCTGAGATTATACCCACAGACCTGATGCAGATAATGCTGCCGTAGGAATATCTCGATAACACAACCTCCCTCGAGGAGAAGACTCATCCTCCAACATTGGGAGAGAGTCTGATGCGTGTCCCCGTTTTGAAGTGAACAGCCCTTCAAAGTGGGGACGAATTGTATATATACGGATAGATTATAAAGAGACAGTAAGCATATGAACTATACAATCAGAATCAACAATCAGGACAGGGAAACCAGTGCCTGTGATCTCCTCCAGTTGTCAGAAGAGTTGCAACTGCCGGAAAAGGGAGTGGCCATAGCAGTGAACGGTCGTATCTTGCCACGAGGCGAGTGGAAAGGGTATGCCTTAAAAGCACAAGACAACATTACGGTGGTAAAGGCTGCCTTTGGAGGATAACAGCCTGATACCGTTATCGGCCACCCTACGAAACTCCACCGGCCGGCTCAGGATCTGTGCAGGAAGGTTGGAGCCACATTTCAGCGAACAAATAAAACAAGAAGAACAAAATAGAAAATAGGATGAATGACAAACTGATAATTGCCGGAAGGCAATTCAATTCAAGATTATTCCTGGGAACAGGCAAATTCAGCGACAACAGTCTGATGACAGAAGCCATCAAGGCTTCGGAAACAGAGATGGTAACAGTTGCCATGAAGCGGGTGGAACTCTCTGACGATAATGACGACCTGCTTAGGCACGTGACACAGAATCCCAACATACAGCTGCTGCCCAACACAAGCGGCGTACGCGATGCCGAAGAGGCGGTATTCGCAGCACAGATGGCCAGAGAGGCCTTCGGCACCAACTGGCTGAAACTGGAGATACACCCCGACCCCAGGTATCTGCTGCCCGACTCGGTAGAAACACTGAAGGCTACCGAACGATTAGTGAAGATGGGCTTCGTGGTTCTGCCCTACTGTCAGGCCGACCCCACCCTGTGCAAACATTTGGAAGAGGCTGGAGCAGCTACCGTGATGCCCCTGGCTGCACCTATTGGCACCAACAAGGGACTGCGCATGAAGGATTTCCTGCAAATCATCATCGAACAAGCCACTGTTCCCGTGGTGGTGGATGCCGGTATAGGAGCCCCAAGCCATGCTGCTGAAGCGATGGAAATGGGGGCTGACTGCGTGTTGGTGAACACGGCCATCGCCGTGGCAGCTGACCCTGTAAAGATGGCAGACGCCTTCCGCATGGCCGTCATAGCAGGACGTATGGCATACGAAGCTGGGCTGGGAGCCGTCAGCGACTGCGCCATGGCGACATCACCCCTGACAGCATTTTTGGACAATACAGGCAATACTCCCATCTAACACCCTTGTACCATCATGCCAAACGACAACAAAGCATACGCTAAGAGGGAAAAATATTACATGTCCGGGACACTCTTCCCCGACATCAGGGTGGGTATGACGAAAGTGAATCTCACCCCCACGGTGATCAAGGACAAGAACGGCATACCCCATACCGAGAAGAATGACCCTGTACTGATCTACGACACCAGCGGTCCGTTCTCCGACCCCAACATAGAGGTTGACCTGCGCAAGGGTCTGCCTCGCATGAGGGAAGAGTGGATCGTGCGCCGCAATGATACGGAACTGCTGTCGCAGGTGTCCAGTGAATATGGCAGAGCCAGACTGGCAGACAGATCGCTCGACAAGCTCCGTTTCGAACATATCCAACTGCCACGGAGAGCCAAGGCGGGACATGCCATCACACAGATGGCTTACGCCAAGGCGGGCATCATTACACCCGAGATGGAATATGTGGCTATCCGTGAGAATATGAACTGTGAGCAACTTGGCATTCATAGCCACATCACACCTGAATATGTTCGTCAGGAAATAGCGCGTGGTAGAGCTGTATTGCCAGCCAACATCAACCATCCCGAATCGGAACCCATGATCATAGGACGCAATTTCCTCGTGAAAATCAACACGAACATCGGCAACAGTGCCACCACGTCCTCTATTGAAGAGGAGGTGGACAAAGCTGTATGGTCGTGCCGTTGGGGAGGTGATACGCTGATGGATCTTTCCACTGGCGAGAACATACACGAGACACGTGAATGGATCATACGCAACTGCCCTGTTCCCGTGGGTACGGTACCCATCTACCAGGCACTGGAGAAGGTGGCTGGACGGGTAGAGGACTTGACGTGGGAAATATACCGCGACACACTGATCGAACAGTGCGAACAGGGTGTGGACTACTTCACCATCCATGCCGGCATACGCAGACACAACGTGAATTTAGCAGACAAGCGTCTGTGCGGAATCGTCAGCCGTGGCGGCAGTATCATGAGCAAGTGGTGCTTAATACACGACAGGGAGTCATTCCTTTATGAGCACTTTGATGACATCTGCGACATTGTGGCACAGTACGACGTGGCCCTGTCGCTCGGAGACGGACTGCGTCCAGGGTGCATAGCCGATGCCAATGATGCCGCACAATTTGCCGAACTCGACACGATGGGCGAACTCGTCACACGGGCATGGGACAAAAACGTACAGGCCTTCATCGAGGGACCGGGACACGTTCCCATGCAGAAGATACGCGAAAACATGGAGCGCCAACTGGAACATTGCCACGAAGCCCCATTCTACACACTGGGCCCCTTAGTGACGGACATCGCACCCGGATATGACCACATCACCTCGGCCATAGGCGGTGCACAGATTGCCTGGTTAGGTACGGCTATGTTGTGCTACGTCACTCCCAAGGAACACCTCGCCCTACCTAACAAGGAGGACGTAAGGGTTGGCGTAGTGACCTACAAGATAGCGGCCCACGCTGCGGATTTGGCAAAGGGACATCCCGGTGCAACCATCCGAGACAATGCCCTGTCCAAGGCAAGATTCGAATTCAGATGGCGCGACCAGTTCCATCTCTCCCTTGATCCCGACCGTGCCCTGCAATACTTTGAGGAGGCAGGACATACGGAGGGCGAATACTGTACGATGTGCGGACCTAACTTTTGTGCTGCCAAACTGACCCATGAGCTTCGGAAACTATAACCGCTATTCCAGGCACCTATTGCTGGAGGGATTCGGCAAGGAGGGACAAGAAAGACTGACAAAGGGTAAAGTGCTCATTGTGGGAGCCGGAGGACTCGGCTCCCCTTGCGCACTCTACCTGGCGGCAGCAGGTGTGGGTTGCATTGCACTGGCAGACGGCGACATCGTCTCGCTGTCCAACCTACAGAGACAGGTGATACACTACACCTCCGATGTGGGCAGGGAAAAGGTGGATTCCGCTTCCGATAAGCTGAAGAGCCTGAATCCGGATATCGAGATCCGGACATACGGCACCTTCCTCACCCAGAAAAATGCGCTGAGCCTGGTGAAAGAGTATGACTTCATTGTGGACTGTACAGATTCGTACGCATCGAAATACCTGGTGAACGATGCCTGCATACTGGCTGGCAAGCCCTTCTGCTGCGGAGGTGTGCTACGATACGGAGGACAGGTGATGACACACATACCGGGCTCTGCATGCTACAGATGCCTCTTTCCCGAACCACCTGCCGAGGATGACGTGGAGACATGCTCCACAGTGGGTGTGCTGGGAGCTGCCGTAGGCATTATGGGGTGCATACAGGCTGCCGAAGTCATCAAGTACCTGACGCACACGGGAACACTGCTCACCGACTGCCTGTTGACATTCGACTCTTTGGGCATGGATTTCCAGCGCATAGCCTTACAGCACAACCGGGCATGCCCCATCTGTGGCGACTCACCCTCGATACACACCCTGAAGGAGTATTCCTTCATGCCTTGTACAGAAAAGGGTTGAGACCCAAGATACGATACATGATACATTATATAAATATAAAACAACAAGTAAGATGTTCAGCGAAGAATTACAACATATAAGCTGGGAAGAGACGACCGAGCGCATATCCTCGAAGACCGATGCGGATGTACGCAGAGCACTCGGCAAACAGCACTGCGATGTAGAGGATTTCATGGCACTGCTCTCCCCGGCAGCCGAGCCGTACTTAGAGACCATGGCACGACTCTCACGGAAATATACAGAGGAACGCTTTGGCAGAACCATGTCAATGTTCATTCCGCTATACATCACCAACTCCTGTGCCAACAGCTGCGTGTACTGCGGCTTCCACAGGCAGAATCCTATGGCACGTACCATACTCACACAAAGTCAGATAGAAGACGAATACAAGGCCATCAAACGCCTTGCCCCCTTCGAGAACATACTGCTCGTCACAGGTGAGAATCCGGCCAAGGCAGGTGTACCCTATTTGGCAAGTGCAATCGATACGGCTAAACGGTATTTCAGCAATATCAAGATTGAGGTAATGCCCCTCGACACCGAGGAGTATCGCACACTTGCCCAGCACGGAATGAACGGTGTCATCTGCTTCCAGGAGACATACCACCGTGCGAATTACAAACTGTACCACCCGGCAGGCAGGAAATCGGACTTCCAGTGGAGATGCGACGGATTCGACCGTATGGGAATGGCCGGAGTCCACAGCATAGGAATGGGCGTGCTGATAGGACTTGAGAAGGAGTGGCGAACAGACATTACCATGATGGCCTACCACCTGAGGTACCTGCAAAAGCATTACTGGAGAACGAAGTACAGTGTCAATTTTCCACGTATGCGTCCGGCACAGAACGAAGGATTCCAGCCATCGTGCTACATGACTGACCGTCAACTGGCACAGACTACCTTTGCCATGAGAATCTTCGACCATGATGTGGACATCAGTTACTCGACACGTGAACCTGCCTACATACGTGATAATATGTGTACACTGGGTGTTACGACCATGTCCGCTGAAAGCAAGGTTAATCCAGGAGGTTACTATACCTATCCGCAGGCTTTGGAGCAGTTCACCGTGAATGATGAACGCACTGCGGCTGAGATCGGAAAAAGACTGAGAGAACTGGGACGCGAACCCGTCTGGAAGGACTGGGATGCAAGTTTCGACCTGAAAAACAATAATATATAAAACATATACGTAACGTGAGTTCGACGAACTCACGTTACGTACAGTTGCCAACTATGCTAAAACTCGGACATAAGTAATGACCAAGCTCAGCCTTGAGTAATGATTAAAGGACCTTCTTATAAAGAGCTACGATATCATCACGAGTCACCTTGCGAGGATTACCTGGGGTACAGACATCGGCAATGGCTTGATCTGCCAACGCATCGATATCTTTCTCATAGATGCCAATCTCGGAGAGATGCTGTGGGATACCCACCTCAACGGCAAGAGCACGAACAGCATCACAAGCAGCCTGAGCAGCCTCTATCTGGGTCATTCCCTCCTTATAAGCACCCATGGCCTTGGCAATCTCCACATACTTCTCACGGCAGACAGGAGCGTTGAACTCCATGATCGTTGGGAGAAGGAGTGCATTGGCAACACCATGAGGAATGTTGTGCAATGATCCCATTGGATGAGCCATGCCGTGAACCACTCCAAGACCTACATTTGAGAAGGCCATACCAGCTACATACTGAGCTAATGCCATACCTTCACGTCCCTTAGGATTCTGTGGGTCAAATACTGCCAGACGCAGATACTTATTGATCAGGCGGATTGCTTCAATCTCGAACATATCAGAAAGTTCCCAGGCAGCCTTGGTGATATAGCCCTCAATAGCATGGGTAAGTGCGTCAAGGCCAGTAGCGGCAGTCGTACCTTTTGGCAATGAGTACATCAGTTCTGCATCAATGATTGAGCAACATGGAATATCGTTAGGATCTACACATACCATCTTCTTGTGTTTCTCCTCATCGATGATTACATAGTTGATGGTTGTCTCAGCAGCTGTACCTGCTGTAGTTGGGAAGGCAATGATTGGTACGCTCTTCTTCTTGGTAGGAGCCACACCTTCGAGACTGACGACATCGCTGAACTCAGGATTGTTGGTCACAATGCCGATGCCTTTAGCAGTATCCATGCTCGAACCACCACCGATGGCTACCAGGAAGTCCGCCTTTGCCTCAGCGAAAGCCTTGACACCATTCTTTACATTGGTGACGGTTGGGTTAGGTACTACTTCATCATAAATATCGTAAGCAATGCCTGCAGCATCCATGACATCAGTCACCATCTTGCAGACACCGAACTGCACAAGGCCCTTATCGGTTACGACCAATGCCTTCTTGAAGCCAAGACGCTCTACTACGGCAGGAAGTTCTTTGCGCGAACCTGCACCGAAATAACTCAATTCGTTAAGTATGAAACGATTCACCATTTTAGTAATATATTTTTTAGATATTAGATTAATCCTTATTTTTCACTTATACTAGTATTGCAATACCAAACAAGCATAAATCGAACTGGACTGGGTAAAGTTACAAATAAAATCTGAAAAACTCACACCTTTTATTGGTAAAGTTGATTTCATACGAACGCTGGCTAATGATAGCATCTTTGCTCTCAATGCCCATGAGCGACCACTATAGAAGTACGGTTACATGCTCCTTGAACATAGGTTGGGATCTCGTTTGATAGGGTATTCATAGGTATGTTGCATGCCGTCAAACGATTGTTTGACGGCTGTCAGGCGACTTTCTGATGTCCGTCAGGCGATCGTTTGACGACGTCCGGACACCTTTTGATTATCTATTCAAGAGTGATAGCAATAGGCTGCCTTATGAGAGGTGTTTGGTATCACACTTGAAAAGGGCTTTACTCTCTTTGTATCATGCAAAGATAATCAAGTCTATGCCCATTTCTTTCAATTCAGACAATAATTTGCGATAGCTTCCTGCCCTCATCAGCAATCGGGGTAGGGCTAAGGATGGCTGCCCCATACAGAGCATGGTGACATGCTGATTACGGCAAAAGTCAGCAATGGTTTTGAAAGATACAGGCAAATCGAACTTTTATAGCTATATTTGCAAGAGAGATCTTGTATAAACGTAAACAATTAAACTTATCATCGTATGGAATCAGTCTATTTAGCAACTATGGACAACTCGATGCAGGCACAGATGTTGTGTGATCTCCTGCACAATGAGGGTATCGAGGCTTTCACCCGGAATGAGATGTTGAATGCCGTGCACTTAGCATTTCCAATCGAAGTGCATGTGCTCAAATCTGATTACGAACGAGCCTTGCAGTGTCTCAGGGAAGCATTTCCGTATATGGGATATTGAAAGTAATAAAATAGACTATTATTATAAAGTATAGTTCGTAATATTTCTGTATTTTTGCATAGTAAACTTTCAATTATATTCAGAATGAATAAGCAAAATCCTATCTGCTCTATCAAGACATACAGACGAAAATTCACGAAAAGGAGATAACAGCCGAACACATCCTATACATCAATTTTGAAGATGAAAGACTCTTAGGTATGCAAACAGAAGAGTTGGACAACCTACTTGAGGCATACAGGGAGTTATATCCGAATCAACGACCTTGGATCTACTTGGACGAAATACAAAATATTATTGGTTGGGAAAAATTTGCCAGAAGGTTAGCCAGATCTCCCTGGAACACCATACAATCCAAGTCATACCCATTTGGAAATGGCTATTGTCCTCAACATTAAAATGAATAGGTATCTTTCAACAGGGCGATGATCTCGTCGCGCGACATGCTTGCACTGACATCACCACCTTCCAACAGCGCATCTGCCATGCTCTTCTTGGTCTGATGCAATTTCAGGATCTTCTCCTCGATGGTGCCGGCGGCTATGATCCGATAGACTGTAACCGGATTCTGCTGACCAATGCGATAGGCACGGTCGCTGGCCTGATCCTCAATGGCCGGATTCCACCAAGGATCCAGATGAATGACATAATCGGCAGCCGTCAGGTTCAACCCCAGACCTCCTGCCTTCAAACTGATCAGAAACAAAGGCATATCGCCATGTTGGAATTCATCCACCAAACGGGCACGCTCCTTGGCAGAAGTCGATCCATCCAAATAGAGATAAGTGATACCTAACTGATCGAGTTGCTTGCGCACCAACGCCAAGTGGGAAGTAAATTGGCTGAACACCAAGGCACGATGATGGTTACTATGCAAATCATCTACCAATTGCAGGAAACTTTCCAACTTCGAAGAGGGGATCTGCATGGCCTGGTTGACCAATTGGGCATTGCAAGCTGCCAACCGTAACTTGGTGATTTCAGCCAATGCCTGCATCGCATTCGACTCTCCCGCTTCGATATTCACCAAAGCCTGCTGACGGATGTGGTCGTAGAAGGCCCACTCCTCCTCACTCAAATCCACTTTACGTGTGATCTCGGTCTTTTCGGGCAGTTCGTTCAACACATCATTCTTTGTACGACGCAGGATAAAGGGGGAAATGATCCGACGCAACACACGTTGAGTATCCTTATCCTGATCGCGTTCGATCGGAAGAATGAAGCGGTTGGAGAAATCCAGAAAAGAGCCCAACAAATTAGGATTGGCAAACTGCATCAAGTTCCAGATCTCACTGACATGGTTCTGCAAGGGCGTTCCGGTCAACAACAAACGGAAATTGCCGGTCAAGCCCATAGCTGCCTTCGACATCTTGGTATCGCGATTCTTGATCGTATGGGCCTCATCCAAAACAATCGTTTGCCACTGTTTGGCTTGTAGCGATTCCTCTTCATTGATCAGTAAACCGTAAGTCGTGATGACCACATCGAAAGCTTTGGCCTGTTCGATCAACTCTTGCCGATTCTCCCCCGGACGATTCAACAACAGTACATGCAGTCCCGGTGCGAAACGGGCTATCTCATCGTTCCAGTTCAGGATCAAAGAGGTAGGCACCACAACCAATTGGGCACCCTGCTTGGCACGACTCAGCAACAAGGTGATAGCCTGGAGTGTCTTGCCCAAACCCATATCGTCGGCCAACAAAGCACCGGCTCCCCAATGAGCCAAACGACTCATCCACTGGTAACCCTCTTTCTGGTAGGGACGCAGATCTGCCTGGATCTGTTTCGGGATCTTGATGTCCAACTGTTCAGACTCCTTCATGCGATTCAGCAAAGATTGGAAGTCGGCATCCGTTTCCACCTGCATACCGACCTGCTGCATCTCCTCCAAAGGCATCGCATTGAAGGTCGATACACGCATCTTGCCCCGGTTTCGGGAGGCAATCCGATTCAGCAACTCCAGTTGTTTCCGCAAATCGCTGCTGATCCGCACATACTCTTGATCGTTCAATTGGACAAAATTACCTTTCGACTGATTCACTCGTTCCAGCAAGTCGGCCAACTTCATGCGAACCTTATCGCTGAGGGTTACCTCACCCGACACCTCAAACCAGTTGGAGATGCTGCGAACGGAGAGACGGAAAGAAGAGGACTTCAGGGGAGGCAGGCTCACCCGGAAACGTTCTCCCTCCGGCCACTCCACAACACACTGTTTCGGCATCTCCCGCAAGCGATCCAATAGATCCAAACAATCAGCGGGCTGTAGGATCCATACATTCTCGTCCGTACTGCTATCTTCGTAATTCACCATCAAAGCCAATACAGCCTCATAGTTTTCCTTTTCCTTTTTCAAATTACGCTTCGTCTGTACCTGTTCCTGCTGAATGGTCGTCGTGATCACCTCCATTCCTTTACCCGGTTTACACAGGGGTGGCTCCTTGCCAAAGGGCTTGACTGCCATATAACAATGGATATCCGTCCCCGTTGGCTGCAACTGAACGACGATCTCCGAATGAGTCTGTTTCATGGCCACCTTCTCACTGTTCTTCAGCAAATCACTCAACACCACAAAATCAGCACTGATGATTTCCAACAATTGGGTTAACCGATCTCTGGCTGCTGCTGGAATGTGTATCGACATGAGCATCTCCAAGGTACTCTTCATCTTCTCTGTCACGCGAATCACCTTCACCTTCCGTTCGTTTTCCAAGATGATCGCAAAACGTCCCTCCAATTGATCCAATTGCAGATCGGACGAGATCTTATAATAGTTCTTCGACAAGGTCACTGTCAACTGAGGCTTCTCCTCCACTACTTCCAAAGGCAACATCGTATTGGCCTTGAACACCCGTGGATTACCGACCAATGCCACCAGCGCATCTACTCCCTCCAATGAGTAGTCACTGTTATACCAACCATTGGAATAGCAAGTCACG
Organism: Parabacteroides distasonis; assembly: GCA_021531775.1. GTDB lineage: Bacteria > Bacteroidota > Bacteroidia > Bacteroidales > Tannerellaceae > Parabacteroides. The sequence continues at coordinate 232,127 of JAFBIU010000001.1, read as the reverse complement.
GCACTGGCGACCAACAGATCCTCCGGTTGCATGAAGTCGGTCTTTTTCTTGGCAAACGATTCCAATGAGACAGAGCGGCCTGCTGTCCACGTAATTCCATCTTTGCTCTTCTGCAAAATGGGGCGAACATGCCAGTTGTCACAATCCACCTCGTAGATAATCCGTCCCGTACTCTTTTGGGGTCCAACTCCCTTTTTGGTCTGTTTCGGAGCATTGATCTGAATCAGTTGGCTCAATTTGAGTTCCCATTCAGGCAGCTCCACGTAGGGCAACAAACTCATGTGCAGGCCGGTTACCTTCATCAACGCCTCCTTTTGTGACTGAAACCGCTCTTCCACAGCAGCCAATTCCAGTTTCAACAAACGTATGTCATAACGGTCAATGATATCCAACTCTTGACTGTAATCATGATCGTCTTTCCATCTAAAATGCTTACCCAACAGACAGATCAACGCACGAGTCATGATCAGCTGATAGGAGTAATCAATATGACTCAAAAGAATGGTATTCTTTTTTCCAAAAGCGACCGAGAGACAAATAGCAAGAGGAACATCCGGCATACTACCTTCTACTAAATATTTATAGGAAGTAGCTACTTTTTTCTTCGCACTGGCAGTAGTGGCATAGAGCAAGGAAAGGCCGAAATAAAAATTAAAGATAGTCAATGAAAACAGGCGTTGCTTTCGGGCATTCAGCAAACGAATAAACAGTTTGGCAGACTCATCATATTTACCTGCTTGCAGACTCGTAATGGCCGACAGAATGTCTGCCAAGTCTGTGAGTTTATTCGCTTGTGCCTCCTGCAAGGCATCTTTCAACCGACCCTGTTTCACAAAAAGTGAGTAGGTGATGATCAGCGAACGTGCATATTCCCGATCCGCTTTCGGAAAAGAGGGATTATCTGAAAAAACAACTTTGATCGCACGTAGATGATCTTCTGAAAAAAACAACTGATCCAAAAAATTGACATAATAACAAAGTATCCTCTGAAGGACACTGGCAGGAAATTTAATCAAGAAAGGCCACATTTCCTCTTTGAACAGGAAAGAATGGATCAAATGTATCTGATAAGGGATACGTACGTCTCCATAACTAATAAACAGGTTTTCATCCAGAAAGCGTTCGAAAGGCAGTTCATGCAGATAACACCATACCGCTTCCGTCAATCGATGCGAGTCATCATACCAAAAAGAATACTTTTTCTGAATGATGGCAATGCAAGCATCCAACTGTTTCCGTGTAAGTCCCCGAACAATCTCCAACCAATGGGAATAATCAATGCAATAGGTCTCACCGCCCAGGGTGAATGGTTCATGCATGATAATCTGTTTGGATAGATAAGCTGACAAAAAAGGCTTGGCTGTTGTCATGCTTACTTGGTAGTTTTTGGCAAATGCGAGAATATCTGACTTTGAAAAGGGTCTTGCCGCACAAACCAAACAGGTAAGCACCGGATCGGTTTTATAATCATATTGAAAATCTAATTCCGTTTGCTTCTTTGCCATAATCTTGCTATCTAAAATATAGGAGTGTCAATAATGGCTGCAAAGGTAGTAATTTTAACGTTTTCATATTGACCCACTCTCCAATAATCATGTATCTTTGGTGCCACATAACAGAAAAACATCATGAAACAAGAAGTAAGGTATTGGACCATCAGGTTGCTTTGTGGGAACCGTGACCATTCGGGAGATGACAATTTGGACGGTCTGTTCCGTTGGATTAAAATGAATGTACAGCTATGAGAATCAATCTACAGAAGAAATGGATCCTGACCGGGGCGATTGCCTTGATCAGTTTGTTATTTGTCCTCCCCACTATAGGCTATGGAATATTACGATGGTTTGTACTGCCCCCGGAGAAACTGACACCGTTGGTGGTTAACAAGACAAATGAATTCATTCAGGCTCATTTGGATTGCGAGAAGGTAGAACTGACCTACTTCGAGACCTATCCCTATCTGGGCATCCGATTGACCCATGGACATCTGATCTCACGGTTGGCATCAGACTCTACCCAAAGTGAACTGGCCATTCCATCAGACTCACTCTTGGCTTTCCAACAGGTTGTTCTCGCTTTCAATCCAACGGATTACCTGTTTAAAGGAGTCGTGACCATCAAACGTTTCGCTATCGATCAGGCCCGTTTCTATGGATATGTCAATGAATCGGGAGCCACCAACTGGTCGATCTATCAGAGCGAATCGGATTCTTTGAAACAACATACGAAAGAGGATCCTCTTCCTCCCATCGATCTTCAAGAATTCCATATCACGAATGGACAACTGACGTATGACAACCGTCAACAGGCCACCCTAATGCAGGTCGAAGATCTGGATCTGCATCTTTTCGGCTCCTTGACCCAAGGAGAGAACCAATTACAGATGGAGGCCCACACAGCTTCGATCCAGGTGGAAACACCCGACTACTCATTGACAGAACATACCTCCCTACATGTGAAAAGTCGTCTTTCACTGTCGAACCATTACCAATACATCCAATTGGATGACACTGAATTACGCATCAACCAATTGCCTTTTACCCTACAAGGATCCATCGAACGATTACCCACTGGGAATCGTCAACAGGTCCATTTAGCCTTCGGCATGCAAGTCGATAATCTGAATGAACTGCTGGCCTATGTACCGGAAGCCTATTTCAACAAACGCAAAGAGGCTACCATCGAGGGTAAAATACGGTTGGAGGGTACCCTTATCGGTGAACTCAGTGACAGCCTATTTCCCTCCTTCTCGCTTTGTTGCCAGGTGGAGCAAGGAGCCTATCATGTTAAAGGGATAGAGCAGGGTATCGATACATTAGAAATGGATGTCGATCTGCATTACAACGGAACCTGTCCCGATTCATCTGCCATTGCCATCGATCGTTTTCGTGTCATCGGTAAGAATATCACCTGGAATCTAAATGGAGAGGTACATGACCTCTTCCGTAACCCTACCATTCAGGCCTCTTTGGATGGGAAGATCAATTTCACCCAATTGGGACAACAACTACTCAACCCTGACACACTCGAAATGGCAGGACAGATGGATACCCATCTGCAACTGAATTTCACACTGGATGATATTTTAAACAGTCGTTTTGGAAAAATCCAAGCCTCCGGACAAATGCAAGTCGATAGTTTTCAACTATACAGCAAACCCTTTGACCTCCGCATGCTCCTGGCTGGTTGCCAATTGCAATTAGGATCTTCGCAAGAGGAAAATGCCTATATGCAGGCCAAAGGGGTGTTCAGTGCCAATCTACAGCTCGACTCACTGGACGTTCATTACAAAGATGTTGCCTCGACCAACGTCAGCCGCTTGTCACTTACGGCCCGAACAGCCCAAGTGATCGATACCAGTGCTCTCATCCCCTTGACTACTCAGCTGAAATTTGCCCACTTACGAACGAAATTGCCTGATTCGACCTGGGTTGCCATTCACCGAGGTGAATTGAAGGGGGGAATCAAGTCATCCGCGTCTGACAAGAAGACACCGACAGCAGCCGCGCTCTTCACCATGGACACGCTCAAATATATTCTGTTGGCACAACATACGGGTATCATCACATCGGGTAACCAGTTTACCATGGAGGCAATACCCTACAAAGAGGTGATAGTTAACCGGTTCAAGTCACAACGAGACAGTCTTCGTTTACATAGATATCTGCAACGGCAAGACAGTCTCCGGAAGCAACCCAGTGACTCGACCAACTCGGCTACGCAATTCTTACGCAAATGGGAGGCCAAAGGAAAAATGTCTTTTGATCAGTTGAGGATTGTCAGCCGTCTCTTCCCGTTACCGATATTTATGGAAAAGACACAATTGAACTACAGTACCAATCGGGTAACCCTCCAAGACGCCCGATTGCATTTAGGAGAGAGTGATCTTACCTTGAATGGAGAAATCAAACAAATGAGGAGAGCCTTTCTACGTGGCGGAAAACTGACCGGTCAGTTCAAACTCCATTCCCAACTGATCGACTGTAACCAATTGATGCAGGCACTCTATGCCGGTCAGCAGTTTGCCGAACAACAGCAACCTGCCAATTTTGATGAAGAGGCACTGACACACATGACAAGCGACTCGTTAACCGCTCTGACTGACAGCAGCAATCAACTGCTGGTCATCCCGGCACTATTGGATTTGGATTTTGACATGAAAGCGGATGAGATACATTTCAAGGATTTGACCATGAAGGAGGTTACGGGTGAGGTCACCTTGCGTGACCAACGGGCCCGTCTGAATCAATTGCAGATGCAATCAAATATCGGACAAGGGCAATTCTCGTTGGCCTATGCAACTCCTACACCACAACAGGCTGCCATGGGCATCGATTTGGATCTACAACAAATCCAAGTCGAACGATTGATAGACCTATATCCGGCTATCGACACCTTAGTGCCGATGCTGCGGTCATTTGAAGGGGTTGTCGATTGTCAACTGACTGCCACTTGTCAGACCGACTCGACTTTTTCACTGCTCTTCCCAACACTCCAGGCCTCCTGTTTCCTATCAGGACACCACATGACCCTATTGGACGGAGAAACGTTCACTGAGATTTCTAAAACACTTATGTTCAAGAATAAGGAGCGTAACATCATCGATAGCATTGCTGTGGATCTGGCTATTCGGGACAACCAGATTGAGGTGTTTCCCTTCCTCATCGAGATGGATCGTTACAAAGTGGCAGTTGGGGGGACACACAATCTCGACATGACCTTCAACTACCACATTTCAGTGTTGAAGTCGCCTGTGCCCTTCAAGTTAGGCATTGATATCAAAGGGAATCTGGATGATTTCAAATACAGCATTGTCAAATGTAAATACAAAGATTTCCTCAAACCGGCCAAACAGGCAGAACTGGACAGTACCCGTCGGAACATTCGTCAAGAACTACGCGAGGCTGTCCGGAAAGAATTGGCCAAGACAGCTGTCAGCAACCCGTGACGTTTTGCGTCACCGGTTGCCATACATCTGTTCGTAATAGCGTATATAATCACCTCCTGTAATGGATTCCACCCACTCCTGATGCTCCAGATACCAACGGATCGTCTTCACGATACCCACCTCAAAAGAGGTTTCGGGTGTCCAGCCCAGCTCGCGGGAAATCTTGGTCGGATCAATGGCATAACGCTGGTCATGTCCCAACCGGTCCTTCACGAATGTAATCAAATCATCATTGATCCAGTCGATGGAGAGTTGACCATCTGCCCCTATCTCCCTTTTTTTCAACACTTGACGATAAGTTGGGTGTTCGGTCATCAACTGACGGATGGTACGGATTGTCAATTTGACAATCTCAATATTCTGCTTCTCGTTGTGTCCGCCTACATTATAGACCTCTCCGGCACGTCCCTGATGAAGCACCAGGTCGATCGCTTTGCAATGATCCTCCACATAGAGCCAATCGCGCACATTCGAACCATCTCCATAGACCGGCAAAGGCTTTCCCTCCAGAATATTCTTAATGATAAGCGGGATCAGCTTCTCCGGGAAATGATAGGGACCATAATTGTTCGAACAGCGCGTAATGCTGACCGGCATCTTATAGGTTTCGTAATAGGCCTTCACAAACAGGTCTGCACTCGTCTTGGAAGCACTGTAGGGGCTACGTGGATCCAGCGGGGTCTCTTCGGTAAAATAGCCAGTCGCTCCTAAACTACCATACACCTCATCGGTTGATACCTGATGGAAACGGACACCTGCCCGCCAAAGCGGATACCCCTGTTCATTCTTCCCGACTACCCAAGCCCGACGAGCCGCATCCAGCAGATTCTGTGTACCCAAGATATTGGTCATCAAGAAAAGCTGGGGATTCTCAATACTCCGGTCCACATGGCTTTCCGCAGCAAAATTAACTACATAGTCGAAGGCGTATGTATCGAACAGGTGGTTCACCAACGTCCGGTCACAAATATCTCCCTTGACAAAGAGACAACGTTCGCCATCCACATCCTCAGCGATGGTACCCAAATTGCCCGCATACGTCAGTAAATCCAGCACGACCAACTGAATGTCGGTATGTGTTGCCAACATATACTTGATAAAGTTCGCTCCAATGAAACCGGCAGCTCCGGTCACTAAATATCGTTTCATGATTGATCGGTATTAAATGATTTAAAAGTTATATTCAGCCTCTTGCAAAAAAGGTGAGGCTTGATCCTTGGCAGAGAGCAACGGCGTCACTCCCTCCAACTCACGCCAAGCGACCCCAATTGTCGGGTCATCAAAGCGGATTCCCCGTTCGTAAGCCGGCATGTAGGGATTATCTACCTTATATGTAAATATCGCCTCTTCACTCAACACTTGGAATCCATGGGCAAAACCCTGTGGAATGAAAAGCTGGCGTTTGTTCTCTTCGGAAAGTTCAACAGCTATGTAACGGCCAAAAGTAGGCGAAGCAGCACGCAAATCAACGGCCACATCCAAGACACATCCCCGAATGACACGTACCAACTTGGCTTGCGAATAGGGAGCCAACTGATAGTGCAAACCTCGCAATACTCCTCGAGTCGATTTAGACTCATTATCCTGTACAAATCGGATCTTGCCCACTACATCATCAAATTCAGCCTGTTTGAAAGCCTCCATAAAATAGCCTCTTGAATCCTGAAACACACTGGGTTCCACAATCCAAACTCCCGGCAAATCCGTTTTCTTGTAAGTCATATTCTCCTGCTTTAAAATTACAGGTACAAAGATAATGGAAAATTTCTTGCAAAAATATTTGCACAGTCCAAATATTATCCGTTACTTTGCAGCGCAATTGAAACGATTGACAAACGATTGGTTCCTTGGATGAGTGGCTTAGTCAGCGGTCTGCAAAACCGTTTACGGCGGTTCGAATCCGCCAGGAACCTCTTCAACAAAAGGATTGGAAAGAAATTTTCAATCCTTTTTTATTTTCTGCTACAAAGGTTTGCTTCTTTACCGAAACCCTGTTATATTTGCAACAAATAAATCACTTAAAACATAATCATACCATGACATCTCGAAGAGATTTTCTACGTCAGAGTGCCCTAGTAGGTGCAGGTCTGACATTCAGCCCTTTCTTCATTCGGGCAAACCAATTTGAAGTTTCCGCAAATGATAAGATTAGTGTCGGACTGATCGGTTGCAACGGCATGGGTTTTGATGACTTGAAAGCCTTCCTCCGTAATCCGGAAGTCGAATGCTTGGCCTTGGCTGATTGCGACGAAAATGTACTCAATAAACGGGCGGCCGACACTGAAAAGATCACAGGCAAACGTGTAAAAAACCTCTATAAGGACTGGCGCAAACTCATTGACAACAAGGATATTGATGTAGTCATTGTCGGCACACCCGACCATTGGCACTGTCTGCAAATGGTAGGAGCTTGTGAAGCTGGCAAAGATGTGTATTGCGAAAAGCCGTTAGGTAACAGCATCGAAGAGTGTAACATCATGGTACGTGCCGCTCAACGCTACAACCGGGTGGTACAGGTAGGCCAATGGCAACGTAGTGACCCCCACTGGCAAGATGCCATGGAGTTTGTTCACAGCGGTAAGTTAGGTAAGATCCGTACCGTACGCGTATTCTCCTACCAAGGCTGGTGTCCCTCCATTCCGGTCAAACCGGATGAAGCCGTACCTGCAGGAGTCGATTATGACATGTGGCTCGGCCCGGCTCCCAAACGGCCATTCAACCGGAACCGTTTCCACTTTACATTCCGTTGGTTCTGGGACTATGCTGGCGGTCTGATGACCGACTGGGGTGTCCATCTGCTGGACTATGCCCTCTTCGGCATGAATGTGACAGCTCCGGAATCCATCATGGCTTCTGGTGGCAAGTTCGGTTATCCGGACGATGCTTGCGAAACACCCGACCTGTTGCAGACAGTCTATACATTCAAAGACTTTACCGTTATGTGGGACCATGCCATCGGTATTGATGATGGTGCCTATGGACGCAACCACGGTTTAGGATTTGTGGGTGAAAATGGAACGTTGGTCATCGACCGCGGCGGTTGGGAAGTCATTCCGGAAAAGGTCAATGGACAACTTCGCATGGAAGCTGTTCCGCTGAAGAAACAGTATGGCGAAGGTGGTTTGAACCTCCATGTCAAGAATCACTTGGAGTGCATCAAGAGCCGTAACCGGAATTGCAATGCCAGCGTAGAGATTGGCGCACACATTGCCAAGTTCTCGCAGTTAGGTAACATTGCTTACCGTACGGGCAAAAAACTTTCATGGGACGGCAGCAGCTTCCACGATGCAGAAGCCGATCAATACCTGTGCAAGACCTATCGGGCTCCGTGGGAACTGCCGAAGATCTGACACAGTCCTTCCTAAAAAAGAGGTGCGACCGAATGGGCCGCACCTCTTTTTTTTCACTGATTCGATGTTCCAAGATCAATCGGCAAAAGCCTCCTTCAAATCCTGTTCGAAACGAGCAATATCCTCCCCTGATGTATCCCAAGAGGTGACCAAACGAGCCTCCCGATTGGCTTCGTTCCACATATAGAAGAAGTATTTTTCCTGCAACTTTTTCAAAGGCTTTTCCGGAATGGTAAAGAAAAGCTGATTCGACTCGACCGCTTGCGTAAAATGAATCTCCGGATATTGACGCAACACGTCAGCTAACTTCTCGGCACTGATGTTGGCACGCAAAGCATTCTCCAACCACAGATTATCTGTCAGATAGGGAATGAACTGAGCCGATAGATAACGCAACTTGGAGGCCAGCTGGGCCGACTGTTTACGATAGAAGGCCAAGTTTTCGGAAATCTCCGGTCGGAAAGAGATGACAGATTCACCCATCATCATTCCATTCTTGGTGCCTCCAAAGCTCAAGATATCGACTCCCGCATCCACGGTCACCTGTTTCATGGTGCAGTTCAGATGAGCACAGGCATTGGCCAAACGGGCACCATCCATATGCAGATACATGTGATAGGCATGCAGCAGATCCGCAAGGGCACGTACCTCTTCGATCGTATAAACCGTACCCAACTCAGACACCTGCGAGATATAGACCGCCTTGGGCTGTGAATGGTGGCAGACACCAAAGTTACACAGATAGGGACGGATCAGTTCCGGTGTAAGTTTACCGTCCGGTGTGGGAATCGGAGTCACGGCACAACCCGTCATCCGGGCTGGAGCACCACACTCATCCACATAGATATGAGCGGTAGTCGCACACAAGATACTGTTAAAGGGTCTCGTAACCGCCTGAAGGGCTACCGAATTGGCACCTGTTCCATTAAATACAAAGAATGGATCCGCCGACGGACCGAACACGGCACGTATCTTGTCCGTCGCCGCAGCCGTCCAAGGATCATCACCATACCCCACGGCATGGTTGTCATTGGCTTTAGCAATAGCCTCCATCACCAAAGGATGAACCCCGGAATTATTATCACTTGCAAAACTTCTCATATATGTTATATTATTTATAATCTTTCAAGACCTTCTGTAATTCTTGACGAGCAAAAAAGATGCGGCTCTTGACAGTACCCAAAGGTATCTGAAGTTTGTCGGCAATCTCTTGATACTTGTAGCCACTGACATACATGGAAAAGGGGATCCTCAACTCTGAGTTCAGCCCACTGATGGCAGACGTGATCTCTTGCATGTGACAAGAACTATCAGGCGAATTACTCGGCGACTCATTCACCACATCCAAATTATAAAGATCCACGGATTGATCCACGACTGTCTGTGTCCTTACCCATCTGTGATAGTTATTAATGAAAATGTTACGCATAATTGTCAATACCCAACCTTTGAAATTGACATTATCCACAAACTTGGTCTGATTATCCAGAACTTTCAGCGTTGTATCCTGCATCAGATCCTGGGCATCGTCCCTGTTGGCCGTGAGCATGAGCGCAAAATTCATCATATTTTCTTGCATGCTCAATAATTTTTTCTGAAATTGCAACGCATTCATACTTTTACTTTTGAATTAAACACTGTCTAAAGATAATTCACATACCAACACTCGTATGTGTAGGGCAAATGTAAGAAGAGAAAATGAATGTATGCTTGGATTTATACATTAATAATGTTAAAGATATGAATAAGACAACAATCTTCACCTGGTTTTTACTTCTCTTGACTTTTGTAAGCAAGATTGAAGGGAAAAATGGACCTGATCCGCTTGTTTATACGATTCCAATCAAACAAGAGATCAACCATACAACCCGTCTCTTCCTCCAGCATGGTATGGAGGAGGCACAGCAGTTGCAAGCCGATGCGATCCTGATCGATCTGAACACGTATGGAGGTCTGTTGGAAGCAGCCGATTCGATGCGTACACATATATTATATAGTCCGATCCCGGTCTATGTCTTTATCAACAACAATGCGGCTTCTGCAGGAGCACTCATTTCCATCGCTTGCCGGAAGATATACATGCGGAAAGGAGCCAGCATCGGTGCCGCGACGGTGGTCGATCAGTCGGGAGCGGCCATGCCGGACAAGTATCAATCCTACATGCGCTCGTTGATGCGGGCTACGGCAGAGACACAAGGACGTAATCCGCAGATTGCGGAAGCTATGGTCGATGACCGCGTGATCGTGCCTCATCTGGTCGATTCGGGCAAGGTACTTACCCTGACTGCCGAAGAGGCTTTACAATGGGGTTATTGCGACGGAATCGCCGAGACCATGGACGAAATCATCACCCGCTATTTGAACTATCCACAGTATGAACTCAATAGCTATACCCCTTCCACCTTCGACCGGGTGAAAGGATTTCTGATGAATCCAGCACTCCAAGCCATCTTGATAATGATCATGATCGGAGGTCTCTATTTCGAATTACAGACACCTGGACTGGGATTCCCCTCGCTCGCCTCTGTGGTGGCGGCCATCCTCTACTTTGCCCCCTTGTATATCGACGGTCTGACCCAAAACTGGGAGATTCTTCTATTCTTTATCGGATTGATCTTGATAGCACTGGAGATTTTTGTCATTCCCGGCTTTGGTGTAGCCGGAATAGCCGGTTTGGCTTGTCTCTTCAGTGGACTCACCGTAGGCCTGTTGGACAATACCAATTTTGACTTCGCCCACGTATCGGCCGATTCCATCGGACAAGCTTCACTCACCGTCTTTTCCGGATTGATTTTAGGTTTTGCCCTCGTTCTATGGCTATCCCATAAGATTGGTACCAAGGGATTTCTTCGCAGAGCAGCCTTAGAGGCTGATCTGGAAGAGGCGGTCTCCTCCCCCGACTACCAGACACTGGTCGGACAAGAGGGAACGGCACTTACGGTGTTACGCCCTTCCGGCAAGGTACACATAAACGGCAAGAGCTACGACGCTGTGTCAGAAGCCGGATTCATCGAGGCTGGCACACCCGTCGTGGTACAACGCTACGAAAATGCCCAACTGTATGTGTTGCCTCAAGGGCATTTTTGATAAACGATCCGTTTATCCACAACGGTATAACGCAACGTATCCATGGCCAATAGATCGCTGAGAATACTGCGTGCCACATAATAGGGAAGATGAGCCAACCGGCAGAACTGACGATCACTGATCCACTCGTGGGTTTGCAAATAATCAAACAGTAACTCAACCGGTCGGCTTACCTTCAACAGGGTTCCGTCCGGTTGGCCACGTTTCTTCCACGATCGCACCAGCACATCATTCGCCAAGATATTCTCATCCGCCACGCGGATATAGGCCTTGTAATGACCATCCTTGTCAGGTGCCGTATAGGGTCTCTCCTGACAGGGAGCTATATCCACTTCCAACACGGTCTTACCCTCTAACTCCCATCGTTTGGCAGAAAAGGGCACCTCGGGTCGGGTGTACATCTGCGAAGCTGCCTCAATCATATAATATTCCTCCTCACTCCGCACACCGGCCACTACTCCATTGTCTTTCACACCAATGAGTAATCTGCCGCCATCCGTGTTGGCAAAGGCACTCAGCGTCCGGGCGATTTTCCTACTGTCGCTCACCTCGAATTTAAAATCTTGCTGCTGATGCTCGCCCTCCTCAATCCATGACAAAACAGGGTGCTTTTTCTTCATTTCATATCATTTTGACCGACAAAAATAAAAATAATCGCTAATTTTGCCATCATCTAAAAGCAAAAACTATGTCAGACATACCCACTCTCATCTCCGATCTTGCTGTGATCCTGATTGTAGCAGGATTAGTGACTATTCTGTTTAAAAAACTCAAACAGCCTGTTGTCTTGGGTTATATTGTGGCTGGTATCTTGGCCGGCCCCTCCATTGAAGAGATTCCTACCGTTACCGATACAGCCAGTATTCATATTTGGGCAGATATCGGTGTCATCTTCCTCTTGTTCGCCTTGGGACTGGATTTCAGTTTCAAGAAGCTGGTTAAAGTGGGGGGAACGGCCATCACGGGTGCTATCACCATCGTGATCGGCATGATGACTGTCGGTTATCTGACGGGTACTCTATTAGGGTGGGGACATATGAACAGTCTCTTTTTAGGCGGTATGCTCTCCATGTCATCCACCACGATCATTTTCAAGGCTTTCGATGATATGGGCATTCGAAACCAACAGTTTGCCAGTGTAGTATTCGGTATTTTGGTCGTAGAGGACCTCTTTGCCGTCCTGTTGATGGTGCTGCTCTCCACGTTGGCTGTCAGCCAACATGTAGAGGGAATGGAACTGATCGATAGTGTCATCAAATTGAGTGTCTTCCTGCTGTTCTGTTTCGTGGTGGGTATTTACCTGATTCCCTCCTTTCTCAAGAAAACTCGCTCTTTCCTGAACGGTGAAACTCTGCTGATTGTCAGCATCGGACTCTGTTTAGGGATGGTCATGATCGCCACCAAAGCCGGCTTTTCGGCCGCCTTGGGAGCATTTGTCATGGGGTCTATTTTGGCCGAAACAGTCGAAGCGGAACGGATCGAACACTTGGTCAAACCCGTCAAAGACCTCTTTGGGGCCATCTTCTTCGTCTCGGTCGGTATGTTGATCGACCCCGGACTCCTTTGGGAATACAAATTTCCCATCCTGTTCCTGACGTTGGTCGTCATGGGTGGACAGATCCTCTTCTCCAGCATGGGAGTTATCCTGTCAGGTCAACCACTTAAGATTGCCATCCAATCGGGTTTCTCATTAGCACAAATCGGAGAGTTTGCCTTCATCATTGCCGGTGTCGGACAGACGATGCATGTAACCGATTCATTCCTCTATCCGATCGTCGTAGCGGTCTCTGTGATCACGACATTCTTTACCCCTTACATGATCCGCCTGGCCACACCAGCCAACGAGTGGATCGAGCAGCATGTGCCAGCCGCATGGATCCAACAACTGAGCCGATACAGTTCCGGCTCCAATACCATCCGCCAGAAGAGTGACTGGCACAAATTATTGCGTTCATTGACACGTATCGTCGGGACCTATACGGCCATTACCAGTGTCCTCATCTTCATTTGGCTGGAATGGGTAGCCCCCTTCATCACCCAATCCATCTCAGGGTTGCAAGGCCGGATACTGGCACTGATCCTCTTATTGATGATCATCTCTCCGATGTTGCGCGCCATCATCATGAAGAAGAATCATTCCGAAGAGTTTCAGAAACTGTGGAACGACAACAAATACAACCGCGGTCCTTTGGTCTCGCTCATTGTTCTGCGTATTGTCCTTTGCATCATCCTGGTGACCATTCCCGTCTCCCATCTGTTCAACATCGCCTCCGGATTCACCTTGGCAGTGGCAGGGGCCGTGATTGGTACAGCCATTTTCTCCAAAGAGTTGAAGAAACAGTCCATTCTGATGGAGCGACGCTTCTTCAAAAACCTTTCCGCTCGTGAGTTGGAAAGGGAGAAACAGGCACCCGTCAGCCATCAGTTCACCAACCATATGTTGGAACGAGACCTGCACCTGGCAGACTTTGAAGTAAAACAGAATTCACCCAGTACAGGCAAGACCTTGAAAGAACTGAACTTCCGACAAAAATGCAATGTGAATGTGGTCACGATCGTACGAGGAGAACAACGAATCAACATACCGGGCGGTGAGGAACGACTCTATCCATTCGATAAGTTAGTAGTAGCCGGAGCAGATCAGGATCTGGAACAGTTCCGACTCTACATCGAAGAGCGTTACCGCGAATCGAGCACGCATCAGAGCAAAGGAGCGCGCAAGGAGGTAAGCATGGAACAGATCCATATTGCCAGCGACTCCTTCCTGATCGGACGAAGCATTGCCCAATCTGGCATCCGTGATCATGCCAACTGTTTGGTGATTGGTATCGAACGGGGAGAGACCTCCCTCAAGAATCCACCTCCCACGACACAATTCGAAGAGGGAGACATCGTCTGGATCGTCGGTGAACGGGAGAAATTGATCCAACTGAGTGAAGGAAATCGAATCACGAAATAATACATTATATAATATAAGGTAGCAATACGATGAAATTTATAGGAATCATTCCGGCACGTTACGCTTCTACCCGATTCCCGGGAAAGCCATTGGCCGACATGGACGGAAAGCCCATGATACAACGGGTATATGAACAGGTATGTCACACATTAGACAAAGTCTGTGTCGCCACAGACGATCCTCGTATCGAAAGTGCCGTACTAGCGTTCGGCGGTGAGGTAGTCATGACCTCGGATCAACACCGGAGCGGTACAGACCGATGCTTCGAGGCCTACCAAAAGGTAGGAGCCGGCTACGATGTCGTGATCAATATCCAAGGAGACGAACCTTTCATCCAGCCTCAACAGATTGAGACACTCAAGCACTGTTTTACCGATCCCAGCGTCTGCATCGCTACATTGGCAACCCCCTTTGCAGCAGATGGTGATTTTGAAAAAACATTGTTCAATGCCAATTCGCCGAAAGTTGTCCTCAATAAAAAAGGGGATGCGATGTACTTCAGTCGTTCCATCGTCCCCTATATCCGTGGACAAAAATACACCGAATGGCTCTCGTGCCATACGTTCTACAAACACATCGGACTCTATGCCTATCGGGCAGAAACTTTGGCTGAGATCACCCAATTGCCCCAGTCCTCCTTAGAGAAAGCAGAAAGTCTGGAGCAATTGCGTTGGTTAGAAAATGGCTATGCCATCCGTGTAGGCCTCACCGACCAGGAGACCATCGGTATCGACACACCGGAAGATATGGAAAAGGCGCTACGGTTCCTCCGTAGTCGCTCATGACTCTTCCCAAGCTGAAGCACGACCTACCGCCCGATGCCAATCATGCAACAACTGTTGCGAGAGCGACTCCTCCATCTGCGGGCGGAAGGTCTTCTCCTGATTCCATTGCTCTTTCAAGTCTTCTACATCTTTCCAATAACCGACAGCCAAACCAGCCAAATAGGCAGCACCCAAAGCCGTCGTCTCTAAAATACGCGGCCGAACAACTGGACAGCGACATATATCGGCCTGGAACTGCATCAGAAAGTTATTGGCAATGGCGCCACCATCAACCCGAATCTCACGGGGACGGGCATGACGGTCATTCTCCATGGCCTGCAACACATCATACACTTGGTAACAAATACCCTCCAAGGCAGCCCGGGCAATATGAGCAGCCGTGGTACCACGTGTCAGACCGACAATAGCACCTCGAGCATATTGGTCCCAATAGGGAGCCCCCAAACCCGTCAAGGCCGGTACAAAATAGACACCCCCATTATCAGGTACTGAATTGGCCATCTGTTCGGTCACAGCTGCCTGATCAACCAACTTCAGTCCATCCCGTAGCCATTGGACAGCCGCACCACCGACAAAGACACTCCCTTCTAACGCATACGTCACCTGATCACCCAGTTTCCAAGCAATAGTTGTCAACAAATTATTGTTCGACCAAACAGGCACATTCCCTGTATTCAAAATCATGAAACAACCGGTTCCGTAGGTAGTCTTGATCATCCCCCTCTCGACACATAACTGTCCGAACAGAGCCGCCTGTTGATCACCGGCCATACCACATACGGGTAAATGCTGCTGGAAAATAGGCGTTGAAGTCTCACAATAGCATTCACTGCAACTACGTACCTCCGGCAAGAGTGACGGCGGAATGGAAAAGAGTTCCAACAATTCCGTATCCCATTGTAGCGTATGAATATTGAAAAGCATGGTACGTGAAGCATTGGTGACATCGGTTATATGGAGCGCACCACGGGTCAACTTCCAAATAAGCCAACTATCCACCGTTCCAAAGCAGAGTTCTCCCCGTTCGGCCCGTTCACGTACGCCCTTGACATGATCCAGAATCCATTTGATTTTGGTTGCCGAAAAATAGGCATCAACCACCAGACCCGTTTTTTCCCGAATCCGCTCGGCCCATCCCTGTTCTTTCAACTCTTCGCAATAATCGGCCGTACGCCGATCTTGCCAGACAATCGCATTATAGATGGGAAAACCAGTTTCCCGATCCCACAAAATAGTCGTCTCCCGTTGGTTGGCAATGCCGATACAGGCAATGTGTTCATCCGTCACGTCAGCTTTCGCCATCGCCTCTTTGATGGCCAACGATTGCGTGTACCAGATTTCATTGGGATCATGTTCCACCCATCCGGGTTTGGGGAAGTATTGTTGGAAAGGACGTTGCGCCCAGGTAATGATGTTTCCTTGATGATTGAAGAGAATGGCTCGCGAACTGGTTGTACCCTGATCGATGGCCAATACATATTTATTTTTAAACTGCATGTTCACTATTATTTTTAATGGTATATCTTTACGGTTGGGCAAATATAGGCAAAATGGAGGAAAATAAACGGCAAAAAAGGGGAAAAAGGGCACTATTTTCAGTCCTTTCCGTAAGCATGTTAAAAAACATTGTTATCAAACAAAGCCAAAGAATTGGTCATGTCAGCAACAATACCTAATTTGCGCCCTCGTGAGAAGTAACACAACCAATTGATATTGTTCAATCTTAAAAAAACACCTATATCATGAAAGTATATCAAACAAACGAAATCAAGAACATCTCTATTTTGGGAAGTTCTGGCTCTGGAAAAACCACTCTCGCAGAAGCTATGCTTTACGAGGGTGGAGTTATAAAACGTCGTGGCTCTGTAGGCAATGGCAATACAGTTTGCGACTATTTCCCGGTTGAGAAAGAGTATGGTTACTCCGTGTTCTCGACCGTTTTCAGTGTTGAATGGCAGGATCGGAAGTTGAACTTCATCGATTGTCCGGGTTCTGACGACTTCATCGGTGGTGCAGTTTCGGCTTTGAACGTAACCGATACGGCTCTGATGGTCTTGAATGCACAATATGGTGTTGAGGTAGGAACCGTGAATCAGTTCCGCTACACCGAGCAGTTCCACAAACCGGTTATCTTTGTGGTGAACCAGTTGGATCAGGAGAAAGCTGATTACGAAGGAACGGTAGCTCAGTTGCAGGATCGTTGGGGTAGCAAGATTGTCCCCATCCAGTATCCGATCACATGCGGTTCCTCTTTCAATGCAGTAGTTGATGTATTGAAGATGAAGATGTATCGCTGGAAACCGGAAGGTGGTGTGCCTGATGTACTGGAAATTCCGGCAGATCAGATGGAGAAGGCCATGGAGTTACATAAGGCTTTGGTCGAAGCTGCTGCTGAACACGATGACGTATTGATGGAGAAATTCTTCGAAGAGGGCACCTTGAGCGAAGATGATATGCGTGCCGGTATCCGTGCAGGTTTGGTGACACGCGGCATGTTCCCCGTATTCTGTGTCTGTGCAGGTCGCGACATGTGTGTACGCCGCACATTGGAATTCTTGGGCAATGTGGTACCGTGTACCGACAAGATGCCGCGTCTGATTACGACAGAGGGCATTGAGGTAACTCCGGATTCTAACGGACCGACCAGTCTCTTCTTCTTCAAGACAACGGTAGAACCGCACATCGGTCAGGTTTCCTATTTCAAAGTGATCTCCGGTAAGGTGAAAGAGGGTGACGACCTGTTGAATGCAGACCGTGGCTCCAAAGAACGTATTGCTCAGCTCTTCTCGGTTGCCGGACAAACACGTAACCAAGTATCTGAAATGGTAGCTGGAGATATCGGTGCTACTGTAAAACTGAAAGATGTACGTCGTGGTAACACCTTGAATGGTAAGGGCTGTGACTATCGATTCGACTTCATCAAATATCCGGATCCGAAGTATCGTCGTGCCATCAAGCCGGTCAACGAAGCAGACGCTGAAAAGATGATGGAAATCCTGAACCGTATGCGCGAAGAGGATCCGACATGGGTAATCGAACAGTCGAAGGAGTTGAAACAGACGATCGTTTCCGGTCAAGGAGAATTCCACTTACGCACGTTGAAATGGCGTATTGAAAACAACGATAAACTTCCGATCGAGTTCTTGGAACCGAAGATCCCGTATCGTGAGACAATTACCAAGTCTGCTCGTGCCGACTATCGTCACAAGAAACAGTCGGGTGGTGCTGGCCAGTTCGGTGAAGTTCATCTGATTGTAGAACCCTACTACGAGGGAATGCCGGCTCCGGACAGCTATCGTTTCGGTGGCCAGGAGTACAAGATGAACGTACGCGATACCCAGACCATCGATTTGGAATGGGGTGGCAAGTTGGTATTTGTCAACTGTATTGTCGGTGGTGCTATTGATACACGCTTCCTCCCGGCTATCCTGAAAGGTATCATGAGCCGTATGGAACAGGGTCCGTTGACCGGTTCGTATGCACGTGATGTACGTATCTGTGTATATGACGGTAAAATGCACCCGGTTGACAGTAATGAAGTTTCCTTTATGCTGGCAGGACGTAATGCATTCAGTGCAGCCTTCAGAGAGGCAGGTCCGAAGATCCTGGAACCGGTTTACGATGTAGAAGTGGCTGTTCCGGCAGATTACCTGGGTGATGTGATGAGTGACTTACAGGGTCGCCGTGCGTTGATCATGGGTATGAACAGTGAGAAGGGATTCGAGAAACTGCAAGCCAAAGTGCCTCTGAAAGAGATGTCGAACTATTCTACTTCATTGAGCTCAATTACCGGTGGTCGTGCTTCCTTCACCATGAAGTTCGCCAGCTACGAATTGGTACCGGCCGATGTTCAGGAAAAGTTGCTGAAAGCTTATCAGGAGACACAGACGGACGATTAAATCACCTGAATACCACTTATATAAAAAGAGAGGCTCTTCCAGCAGGGAGGGCCTCTCACTTTTTATGGATCGATTAAAATACTTAGGAGTTCAATGCCTGTTCCAAGTCGGCAATGATGTCATCTGCATTCTCGATACCCACTGACAAACGGATCAGATCAGGAGCCACACCTGCCTCTATCAGCTGTTCGTCACTCAGCTGACGGTGTGTATGGCTGGCCGGATGCAATACACAAGTACGTGCATCAGCCACATGCGTCACAATTGCTACAAACTTCAGGTGATCCATGAAATTAATAGCCACATCTCGTCCACCCTTCAAGCCAAAGGCCATCACACCACAGGAACCGTTAGGGAGATATTTTTTCGCCAAATCATGGTACTTGTCACCCTCCAGGTCCGGATAGTTGATCCAGGCCACCTTGTCGTTTTGCTGTAACCACTGTGCCACCTTCAACGCATTCTTGCAATGTTGCGGCATACGCAGATGCAACGTCTCCAAACCCAGATTCAGCAGGAAGGCATTCTGTGGTGCCTGAATGGAACCCAAGTCACGCATCAGCTGACTGGTTGCCTTGGTGATGTAGGCCATCTTACCGAAAGATTCCGTATAGGTCAAACCATGATAGGAGGGATCGGGCTCACACAATCCCGGGTATTTGTCGGCATGCGCACTCCAGTCAAAGTTACCGCTATCCACAATACAGCCACCCACGGTCGAAGCATGACCATCCATATACTTCGTTGTCGAGTGTGTCACAATGTCAGCACCCCATTCGAAAGGACGGCAATTGATCGGAGTGGCAAAGGTGTTATCGACGATCAAAGGAACGCCATGCTGATGGGCAATTCGCGCAAACTTCTCGATATCGAGCACCTTCACACCCGGATTGGAAATCGTCTCACCAAAAAGCAGTTTGGTGTTCGGACGGAACGCTTGACTGATCTCCTCTTCGGAAGCTCCCT
Source organism: Parabacteroides distasonis (assembly GCA_021531775.1). Lineage (GTDB taxonomy): Bacteria > Bacteroidota > Bacteroidia > Bacteroidales > Tannerellaceae > Parabacteroides. The sequence goes on along the minus strand of JAFBIU010000001.1, from coordinate 212,133 downwards.
CATCGACAAAGGTACATTCAATACCCAATTTCTTCAGGGTGACTGACAACAGGTTGTAGGTACCGCCATAAATACTGGTTGCACTCACGATATGATCGCCCGCCTCACAGATATTGAAAAAGGCAAAGAAATTGGCAGCCTGGCCCGATGAGGTCAACATAGCAGCCACACCACCCTCCAAGGCGGCAATTTTGGCAGCTACCGCATCATTGGTCGGATTCTGCAGACGTGTATAGAAATAACCACTTGCTTCCAAATCGAACAATTTTGCCATCTGCTCGCTGGAGTCATACTTGAATGTTGTGCTTTGATAAATTGGCAGTACACGGGGTTCCCCATTGGTCGGTGTCCATCCTGCCTGTACACAGAGGGTCTCCTGATTTAATTTATTAGCCATATTAATTTAGTTGATACAATTATTTATGTTCATTAACTGATTACAAAGATAAATGTTTCCTTTCAGATTCAAAGGCATTTAGGCAAGGATCTTCTTTTGCAGGATCCGGAACCAGACAAAACTGGCAATTCCCTTGAGTCCACTGGAGAGACTGATGGCCCACCAGACACCAGCAACACCCAATCCGGAGGCAGCCAACAGGATGGACAACGGAATACGCAAGGTATTGCACGTAATGCTGATGACTGCCGGCGGCAGTGTACGTCCGGTCCCATAAAAGAGTCCTTGAATCGTAATCTCCATCATCATTAAAAGCAGTGTGTAACCATCGATACGCAAGAACAGACCACCCGCCTCGTAAGCTGCCGGTTCGGGTACAATCCAAGAAAACACCTCGCTACCGAAAAAGACGAACAATACAGTACAGAAGGTTCCCAAGCAGGCACACATCTTCAAGGTGGCATGAAAAGCACTCACCACACGCTCCTTGCATCCAGCCGCATAGTTCTGGGCCGTAAAGGTACTCAAGGCTGTACTGAAGCCTTGCGATGTATTCCAAGCCAAGGCCTCTACTTGTCCACCTGCTGTCAATGCCATCAGGCCAATATGCCCACCATAGGTAGAGGCGGTCCGACCCATGAGCAGATTAATCACGGCAAAATAGGCATTCAGCAACGCAACCGGTGTCCCCAACCGAAAAATCTGTTTGGTCTCCGTCCAACGGGGAACAATCCAAAAGTGAAAACCTCCCATCGGACGATTCCGTATCTTCAGATGATAGACAAACAGAGCAACCACAGTCGCCTGTGAAAGCCACGTAGCCCAGGCAGCACCGGCTGTTCCCCACCCCAACACCAGGATGAAGAGCGGATCCAACAGCATATTCAACAGCAAACCGGTACCACTGATAAAAAAGGGAATCTTACTCAGACCGGCAGCATTATAGATACCAGTACTAGCAGCTGCCAAAAAGACAAACGGAAAGGCAGAGGCCACGATGCGCAAATAATGAACCGCCTGATCGGTAATAGCGGGAGCTAACTTATACAGGGCAATGACCGGATGAGCAAATGTGAATAATAACAGTCCCCAAACCAGTGCAATCAACAAAGCCCATGTCAAGTTGTGGGAAGCAAAACTGCGTGCCTCCTCCGTACGTTGCGCCCCGATACTCTGTCCCACACTCACCTGTGCACCAACACCTGTCAGCAACGAAATCGAATTCGTCATCCAGGTCAAGATACCGACAGCTCCAATGGCAGCGACTGATTCACTGCCTAAACGGCCTACCCACGCCATGTCCGTGATACTATATGCCATTTGGATAAACGAAGTGCCCATGATCGGCATGGCCAAGTTGAACAGCAACCGCGTAATAGGTCCCTTCGTCAGATTCTTTGTTCCTTGCATCTCTTTTTCGTTTTGGCTGCAAAAGTAATAAAAAAAGCGGCTGCCTTTGTTATCCAAAAGCAACCGCCCACTTTATAATTATGAGGAAGAGATTACATCATTCCACCCATGCCACCCATACCCGGGTTCATAGCCGGAGCAGCCGGAGTTTCCTCTTTCTTCTCAGCGATGACACACTCTGTTGTCAGGAACATACCTGCGATAGAAGCAGCGTTCTCCAAAGCAACACGTGTTACCTTAGCCGGGTCGATGACACCTGCAGCACACAGATTCTCGAAGCAGTCCTTACGAGCATTGTAACCAAAGTCACCTGTACCCTCTTTTACCTTCTGTACGATAACGGCACCCTCTTTACCAGCGTTAGCCACGATCTGACGCAACGGTTCTTCGATAGCACGTTTTACGATTTCGATACCCGTTGTTTCGTCATCGTTATCACCCTTCAGACCTTCCAAAGCACTGATGGCACGGATGTAAGCTACACCACCACCCGGAACAGTACCCTCTTCGATGGCAGCACGAGTTGCGTGTAAAGCATCATCTACGCGGTCTTTCTTCTCTTTCATTTCTACCTCAGAAGGAGCACCTACATACAGAACGGCAACACCACCGGCCATCTTAGCCAAACGCTCCTGCAGTTTCTCCTTGTCATAGTCAGAAGTTGTATTCTCGATCTGAACCTTGATCTGACCGATACGAGCCTGGATAGCATCCTTGTCACCGGCACCGTTGACGATTGTTGTGTTGTCCTTGTTGACAGTTACCTTTTCAGCCGTACCCAACATATCCATCGTAGCACCTTCCAACTTCAATCCCTTCTCTTCTGAGATAACGATACCACCCGTCAATACAGCGATGTCTTCCAACATAGCCTTACGACGATCACCGAAGCCCGGAGCCTTTACAGCACAGATCTTCAACGAACCACGCAGACGGTTGACAACCAAAGTAGCCAATGCTTCGCTATCGATATCCTCAGCAATGATTAACAACGGACGACCACTCTGTACAGTCGGTTCCAGGATAGGCAGCAAATCCTTCAAAACAGAGATCTTCTTGTCGTAGATCAAGATATACGGATTCTCCATCTGGCATTCCATCTTCTCTGTATCAGTTACGAAGTAGGGAGAGATGTAACCACGGTCGAACTGCATACCTTCTACCACATCAACCGTTGTTTCTGTACCCTTAGCCTCTTCTACAGTGATAACACCCTCTTTCTTCACCTTACCCATGGCCTCGGCAATCAACTTACCGATTGTCTCGTCACCATTGGCAGAGATCTTGGCTACATGCTCGATCTTCTCAAACTTGTCGCCAACCTCTTCAGCCTGCTCAGCGATGTTCTCAACCACCTTAGCAACAGCCTTGTCGATACCACGCTTCAAATCCATCGGATTAGCACCGGCAGTCACGTTCTTCAGACCTACACCGATGATAGCCTGTGCCAATACAGTAGCAGTTGTTGTACCGTCACCTGCATTGTCGTTTGTCTTAGAGGCAACCTCCTTAACCAGCTGAGCACCCATGTTTTCGAACGGGCAAGCCAATTCAACCTCTTTGGCTACGGTTACACCATCCTTCGTGATGTGCGGAGCACCAAATTTCTTCTCGATAATGACATTACGACCCTTCGGACCTAATGTTACCTTCACTGCGTTTGCCAACTCATCAACACCCTTCTTCAAGAGGTCGCGGGCATCCATATCGTATTTAATCTCTTTTGCCATGATTGTATTCCTTTCGAATGTATTTATATAATAATGTAATAGATTATTGATGATGATTAGATGATAGCCAAAATATCAGACTGGCGCATGATCAAGAATTTCTCACCGTCCAGTTCGATTTCTGTACCGGCATATTTGCCATACAATACAGTATCACCATTCTTAACAACCATCTCTTCATCCTTTGTTCCGTTACCTACGGCAACAACTTCACCCTTTAACGGTTTCTCTTTTGCTGAATCGGGAATAATGATTCCGCCAAGTGTCTTTTCTTCTGCTGCAGCCGGCTTAATCAGCACTCTGTCTGCTAATGGTTTAATATTCATCTTTATCCTTATTTAATTGTTAATATTCTTAAGTTGTTTGTGTATCGCTTTCGCAATACACCTGACTTACTACCAATAGTGTGCCAAACGGTTTTCAGCCTTCAAATCTGACATTATTTCGGATTTAGACAGACAAAAGCCGCACACTGTCTGACAAGCTGGCAGTGTGCGGCTGACATAATCTAATAATAAAACGAATCAATGCAAGGTATCAATCAATTCATCCAAGCTCACCAATTGCTGTTCACCGGTGATCATATTCTTCAGATTGATCTTGGCTGCCTCCATCTCGGTCTCTCCGACAATGGCCACATAGGGGATCTTCTTCGCATCGGCATAGCTCATCTGCTTCTTCATCTTGGCCGCCTCCGGATAGAGTTCCGTACGGATACCGGCCTGACGGACCTGGGCAATCAGCGGCAACAGGTAGGTCTCTTCCTGCTTTCCGAAGTTGGTAAAGAGCAACTGGGTTGTCTGCAACGAATCAGCCGGATAAAGATCCAACTGGTTCAGCACATCGAAGATACGGTCAGCACCAAACGAGATGCCCACACCGGACACACCATTCAGGCCAAACACACCAGTCAGGTTATCGTAGCGACCTCCTCCGGTAATGCTACCGATCTGTACATCCAACGCCTTTACCTCAAAGATGGCACCCGTATAATAGTTCAGACCACGAGCCAACGTCAAATCCAGTTCCAAGGTAGCCTGCAGGGGCGTGTGCGAAACACGTTCCAAGATAAAGTCCAACTCCTCTACACCCTTCAATCCCGTCTCTGAAGAGGCCAACAGTTCTCGTAACGTAGCAATCTTCTCACTGTTGGAACCTGTCAAGAGAATGATCGGCTGCAATTTGGCAATCGCCTCTTCCGACAGACCCTTCGAACGCAACTCCTCGTTGACATGGTCCAAACCGATCTTGTCCAGCTTGTCAATCGCCACCGTAATATCGACAATCTTTTCTGCTTCACCAATGATCTCGGCAATACCCGACAGAATCTTCCGGTTGTTCATCTTGATACAGACACGGATACCGAAACGACGGAACACCTCATCCATGATCTGAATCAATTCTACTTCATTGATCAACGAATCGGATCCGACCACGTCTCCATCACACTGATAGAATTCACGGTAACGACCCTTCTGCGGACGGTCTGCCCGCCATACCGGCTGGATCTGGTAACGCTTGAAGGGGAAACTGATCTCATTCCGATGCTGTACCACAAAACGGGCAAAGGGGACTGTCAAATCATACCGTAACCCCTTTTCGCACGCCTTGGCTGCAAACTTCAACGGGCTCATCTCGCTCAGTTCCTCACCTGAGATGCCGGCGAAACAATCACCGGAATTCAAAATCTTGAACAACAACTTATCGCCCTCTTCGCCATACTTACCCATCAGGGTAGAAAGGTTCTCCATGGCAGGAGTCTCGATCTGTTGGAATCCATAGAGGTGATACACCTCCCGAATCGTATTAAAAATATAGTTGCGCTTCGCCATCTCCACCGGCGAAAAGTCTCGCGTTCCCTTTGGAATACTCGGTTTCTGCATGTTTTCTTACTCTTCTATGTATATATATTATATAATGTATAGGAGTTCATTTTACCGACGGCCATAAATGGGCGAAACCCAACGTTCCGGTCCCTCGTTCAGGCTCTGGGCAGCCCAACGAATGCCTCGTTTCATGATCTCCATGTTCTCTGTCACGTCAAAATCCTTAGCCACGTGTCCCAACGAAGAGTAGAACACACGACCTTTACCATAGCTTTTCTTCCAAACAACCGGAATGACACATCCCTCGATCCAATCCGCATACGTACCGGGGAAGGTAGTAGTCGCCAATACCTTGACATTCGGATCAACATGCACATAGTACTGTTCCGAATGCATGGAAAAATCCTTCAGTCCCTGGGTAACCGGATCTTGATGGTCCGTGATCTGTACCGTGTAGTCGATCACGCCCCCGGGATGAGCCACCCACTGGCCACCGACCATGAACTGATACTCCGTATTGTTGCGGAATGAGTCGCCCAAGCCGCCATGCCATCCGGCAATGCCGACACCCCGACGAACAGCATTCAACAAGCCCTGCTCCTGTTCACCCGTAATGGTACCCATCGTCCAGACCTGTACGACCAGATCGATGCTCGCCATTAAGGCTGAATCCGTGTAACATTCCAAATTGTCTTTCGTGATGACAGTTGCCCCTTCAGACTGCAGCCAAGGGACAAAGAGGTCACGGCTGGGTACCGGTTCATGACCATCCCAACCTCCATACACAAACAACACCTTCTTGCCCTGCAACGAAGCATCGGCCGACTGTTGGGCACAAGCAACCATTGAAAAAAGGGCAGCCATCCATACGATCAAATATTTTCCCATGATATACACACTTATAATTATTCTGTTAACTCCTCATCATATTGTTGAAACAGGAAATCGTTGTAAGGGAATCGGGTGATGTGGATCTGCTTCACCCGTTCATACAACAGGGCTTTCAAGGCTTCAATATTGGTACGCTCTTTGGCAGAGATAAAGAGGCAATTATCCTGCAACTTACCCATCCACGTGCGTTTCAGTTCGTCCAGATCGATATTCTCGCGTGTCCGGGGAGTCAAGTCATCTTCCTCTTTGGGCACGAAGGTAAAGGCATCCACCTTGTTGAACACCATGATCATCGGTTTTTCCTGCTTGTCAATCTCCGCCAGGGTCCGGTTGACCACCTCGATCTGCTCCTCAAAACTGGGGTGAGAAATATCCACCACATGCACCAGCAGGTCGGCTTCACGCACCTCATCCAACGTTGATTTGAACGATTCGACCAGTTCCGTCGGCAACTTCCGGATAAATCCGACCGTATCAGACAGCAGGAAGGGCAAGTTATCGATAATCACCTTCCGCACCGTCGTATCCAACGTCGCAAACAACTTGTTCTCGGCAAACACGTCACTCTTGCTCAACAGGTTCATCAGGGTCGATTTACCCACATTGGTATAGCCGACCAACGCGACACGCACCATCTTTCCCCGATTCTTACGCTGTACACTCTTCTGCTTGTCGATATCGACCAAGTCTCGTTTCAACTTCGAGATCTTGTCCAAGATAATACGCTTATCCGTTTCCAGCTGCGTCTCACCCGGACCACGCATACCGACACCACCCCGCTGACGCTCCAAGTGAGTCCACAGACGGGTCAAACGAGGTAACATATATTTGTATTGGGCCAACTCAACCTGCGTCTTGGCATGTGCCGTCTGGGCACGCCGGGCAAAGATATCCAGAATCAGATTCGTACGGTCGAGGATCTTCACCTGCAATTCCTTCTCGATGTTGCGCAACTGTTTGGCCGAGAGTTCATCGTCGAAGATGACCAAGCCGATCTCGTTTTCCTCCACATACGCCTTAATCTCCTGCAGTTTGCCAGTCCCGACAAAGGTCACCGAATTGGGATAATCCATCTTCTGGGTGAAGCGCTTGACCGACTCAACACCCGCTGTATCAGCTAAAAAGGCCAATTCGTCCAAGTACTCCTTCACCTTCTGCTCGTTCTGCTCCGGGGTCACCAACCCGACCAAAACGGCTCTTTCTGTTTGTGCTTCTGATATGATAAATTCTTTCATACGGCAAAGATAAGTGATTTCAATAATTTATCTGCCTTTGTCACGCAATATTCCAAAGATAAATACATACCTTTACACGCTGAAATGTAAAACAAACAAAAGATTGACTTATTGAATCCTTTTTTAGCATGAAAGCTATCTTATCCATTCCGTTCATGGCCGGTTTATATCTTTTGGCTATGCAACCCGGTGCACAGGCATCGCCTGCAGCACCCCTCGCTTCAAGCATCTTGCAGGCTGCTGAGCCGCAAGGACGCGCCATTCAGTCGGTCGAAACCATTCTGGTAAAGTGTCCGGCAGGTACAGCTCCCCGTCTTCCCTACCAGGTGTGGGTCACCTACACCAACGGACAGGCCGAATATCGCCAGACACGCTGGTCCAATGCCGCTAAAGTGACCGAACAGGAGGAGGCTGACAACCAAAAGTATCCCGCCGGAAGCCGCTATACCGTGGATGGTTTCATCATCGGCGATGAAACAACGGAAAACGGATTTCCGATCCAAGCCACAGTCGAGGTCGTAGCTACAGCCGACGTTCTGCCGGATAAACCGGTAGCCTATACCATACCATTGACAGATGTAACCATCAACGGTAACAACCGCTTGACCTCCAACCGCGACATGGCCATCCGGGAGATCATCAGTTGGGACGTGACCCAGCAACTCTACAATTACCGGGACACCTACGGCTTCAGCACCGAGGGCTATACCCGTTCGGATGGATGGGATTCTCCCGACACCAAACTGAAGGGTCATGGTTCCGGCCATTACATGTCAGCCCTGGCCTTGGCCTACGCAGCCGCTACCGATCCGGAGCAAAAGACGATCCTAAAACGGAACATCAAACGCATGGTGGATGAGTTACGTGCCTGTCAAGAGCGTACCTTCGTCTGGAACGACTCCTTGGGACGCTATTGGGAGGCACGCGATTTTGCCCCTGAAGCTGAATTGAAGGAGATGAAGGGTACATGGGAAGCTTTCGACGTGCACAAAACCAAATGGGCTACCTACGGTTATGGATACCTGAATGCCATTCCGGCCCATCACCCGGCCCTGATTGAGATGTACCGGGCCTATAACAACTCCGATTGGGTATGGGCACCCTACTACACCATCCACAAGCAATTGGCCGGTCTGATCGAAATTGCCACCTATATGGATGACAAAGCCCTGGCTGACAAGGCTCTTCTGATTGCCAAAGACATGGGACTGTGGGTTTGGAACCGTATGCACTATCGTACCTTTGTGCAGGAAGAGGGTACACAAGATGAACGCCGGGCCAAACCGGGCAACCGCTACGAGATGTGGAACATGTACATCGCCGGTGAGGTAGGCGGTATCAGCGAGTCCTTGGCCCGCCTGTCGGAAATGGTATCCGACCCGACCGAGAAGGCTCGTTTGCTGGAGGCCTCCAACTGTTTCGATAGTCCGGCTCTCTTCACACCCCTCTCCCGTAACATCGACGATATCCGTACCCGCCATGCCAATCAACATATTCCGATGATTATCGGTGCGTTGCGCAGTTATCTGAGCAACCACAATCCCTACTACTACAACCTTTCGCAAAACTTCTGGAGTTTCATGCAGGGACGGTATCGCTATGCCACGGGTGGTGTGGGCAATGGCGAAATGTTCCGTCAGCCCTACTCACAGATGTTGAGCATGGCCACCAACGGCATCTCCGAGGGTGACACCCATGCCAATCCGGAGCTCAACGAGACCTGTTGTGCCTACAACCTGCTCAAGTTGACCAAAGACTTGAACTGCCTCAACCCGGACGATGCCCGTTACATGGACTACTATGAACGGACCCTCTTCAACCAGATCGTCGGTTCGTTGAATCCGGAACACTACGAGTGTACCTATCAGTATGCGGTTGGTTTGAATGCCTCCAAGCCCTGGGGAAACGAGACACCCCAATCCACCTGCTGTGGAGGTACCGGTTCCGAGAACCATGTCAAATACCAAGAGACCACCTACTTTGCCTCCGACGATGCCCTGTGGGTAGCCCTCTATATGCCGACAACGCTGCATTGGAAAGCCAAAGGCATTACCTTAGAGCAGGATTGCTTGTGGCCAGCCGAACAAAGTACGCTCCGCATCACCGAAGGATCAGGCCAGTTCACCCTGAAGTTACGTGTTCCCTATTGGGCAACCGACGGCTTTGAGGTAAAGGTCAACGGTGTCTCCACGGGTGAAAAATACCACCCCTGTTCCTATGCAGTCCTTCCGAAACGAGACTGGAAAGCGGGCGATGTCGTAGAGATTGTCATGCCCTTTACCAAGCATATCGATTATGGTCCAGACAAGTTGTCTGCCGAGATTGCCAGTCAGGAGGGTACTCCACTGCCGGCCGCCTGGTTGGGAGCCTTGATGTATGGTCCGTTAGTCATGACAGCTACCGACGTATCCAATTGGCAAGAGGCAACCCTGAATATCGATGCCAACCTCGCCACCATCACGACGGAAGAGCCGACCGGTATGCGCACCGGCACCCATGGTAATCTCTATACCTTGACACAAGGTGGTCGCGTGTTCCAACCGGACTATTACCGACATAACCATTCGACGCACTATTTCCGCATCAATCACGTCAGCGACCCGACGGCCGAACTGAAAATGGCATTGGAACGCAAATTGCATGATGCACAGATCTTCCAAAAGAAGAACTATTCGAAGAAGAGTTTTGCCGCCCTGCAGGCAGCGATCCAGTCGGGTGAAAAGCTCCTGGCCGCTTCCAACGCCAACGAACAGGCACTCCTGGAAAGCACGACGAAGTTGGAAGAGAGCCTGAAGCAATTAGAGGCAACCCGTTTGGACAAATCCGAGTTGCAAAAGTGCATCCAACAGGCGGCTGCCTACGAGGCTAAGGTCTATACGACCGATAGCTACCACGTACTGGAAACCGTTTTGGAATCGGCACGCGGCGTGGATAAGAGCAGCGATTCACAGTTAGTAGTCGATAAGCAGATTCTCACCCTGCAGGAAGCCATCAATGGTTTAGTGACGGTAGCCAGCGTGGACCAGTCAGGACTGAAAGAGTTGATGAACGAAGCAATCAGCCGCCAGACAGCCCAGGAACAGTGGAATGCCTTAGCGGTCAAAGTACCGGAATATGCGCCCTGGGCCCAATTCGGCTATATGCGCTTGACCGAAGTCATGGAACAGGCCAAGCAAGTGCTGGGCAACGTATCGAAGAACTACTCCCAGGGAGAGGTCAACGCAACAGCAGCCGCGCTGAATGCAGCCATCAACACGATGCGTCCGGGTAACCTGCCGGAGATGGAAGACCTCCGTCCTTTGTCTGCGTTACTCCGTCGTGCCGGCAACCTCAACGAGAGTTCCAGCCCAGCCCTGCGGGAAGCGATCGAATATGCCCAAATGGTCATGAAATATGTCACCGACGGTAGTGGCACACACGACATGATCCAAGAAGCAGTCGCACGCATGAAGAAAGCAACCGGCCAATAAACGATAGTCTCAGAATTTTAGTAAGTTTGCATCGTTGATACAAAAACGAATATGAAACGAATCTATCTGATAGGCTACATGGGAGCCGGAAAGACAACGATCGGTAAAGCATTGGAGAGGCACACCAGCCTCTCCTTTATCGATCTCGATTGCTACATCGAAGGACGGTTTCGGAAAACAATCAGCCAGTTGTTTGCCGAAAAGGGAGAAGCCTCCTTTCGGGAGTTGGAACGACGGATGTTGCACGAAGTATCCGAATTTGAGGATGTGATCATCTCCTGTGGAGGTGGTACCCCCTGCTTTTTCGACAACATCTCCTACATGAACGAATGCGGCAAGACCATCTACCTGAAAGTCTCCGTATCCGAATTGGCTGCACGTTTGGAAGGCGGCAAGCACACCCGGCCAGTGTTGAAGAATCGCTCCGGAGAGGAGTTGAGACAATTCATTCAGGAGAATCTGCAAGTCCGCTCCTCTTTTTATGAACAGGCGCAGGTGATTTTCGATGCGGAAGCGATGACCACGGTGGAAGACGTCAACCAGATTGTGGAAGCCCTGCTGCCGATCATCGGATCCTCCGACAAACGATGACATATATAATATAATGTATAGGCTATGGACACAAACGGCAACAGACAACGCATGCAATCACTCGATCCCCAAGAATTACTGCTCGAACTTTACAAGATAGGAGTCCGGATGAAAATCGGGATACCCCGCGAGATCCTTGCCGGAGAAAAGCGATTGGCATTGACACCGGAAGCTGTTGCCCAACTGACCCGATTGGGATTCCGTTTCCTGATCGAAACAGGGGCAGGGTTGGGCATCAACTATGCCGACTCTCACTTTGCCGAAGCAGGAGCCACGATTGTGGAGACACCGACTGAGACCTTCCAGGCCGATTTAGTGCTCAAGGTACAGCCACCGTTACCCCATGAAGCAGCCTGGATACGCCCCCGCTCCCTGTTGGTGTCCATGCTCCAGTTAAACCGGTTCACACGCGAAGCGTTGGATTGTCTCATGGCCAAACGCATCACAGCCGTGGCCTACGAACTCCTGGCTGACGAGCAACAGCAGCATCCCCTGCTCGATACCCTGTCGGAAATTGAAGGTGCCACGGCCATTACCATCGCCTCCGAGTTGCTCAGCAACAGCCAAGGAGGGAAAGGAATCCTGTTGGGAGGGATTCCTGGTCTCTCACCCACCGAAGTGGTCATCATAGGAGCCGATCATGCGGGTGCAACGGCTGCCCGCCTGGCCATGGCCATGGGGGCGACCGTCAAAGTGTTCGACAACGATCTGAACAAACTCCGGAGCGTCCAGCAGCTGTTAGGTACACACCTGTTCACCTCCACTTTCCATCCCCACGTGCTGCAAAATGCCTTCCGCTCGGCCGACGTGGTGATCGGAGCCCTGGACTACCTCACCATCCGCCACCCCTACGTCATCAGCCTGCATTTGGTCGAATCGATGAAACGGGGAGCCGTCCTCATTGACCTGCGAATGAACCAAGGAGGCTGTTTTGAAACAACCCGTCGTTTTGAGGAGACAGCCGAATGCTTCGAACAGTTCGGCGTGCTGCACTACTGCAAGACCGACATCAGCAATCGGGTGGCACGAACCACCAGTATGTCCTTCAGCAACATCTTTGTACCCCTGTTGCAAACCCTCATCGACTTCGGCTCGGCCTCCAATCTGATGAAGCATCATGCCGGATTCAGATCCGGCATCTACCTCTACCAAGGCAAACTGGTCAACGGGTTCGTCGGGAACCATTTCACGCTACCGGCCAATTCGATCGATCTCTATCTCTCGGCCTTTTAGCATCCGTTGAAGAACAAGCGATTTTTGCAGTTTTTTCCCGCTTTTTGGTAGGAAAGCCCAAAGTTTATGCTTTACTTTGTGCCCAAAATCGAGATGTTTTCAATCGATAGCAGAATACGCAAATTTTATAGATACTATGGTAGAACAAACAAACGTAACAACTCTGGACAAGGTTGTCATTCGCTTCTCCGGAGACTCTGGAGATGGTATGCAGTTGGCAGGGAATATATTTTCCACAATCTCTGCCACAGTAGGAAATGGTATCAGTACATTTCCTGACTACCCAGCTGACATTCGTGCCCCGCAAGGCTCACTGACAGGCGTTTCCGGCTTCCAGGTTCACATTGGTTCCGGTAAGGTATTCACACCGGGCGACAAATGCGATGTGTTGGTTGCCATGAATGCAGCCGCTTTGAAAACGCAGTACAAATTTGCCAAATCAACAGCTTGTATCATCATCGATACAGACTGCTTCCAGAAGAATGATTTGGAGAAAGCAGCCTTCAAGACTGACAATCCGATCGAAGAAATGGGCATCAAGCAGGATGTGATTGCCGCTCCTATTTCCCAGATGGTCAAAGATTGCCTCGAAGGTAGTGGTATGGACAACAAAGCCATGCTGAAATGCCGTAACATGTTTGCTTTGGGTCTGGTTTGCTGGTTATTCAACCGCGACCTCTCTATCGCCGAAAACTTCCTGCGCGAGAAGTTCGCCAAGAAGCCGGCCATTGCTGAAGCCAACATCAAGGTGATCCATGCCGGTTACGATTATGGCCACAACACCCATGCTTCGGTCGATCATACCTACAAGGTTGAGACAACCGTCAAGGTGCCGGGCAAATACATGGACATCAGCGGTAACAAGGCGACAGCCTACGGTTTGATCGCTGCTGCTGAGAAAGCCGGACTGAGACTCTTCTTGGGCTCTTACCCCATCACACCGGCTACCGACATTTTGCATGAACTTTCCAAACATAAATCATTAGGTGTCGTTACGGTACAGTGCGAAGACGAGATTTCCGGATGCTCAACAGCTGTCGGTGCCTCTTTCGCAGGTGCCTTGGCCGTTACCTCCACTTCGGGTCCGGGTGTATGTTTGAAATCAGAGGCGATGAACTTGGCGGTGATCACCGAGTTGCCCTTGGTCGTCATTGACGTACAACGTGGTGGTCCCTCTACAGGTCTGCCGACCAAGTCTGAACAGACCGACCTGTTGCAGGCACTGTTCGGCCGGAACGGTGAATCACCCATGCCGGTGATCGCTGCTACCTCTCCGACCCAGTGTTTCGATGCAGCCTACAACGCTTGTAAGATCGCGTTGGAGCACATGACACCGGTTGTTTTGTTGACCGATGCCTTCGTAGCCAACGGTTCAGGTGCTTGGAAGTTGCCGGTATTGGATGAGTATCCTGCCATCAACCCGCCCTACGTAACACCGGAGATGAAGGACAACTACACGCCCTACATGCGTAATCCGGAAACAGGTGTACGCTACTGGGCAATCCCGGGCCAGGAGGGTTACCGTCACATCCTGGGTGGTTTGGAGAAGGACAGCAACACGGGTGCCATCTCAACTGATCCGGAGAACCACGATCTGATGTGTCGTCTGCGTGCCGAAAAGGTGGCCAAGATCGAAGTACCCGACCTGCAGGTGGAAGGCGCCGAGGATGCCGACCTGCTGATCGTTGGATTCGGTGGTACCTACGGACACCTCTATTCGGCTATGGAAGAGATGAACCAGGCAGGCCACAAGGTAGCTTTGGCACACTTCACCTATCTGAATCCGCTGCCGAAGAACACAGCTGAGGTATTGCTGAAATACAAGAAGGTGGTCGTAGCTGAACAGAACTTGGGTCAGTTTGCCGGTTACCTGCGTATGAAAGTGGATGGATTCGTTCCGTACCAGTATAATGAAGTGAAAGGCCAGCCGTTTGTAGTCAGCGAATTAGTTGAAGCTTTCACCGAGATCTTAAACAAATAATCACCGTCAAAAGAAAGTAAGACAATGAGCGCATATACAGCACAAGACTTCAAAAAAGGACAACCGCGTTGGTGTCCGGGTTGCGGCGACCACTTTTTCTTGGCGTCGCTTCACAAAGCTATGGCCGAAATTGGTGTAGCTCCTCACAATACAGCCGTCATTTCCGGTATCGGTTGTTCCAGCCGTTTACCCTATTATATGAACACCTATGCCATGCAGACCATCCACGGTCGTGCAGCTGCCATCTCTACCGGTTTCAAGGTAGCCAACCCGGACATAACGGTTTGGCAGATCTCCGGTGACGGTGATGGTCTGGCCATCGGCGGTAACCATTTCATCCATGCGGTTCGTCGTAACATCGACATCAACATGATCCTGTTGAACAACCGTATCTATGGTTTGACGAAGGGTCAGTACTCACCGACCTCTCCGCGTGGTTTCGTCAGCAAATCCTCTCCCTACGGTACAGTAGAAGACCCGTTCCATCCGGCAGAGCTCTGCTTCGGTGCGCGTGGACGCTTCTTCGCACGTGCCGTTGCGACAGATGCTCCGGGTACTGTAGCCATCCTGAAGGCAGCCGCTGCCCACAAGGGTGCATCCGTCTGCGAGATCCTGCAGAACTGCGTCATCTTCAACGATGGTACACACGAATCGGTCTATAACAAAGCCGGACGTGCCAAGAACGCCATCTACCTGGAACATGGCAAACCGATGTTGTTCGGTGAGAACAAAGAGTTCGGTCTGGTACAGGATGGTTTCGGCCTGAAGGTGGTGAAACTGGGTGAAAACGGTATCACCGAAAAGGATATTCTGGTACACGATGCCCATTGCATGGATAATACACTGCAATTGAAGCTGGCCTTGATGGAGGGTCCGGACTTCCCGGTTGCTTTGGGTGTCATCCGTGATGTGGAGGCTCCTACCTACAACGAAGCTGTTCACGAACAGGTCGAAGAGGTTTCTGCCAAGAAGAAGTATCACAATTTCCAGGAATTGTTAATGACTAACGACATTTGGGAAGTTAAATAAGCGAAGTTTCCTCTCTTTTCAAAAGCAGCCTTTGTTCAGCAGAGGCTGCTTTTTTTGTGGCGTGAACGATAGAACGACAAATACTTTTCCTACTTTTGTGACATGAATAACTAATTAAAGAGAACAAACATGAGAACAAGACACTTACTCTTACTGTTAACCTTGTGTCTCGCCGCTTTAGGGGGACTGCAAGCTCAACAGATTTCACTGGATCAGGCCCGGCAAACAGCCGAACAATTCATGAGACAACGAACCGGTTTGCGTGCACACGTTCCTTTGCAACTACTCTTCACCGTCAACGATACGACCCAGCTGGATGTAACGGCCCATCTTCGCACCTCTCATTCAGACGATGCTTTGCTCTATGCGTTCAGCCAAGGAGATGAGGGATATGTCATTGCATCGGGAGATGAACGGGCTCGTGCCATCGTGGCTTATGGCACATCCGGCACCTTGGATATCCACAACCTGCCAGACGGTATGCGGGAACTGCTCCGCCAGTATGCAGTGGAGATCGAAACAGTCCGGTCGAACGAGGAGTTCAGTACCTCGATCATCCAGGAACTCTCCTACGATCCGAACTGGACACCCGTTGAACCACTCATCACTTCCATGTGGGGACAGGAGGAACCCTATAACCGACAGACACCGGAAGCCAACGGAAAGCAGACCGTGACAGGTTGTCCAGCTACCATGATGGCCCAACTGATGGATTACTATCACTATCAAAACTGGCAAGTCTCCGAAGAGACCTGGTTTGCAGGTGACACCATAAGTAAATCTTTCATCAATCGCGACGTGACCGTCACCTTTGACTCTCCCGTCGATTGGAGTCTCCTGAAACGCACCTACACCACAGGAAACTACTCGGAAGCGGAAGCCAACGAAGTAGCCAAACTGATGAAATATACCGGAGCTGCCATGCACATTAAATATGGTACAGGAGCCTCCGGCATCGATGCACGGGATGTACTGCAGAATATCGACCGTGTAGCCGGCTACGGCAAGCAGGCCACCTTCGCACAAGCCTGGCAGTATCCCTTACGTACGTGGAGCGAAAAGATCTACCGTCAGTTGGCAGCAGGCCGTCCGATGCCCTACGCCAGCGTGGGCGGTGGACATATTTTCCTGTTGGACGGCTATCAACGCGAAGGCTTCTTCCATTTCAACTGGGGTTGGGAGGGGAAATCCAACGACTATTTCCTGCTGTCTGCTCTGCTCACTGACAGAAACATGCACATTGGACAGGTCGCTATCTTCGACTGTTGTCCCAATACCATGGCTGCCATCAACCGGGAGACGGTCCAATGGGATCAGCTGATCCTGGATACAACCGGCGAAACACCCTGCCTAGAATTCGTCTTGACCTCACTCCACAGCGGTATGCAGACCGGACAGATCCGGTGTGCGATGGTCGGCGGTGGGGAAACAGAACCGATCCTTTCAGACACCATCGACTTTACGTTTATCCCGAACGAGCAACACCAATCAGAGGTGATACGTGTTCCCTTCCCACAATACAGCCAACTCGATCAGGCCGAATATGCCTTGGCCTTCTACCAGCGCATGGATTCGGAATGGATCCTGATGGATCTCTTCGGTTCGCAAGAAAAGCAGGGCTATTTAGTTCGAAAGGAATCCGAATATGTACTGGAAAAGCGGGATGTTTCCATGCAGCTTACTTTAGTAGATGCCCCTTCGCAATGTTACTTAGGTGAAGAGATTAACCTGACCCTCTCCGTCGAGAGTTCTCAGACCGGCATGGCACTGACCTCGTTCTATGCCTTTGTCTTCAACAATACCGATACGGTTGCGTACAAATTGAAGGATGTATTCATTTCGAAACAGAAGCAACAGGTCACGATGCCCATCAAATTCAACAAAGCCAAGGAAGGAACCTATCAGTTCATCGTCGTGAACAGTTCAAGAAACTTTTCGCAACCGGTCAAGATTGAACTGCTGCGCGGAGCCAAGTTAGTCCTGACACAACCCATCGAACTGCCCGACACCCTTTACTACAGTGAAGATTATCCCGTCACCTATCACGTCAAGAACATCGGTGAACGTGATTTCGAAGGTGCCGTACAGGTCTATCTCACCTCCAACGATCGATCTGCCTACGACTCATTTTATTTAGAGGCTAAGATTCCGAGTGGAGAAGAGTTCGTTCTGAGCGATTTACTCTACTGGTTCGGCGAACCAATGGAGGGCTATCTGACCTTGATACAAGATGGGATCTGGAGCATTCCACTGGCAGATGGCACCTACTACTACAAGCCGGTGGTTGTCATTGATGAACCGACCGCCAATGAATCGGTCGAGACCGTCCAGCCTCAGCTCATTTGGCAAGGAACGACACTCCTGATTCAGGCTGCCGAACCGCTACAGTGCGTCAAGGTCTATGACCTCCAGGGAGCCCAAGTAGAGGACCAACAGACGAACAGTACCGAAGTGCAGATCGATGGTAACGGCTGGGGACCGGGCACTTACGTAATCGTGATCACGACTGCCTCCCATCGACACATCATTCAGAAAATCCATTTATAAATTGTAGCTTTCATGAGAACAAAACACTATCTCTTAGCAGCCGCTTTAGGTTGCTCCATTTGGGGCCATGTACAAGCCCAACAGCTTTCTGCAGATCAGGCCCGCCAACGGGCCGAACAATTTCTGACACACCAGACGGAACTGCGTGCGTCAGAACCCTTACATCTGCTCTTTACGGTGAGCGACACAGCCCAACTCTCCAACAATCCGGCCTTGCGCAGTCGGATCGGTGAGGCACCTTTGCTTTATGCATTCGGACGAACATCCGGTGGTTTCGTACTGACGGCAGCGGACGAACGGACAACAACCGTTTTGGGATATGCTCAGGAGGGGACGATCGACTTAGCCAATCTGCCTGACGGTCTGCGTGATCTGATGCGCCAATATGCCTGGGAGATCGGGCAGTTACGGGAGAGTTCCACCGTCATTACCAACTCCACTTTGTCGTATGATCCCACTTGGGAACCGATCGAACCGTTGGTCAAAGCCAAATGGAATCAAGATGCTCCTTATTACAACCAGACACCGGTAGTAGATGGCCAACATTGTTTGACCGGCTGTACCGCCACTGCTTTGGCACAGATCATCTACTATTTCCAATATCAGAACTGGACAAACGAATCGATCACGTGGTTTGCTGATGAGCCAGGTGAACAAACAGTTACATTCGAATCCCCCATCGACTGGTCGTTACTGCGGCCTCATTATAACCCCGGAGAGTATTCCGAAGCCGAGGGTAACGAAGTGGCCAAACTGATGAAGTATTGCGGAGCTGCACTGTGCATGAGCTACGGTGTCGATGCTTCCGGCACCTCAACGAATACAGAGGCTTGGCATTTGGCCGAGGTAACGGGTTATGATGCCCGCCTCCAAAGCCGTTATATGAACAACTACTCCCTCCGGGAATGGAGCGAGATGCTTTATCAGGAATTGCAACGCGGACCTCTCCTCTATGGCAGTGAAATGGGTGGGCACTCCTTTGTCTGTGATGGATATGCAGGCGAGGGTATGTTCTATTTCAATTGGGGTTGGAGCGGCCAAGGAGACGGAGCCTTCCTGCTGACGGCCATGGACGACAACATGAGCTTAGGACAGATGGCCTATTTCAACCTTTGCCCGCCTCAGGAAGAGGATATCGACTATTTCCCCTACGGGCTGTACAACCTGTACGTATCGGAACAGTCGGGTGACGATCTGAACATCACAACTGAAATATGGCCCTTCTCACCCGGATCCATCGAAGGGCAAGCCTATCTGCAAGTAGGGGGCGCGAAAGGACTGACAACTGCCAAAGTCCCTGTCAACCTGCAATTCACAGAGCAGGACAATCAACCCATCTCTTTCCAGTTGCCTGATGCAGACCGTTTGGGTTTGAATAACAGCCGGTGCGAAATCGAACTATGGGTAGAGACAGCCGATACGCTCCGGCAACTCATGCCGCAGAACCCTGATGCCGTCCACGCCTATTTAAGCAAACAGGGGGACAGGTATAACGCCGGTTTCGGGCAACCGGAATTTACATTGACCCTGGTCGAAGCACCGCAGCAGATTTATACACTCGATGAGTTCCAAGTGGAACTCCGCTATGCACGGGAAAACGCAGAGGTGACTCAGGTCAACGAGTGTGTATTACTGATGAACGGAGAGGAATGTGTCTGGGCGTCAGACACCACCCAGATCGGACTATTCGATCAGATAGGTAATCATACCTCCACCTACAGACTGCCCTCTTCCATTCCGGCCGGCCACTATACCTTGCTCTTCAAGATGGGTTATGACTTGAACACCTGTTCCAACGGGGTAGCAGTCGAAGTAAAAGAGGGAGCCAAACTGGTGATGACCCAGTTGCCCAATCTTCCGGATGAGGCACCTGCAAAAGAGCCGATTGGATTCACGTTCACCGTCAAAAATGAGGGTAGCCACCCATTCGATGGGGAAATAGCCATGTTGGGAATGACCGAATCGGAGATTACCGCGTCTGAATCATTAAGTTTCCAATTAAATCCTGGAGAGGAAGTAGAATTAGCAGATACGATCAGAATTGATGAGCCAATCGAATTTACCCTCTTGTACGCTTTTGGTGAAAGCGAATTCCTACAGACGGCTGAGGGAGAAACGTTCGTCCATACGATTCAGTTCGTTGAGGCAACGGCCAACGAGGAGGTAGAAACGGCCGAGACGCAAATCAGTTGGCAAGGAGAAAACTTAGTCATTACTGCCTCAAATCCGATCGACCGTTATGCCATCTTCGATATGGCAGGCAAGAGCGTAGCTACGGCTACTGTTCAGGCTACCACGACACAGATCAATGGTTCCATCTGGCCTACAGGTATTTATGTAGTGGTGGTGAAGAAGCAAGACGGCCAAGTCGTGACGAAGAAAATCCGTAAATAACACCTATAAACAACAAAACATGAAAATGCAATTCGTCAGTTTAGTGGCTGCAGTCGGCTTGATGGCCGGCTGCAGTTCTGGCAAACAGGTCGCACAGGCTGGGGACACGGCCTCAAACAGCAAGACCGTGGTTTCTGCCACCCCGAAAGTGATCGTTTACAAGACACGCAAGGACTATACGCGGAACGTACCGGTCACCCTGAGTGCTGACCGTAAACAGATTGTCGCCTATCCTTCCATCCAGGATGTGAAGATCGGCAACCGTTACACCTATCCGACCCGCTTGGCCAACGGCTGGTTGTTGGATAACCGGGGTATCTCCCGCAACGTGGCCTTCCTCTCCTATACCTACGAAGAGTATGCCGCCTTACCTTCGACCCCACGAGCTTCCGAGCTGATGGACAAGATCATCGACAACGATCCGCTGACCGACTACCGCGTGATGGGCAGCCGTTACGAATACAAGGATCTGGTTCCTGAATTGAATGAGAAACTCAAATAATAGGACCTTTTCACGAAGATACCTTCATCGGCTCATGAAGGTATCTTCGTTGGCCCATGAAGACGTCTTCATAAGCCGATGAAGGTATATGCCGGATTATTTAATTATCTTTTTGTGACTACGCGACAGAAATTGTTCGGCTATGAGGTAGTAGCAATTGCTACCACGCGTGGTAGCAAAATCTCCATCGTGAGGAGATCTCAAAACATCGCTGCAACTCATACTTCATCAATGCCTTAGCTCCATGATAGCAGAAAGAGCCGTTCGCTACAGCGGAAAAGGGATACAATCTATGAAAGAGAATGACAGACCAGCTGTAACCATCCATAGACTGGGACTCTAACGATACATGCAGCATTTAGGGGTATAACCCTATAAAAGTATTGTTTTCGGAAAGTTTTTAGGGGTATAACCCTAAATATTCGGAAAATTCAGCCTATATTTGCGGGTATAACCATAAATGATATTCGAGTCATGATAGCAAGAGAACTATATATGCAACAAATCCGTCCCTTTATGAACCGCCCTTTAGTCAAAGTGATAACTGGTATTCGACGGTGTGGCAAATCAGTCGTACTGCAACTCATTGTAGAGGAACTGGAACGTCAAGGTGTCTCGAAAGAACAGATTGTCTATATGAATTTCGAGAGTTTTGAATGGATGGATATAACAAATGCCAAGGCTCTTTATCTATATATCAAATCCAAGGTAGAACACATCTCAGGGAGGATCTATATCTTGTTAGATGAAATTCAGGAAATACAAGAATGGGAAAAGGCTGTCAATTCATTCTTAGCGGATTGGGATGTTGATGTCTATATTACAGGTTCTAACTCGCGACTGCTCTCTTCTGAGTTGTCAACCTATCTGGCAGGCAGATACGTCAATTTCCAGATCATGCCTCTCTCCTTCCAAGAATACCTGCTGTTCCATGGTATTTCTTCCGACCAGAAAGAGGTAATCCACGATGAACTTTGGAAGTATATTCGTATGGGTGGTTTCCCGGCTGTCCATACTCATGCGTATTCATACGAAGCTATCTACAAATTGGTCTATGACATCTACTCCTCCGTTATCCTGCGCGATACGGTCCAACGACACAGTATCCGGAATGTGGAACTGTTGGAACGAATTGTGCGGTTTGTATTTGACAATATCGGCAATCGGCTTACAGCCAAAAACGTAGCTGATTATTTCAAAAGCCAGCAACGACGGGTAGATCTCAATACGGTCTATAATTACCTGGAGGCCCTGCAAAGTGCATTCATCCTGCAAAAGGTGCCACGTTATGATATCAAAGGGAAAGAGTTATTACAGTCCCACGAGAAATATTTCGTTAGCGACTTGTCCTTGATTTATGCTGTCATGGGCTATAAAGACCGGATGATAGCGGGAGCATTGGAAAATATGGTTTATTGGGAGATGAGACGTCGCGGCTATGACACATATATCGGCAAGCAGGATCAACGTGAAGTGGATTTTGTCGGTATTCGCCGGAACGAGAAAGTGTATGTCCAAGTATCATATCGTATGGAAACAGATTCAACGATTGAGCGTGAGTTTGCCCCATTGCTGGCCATCGATGATCATTATCCGAAATTCGTGGTGAGCATGGACGAAGACTGGCAAGATAATATGGAGGGGATCCGGCATATACATCTGGCCGATTTCCTGACCAATGAACAGTGGTAGGATAAAGAAAACTGCAACACCACCTGGAGCGGCAGTGTTGCAGTTGCTGAAGTGGGAATGCGGGTTGGCATGCAACCCGGAATATTATTCTACCTGATAGGCATCGCCGGTGATTTGCAATTCACCGAAGCTACCCTCCGATACGTAGGGCTGACCACCACCGATGAAGAGTTCGACAGTACCCGCCTTTTCGATCCAATTGCCACGATCATCCACCAAAGCCAATTCCTCCGGAGAGAGCGTGAAAGTCACCTGCTGGCTCTCGCCCTTCTTCAGATGAATACGCTTGAATCCTTTCAACGACTTCAAAGGCACACGGGTATTACCATTCTGCGGATGTTTCACATACAGCTGTACTACCTCATCGCCATCGCGTGAACCGGTATTGGTCACCGTCGTGCTGACCTGCAGGCTCTTACCGGTCTCTACCGTAGGAGCCAGGGTCAAGGGCTGATAGGCAAAGGTTGTATAGCTCAAGCCGTAACCAAACGGATAGCGCACATCACCCTTGAAATAGCGATAGGTGCGGTTGGCCATCGAGTAGTCTTCAAAATCAGGCAGATCCTGATCGTTCATATAGGTCGTGAGCGGCATACGACCGGCTGGGTTATAGTCGCCAAAGAGGACATCCACAATGGCATCTCCAGCAGCCTGCCCACCATACCAAGCCTGCAGGATCGCATGCATGTTACGGCTCTCCCAATCGAAACTCATCACCGAACCGGACATGTTCACCAATACGATGGGACGACCCGTCTTCTTCAACTCCTTCAAGAGATCCGTCTGGACAGCCGGCAACTGGATCGTGGTCCGGTCGCCACTGGCAAAACCACTGAACCCACCGGCACCCGCATCACCGGCCTCTCCTTCGTAATCGGCCGTCAGACCGCTGACAAAGATGATCACATCGGCTTTCCGTGCCTGAACTGCAATCTGTGCGAAAGAGGGACCATTCGCAATCTTCTGTACGATGTCCGTACCCGAGATGGTATCAATCTGGATCTGATTACCGTAGCGACGTTGCAAGCTCATGTAGGGCGTGATAATCTCAGACGGTGTACCAAAATAGTTAGCCAACTGGGCTGAACCATTGTGCATATTCGGACCGATCAAGGCAATACGTTTGATCTTCTTCGGATTCAAGGGAAGGATCTGCTTGTCGTTCTTCAACAGCACCATCGACTTCTGTGCCATGGCATAGGCATGCGCCTTGTGGGCATCACACTCAATCACTTCGCGACCAATGTTCGCATAGGGCACACGATCTGCCGGATCATACATACCCAACTTGAACTGGATCGTGAAGAGACGTGCCAAAGAGACATCAATCTCACGTTCGGAGATCAAGCCCCGCTCTACACCCTGCAACAATTTCTGATAGAGATTACCGCATTCCAAGTCTGTTCCGCTCAGCACGGCATCAGCCACCGCCTCGGTGTCGTTGCTGTGTGTCTTGTGGTATTTGGCAAAGTCGCTGACGGCCCAACAGTCGGATGTAACATAACCGTCGAACTTCCATTGGTTACGCAAGATATCCTGCAACAGTTCGTTATGACCACAACAGGGGGTTCCCTCATAACGGTTGTAGGCACACATGACACCATGCACCTTGGCTTTCGTAACCAGTTCCCGGAAAGCAGGCAGGTAGGTATCCCACAAGTCGTAGGCCGACACACGGGCATCGTAGGAATGGCGATTTCCCTCCGGACCACTGTGAACCGCATAGTGCTTGGCACATGCCACTGCTTTCAGGTAGTAGGGATCCGTACCCTCCAAGCCACGTACAATGGCCGAACCCATCTTGGCTGTCAAATAGGGATCCTCACCATAGGTCTCCTGTCCACGTCCCCATCGTGGATCGCGGAAGATGTTGATGTTCGGTGTCCAATAGGTCAAACCGCGGTAGATCTCACCCGTCTTGCCACGCTTCAAGTCTTCGTTAAAGAGCGCACGTCCCTCCGAAGAGGTGATGTCGCCCATCTGCTGCAGAGCCTCCGTATCGAACGTAGCCGCCATACCGATGGCTTGCGGAAAGACTGTTACCTTCTCTTTCGTACGAGCTACCCCATGTAACGCCTCGTTCCACCAGTTATAGGCAGGAATACCCAACCGGGGCACAGCGGGTGCCTCATGTTTCATCAACTCAACCTTCTCCTCCAACGTCAAGCGGGAGATAATGTCCTTGACACGGACTTCCAAAGGCAGACTGGGATCCCGGAAAGGGAAATCAGCGGTCTGCGCTGTCAGGCTACCGAGCGAACAGATCGCCAGCAGCAGGGTGTTTTTCAGTTTTCTGTTCATAATATATATAATGTATGTATTAATGAATAATCTGATCGGACGGGGTCACACCATTCTCGTTGTAGGCATCGACCGTAAAATAATAGGCAACATCAGCATTCAGGGCCGTCAGTTCCAATACCGGTGTAAAGACCTGATGAGACTGGTAAAGCTGGTCGGGAGCCAAGCCGTAGCGGACAATGTATCCTTGCGCCCCTTCGACAGGCGACCATTGCAACGAGGCCAGGCAGGCATCCTCCCGATTCCGGACAACCTGCAGGTCATTCACAGCAGCCGGTTTTGATCCGTTACCCATTCCGAACACACGCAGTTCTCGCAACGAGAGGTTACCGGAAACTGTATAAGCATGATTCTCGAACCGGATGAAACGGGCTTTAAAGGCCTCCTCAAATTCGACATAGTCGTGCGGTGTATCGGTCTGTTTCTCTCGGAAATCAGCAATTGTTGTCCAATGTTCGCCATCCAACGAAGCAGACAGGAGGTAACTCTGATAGACACCGGGTACACGTCCCTGCTGTGTAGCTCCATATTCATCGAAATTCACCTGAATCGCCTGGATAGCGGCCGGCTGTTCCAAATCGACCTGAAACCATTCCGTATCCCCGTTGCCGGAAGCGACCCAAGCAGTACGAGATTCCTCATCCACCGCCTGTTCAGCCGGATAATCCGGCAAGGCAGAAGAGGCTTGCACCGGCTTGCCCTGCGAAAGCAACATCCAACCGGGACGGAACTGGCCCGACTTCGCTTCCGGACCATTCGGCAAGAACATAGGATAGTCACCCAAATAGGTAGTTGTATAGAGTGTTCCGGCGGCATCGAAACCGGCAGGATAGAAGGAAATACGTCGTTCGAACATGTGACGGATAGAGATGGCATTCGTGGCGACCTTCCAATAGTCTCCTGTCTCCCCGACCTGAAAGAGACAACCATGACCGGCACCTCCAGTGAAACCTCCGGGTTTGTAGGAGACCGGACTATTGGCCGCATACCGGAAAGGCCCCGTCGGTGAATCAGCCACGTATGCACCATCGGCATAGGTTTTCCATTCCGTACCGGGAGCTGCATACTGCAAGTAATAACGGCCTGCATGAGCCGTCATCCAAGCACCCTCGATGTAGGGACGACGAGTCAGTTCATTGTGCTCACCGGGCCGTTCCCAACCGTGTTGAGCCTGGTCACTGTTGAAACAGGGGATAGGATCGCCAACCTCCTCCAAGCGGTTCAGATCCAACACACGTGCATAGATCGGATCGACCGGTGAACAACCGTAGTAGAGATAGAGACTGTCACCCTCCACATAGAACGCCGGATCCCAATAGGACCAGATCTCCTTGACCGGTTCCCAAAGTCCCCGCTCCGGTTCTGTCGAGCGATACAGCATTCCCTTGCCATGGGTCGAACCCACATAGTAGAGTGCATCGTTGTGCACAAAAAGACCGGGTGCATAATCCTCGATCGGAAGCACCGAGTCATCTATATAGACATACTGCCAATGGCTGAAGTCGGAACTATGCCAGTAGCCAGACGACTTCGAAGCAAAGAGGTAATAACGTTCCTTGAACTGAACCACGACAGGGTCAGCCGCTTCGCGGATCCCTTCTCCCCCTTCAATGATCATAAACCGGTAATCCAGATTGACCGGATTACAAAACGTCTTGGGCGATTGAGACACCCGTGCCTTAATCACCTCATCCTGCTGACAACTCATGGCCAACGACCCTACTAATAAACTAATCCACCAATATTTCATGTTGCAAAAATAAGTTTTCCTACGTAATTATTCAAACATATAAGTTCACCCCTGAAAAAAAAGGGAGACTCATCACGAGTCCCCCTTTCCAGAGATAAAAGATAAACTTATCCTCATAAGCATTTTTCTTTGACTATCCAACATATGATTATGTTGCAAAAGTACTGGATTCGTCCGTAGCAACTCTTACACAATCATCTGATGTAATCGCACAATCTTTCGAATATACCTATTAGAGATTGATACTACTTGGTCTCGATCGTCACCTTCGCACTTCGTAAACCGGCACTTTCAGCTTTCACCACGATAGACCCAGTCTCTCCCTTTTTAGCCTTCACTATCACCAAGGCCAAGCCATTAAAGGCTTGACGGTTGTGACTGGAGAAAGGGGTAAAATCAATGGAATGCCAGTTCAGAATCATCAGCAGCAATCGTTGTCCGATCCGTCGAAAGCGCCAATCGCCGGGGCTAGCCCGTCGTTTCCATCACGGCCTCTGACCAATATTGGCCGCCTTTATAGGACACAGCATCCCATCTCCCGCAGCATACAAAGTTGCCGATGCAAGGCACTTTTATTGAAAGCCGCTCCTAAAGATCCTAAATCATGGTGCAGACAGACACCGTAGCCGTATCACACTTTGTGTTTCCATTTTCTATACATTATATTATATAGGATTGTGGGAGCAAAAGTAGAAGATTTGCCCGATGGATTCCTTGTACAATATTCCGATATGATAGTACAATCTTGCGAATTACCCATCAGGTGTTAGCAGTACCAGCGATTTATCTATAGTAATCGGGGCGATATACTATACATTCTGTATTTTTTACTATCTTTGTCGCAAACCATAAATCAAAAAAAAATGAACAAACATTTCATGACCGGATTGTTGGCAGCATTCGCTTTGACAGCAGCTGCCCAATCAAATGAGTGGCAAGATCCGCAGGTTAATGCTGTTAACCGGGCACCCATGCACACTCACTATTTCGCATTTGAGAGCACTGAAGCTGCCCAAAAGGCATGCTGGGAACAGTCGGCCAACTACATGTCGATCCATGGCCAGTGGAAATTCAACTGGGTTCGTTCGGCTGATCAACGACCGACCGATTTCTATCGGGTAGATTACAACGACAAGGGTTGGGATTCCATGCCGGTACCGGGCTTGTGGGAACTGAACGGCTATGGCGATCCGCAGTATGTCAATGTGGGTTATCCCTGGCGTGAACAGTTTGAAAACAATCCTCCGTTTGTACCGAACGAAGAGAACCATGTCGGTTCGTATCGTCGTGAGTTCAACATCCCTGCCTCTTGGAGTGGCAAGGAGATCATGATCCACTTCGGTTCCGTGACTTCCAACATCTATCTTTGGGTAAACGGCCGTTACGTAGGTTACAGTGAAGACAGCAAGCTGGAGACTGAGTTCAACCTGACTCCCTACCTAAAACCGGGCCAGAAGAACTTGATCGCCTTCCAGGTGTTCCGCTGGTGCGACGGTACCTATTTGGAAGACCAGGACTTCTTCCGTTACAGTGGTGTTGCACGTGACAACTACCTGTATGCACGCAACAAGAACACACAGATCGCAGACATCCGTGTCACACCCGATCTGGATGCACAATATAAAGATGGTACCTTGGCTGTCGAACTGACCATGAAGGGTAAGGGTACCGTTGAACTGGAACTGTTGGATGCAGCCGGTGAAAAGGTGGTTGCTGAAACTGTCAATGCTTCCGGCAAGACCAAGACAACGTTGAACGTAGCTGCTCCGAAAAAATGGTCAGCTGAAACGCCAAACCTCTACACCTTGCGTGCTACCTTGAAAAATGGCAACCAGCTGATCGAGGTGATTCCGGTGAAGGTTGGTTTCCGCAAGATTGAATTGAAGAACGGACAGATCTTGGTCAATGGTCAGGCTGTCTTGTTCAAGGGTGCAGACCGTCACGAATTGGATCCGGACGGTGGATATGTCATGTCACGCGAACGCATGATCCAGGATATCCAGATCATGAAGCAGTTCAACCTGAATGCTGTTCGTACATGCCACTATCCAGACGACAACTTCTGGTATGACTTGTGCGACCAATATGGTATCTACATGGTGGCCGAAGCCAATATCGAATCTCACGGTATGGGGTATGGCGAAAAGACGTTGGCCAAGAATCCTTCGTATGCGAAAGCACACATGGAACGTAACCAACGAAACGTACAACGCAACTACAACCACCCGGCCATCATCTTCTGGTCGTTGGGTAACGAGGCTGGCTATGGTCCTAACTTCGAAGCCTGCTACGATTGGATCAAGGCTGAAGACCCGACCCGTGCCTGCCAGTATGAACAGGCTGGTGTAGAGGGCAAGACCGACATCTTCTGCCCGATGTATTTGGGTTACGATCATTGCGAAAAGTATAGTGCAGATCCGAACAGCAACAAACCGTTGATCCAGTGTGAGTATGCACATGCGATGGGTAACTCGCAAGGTGGTTTCAAGGAATACATGGATCTGGTCCGCAAATATCCGAAGTATCAGGGTGGTTTCATCTGGGACTTTGTTGATCAGTCTTTGCGCTGGAGAGGTAAGGACGGTAAAATCATCTATGCGTATGGTGGTGACTTCAACAAGTTTGATGCCAGTGACAATAACTTCTGCGACAATGGTTTGATCTCACCGGATCGCAAACCGAATCCGCACATGTATGAGGTTGGTTACTACTATCAGAACATCTGGACCACTCCGGCCGACTTGAAAAATGGCGTAATCAATGTCTATAACGAAAACTTCTTCCGTGACCTTTCTGCTTATTACATGGAGTGGCAGGTGATGAAGGGTGGTAAGCTCATCCGTGCCGGTCGTGTAGATAACCTGAACGTGGCTCCGCAGCAGACTGCCCAAGTCAAATTGGATCTGGGCAAGATCTGCGAATGCGACGAATGGTTGCTGAATGTATCGTACAAACTGAAGAACCGTGAAGGTCTGTTGGAACCGGGTCATGTCGTAGCTAAGGATCAGCTGACACTGAATCCGTACAAGGCTCCGGACATGGAATTGAAGAATGTAGAACGTACCAACATCGAGACGATCGCTCCTCAGCTGATCGAGAACGACCGGAACTACCTGATCGTATCAGGCTGTACCTATCGTTTGGAATTCAACAAACGGACTGGTTTCCTGGTACGCTATGCTGCAAACGGACAAGAGATGATCCAAGAGGGTGCTGCCTTGACACCGAACTTCTGGCGTGCACCGACCGACAATGACTTCGGAGCAGGCTTGCAACGCAAATATGCCGCTTGGAAGAATCCGGAGATGAAACTGACATCGTTGAAACAGCGTGTAGAGGGTAAGCAGGTCATCGTAGAGGCTGCTTACGATATGCCGGGTGTTTCTGCCAAGTTGGATCTGACCTACGTTATTAATAATGTAGGTGCTGTCAAGATCACTCAGAAGATGACTGCCGACAAGAGCAAGGAGGTTTCAGCCATGTTCCGTTTCGGTATGCAGATGCCGATGCCGAAATGCCTGGAAACAGTCGAATATTATGGTCGTGGTCCGGTCGAGAACTATAGCGATCGGAAGGGTTGTGCCGATCTGGGTATCTACCGTCAGAGCGTTGATGAGCAATTCTATGCATACATCCGTCCGCAAGAGAACGGCAACAAGACAGATATCCGTTGGTGGAAGATGCTGAATGCGGCCGGTAACGGTCTGAAAGTGGTAGCAGCTGATCCCTTCTCCGCTTCCGCTCTGCACTATACCATCGAATCGTTGGACGATGGTGCACGCAAAGACCAGCGTCACTCTCCAGAGGTCGAAAAGGCTGACTTGACGAACCTCTGCTTGGACAAGATCCAGACAGGCTTGGGTTGTGAAAACAGCTGGGGCCATATCGCTCGTCCAGAATATCAAGTACCTTACGGTGATTATGAATTTACCTTCATCCTGACTCCGGTCTTGCATCAGGTTGATTAATCCTGATTGAAATAGGAACCGCATGGAAAAGGTCAGACAATAGAACCTTTCCATGCGGTTCATTTTTTGCCCAAATCTAATAACATTTTCATCTATTTTTAGGACTTTAACTTACGAAACACCCATTTCTATCGAATTACACTTTCTTTTCTACTCCTTTTTTCTTAATTTTGCGAGCGCGATTTGTATTGAATACCGTTTTACAAGTATGGAAAATATTGAGACAGGGCTTTTACTAATGGCAGTTGGCATGACCACTGTTTTTATGATCTTATTGATTGTTATTAATTTAGGCAAAGGATTGATTCATTTAGTCAACAAATATGCTCCGGAAGAGATAGTTGTCAAAAAGCAACCCACTGTTGCAGCCCGAACAGTGCAACCTACCGGTCAATTATCCAATCAAGAAACAGCAGCTGTAGTAGCAGCTGTCAGTGCGGCTACCTTCGGACAAGGGAAAGTCGTGAAAATCGAAAAAATATAACAAACAACGATAAAGATGAAAAAAGAAATTAAATTCAGCTTGGTCTTCCGCGACATGTGGCAATCAGCCGGTAAATATGTTCCGACGGTCGATCAGCTAACCCGCGTGGCACCTGCCATTATCGAAATGGGCTGTTTTGCTCGCGTAGAGACCAACGGAGGTGGATTTGAACAGGTCAATCTGTTATTCGGTGAGAATCCCAACAAGGCTGTCCGTGCTTGGACAAAGCCTTTCCACGAAGCTGGCATCCAGACACACATGTTGGACCGTGCGTTGAATGGCTTACGCATGAGTCCGGTACCTGATGATGTCCGTCAATTGTTTTATCAGGTCAAGAAAGCACAAGGAACAGATATTGCACGTACATTCTGCGGATTGAACGATATCCGTAACATCGAACCCTCAATCCGGTATGCCAAAGCTGCCGGTATGATCTCTCAATGCTCGTTGTGCATTACCCATTCCCCCATTCATACGGTGGATTATTACACGAACATGGCGTATGAACTGATTGAAAAGGGAGCGGACGAGATCTGTATCAAGGACATGGCCGGTATCGGTCGTCCTCATACATTGGGTCTCATCGTAGCCAATATCAAGAAAAAATATCCGGATATTCCGGTACAATACCACAGCCATGCCGGTCCAGGTTTCAACATGGCCTCCATCTTAGAGGTTTGCAATGCCGGATGTGACTATGTGGATGTGGGCATGGAGCCCTTGTCATGGGGCACCGGTCATGCCGATCTGTTGGCCGTTCAGGCCATGTTGAAAGATGCCGGTTTCCAAGTGCCGGAAATCAACATGGAGGCCTACATGAAGGTTCGTGCCATGATTCAGGAATTCATGGATGATTTCTTGGGTCTCTACATCAGTCCGCGTAACCGACTGATGAACTCTCTGCTGATCGGTCCGGGTCTGCCGGGTGGTATGATGGGTAGTTTGATGGCCGACTTGGAAAAGAATCTGGAATCCATCAACAAGAACAATATCAAGAACAACAAGCCACTGATGAGCCAGGATCAGCTGTTGATCAAATTGTTCAACGAAGTAGCCTACGTATGGCCTCGTGTCGGTTATCCTCCTTTGGTAACACCGTTCAGTCAATATGTCAAGAACTTGGCATTGATGAACGTAATGCAGATGGAGAAGGGCAAGGCCCGTTGGAGTATGATTGCCGACGATATTTGGGACATGATCTTGGGCAAGGCCGGACGCCTGCCAGGTCCGTTGGCTCCTGAACTGGTCGAGAAGGCCAAAGCCGAAGGACGTAAATTCTTCGAAGGTAATCCGCAAGACAACTATCCCGATGCTTTGGATAAATACCGCAAGCTCATGAACCAGAAGCAGTGGGAGACAGGTGAAGACGATGAAGAGTTGTTCGAATATGCAATGCATCCGGCTCAATATGAAGCCTACCGTTCCGGCAAGGCCAAGGTGGACTTCAAGGTGGATGTGGCCAAACGAAAGGCTGAAAAAGAAAAGGCAAAAGCGCCTGCTGCCCCGGTAGCTACGGCACAGATTGCAATGCCTACCACTCCACAGGTGATGACGATCGATGTGAATGGTCAGACCTACCGGGTAACGGTTGCTTATGGTGAAAATGCAGCAGCATCTGCAGCTGCACCTGCAACAGCCAACACACCGGCTACACCCGCTGCTCCGGCAGGAGCTGGCAAGGAGGTACTTTCTCCGTTGGAAGGTAAATTCTATTTAGTCAAAAATACATCTGAAACACCCGTCAAGGTGGGAGATGTGGTCAAAGAGGGTGATGTACTCTGTTATGTAGAGGCCATGAAGACCTATAATACGGTACGTGCAGAATTTGGCGGAACGATCACCTCTATCTGCCTCTCCAGTGGCGATGCCGTATCAGAAGATGACCTGTTAATGACCATCCAGTAATGAAAGAGATCGTTCAAAACTTATACGACATGACTGCGTTCAGCAACATCATTGCTGAACCGCAGTTCCTGGTCATGTATGCCATTGCATTCGTCCTGTTGTACTTGGGCATCAAGAAACAATATGAACCCCTTTTGTTGATTCCGATCGCATTTGGTGTTCTGTTGGCCAACTTCCCGGGAGGCGACATGGGTGTGGTACAAGCCGACGAGAACGGTTTGATTAACGTGCATGGTACGATCAAGAACATTTGGGAAATGCCCTTGCATGACATTGCGCATGAGTTGGGCATGATGAACTTCGTCTATTACATGCTGATCAAGACCGGTTTCCTGCCACCGATTATCTTCATGGGTGTCGGTGCCTTGACCGACTTTGGTCCGATGTTGCGGAATTTGCGCCTCTCCATTTTTGGAGCAGCCGCCCAATTGGGTATCTTCACAGTGCTGTTGGTTGCCATCCTGATGGGATTCACCCCGAAAGAGGCAGCTTCCTTAGGTATCATTGGTGGAGCAGATGGCCCGACAGCTATCTTTACAACCATTAAGTTGGCTCCGCATCTGTTGGGACCGATTGCCATTGCCGCCTATTCCTACATGGCGTTAGTGCCTGTCATCATTCCCTTGGTTGTACGTCTGATGTGCTCCAAGAAAGAGTTGATGATCAATATGAAGGAGCAGGACAAGAAATATCCGTCGGGTGTCGAGATCAAGAATATGCGTGTCTTGAAGATCATCTTCCCGATCGTTGTCACGACAGTGGTTGCCCTGTTTGTGCCCTCTGCCGTACCGTTGATCGGTATGTTGATGTTCGGAAATCTGGTGAAGGAGATTGGCTCAACCACTTCGCGTCTGTTCGATGCGGCATCCAACACGATCATGAATGCTGCAACCATCTTCTTGGGATTGTCGGTGGGTGCCACCATGACCTCGGAAGCCTTTTTGAACTTGACAACGATCGGTATCGTCATCGGTGGCTTCTTGGCATTCGCCCTGTCCATTGCCGGTGGTATTGTCTTTGTAAAAATTTTCAACTGCTTCACCAAAAAGAAGATCAACCCGCTGATTGGTGCAACCGGATTAAGTGCCGTACCTATGGCCTCTCGTGTAGCCAATGAAATTGCGGTTCAATATGACCCCAAGAACCATGTTCTGCAATACTGTATGGCCAGCAACATTTCGGGTGTCATCGGATCGGCTGTAGCAGCCGGTGTATTGATTTCCTTCTTAGGATAAGTTACATGTTCTATTTTTATTGTGTTCACCGTTGGGGCTTGTTTCGGCAAGTCTCAGCGGTTTTTTTATGCCCAAATGCTACTTTTTAACAATATAAAAGAAAATAATCGGTACAGAATTGATGGAATACGAAAATAAATACGTTAATTTGTAAGTCGATACAGGAAGTTTTATCCTTTTCTAAATGAGAAAGTAATATGAAGGACACTCAAGACACTAATTTACCCGAAGAAATGGGCAAATTGGAAGACACTAAAATGCCGGCTGAAGCACCGGAAATGACGGCTACTGAGGAAACAGCAGAAGTCGCTTCCATAGCCGCAGGTAAGATAACGAAGGAAGAAATTCTGAATAAGTTAGCTGAATTGGTCAACAATGCAGCCGAGATAGCACGTGCTGACGTGGAGACACTGAAACAGGCGTACTATAAGATTCGACGAAATGAAGTCGAAGAAGAGAAAGCGGCTTTTCTGGAAAACGGCGGCGAAGAAAAGGATTTTGTAGCTTCTGAAGATGAAACTGAGAACAAAATCAAAGATTTGCTGAGCACGTATAAAGAGAAGCGGTCTGCTCTATTGGCGGAAGAAGAGCGTATCAAGAATGAGAACTATACGCTCAAGTTGCAGTTGATCGACAAACTGAAGGCTTTGACTGAAAGTTCAGATGACTTCAACAAGTTGTACAATGATTTCAAGGAGATCCAGCAGAAATGGAAAGAGATCAAGTTGGTTCCGGCTGAATATGTCAACGACTTGTGGAAGAACTATCAGATCTATTCTGAAAAGTTCTATGATCTGATCAAGATCAACAACCAGTTCCGCGAGTATGACTTCAAGAAGAACCTGGAGATGAAAACGGCTCTTTGTGAAACGGTAGAACGTCTGCAGAATGAACCCGATGTGGTTTCTGCTTTCCATCAACTGCAGAAATTGCACCAGCAATGGAGAGAGATCGGTCCTGTAGCCAAAGAGTTGCGGGACGAACTGTGGGCTCGTTTCAAAACAGCTTCTACAGCCATCAACAAACGTCATCAGGAACACTTCGAGAAACTGAAAGCGAAAGAGCAGGAGAATCTAGAGGCGAAAACAGCCATCTGCGAAGAGATCGAGGCGATCGACTTCAGCCAATTGAAGTCGTTTAAAGATTGGGAAAACAAAAACAAGGAGGTTATCGCTTTGCAAGAAAAGTGGAAGACCATCGGTTTTGCTCCCAAGAAACATAACGTCAAGATCTTCGAACGCTTCCGTGCGGCTTGCGATGCCTACTTCAACAAGAAGAGTGAGTTCTACAAATCTCTCAAAGAGGGGATGGAGAAGAACTTGGAACTGAAAAAAGCCCTCTGTGAAAAGGCTGAAGCATTGAAAGACAGTACGGACTGGAAGGAGACGACAGAACAGCTGATAGCTTTGCAAAAGGAATGGAAGAAGGTGGGTTCTGTAGCTCGCAAGCATTCCGACTCCATCTGGAAACGCTTCATCACGGCTTGCGACTACTTCTTCGAACAGAAGAACAAGAATGTCGTTTCGCAGAAGAGTGTTGAGCAGCAGAATCTGGCAGCCAAAAAAGAGATAATCGAGAAAATCAAGGCCTTGGATGAGAACCTGCCGCACAACGAAGCTGTGGCCACCTTGAAGGAGTATATGGCAGCTTGGAATCAGATTGGATTTGTTCCGTTCAAGGACAAAGACAAAGTCTATAAAGCTTATCACGAGGCTGTTGACCAACAGTTCGACCGGTTGAAAGTAGATATGAACGAACGTAAAATGCAATCGTTCCGGAACAATGTCAATTCACTGGCAGAAGGGTCTGACAACAAGGGACGTCTCTATTCGGAACGGGAACGACTGATGCGTACCTACGAACGGATGAAGAACGAATTGCAGACCTACGAGAACAATATCGGATTCTTGAGCGTTTCTTCCAAGGGAGGAGGCGGTCTTGTCAAAGAGATGGAACGCAAGATCGAGAAGCTGAAAGAAGAGATGAAACTGATCATCCAGAAAATCGATACCATCGACGAGAATTTGGAATAAGACTCATCTATTGAATAATAATCGAAGCCGTCCATCTGGTAGGACGGCTTCTTTTTTAGGAATCATTGTCTATGCCCCGTATCCATTATTTCAATCCAGGCCATGAAATGGCTATCTTATTAGATAAGGAGAATTATACCCCCAGCCGGAATGTGCAAAAGATGTGCATCGAACTGGCGACATTGCCGGTCTGGTATGCCGACCCGGAAGATTACGTCATCGTACCCGAACATGTGGCTCCCCGTTTCTTCTCATTGTTACCGAAAGGATTGCGTCCCTTTGCCAAGGTCGTGACAGCACACGATCTGCATGCGATGAAGGATTCGCTTCCGGCCGATCTGGAGGCCGCTCCTTGGGGTATTTCACCCGCCAGCATTGCCTTTTTCCGGCAATTGAAAAAGGAGACGGGTATTGCTATCCAGATTCCGGAATGGAAAGAGGCCTACCGGGCACTGACCAGCCGGGAAACGGCTGCTGCCT
This sequence comes from Parabacteroides distasonis, assembly GCA_021531775.1. Classification (GTDB taxonomy): domain Bacteria; phylum Bacteroidota; class Bacteroidia; order Bacteroidales; family Tannerellaceae; genus Parabacteroides. Next base: position 175,049 of record JAFBIU010000001.1, on the reverse strand, counting down.
GTTTGGAGAAGATCAAAGAGGCTCTGCCCGATATAGAGATTCCGTATCCTCCCAAATTCTGCACGAAGGTAGCAGATGTAGAGAAGTTCCTGAAACTCAAGAATGCGCCCTTTGTTATGAAGACCCCCTTCTCCTCCTCCGGTCGTGGACTCTACTGGCTCACCACCCGCAAGTTGCTCGCGAAAGATAAATTATGGATCGAAGGGGCTATCAAAAAACAGGGAAAGATCAGTATCGAGAGTGGTCTGAATCGTTTTCAGGATCTGGCGATGGAGTTTTATTCAGATGGCGAAGGTCACCTACAATTCGAGGCATACTCATTTTTCGGTACCTCCTCCCGTGGAGCCTATCGAGGCAATGCGTTGGAATCTCAGAAGGACTTCCTGGCCGGACTGACACGATTTATCGATCCAGCCGAGGTAGAACGAATCCAGGCTTGTGTACAGTCTGTCCTGCAAGAGACCTATGCTTCCATTTATAAAGGATATATAGGGGTGGATATGATGACCTACCGGGATGCTCAGAATCAATTTCACCTACACCCCTGTGTAGAGATCAATATGCGCTATACCATGGGTATATTGGCTCACAAACTGACCGAACGTTGTCTGCCCGCCCGCCAGATTGGAGATGCCAAGATTGATTTTTTTGCCCGACAAGGCGAGGCCCTGCAACAGCATCAATGGTTCAAAAAAGCCTATCCTTTGGTCCAGGTAGGCGACCGTATCCAAGGATACATGCCGCTCTGTCCTGTCACCAAAGAGTCTCATTATCTAGCCTATTTAATTATTATTTAAGGCCATCATATGCGCAATACCCATTTCCAATCCCCGTAATTCGGCAATGCCACGCATCCGACCGATGCAGGAATAACCGGGATTGGTTTGTTTGCGCAGGTCATCGATCATCTGATGACCATGATCGGGTCGAACGACAATGGAACGTTGTTGTGCCTGTTCGACCTCCAAGAGTGCTTTCATCATGCCAAACATATCCACATTGCCCTCCAAATGGTTAGCCTCATAGAAGTTTCCATCTGCATCCCGTTGTGTACTCCGGAGATGGACAAAATGAATCCGATCGCCCCATCGACGCATCATGCCGGGCAAATCGTTGTCTGCCCGCACACCAAAGGAACCGGTACAGAGACACAAACCATTACTTGCATTCGGCACAGCCTCTACCAACAGACGGAAATCCTCTTCTGTACTGAGAATACGTGGAAGCCCCAAGATGGGATAGGGAGGATCGTCGGGATGGATCACCAATTTGACGCCCACCTCATCGGCAACAGGTGTCACCTCCTGCAAGAAATAGATCAGGTGTTGACGCAATTGATCGGCCGTGATGTGCTGATAACGGTCCAAAGCCTCCTGAAACTGTTCAACCGTAAAACTCTCCTCCGATCCTGGCAGACCGGCCAAGATGTTACGTGTCAACTGTTGCTTCTCAGCCTCACTCATCTGCTCAAATCGGGCCTTGGCTTTGACCTGGTCAGCTTCACTATACTCCTGAGCGGCAGCCGGACGCTTCAAGATAAAGAGGTCAAATGCCATAAAGGCGGCCCGCTCAAAACGCAAAGCACGCGAGCCATCCGGCAAGGTATAGGCCAGGTTGGTCCGTGTCCAGTCCAAGACCGGCATAAAGTTATACGTGACGACCTGCACACCACACTGGCCTAAGTTCCGTATGCTCTCCTTGTAGTTATCGATATACCGTTGGAAATCGCCCGTCTGTGTCTTGATGTGTTCATGTACCGGAACACTCTCCACAGCACTCCACCGGAGTCCTGCAGCCTCAATCTGTTGTTTCCGTTGCTGGATCTCCTCTATACTCCATACCTCCCCATTGGGGATATGGTGCAAAGCGGTTACAATACCCGTCACGCCTGTCTGGCGGATATCAGACAGAGAGATGGGATCATTGGGACCATACCAACGCCATGATTGTTCACATAAATACATAGTCTTATCTGTTTTTTGAATTGTTAAATCGAGAATGCGTCAAAACCGCCATCCACAATGGCTACCGTACCGGTCACGAAGCTGGAAGCACCACTAATCAGGTAATGGATCGTTCCAAACAGTTCGTCAGCCTCACCGAAACGTCCAAAGGGCGTATGTGACAGAATGGTTCGGGCACGATCGGTATAACTGCCATCCGGATTCAGCAACAAATCATGATTCTGCTTGGTGATGAAGAATCCCGGTGCTATGGCATTGACCCGAATACCGGTACTGAACTTCTGTGCCAACTCGGCTGCCATATAACGGGTAAAATTGGTGATGGCCGCCTTCGCACATCCGTAACCGACTACACGCGTCAATGGACGCAAGGCTGATTCGGAAGCAAAATTGACAATGCTGCCCTTCCCCTGTTTCGCCATCTCTGGCACAAAGACCATTGTCGGCAAGACTGTACCGAACAGATTCAGATCGACCACCTGCCGAAAGTCCTCCAACTTCAGATCCAAGAAGGTCTGATCGGGCGGGATGGTGGCACCCTTCATGTTACCACCTGCTGCATTCAGCAAGGTGTCGATCCGGCCATATTTGGAAAGAATCGCCTCACGATTCTGCTCCAAGAGCTCCCGGTTCATCACATCGGTCAATAAGAAGAGAGCCTCACCACCGGCAGCCTTGATTTCAGCTACCAACCGATCACCCTCTTCGGCCTTGCGGCCCAAGATCACGACTCGAGCTCCTTCGCCCGCCAAATAGGCAGCAATCCCTCTTCCCAAGACGCCCAGTCCTCCGGTAATCACGACTACTTGCCCCTGAATATTGAATAGATTTCCCATATACTTATTTATAATACATACCTACTACACAAATGTAGTACTTTCCCTCGTATGGAGGATAAGAAAAGAGGAGATTTTTGATGGGTTCCCATTTTTATTTTGTAACATTGTACCCATTCAAACAAACATTCGACAAACAGATTCAACCAATATGAAAAGTTTTATCCATTCAGACTTTCTTTTACACAGTGACACAGCCAAAACACTGTATCACGAATATGCGGAATCATGTCCCATTATTGACTACCACTGCCATCTGAATCCCCGGATGGTAGCCGAAGATCATCGTTTTGCCTCCATCACGGAACTTTGGTTAGGAGGCGATCATTACAAATGGCGGGCCATGCGAAGCAATGGGGTGGACGAACGGTATTGTACGGGTGATGCCACGGATTGGGAAAAATTCAGCAAATGGGCGGAGACCCTGCCTTACACCATGCGCAATCCACTCTACCACTGGAGCCATCTGGAGTTAAAAACCGCTTTTGGTATTGATACGATACTCAAACCGGAGACAGCACGCGAAATTTTTGACACCTGCAACGAACTGTTGCAACAGCCAGCCTACTCTGCCCGTGGATTGATGCGCCATTATGGTGTCGAACTGGTCTGCACGACTGACGACCCTATTGACTCGTTGGCCTATCACCGGCAAACCCGAGAAAGCGGTTTTGAAATCCGTATGTTACCAGCATGGCGACCGGACAAGTTGATGGCTGTCGATCAGCCCAAGGCTTTCCAGCAGTATGTGGATCGGTTATCCGAAGCCAGTGCAACCACTATCCACACCTTTGAGGATCTCATGGATGCCCTCCAAAAACGGCACGATTTCTTCCACAGCCAAGGATGCCGCCTGTCCGACCATGGCATCGAGCAGTTCTATGCCGATCCCTATACCGATCAGGAGATCGAACAGATCTTCCGAAAGGTCTATGAGGGCCGTACATTGGAGGAAGTGGAGATCCGTAAATTCCGTTCGGCTTTACTGTACCGTTTTAGCGTGATGGACTGGGAAAAGAATTGGACCCAACAATTCCATTATGGTCCGATGCGTAACAACAATACCCGGATGTTTCAGCAGTTAGGTCCTGATACCGGTTTCGATTCGATTGGTGAATGCCAGACAGCAAGTGCCATGGCTCGATTCCTCGACCGGTTGGATCAAGAGGGCAAGCTGGCCCGCACGATTCTGTACAACATCCATCCGGGCGACAATGCCATGCTCGCGACCATGATCGGCAATTTCCAGGATGGTAGCATTCCGGGCAAGATCCAGTGGGGATCGGGCTGGTGGTTCCTGGACCAGCGGGAGGGTATGATACAGCAGTTGAATACCCTATCGGCTATGGGGCTGCTCAGCCGTTTCGTCGGTATGCTGACCGACTCCCGCAGCTTCCTCTCCTACCCACGCCATGAATACTTCAGACGTACCTTGTGCGACCTGATCGGTGAGGATGTCGAGAAGGGTGAGTTGCCCGCCTCCGAACTGCCCTTCTTGGGACAGATGGTGGCAGACATCTCCTACCACAATGCCAAACGCTATTTCCAGTTTGATGCTGACTAAATAGGAGGCCAATGAACAGATCTTACTTGTATCATCAAACGATTTAAGTTAATAATGAAAAATACCCGGCAGATTCAACCAGACTGCCGGGTATTTTGTTTCCAAAGAAAGCCGTTAGTATCACAAAAGTTTCCGAACTTTGGGGCTGAATTATCCATTAGTTAAACAATAGTTCTATGATTGATCATCCCGAAGAGGTTCTCTTGGTGGCCTCCATTCTTTTAATCTTCAGTATTTTTGCCGGCAAGGCAGGATACCGGTTCGGCCTGCCCTCCTTGCTGCTGTTCCTGGGAGTCGGCATGTTATTTGGTAGTGACGGATTAGGCATCCAGTTCAGTAATCCCGAAGCCGCTCAATTCATCGGTATGCTGGCACTCAGCATCATCCTGTTCTCCGGTGGTATGGATACCAAGATCTCCGATGTGAAGCCCATCGCATCGCAAGGTATCGTGTTGGCTACCTTAGGCGTATTGGCCACCACCTTCGTGACCGGTGGTTTCATCTATTACATTTCCTCACTCTCCACGCGATTTGACAACCTCTCTTTTCCGGAATCGTTGTTGCTGGCAGCCGTCATGTCCTCCACCGATTCGGCTTCGGTCTTCTCCATCTTGCGAAGCAAAGGAATCTATCTGAAGCAACGGCTTCGCCCTACATTGGAATTGGAGAGTGGTAGCAACGACCCGATGGCCTATATGCTCACCTTGATCCTGATCTCCTACATCCAGAGTGGAGGTATGGACCTGGGATCGGCTGCCCTTTCCCTCCTCATCCAGTTGTCTGTAGGTGCCGTTGCCGGCTACCTGTTCGGACGTATAGCGGTTTGGGTCATCAACAAGATCAACATCGACAATGAGTCGCTCTATCCGATATTCATCCTTGCCACGGCCTTCCTCACCTTCTCCACCACCACCTTGTGCCAAGGTAACGGCTATTTAGCCGTCTATTTAGCTGGTCTGGTCGTCGGCAATGCACGCATTGTACACAAGAAGAATATCGGAACCTTCTTCGACGGTTTCACCTGGTTGTGGCAGATCGTGATGTTCCTCACCTTGGGATTGCTGGTCAACCCTCACGAACTCTTGCCCGTGACCCACATCGGCTTGGTCATCGGTATCTTCATGATTCTGATTGCGCGTCCGCTCAGTGTCTTCCTCTGCCTGCTGCCCTATCGGAATTATGATTTGAAAGGCAAGCTCTACATCTCGTGGGTCGGTTTGCGTGGGGCAGTACCCATCATCTTCGCCACCTATCCGTTGATTGCCGGTCTCGAACATGCCGGCATCTTCTTCAATACCGTCTTCTTCATCACCATCCTCTCGTTGATCATTCAAGGAACAACGGTCACGTTGGCAGCCCGTGTTCTGCATCTGGTCGATGTGCCGGAACGAAAGGATGCCTTTGGTATTGAACTGCCGGAAGAGATCAAGAGTGCCATGAGCGAAATAGACATCACGGCCGAAGTCCTCTCGCATGGAAACAAGCTGATCCAATTGGCCTTGCCGGACAATACCTTGGCCGTCATGGTGAAACGAGGAGGCAGCTACTTCATTCCCAGAGGCAACACCCAACTCCAGGAACATGACAAGCTCTTGGTCATTTCGGATAATGACAAAGCCCTCCTCGAATCCTACGAATCATTGGGTGTCAAGGAATATACAATAAGAAAAAATTAGGTTTAGCAATATGGCAATAAAGAAAGATCGTGTGTTATGGGCGGATGATGAGATTGATTTGCTCAAACCGCATATCCTGTTTTTACAAGACAAAGGGTACGAGATCGTGCCGGTCATCAGTGGCCAAGATGCCATTGACTGCTGTAAAGAGCAGACGTTCGACATCATCTTCCTGGATGAGAATATGCCGGGTCTGACAGGCTTGGAGACCTTGGCATGTATCAAGGAGATTGCCCCAAATGTCCCGGTCGTGATGGTCACGAAAAGTGAAGAGGAGAGCATCATGAATCAGGCGATCGGCAACAAGATTGCCGACTATCTGATCAAGCCGGTCAATCCGCACCAGTTGCTGTTGTCCATCAAAAAGAATGTACACAAGAATGTCATCATCAGTGAGACAACGACCGTTGGCTACCAGCAGGAGTTTGGACGCATCGGTATGCAGATCAACGACTCGCTCACAGCCGAAGACTGGATGGAAGTCTATAAGAAACTGGTCTATTGGGAACTGGAGCTGGAGAGCAGTCAGGTGGCGATGACCGATATGCTCCGGATGCAGAAGGAGGAGGCCAACAAGGCCTTTGCCAAATTCATCAAGCGCAATTATACCGATTGGATCTTGCATCCGAACGAACGTCCGTTGATGAGTCCGGATCTGTTCAAGAAGCAGGTCTTTCCCCGATTAGACGAGGGTGAAAAGATCTTCTTTGTCCTGATCGATAATTTCCGGTTGGACCAATGGCGTGTGGTCAAGGAGCTACTGACCGACTATTACACATTCGACGAACAACTCTATTACAGCATTCTGCCGACAGCCACCCAATATGCGCGCAATGCCATCTTCTCCGGCTTGATGCCCTCCCAGATCGAGAAGATGTTTCCCGACCTGTGGGTGGATGAGGAGAGCGAAGAGGGCAAGAACCTGAACGAGGCCCCCTTCATCAAGACACAGATCGACCGTTTCCGGAAGAAATACAGTTTCAGCTATACGAAAGTTCACGATTCGCAATATGGCGAGAAACTGTTGGGGAACATTGCGACACTCTCGCAAAACCAGCTGAATGTGGTGGTACTGAACTTTGTCGATATGCTTTCCCATGCCCGTACCGAGAGTAAGATGATTCGGGAATTGGCACAAAGTGAGGCTGCCTACCGAAGCCTGACCCGTTCCTGGTTCCAACACTCTTCTACCTTGGAACTGTTCAAGCGGATTGCAGCCCGCGGATGCAAAGTGATTCTCACCACCGATCATGGCACCATTCGGGTCGATACACCCGAGAAGGTGATTGGCGACAAGAACACCAACACCAACCTGCGGTATAAAGTGGGCAAGAATCTCAGCTACAATCCGAAGGAGGTGTTCGAGATCCGTGATCCGGAGAAGGTAGGACTGCCCTGTCCCAACTTGAGCAGCAAATACATCTTTGCGACAAGTGATCATTTCTTTGCCTATCCGAACAACTACAACTATTACGTCTCCTACTACCGGAATACCTTCCAGCATGGAGGTATCTCCTTAGAAGAGATGTTAGTACCATTCATTACATTAGAACCGAAATAAAACAACAATATGAACACACTGAAAATTGAGAGTTTAGAGACCATCCGCCAGACGGCACATGCATTTATCAGCCAAATGGACGACCGGACGGTTTTTGCCTTCCATGGCAATATGGGGGCTGGCAAGACCACCTTCATCAAGGCCATTTGCGAAGAATTGGGTGTTGAGGATGTCATCAACAGTCCCACCTTCGCCATCATCAACGAGTACCGAAGCGATACGACCGGTGAGCTGATCTACCATTTCGACTTCTACCGCATCAACAAATTGAGCGAGGCGGAAGATATCGGGACGGAAGACTATTTCTACAGTGGAGCCCTCTGCTTCATTGAATGGCCGGAGAAAATCGAAGAACTGCTGCCGGGAGATGTCGTGCATGTCACCATCACGGAAGAGGCCGACGGCTCACGTACGGTAACCATCGACTGATGCCATGCAGCCCTCGGAATATTTTATCCTGGTATTGTTTATCGTCTTGGGAGGCTTCTCCATCATAGCTGCTTTGCTGAATATGGAGTGGTTCTTCCAGACCACAGGAGCGTTGACCTTTGTGCGCCAGTTGGGACGAACAGGCGCACGTTGGTTCTATGCCCTACTCGGCTTCGCCCTCATCGCCTGTGGCATTGCCGGGTTCATCTATTGGTAATTAATACATTCAAACATGAAACATGTCAGACGAAACATCTGTATCCTGGGAGTCAGCCTCTTTGCCTGTAGCGCTTTCGCCCAGCAAACCAGCTATTTCTCCAATCCGGTCATTCACGGAGATGTAGCCGATCCATCCATTATACGCGATGGCTCGACCTACTATGTCACCGGCACCTCTTCGGAATGGGCTCCCTATTACCCCATCTTCCGCTCGACGGACCTGGTGAACTGGACACCTGCCGGCCATATCTTCCACGAACAACCGGCCTGGACCAAATCCTCTTTCTGGGCTCCGGAATGGTATCAGTATAAAGGCAAGACCTACGTCTATTATACCGCCCGGAAGCAGTCCGACAACATCTCTTGCATTGGAGTGGCTGTAGCCGACTCGCCAGCAGGCCCCTTTGTCGATAAAGGTCCGGTGGTCGAATTCGGACGGGAGGCCATTGACGCTTTCATTCTGGAAGACAAAGGAAAACGCTACATCAGCTGGAAAGCCTACGGACTGGACGATCGCCCCATTGAACTCTTGGCTGCCCAACTCTCGGACGATGGGTTGCGGCTGGTCGGAGAGCCTTTCAGCCTCCTACGGGATGATGAACGGCAAGGCATGGAGGGACAACATTGGTTCAAACGAGGGGACTATTACTACCTGATTTATGCGATCCGTGGCTGTTGCGGTCCCCAGAGCGATTATGCAGTTGCCGTGGCCCGCTCCAAAAAGTTGGAAGGTCCCTACGAGAAGTATGCCGGTAATCCCATCTTGCACGGGAGCCAATCCATCCTTTCCATCGGACATGGCACACTGACCGACACACCCGATGGTCGCCTCTTCTACCTCTGTCATGCCTATGGACAGGGAAAAGACTTCTTCCAAGGACGGCAACCGCACCTGCAAGAGATGCGCATGGGCAACGATCAGTGGCCCTACTTTGTGACAGGCGAATATGCCAGTCTCAGCCAGCCAATGCCCTTCGAGGAGACAGCCCAAAAGCCGGTAAGCGATTTTCAGGATAACTTCGAAGCTGAAACACTTCGGTATGAATGGAGTTGGAACTATCCGTACGCTACTGTACAAGCCCACGTAGGCAATGGCCTGTTACGTCTTTCCGGCCAATCACGGCCTGGGCATCAGGCGGGTGCGGCACTCTGTCTCCGACCCACCACATCGGACTATTGTCTGGAGACCGTGGTCCTGAACCAGAATGAGAGCTGGAAAGGCATCACCTTCTATGGTGACGACCAGAACTGGATGGCATTGGTGCGCAAAGGGAATCAGTTGGCCGTCCGCATCCGATTAGACGGGAAGGAGCAAACACTCTTTGAGCAACGATGGAACGCTCCTCTCACCTACTTGCGTATGGAGATTACAGCTGGTACACAAAGCCGTTTTGCTGTCAGTCAGGATGGCAAGAACTGGCAGCCTATCACGTTGAATCTCTCCGAAGAGACCGCCCGTTCGTTGGTACGATGGGATCGTATCTCCCGCCCCGGCCTCTATCAAGAGGGAACAGAAGAGGCTCACTTCGGTTATGCCCGTATGTATTAAAAAAATGGGAGATAAAGTACCCGCAAAGGTACCTTATCTCCTATTTATAAAATGACAGATAAATAAATTCTGTTTGATTAGAACTCGGCATTATTCGGAGTACGCGGGAACGGAATCACGTCACGAATGTTGGTCATGCCGGTGACAAACAACAGCAGACGCTCAAAGCCCAATCCGAAACCAGAATGAGGAACTGTACCGAACTTACGGGTATCCAAATACCACCACATATCCTTCATCGGGATGTGCAACTCTTCGATACGTGTCAACAGCTTGTCGTAATCAGCCTCACGCTCTGAACCACCGATGATCTCACCAATCTTCGGGAACAGCACGTCCATGGCACGAACCGTCTTGCCATCCTCGTTCTGCTTCATGTAGAACGCCTTGATCTCCTTCGGATAGTCGGTCAGGATCACCGGACGCTTGAAATGCTCTTCTACCAGATAACGTTCGTGTTCCGAAGCCAAATCGACACCCCAATAAACCGGGAACTCGAACTGATGACCCTTCGCTACGGCCTCTTCCAGGATCTTGATACCCTCGGTATAGGGCAGGCGGACGAACGAATCCTTCAATACGCCCTCCAGACGGCTGATCAACTCCTTGTCGAACATGTCGTTCAAGAACTTGATGTCATCCTTGCAATTGTCCAAAGCCCATTGTACGCAATACTTGATGAACTCCTCTGCCAACTCCATGTTGTCGAGAATATCATTGAAGGCCACTTCCGGCTCAATCATCCAGAACTCGGCCAAGTGGCGAGGTGTATTGGAGTTTTCAGCACGGAAAGTCGGTCCGAACGTATAGATCTGTCCGAGAGCTGTAGCGGCCAACTCACCCTCCAGCTGTCCGGAAACCGTCAAGCTGGCCTGTTTGCCGAAGAAATCGTTATCATAGATAATCGAACCCTTCTCATCCTTCTTCAAATCATACAGATTCAGGGTGGTCACCTGGAACATCTGTCCGGCACCCTCACAGTCCGAAGCTGTAATGATAGGCGTATGGAAATAGAAGAAGCCCTTGTCATGGAAGAATTTATGGATCGCGTATGCCATGTTGTGACGGATGCGGAATACCGCTCCAAACGTATTGGTACGCGGACGCAAGTGGGCAATCTCCCGCAAGAATTCCATCGAGTGGCCCTTCTTCTGCAACGGGTAAGTCATCGGGTCAGCCGTACCATATATTTCAATCTCTGTAGCCTGAATTTCGACACTCTGGCCTTTGCCTTGCGACTGCACCAAGGTACCATTGACACTCAAGCTGGCACCTGTCGTGATCGGTTTCAAGTAGGCATCACCAAACTTCTCCACATCGACCACTACCTGAACATTATTGATTGTAGAACCATCATTCAAAGCAATGAAACTGACCTGTTTGCTACCACGACGCGTACGTACCCAACCCTTGACATTTACGGTCGAACCGTAAGCCGTGCTCTGAAGCACATCTACAATTTTAGTTCTTTTGATCGTTTCCATTTCTGTTATATACTATTAAAAAAGATAGCCGGTTTGTGGCCGGCTACCTTATATATACTGCTTATTCAAAAGCCCCCATACGGAGCGCGTTCACCTCTTTTTCGTTCAAATAACGCCATTTGCCGCGACCCAGGTTCTTCTTGGTCAAACCAGCGAAATAGACGCGATCCAGTTTCGTCACATGGTAACCCAACGATTCGAAGATACGACGTACGATACGGTTACGGCCCGAGTGGATCTCGATACCCACCTGTTTCTTGTCGCTCTCATTGGCATAGCTGATTGCATCGGCATGAATCTCGCCATCCTCCAGTTCCAGACCGTTGGCAATCTTCTCCATATCCTCAACAGCTACCTCCTTGTCCAACCAAACATGATAGATCTTTTTCTTCTTGAAAGCCGGATGAGTCAACTTCGATGCCAAGTCTCCATCGTTCGTCAGCAACAGCACACCCGTTGTGTTGCGGTCCAGACGACCTACCGGATAGATACGTTCCGAACAAGCGTTCTTCACCAGATCCATGACAGTCAGACGCTCCTGCGGATCGTCCGAAGTCGTCACGCAATTCTTCGGCTTGTTGAGCACGATATAGACCTTGCTTTCGATCTGTACCTGCTTGCCATTGTAAATCACCTTGTCCTGACGTGTGATCTTCGTACCCAATTCGGTTACTACCTGATCGTTTACGGTAATCTCACCCTTCTGGATCAGTTCGTCAGCCTCCCGACGTGAGCAGACGCCTGCATTGGCCAAGAACTTGTTCAAACGAATCGGTTCGTTCGGATCAGCCAGTACCTCCTTATACTTCAACTGCTTCTGGAAGTTGTACTTGGCATTCGGATTGTAAGAACCACCATTGTTCTGACGACGGTTGTTGTTACCACGGTTATTGGCCGGACGACGGTTGTTGTTGGCATTGCCATAACCACCCCCACGATTGTTGCCATACGAAGGACGCGGAGCCGGACGATCATAACCCGAATTCATGTGCGCATCCCCTACACGTGGTCTCTTTTTCTTTACTTCGCCTTCACCTGGTCCCATGTCATCACGTTGGTACGAACGTGTCGGTCTCTCCTCGTAATAAGAGGGGCGAGCGGGACGGCCGTAAGAACGTTGTTCGTTATTCCCATAGTTCGGACGGTTACCATACGAAGGCCGGTTATTGCCATAACCACCCTCACGACTGCCATAACCACCTTCACGGCTCGGTGCGCGATAACCGCCACGATTGTTACCATACGAGGGACGATTGTTGCCGTAACCACCCTCACGATTGCTATAGCCACCTTCACGACTGCTATAGGCCGGGCGATTCGGATTATCCCCATACGATCTGTATGAACCACGATTATCAGGACTCACACGCGCGTAAGGCCTGCGTTCATAATTTCCACCATCAGGTCTGTTATAACCTTGATTGTAAGGTCTTCTTTCACCTTCCAAGTCTGTGTTTTCCCGTCTGATACCTGCTGATGCTACCTTCTGAGGACGCATCTGAGATTCATCTTTTTCTTCTGTACTCATTTTGTGTCTAAATTAGTTATTAATAAAACGACAACCTCACGGTTACCTAATAATTAACACGTTAAATTCCTGTATAATTGTGCGGAGTGATAGCCCGCAATTCCTGTTTGACTGATTCACTGACCTGCAATGTCTCGATAAATGCGTGGATCGACTCTTCGGTAATGCTCTGGTTGGTACGTGTCAGAGCCTTCAATGCTTCGTAGGGTTTCGGATAGCCCTCCCGACGCAAGATGGTCTGAATACCTTCCGCAACGACTGCCCAACAGTGGTCCAGGTCACGACGCAATGCCTCTTCATTCAGCAACAGCTTGCCCAATCCCTTGAGCAGGCTCTTGAAGGCAATCTCCTCGTGCGCCATTGGTACACCCACGTTACGCAATACCGTCGAATCTGTCAAGTCCCGTTGCAGACGAGAGATCGGCAATTTGCCCGACAGATGCTCCAAGATCGCATTGGCCAAGCCCAAGTTGCCCTCTGCATTTTCGAAATCGATCGGATTCACCTTGTGCGGCATGGCTGATGAACCTACCTCTCCCGCTTTGATCTTCTGCTTGAAATATTCCATCGAAATATACTGCCAGAAGTCACGGTTCAGGTCGATCAGAATCGTATTGATCCGTTTCATACCATCAAAGATAGCAGCCAGATTGTCATAGTTGGAGATTTGGGTCGTCCATTCCTCCCGCTTCAAGCCCAACACATCGTTGACAAAGTGGTTACCGAAGGCCTTCCAATCCTGTTCCGGATAGGCCACATGATGTGCGTTATAATTGCCCGTTGCTCCACCGAACTTGGCAGATACCGGTACAGCCTTGAGCAGAGCCACCTGCTGTTCCAGACGATAGACAAACACCATGATCTCTTTGCCCAAACGGGTCGGAGAGGCAGGCTGTCCGTGGGTTTTGGCCAACATCGGGACATTCATCCAAGCCTCGGCATAACCCTTCAACGTGTCGATGACCTGTTGCAAGGCCGGGAAATAGACCTCAGCCATCGCCTCTTTCAACGACAAGGGGACAGAGGTGTTGTTGATGTCCTGTGAGGTCAGACCGAAATGGATAAACTCGTGATACTTTTCAGCCAAAAAATGATCTGTTTTTTCCTTGATGAAGTACTCAACAGCCTTCACGTCATGATTCGTCACACTCTCAATTTCCTTTACACGCAAAGCATCTGCTTCGGTAAAATCCAGATAGACGTTCCGAAGCCATGTCTTTACCTCAGGAGTGTCCAGCTCATGCAATTGAGGCAAATATTCAGAAAGCGTGATGAAGTACTCGATCTCCACACGTACCCGATATTTGATAAGTGCGTATTCTGAAAAATAAGCTGCCAAATTCTCAGCCTTATTTCTGTAACGCCCGTCAACAGGCGATATTGCAGTCAGTGATGATAGTTCCATATATACGTTATCAATAGATGCAGCAAAAGTAATGTATTTCCCCCGAACTACTATCAGATTTGCCATCCATTTTAACAAATGCCTTGCCTTTTTACAGTTATTCTACACTTAAATAGCTACCTTTGTGCCGTTTTAGAATTTTGCATCATGAATCCATTATTACTGATCGAGAAATATTATCCGGCAGACTCAACGGGTTACCGCATTTTGGTCAACCACAGCCGGAGTGTTGCAGACAAAGCCCTGGCGATTGCCCGGATGCACCCGGAGATGCAGTTAGATCTCACCTTTGTAGAAGAGGCGGCCCTGTTGCACGACATAGGGGTGTTCAAATGCAACGCCCCCACCATCGGTTGCTATGGCGATGCCCCCTACATCTGCCACGGCTATTTGGGAGCCGAGTTGATGCGGGCCGAAGGATTCCCCCGCCATGCCCTGGTCTGTGAGCGTCATACGGGCACCGGCCTGTCACTCCAGATGATTGAGGAACAGCAGCTTCCTTTGCCGCATCAGGACTTCCGTCCGGTCAGTCTGGAGGAGCAGCTGATCTGTTTTGCCGACAAGTTTTTCAGCAAGACCAAATTGGATCGGGAGAAGCCGATCGAGAAGGTCAAGAAGAGCCTTTCCAAATATGGCGAGGAGACGATTCGCCAGTTCGACATCTGGTGTAAACTCTTTTTAGGGGAATAAAAGCCAGTCGGCTCACTTATTTATTATACATTTGTCGGCTGTAACCGTTGGGTAAAATAGACATGAGGTTGATATCAAACAAAATCCTGATAATTCTGTCAAGTTGTGCAGTGGGTGGACAACTGGTTTGTGCGCAGGAGCTTACATCTGCAGAGGAGGGTCTCAAACTGGCTGCCGACTCTGTACGTACAGCTATGCCGGACACGCTGGCTACCGACTCGTTGCAACGGAAACAGGCGTTGGATGCCCCTGTCAGTTATCAAGCGGCCGACTCCATCGTGATGACAGCCGGCAACTGGGCCTACCTGTTTGGCGACGGAAGCGTGAAGTACCAACAGATCGAACTGCAGGCCGAGAACATCGAAATGAACATGGACAGCAGCATTGTCTTTGCCAAATTCGGACTGGACTCGGTAGGAAGCGAATTCGGGTATCCGCTCTTTAAGGATGGCGATCAGGAGTATGAGGCGAAGCTGATGCGCTACAACTTCAAATCCAAAAAGGGATTTATCAACAATGTCATCACCCAACAGGGCGAAGGGTATGTCACGGCCGGACGCACCAAGAAGATGGAGGATGATGCCATGAACATGGTCGGCGGGCGTTATACCACCTGCGACGAGCATGAACATCCGCACTTCTACATCCAGATGACGAAGGCCAAGGTCCGCCCGAAAAAGAACATTGTCACGGGTCCGGTCTATCTGGTATTGGAAGATGTACCGCTCTACCCCTTGGGACTCCCCTTCTGTTTCTTCCCCTTCTCCAGCACCTATTCTTCGGGTATCCTGTTTCCGACCTTCGGAGACGAGAGCACCCGTGGATTCTTCTTGCGGGATGGAGGCTATTACTTTGCGTTGAGCGACTACATGGACCTGGCCGTCACCGGAGAGATCTACACGAAAGGCTCCTGGGGACTGGCTGCACGTTCGAACTACAAGAAACGGTACAAGTACAACGGCAGTTTCAATGCCTCCTATTTGGTGACCAAATTGGGAGACAAAGGATTGCCCGACTATAGTAAGTCGAAAGACTTCAAGCTGCAATGGACACACACCCAGGATGCGAAAGCCAACCCCTTCCTCTCCTTCTCGGCCAGTGTCAACTTCTCGACCAGCAGTTACGACCGGAACAATACGCAAAGTCTCTACAATGGAGATGTCAACAGCAACACCAAGGGATCCAGTGTGAACATCACCAAACGATTCCCCAACAGCCCCTTTACCATCTCGGGTACGATGAACGTCAATCAAGTGACGCGCGACTCCTCCATCTCAGTCACCCTCCCGGACATGACCATCACCATGAGCCGTATCTATCCCTTCAAACGGAAAAAGCGGATCGGCAAGGAGCGTTGGTACGAGAAGGTGTCGATGAGCTATTCCGGTACATTGACCAACCGCATCAGCACGAAGGAGAACCTCTTGTTCAAGTCCAACTTGATCCGGGACTGGCGCAATGCCATGCAGCACTCCATTCCGGTCAGTGCCACCTTCACCCTCTTCAAGTATCTGAACATCTCTCCATCGGTCAGCTACAAGGAGCGTTGGTACACCAACAAGATCACGCAACAGTATGACGAAGAGTTGGGACGGATCGTGCCGAAAGACACCACCTACGGATTCTACCGGATCTACGACTATAGTGCTTCGATTGCCGCCTCAACGACCCTCTACGGATTCTTCAAGCCGCTTCCCTTCTTGGGCAACAAAGTGGAGATGATCCGCCACCGTTTCGAGCCCTCCATCAGCCTGAGCGGACAGCCAGACTTCGGATCGTCCCGTTTTGGCTATTACGATGAGTTCGATTATGTTGATGCCTACGGACGTAACATACATTACACCTATTCTCCCTTCTCCCACAACACCTATGGGGTACCGGGACAGGGCAAGGCAGGAAGCGTCAATTTCAGCATCGACAACAACATCGAGATGAAGATTCGCTCGGACAAGGACTCGACCGGATTCAAGAAGATCAGCCTCATCGACAAGTTCTCCCTCTCGATGAGCTACAACATGGCGGCCGACTCCTTCAAATGGAGCGACCTGAACATGGGCATGCGTCTGAAACTCTCCAAGAGCTACACGTTGAACCTGAACTGTATCTTCGATACCTACACCTACGATGTGGATGCCAACGGCAATCCGGTCCGCAAGAATGTGACCCGTTGGCAAGCAGGCAAGGGATTCGGACGGTTGCGTTCGACCGGTACCAGCTTCTCCTATACCTTCAGCAACGAAACCTTCAAGAAGTGGTTCGGGGGTGCAGAAGAGAAGAACGTAAAGCCCGAAAAGCCAGATCAGGGACGGAAAGAGGAGGATGAGGAGGAAGAGGACAACAGTACCTCCAAATCAGGCAGTCGCCTGTTGGGACAGAAGAAGGAGCAAGGCGAATATGATGCCGATGGCTATATGGTCACCTCTGTACCCTGGAGCCTCTCCTTCAGCTACAGTATGCGCCTGGGTTATGGCAAATTCGATCCGGAAAAAAAAGAGTATAAATATAAGGTAACCAATTCGCTCAGTTTCAACGGCAGTCTGCAACCGACCAAGAACTGGCGGATGAACTTCAATGCGACCTACGACTTCGACATGAAGAAGATCTCCTACATGACCTGCAGCTTCACCCGCAACATGCACTGCTGGCAGCTGACCGGTAGTGTCGTACCCGTAGGCCCCTACAAATCCTATTCGTTTACGGTTGCCGTCAGCTCCTCCCTGCTGAAGGATCTGAAGTATGACAAGCGCAACAACTACCGTGACGGACAGACCTGGTATTGATCGTCACCATTCGATGGGCGTCTGTCCGGTCGTCATCAAGTAATCATTGGCCTGACTGAAATGACCATTCCCGAAGAAGCCCCGGTAGGCAGAGAGTGGAGAGGGATGGGCCGATTTCAACACCAAGTTACGGCTTGCATCGATCACCTCCCCTTTCTTTTGGGCAAACGATCCCCACAACAGATAGACAATGTGCGAACGCTCCTCCGCCAGACAACGGATAACGGCATCCGTGAAGGTCTCCCAACCCCTCTTCTGGTGCGAACCGGCCTGATGTGCCCGGACCGTCAAGGTCGCATTGAGCAGCAAGACCCCTTGGTCAGCCCACCGTTGCAAGTTACCGCTCACAGGTATGGGCGTCTCCAATTCGTTCTGTATCTCCTTGAAAATGTTGACCAGTGAGGGTGGAAAAGGCGTGCCGTCCTGTACAGAGAAGCAGAGCCCGTGCGCCTGACCGGGCTCGTGGTAGGGATCCTGTCCCAAGATCACCACTTTCACCCGGTCAAACGGACAATGGGCAAAGGCATTGAAGATGAGCGGTCCCGGTGGATAGACCGTATGCGTGCGGTATTCCTCCCGCACAAAGGTGATCAACTCTTCGAAATAGGGTTTGTCGAACTCCTCTTTCAGCCGCTCTTTCCAGCTGGGTTCCATCTTCACGTCCATATCTGATTCAATTTATAAGATTACGATGATGATTCATCAAATAAGCCACATACCTGCCTCGCGGGCCTCCCGACGCATCTCCTCCGGCCAAATGCTGGCCTGGATCTCGCCAATGTGTGCCTTGCGCAAGTAAAACAGACAGAGACGGCTCTGACCAATACCGCCACCGATACTCTGGGGCAGTTCGCCATTCAGCAACCGCTGGTGGAAATAGAGTTGCGCACGATCCTCGGCATGGGCCAAACGCAACTGGCGCAACAGGGCCTCCCGATCGACACGAATACCCATCGAAGAGAGTTCGACCGCCCGATCCAACACATGATCCCACACCAACAGGTCGCCATTGAGTCCCATCTGTCCATTCTCGGCCACCGTACTCCAGTCGTCATAGTCCGGTGCACGGCCGTCGTGTCGTTCGCCATTGCTCAACGGACAACCGATACCGATGATAAAGACAGCACCATAGGTACGTGTGACGGCATCCTCCCGTTGTTTCGGTGTCAAGTTGGGATACTGCTTCAACAGGTCATCGGCATGGATGAAATGGATCTGTGCCGGCAGTGTCGGACGAATGATGGGGAACATCTCATAGACCAGATATTCCGTCCGGACCATAGCGGCATAAATGCGTCGGACAATCTCTTTCAAGAACTCGACATTCCGCTCTTCCGGCAGCATCACGCGCTCCCAGTCCCACTGATCGACATACAACGAGTGCAGGTTGCCCAACTCCTCATCGCTACGGATGGCATTCATATCCGTATAGATACCATAGCCCGGCTCGATCTGATAGTCGGCCAACGTCAACCGTTTCCACTTGGCCAACGAATGGACAATCTCAGCCTTGGCATCTCCCAAATCCTTGATCGGAAAGGTAACGGCCCGTTCCGTCCCGTTCAGGTCATCATTGATACCCATACCTTTGAGCACGAACAGAGGTGCGGTCACACGCCGGAGACGCAACTCAGAAGACAGGTTCTGCTGGAAAAAGTCCTTGATCTTCTTGATACCCATTTCTGTCTGGGGCAAGTTCAGAAGAGCCTTATATCCAGCCGGTTTAATTAAATAGCTCATATATGTTTATTGCTTTGTGTTTGTATCTGTTTCTGTTTATCGGGGGACAAAGATAGATTATTTTTTCCATCAAAGTTTGCAACTCTAAAAGATAATGTTTACTTTTGCACCATCATTTGGTTCGGTAGCTTAGCTGAATAGAGCGTCAGATTCCGGTTCTGAAGGTCGTGGGTTTGAATCCCACCCGGATCACTTCGCAAAAGCGTAGATAGTTGTATTATAACTGTTTACGCTTTTTCTATTTCCTCATTTGCCCAACCGTTGCCCAACATAATCGGTTTGAACAACCTGACCAAGTGCCTCATTCGTATTCCTTTATGGTTTCTCGAAGTGTTGATAGTCCTTCAGGCTGTTCCAATCGCCTCCCCATCGAAAGCCATGCTCCTTGAAGAGACGGCAACAAAGGTCATCCGCTTGAATCATATACGCCAAAGAGGCAGAGCGGTCGGCATACCGACGACCCGTTGCGGGACTCACATGGAGCGATCCATCCGGACGCTTCTTCACGTAGGGATTGTAGAGCGGATTGATATCGACCGCCATACCCTTACTATGACGGGAGAGTTTTTGGGTTCCGGCAATGAACCGGAAGTTGAAAGCCGAACTGTTGTTTGCCTCCATCGAACGCTCGTCATCCGCCTCATAATCGTCAATCAACACCATCCGTTCGATCGGATAGGAGGCTTCGTACAACTGCCGAAAGATGTGGAGCAGATCATCCGCTATCGCCCAGTTACATACCAACTCGCCCAACCGGATGGCTCCTGTCGCATCGCGATGCAACACCTGCAAGTAGCGCAACTCCTCCCGGGGAACGATACAATCAGCCTTGTAAGAGCGTCCCTGCATGCGTTGGAAGAGTTCTTCCGTAATCGGCCCGCTCGTAAAGCAATGCTCCACACCCACCTGGGCCACCATCGACTCACTCACCTCTTCGCCCGCCTGCCAACGAGCCAGCCAACCCTGTTCCTGCCGAACCGGCTCACCCTCCTGTGCTGCTACCGGAGAAACGCCCATCCAGCTCAAGCAGACGATCATATACCCAATCGTTCGATACATAGTCAAACTGTTATTCTACAAATGGATGCAAGATATTCACGTAATTGAGCAAATACATCAAAAATTACTCATACTACAATCATTTATGTTTCTACAAAAGTAAGCAAAACCTCACGATTCTTGCTCGGTAACCCCATTTTTTTTCGACTTACCGAGCAAGAATCGAGCACATCCACAAATTATCGGCTTTAAAAACGCGAGTTACGGTTACGGGTTACGCTTGTAATAGATAAAGCCAAGAGATATGTTTACCTGCTCATCCATCCTTCCAACGCATAAAGCGGTACATTCTCCATCCATGACTGGTCGATATAGGAGCAGAGGGAGAGACGCAAACCTTTCAATCCCTCGTTGTCCTTGATGAATTGGGCCAACGATTTGGATCGTACATTCGTAGAGGCTTTGACCTCGATGGGTATCGCCTTCCCATCCTGCTGTACGACAAAGTCTATCTCGGCCGGTGTACGGTCATTGCTCCAGTAATAGGGCTTAATACCCATGGAAAACAATTCCTGTGCAACGTACTGCTCGGTAAAAGCTCCTTTGAATTCAATGAATACCTTGTTATCGACCAACATCTGGTCGGCAGCCGTATCGGCCATGCAGGCAAGCAGGCCGCAATCCAGCAGGAAAAGTTTGAAAGATTCCAATTGCTCGTAGAACTTCAATGGCATACGGGCTTCACTGATTCGATGGACGCGAAGTACTATACCTGCATCCACAAGCCATTGTATGGCCAGTTCAAAGTCTGCGGCCCGGGCCCCTTTCCGGACGGCCCCATAAACAAACTTCTTGTTTTCCCGAGCCAATTGCGAGGGTAATGAATCCAATACCTGAGCGATTCTCATGGACTCCCGATTGGTCGTATGCTTGGAGATGTCGCGTCGGTAGGCATCAACGATGGCCATTTGTTCTTTCCTCACTTCAGCCAAGTCACCATTGCTGACATATTTTGAAACGACTTTCGGCATTCCTCCTACATAATAGTATTGTCGAAGAAGATACTCAAACTTATCTCTCATCAATTCGATAACCTGCCATTCTTTGGAATGGATGAGAGTAATCAATTCTGTTTTGCCCATTGCATCCAAAAATTCGGAGAAGTTCATGGGATACATGTGGAGCATATCGACTTTGCCTACCGGAAAGGATTCGCCACGTCCCAATGTAATGCCAAGTAACGATCCGGCAACCATTACATGATATTGAGGAGATTTCTCGTAAAAATATTTCAAGGAGTGAAGTCCTCGCTCCAGCTCTTGGATCTCATCGAGGATGACTAAGGTCTTGCCAGGAAAAACCTTCACACCTGTGATCACTTGAATGGACAATAAGATTCGATCCATATCATAATCCGGTGTAAATAGTTCCTTGGCCCTAGGTTCATCATCACAGTTGATGTAGGCCACACTTTCATACTCTTGAGCACCAAAATATCGCATGATCCAGGTCTTGCCGACCTGTCTTGCCCCCAAAAGCACGAGAGGCTTACGATCCTGACTCGTCTTCCATCGCTTCAACTCATTGTATATCTGCCTATTCATACCGAAAATATTTGTCTTTCACCTGCGAATATACACTTTTTCGATGATACTAATTATTAAAACCTACACTTTTTCGATGATACCAATTGTTAAATCCCACACTTTTTCGATGATTCGTAGTTTTTTTGGATGTTTCCCCCTCTTCCCCTCTACCCAGTTGAATGCTATTAAAAACGCAAGTTACGGTTACGGGTTACGCTTCACTGATCGGTCTGTAGGCGAAACTGCTGTATTTATCATAGTTGATTATTCCATCAAACTCTCACTATCCTCGGAATGATGAAATTGATTCTTCAATACCAATTCTTTACTGGTATTCGCATAACAATAGACACATAAATGGCGACAAGTATTATACATACCAATATCCTTACTCACCATACAACCACAGATTTTTCGTTGTCCTTTATCCTTCAACCCGCTGGTATCTTTAACTCGACGAGGAATAAGTTGACCGAAAAGATCCCGTTCCGGCAAATAACCAGTATTCAGATAATAGACAAAATCCTCATCATCCGCAAACAGACGCTTCATCAGTTCCCCATCAATGCAACGATTGTGTTCGATACCATACTGGTCTAAATCTACCTCCTCTGCACAAGTAGCCAACGACATATTCCAACCATCCTTCTTCCAGATCTCCCTCAATTTGCATAAACCTTCAACCACTTCCAGCCTTTGATCACGACTCAACTCAGCCAAACCAACATTATCTTTCGTAAAGCAACCGGTTTCTTTAATCAGATTGTTTTGCACTTTACGATAGGCTTGTACATCCACGAAGCTAAACACTAATTTATCCGTATATCCTTTCAATTGATTTCCGATTTTCCAGATTTTTGAAAGTAACATGCGAGGGGTGATCTGGGGAGTCATAATCAGTGGATCAAACCGCCAAATAACCTTTTCATGCCCGATGAGCTTGGATAGTGATTGAAAAGTAGCTATCCGGGATTCGACAGAAGGCACATTCGGCTCAAACCCCTCCTTGACATAATCATTTAATGTCACTTGAAAATAATAATGAATACCTCTTCGATCCAATTCAGTTAGGTAGGGCAGAATTGGCCCGGGATTCTTGGTCCAAAACACAATGGCCTTGCAACGAGCAAAAGAGACATATACTCTCTTTTGATTGAACGGATTCACCCAAACACAATAACCTTTAGCCAAGCGGTTAAAAAACCACTTGGCATAAAAGGCTGGTATATCAGTTGACCGGCTGGCTGAGATGATTACCGGAGCCATCGCCTCAACACGTTCACCTGTATCTGTTGTGATATATAATTTCTCATTCATACTTCATTCATTGTTTTGCCCGTGTCCCTATTGTTCAGCATACAAAGTTAATTGTCCATTCCTTTCGGAGAAATGCTTTTCTAATGATTTCCGCGACTGAGACCCTTTCGTATTCCAGCCTGTTTCCAAAGAGAGCGTTTGCAAGAACAGATTCCGGTTATTTCCAGATCGTTTCAATACTTTTTCGAAAGTACTCTTATGTTTATAGTTGAGAAATATAGTTACGTTCTTCACTATTTTTCCAAGGTTCACCATTCAATTGCTTAAATGTTTTACCAATCTCCTCACAAATGTCAACACGTTTTGCAGACAGAGCCGTTACTCCAATTCCGTTCTTGATGATCAGATCAACGACAGTACTGATGATTGGTTTATCTTTAATTACCACTTTATACATTTTCGTTGTTTTTGTTGGTATGGGCACTAAAAAAAAGCCCGAGGGGAGGAGGAAAAATGTGCTACTACACGTAGGAACAATTGCTACCACGCGTGGTAGCAAAATAGCCAAGACGTGGCCCTTTCAAAATGGGCTCGTAAACCAATGTGTATGAGACAACTCCTTTCATGGCAGCAGAAATGGCCTTACATGAGAGAGGAATGGTGTTTTTTTCATCTTGGCAGATGAAACCCCTTTCAACATCTTGATCGCATTGATGATGCTGTCGATGGCCCAATCTTTTCTATAGAAACACAAAATCAATGTATAGTTACGGTTACGGGTTACGCTATTTTTATTACTTTTGTGGCTATAATCTTCAATACTCAAGCAAATCGTATGGATGCAGAAGAGATCAAACAGGTGCCGTATGGCGTGAGCGACTTTTTGTCGGTTCGAGAGGATCATTTGTATTATGTTGATAAGACGATGTATTTGCCCCTTTTGGAGTCACAACCTTGCAACTTATTCTTCATCCGTCCCCGTCGTTTCGGAAAGAGTCTGTTCATCAGCATGATGCAGACTTACTATGACAAAGCGATGGCAGAAGAGTTCGACAACCTGTTTGGCGACCTCTGGATCGGTCAGCATCCTACCCGCTTGAAGAACCGTTATCAGGTGCTATATTTGGATTTCTCCCGGGCAGGTGGTAACATGGAACGGTTGGAAGAAAATTTCAATGCCTATTGTTGTAATCGCCTAAATGATTTTGTCTATCGCTATGAAACTGATTACCCGAAAGAGCTGGTGCAAGCCATACTTCAGTCAACCAGTGCCGTAGATAAATGCAACAAAATAAATGATGCAGCCAAGCGATTACGCATTCCCCTTTATTTGATCATCGATGAATATGACAACTTCACCAACATTGTGTTGAATGAGCAAGGTGAAGCGGTCTATCGTGCCATCACACATGCCAGCGGCTTCTATCGCGATTTCTTCAAGCTCTTCAAGGGCATGTTCGAGCGGATCTTCATGACAGGTGTGAGTCCGGTCACGTTGGACGATCTGACGAGCGGTTATAACATCGGCTGGCATATCTCGACGAATCCACTGTTCGACAAAATGTTGGGATTCAGCACAGAGGATGTACGGAGGATGTTTACCTATTATAAGGAGGTAGGTAAGCTTCCTGCCACGGCCGATGTGGAGGCGATGATCACGGAGATGAAACCATGGTACGACAACTACTGTTTTGCCCAGGAGTGCCTTTCGAGTGATGTCCGTGTATTCAATTGTGACATGGTGCTCTATTATTTGCAGCACTACATCAATTTGGGTCGTTCCCCGCAACAGATGCTGGATCCGAACACCAAGACGGACTACAACAAGATGAAGAAATTGTTGCAGTTGGATAAACTTGATGGGAATCGGAAAGGGGTGATCATGCAAGTGGCCGAAGAGGGAAAGATCGTGGTTGATCTCTACACCTCCTTCCCGGCAACGGACATTGCCAAACCGGAGATCTTCCCAAGCCTGTTGTTCTATTACGGCATGTTGACGATCCAAGATACCCGAGGATCCAAACTAGTCTTGGGCATACCGAACAACAATGTACGCCAGCAGTATTATGCCTATTTGCTGGAGAATTACCAAGGAGCTCATGCCATTCAGATTTCCATGTTGACAAACTACTACTATGACATGGCTTACGATGGTCTGTGGCGGGATGCTCTCCAATACATGGCCGATGCCTACAAACAGCAGTCATCCGTTCGGGATGCTATTGAGGGGGAAAGGAACATTCAAGGCTTTTTCATAGCCTACCTGAGTCTGAACGACTACTATCTGGTAGCCCCGGAACTGGAAATAGCCCATGGCTTCTGTGACTTCTTCCTGTTGCCGAACCTGACACACTATCAGTCCAAGCATAGCTATATCCTGGAATTGAAATACCTGCCGAAGAAGCTGTATGCCGAGAAGGGCGAAGAGCAATGGCAACAGGCAGTCGAACAGATCAACCGGTATGCTGCTGCTCCTCGGGTAGAGGCCTTACGGCAAGGTACCCAACTACACAAGATCATCCTCCAATTCGTCGGTTGGGAACTGGTACGCATGGAGGAGGTATAGTCAGAAACCGAAAATCAAAACACGAGTTACGGTTACGGGTTACGCTTGTCAATAGGTGACCCGGAGCCAAGGAGCATGTTCGGCAATCCATTGCTTGAGCGCGATGGGGACGTCCGTGCACATATAGTCGCATCCGAGATAAGCCCCCAACATGAAGTCATGTTCCGAGTGGCCTGGCCATAGACTGACGATCAAGCCCTCTTGATGAGCCTTCTGTACAGCTTCCCGGCTGGTTCCGTTCATGGTAGCTCCTAACCGTTTAATGCCTAATGTTTTGCACAAGGTGATTGTTTCATCATTACAGGGGCGGCTGACGATCAGCAACAGGTCGGCATCCGGATGATACGATTGCAGGTAGCGCAATCCTCGATAATCAGAAGAGGTAAACAGATAATCAGCCTTTTCCGGACGATGCTTCATGACCGCATGGTACAATTTCTCGCAATACGCATGGAGCCGTTCTTCCGGATACAGTTTGGGATCTGTCTTCATCTCAAACTCGACATAGAGCCCCTCTTTGTCTTGCAAGAACGCCAACAGCTCATCCAAAAACAGAATCGGATTCCCCTGTTTCGTCTTTAACTGCCGGAGTTCAGCAGCTGTACGCTCCTCCACAAGACCCGTACCGTTGGTCGTACGTTCCAAAGAGGCATCGTGCATGATCACCAACTCGCCATCCTTCGTCATACGCACATCGGTCTCAAACCCTCGGTAACCCGCTTCCGTGCTGGCTTGAAATGCCATCAAGGTATTCTCATCATGTTCCATTCGGCCACCCCGATGGGAGAAGACCCGAATCTCCTGTGTTTGTGCCCAACCCTGCCAAGCAAGCAGTAGGCAACATACCGTCAAAAATAAGTTGTGTTTCATATCTTCGTTGTCACTTTTTTGTTCTTTGTTTACGAGGCTAAAGGTACAGAGATTTCTGGTACGTTGAACGATTTACTTCATGTAATTTGTCATAAGTGAAACCTAACGGTCGTCATAAGTGATGACAGACCTTTGCCTTCAGTCATGGCTCGAACAGGTGACTATTGAGGCAACCAGCCATGAAAATGCTTCATAGGGGAAAATAGGATACTATCCCTTGGAAAAGTTGAACGCCCAAGCGTAACCGTAACCGTAACTTTGCATTTTTTTCCTTGGGCGTGCGGGTGCGCGCGTGCGCGTACATTATATATACTATATCTATTAATTATCTATTTATATTTATCTATTTATAGTATATCTATTATCTACCTGATAGATTCATTTACTTCTAAGAAGCAAGAATGACATTTAAATGCAAAGTTACGGTTACGAGTTACGCTTATTTCCCTCATTGAGGGAATATATTTACCGAAAACATCCCTTAATAAGGGAATCTATTCACTAAAAAACATCCCTCATTGAAGGATTTATCCGTAACCCGTAACCGTAACTTTGCATTTACTGTCAGAATGGATAGCCGATAGCCAGATGGAGACCTAAGCCATCTTTGAAGGAGGGCAGGTTGTAATAGCCCTTCTTGCCCGTGTCGTAGGGCAGATGCAGACCAATCCCCATATCCACACGTACCACCAAGAAGGGCAGGACATAACGGACACCGGCTCCAGTGCCCAAGGCCAGGTCTTTGAAGAAACGGCCCCATTTCAGTTGTCCGCCCGGACGCTCCTCATCGCCTCTCAGGAGCCAGATGTTGCCACAGTCCATAAAGAGGGCGGCATGCAAATCGCCCAGGATGGGGAAACGATACTCCAGGTTGGCTTCGAACTTGATGTCACCCGTCCGGTCGATGTAGGCATAGGGATTCTGCTCATCCACATTGCGATAACGTCCAGGACCGATGCTCCGGATGGTAAAGGCCCGGATGCTGTTGGCTCCACCGATATAGAACTGCTCGTTGTAGGGAGAGGTACGGGCATTGCCGTAACTGTAAATGGCACCTGCCATCATCCGGCCTACCAGATGGGACTGCTCGCCCACGGCCCAATCATAGCGGGCCTCCAAGGTTCCCTTGATGAATTGGGCAAAGGGATTGCCCATCCAGTTCTTGCCCTCTTTGCCGAAGGACTTGCCCGCCAAGGCATAGAAGCTGTTGAGCAAGAGACCCGCTTGCGAAACCGATACTTGCCACCACCGGTGATGACGACGGGAGGTGAGAGAGGCATCGTTGTAGGTATAGGTGAAGCCCATCGAGGGAACAAACTGATTCTGCAAACTCTTCTTCAAGGCCTTGTTCACATCCGTGATGCTGTCGAAGACGGCTGTCGTACTTTGCAACAGGTTGAAGGAGAGCTTGAAGGGCGTGACGGAGAAATGGCTGGTAGCCGACCGTTGGAACTCATACGAGGATTCCCCACCAAAGGCCAACAGCTTGAAGAAGCGGGCCCGGTTCATCTGGTTGGCATAGAGGCGGAAGGTGGTGCTGGCCGGTAACTGGGCATCCCGATGGATCCAATTGGGGAAGAGTAGGGTCGGAAACGTCAACGAAGTGCTGATGCCCAACTCATAGCTGTTCACTTTGGATCCGGCATCATCAATCCGATTACCCGTCTGCCATTCATACGACCCACGCAACTGGACCTGGAGAGCCTCCCCCCCACCGAACAGGTTCCGACGGGTCACCCCAAAGGCGGCTCCGGGCCCCATCTGGTCGTTACTCTTCATGGTCATGTTGACCTCCAGTTCGCCATCCAAGGGCAGATCATAGACTGCCCGAATGCGCACATCCAACGTATCCTGTCGTCGGGAGGTGTCGCGAGGAGCATATTGCATCTCGGTAAAGCGGAAGGTATTCAGCCGGCTCAGGTCGTTTTGGGTCTCCTCTTGGGCCCGTTGTGCATACCGGTCACCCGGATGATGGTGGATCCGTTGATAGAGTACAGCGGGACGCATCCGCAATTTTCCCTCGTAATGGATCATCAGATCTTTGTACAACAACGAATCGGTAGGAGGCTCGTTCTCATAGCCATGGAGCCAGACAGACACCTGTCCGATTCGATAGGAGCGCAAGGCAGTCCGTGGCAGGCTCTCCTTGGGCGTCACCCGCAAAGCCACCTTGCCCGGAGTCAGGAGTGTATCGGCCTGATAAACGATAAAGTCGGGACGGAAATAGTAATAGCCCTCGTTTCGCAAGAGAGAGGAGATCCGCTCCCGTTCGGCCTGCAGCTGGACGACATTGAACAGATCCCCTTTGCGCAACAACGACTGGGACTGATGCGCCTCGATGATCGAATCGGCCTGCCGGCGGAAACGTATGTACCGGATGGAATCCAACGGATAGGGATGGTTCATGGCCACCCGATAGCGCACCTTCGCCTGCCGGGGATCTTTGGGATGCGGGACCGTATCGAACGAGGTGACAGCATCGAAATAGCCATATTCGCGCAACAGGTTCTGGGCGACGGTCACACGCACCTCCGGATTGACCGTACTGAACAATACGGGTTTGGCTGCCAGCTTATGGAAGATCCATTGGCCCACCTTTCCCTCCTTATGGACAAAGGCATTGTAGATCCACAATCCCCACGGGAAGGGAATCCGCATACTGGAACTGCCCAACAGGGCATTATTGGGCGGATAGGCCAAGGCGGCCTCCACCTCTTCCAAGGTGGCTTGTCCGGCTTCGGACGAATCGACCTGCTCCAGGACGATCTCCTGAATACCGGTATAGAGCACTTCGCCTTCCGGCAGATGGCGGGTCGTGGAACAGGAGACCAGTCCCCACCAGGCCAGGAGGATTCCTACCCAACGACAGGCTGACAAACAGCTGCTATTTCGCTTTTTCATGACTACTCTTGAATTTAAACAATTCCCGTAAATAGCGCATCTTCCGACGCAACACAATACCGGCACCGGTCTCGATGATCTCGCCCTCCAACAGGCTCTCGTAATTCTTGTTGTGGAACAACTTGACATAGCGGGAGCCACTGTTGTCCAACCGATACTCGACAGACACATTGTCGATGAAGGGTTGTGCCTGTCCGTTGTTGATATGGTCGCCCGTGGAGATACGTCCTCCCAACACCACCTGAATCCGGTCGTTGTAGAAGCGTTTGGCAAAACGGAACGAATAGTCGGTCCGTGAACCGCCTCCCTCAGCACCATTCTCATCGTAACTGTCCATACCGATGGAGAGATCGACACTCTTCAAGGCACTTCCGGCAATGTTGTTGATCTCGCTTTGCAGGAAGCTGTTGAGGGCCGAGCCCATGTTGACATTCATCTTGCCGTTGGAAGAGCTACCCAGGTACATGCCGATCACCAACATGCTGACAGCCAACTTGCCTCGTTCTTCCGCCCCCTTGGCACTCAACTCATCGCTCATGCTTTGGTCTTCGGGAGCCTCCAGAATGAATTGCAAGGCGGGTGTCTCCAGATGATCCTTCACCTGCACGCCCACATCAAAATTGACCGATCGAGGCGACTGCCCGTCACCACTGACCGTGGCACGCATCCGTTCCGTGGCGGTCAGGCTGATGGCCGGATTCAGGACCGGACCATTCCATTGCACATAACTGCCCGACTGGATGGTGAACGCTTTCAAGGGGATGACCGGCATGGCATACTTGAAGGTACCGCCCGTCAAGGTGTAGCGTCCGTTGAGCAGCATGTCACCTTGGGGTGTGTATTGGAACGACAGGTCGCCACCCCCCTCTAAATTGACATGGCTCGACTGGTCGGGTGTGAGATCCACATTGGCCCGTACAGCCGGATCGACCCGGATGGTCATCAACATATCCAATCCGCCCAAAGGCAAGGGAGGCTTGCGAGGCATTTTCCGCCGGACCGAATCGGCAAAGGAGGTAAAGGTCACCAGTTCAGACAGCCGATCCTGTACGGTCAAGGGGGAATCCTGCATCACATAGGTCACATCCGTATTGCCCAACACCTGCAGGTCGCCTCGCATGGTCAAGGCATCGACCGGCCCCTTCAACGTGGAGCGAAGGTTGACGAACATCTTGCCATAGACCAGACTCTCACTATTTCGCTTCACCTGGAAGAGCTGCAGGTTGTTGGCATCCAATTGCAGGTCGGCCAAGAGCCTTGCCGGATCCGAAAAATCGACCGTTCCCTCCATGACCAACGGCTCCTTGCCGTAGGCGTACAGTTTATATTGATGGAAGTGCAACCGATTGTTCCGGACGGTTACCGGCTGGCTGTCGAAGCGGTACGAGGATCCGACCGCCCCTATATAGACAGCTGCACTGTCCATACGCAAATAGCCATTGGCCTCAGGAGCTGTGGCCGGACCCTGGATGGTGAGTTCGCCATCCAGATCGCCTTGCATCCGGGCCATATCGTCCGGAATGAAGGGATCGGCCATCTCCAACGGCAGGTGCAGGAACGAGATCGCTCCCGAAATGGAGTCGTTCGTTTCGCCCGCTTGATATAGGGCTGTCAAGGTACTGATCTCCTGCTGGTCTCGGAAGAGGTGGGCATCCACCTGATGATTTCCGGCTTCCAACGGCAAATAAACCGCATTCAAGAAGAGTTCGCCCACCCGTTTCTGCTCATAGAGCAGATTGTCGATGTGGGTATCAGCCACCACCATGAAGCCAGAATCGGCCGGGGCATATTGCAACGTGGCATTCAAGACCCCCTGCATATCCGGCAGATAGGCGAATCCCTTAGAGAGCATCGAGAGGTCGATCTGACTCAATTCGACATGGACCGGATCGTAAGCGGCCTCCTCCTCGGAATCGGAATGGATCCACAAAGAGGCATACCGTTCGCCCGTCAGCCGCATATCGGCCGCAATGGATTTCCAATCATACACATCCAAATAATTGTTCGGATTCAAAGAGAAGGGACGGAAGGCAATGATGGGTTGCTCCGGAAAAAGCGAGAAGCGGAAGCCGGGCCGCAACCGATCTACCCGTACCCCCAAGAGGAGTCCGGTCTTGCCTGCCCCATCCTGATAGTGGAAACAGGCATCGGACGAGGTGGGACGAATCTGCCCCTCCACCGTGGCCCGGAAGGGTTCTTGCTTCCGGTAGCGATTCTTGACGGTTTGCAAGCGATAGGCCAGTCCCAGGCTGTCCTGCAGGAGGGAGGCACGAATCGTATCGACCACAAAGGTGTCGGCAGCCAAATCCAGCAGGAGCGATTCCATGCGTAATCCCTCTTCGGGTGAGGTGGAGGCTTGCAACACGAAGGATTCGAAATCCATGTAGTAATTGGCCAAATAGTTGTAGATCGGATTGTCCTGTCCGGCCTGCAGGTTCAACGACATCCGGGGCCAGAACGGACGCAACTGTTCAAAATTCAAGGTGGTGTCGCGTTGGAATTGGGTCAGCAGTTCGTCCGATACCTGGGTCAGCTGATCGGTCAGCTCGTGGATGCAGGCATCTCCGGCAAAGGAGAGGAGCAGATCGCCAGCCTGGAAGGAACATATGGTCGTATCGGCATTGGAATGGGCCTTTAGCATCAAGTCCTTGGGACGGAAACTGCCTCGATCGGTCCGGATGTTCCAATCGGACAACGAGAGGTTGGCCTGATACTGTTCATCCCCATCCGAGGCAGCATCGGCCACCAACTGGAAAGCGGTTGCAAAGGGGTGATCCAAGACATGGAGGGCATACAGATCGGCCTGTTGCACATCAGCCTTCAATTGTGCTTTCAGATCCTTCTCCTGGAGTTGTGCCTCCAAGGAGAGATCCATCCGGATCAACGGATCCAACGCCCGAAGAGAGGCTTGAAGCACCTGCTGCTGCAAGTGCAGCTCCACCGAAAGAGCCGACAATTGGTTGTCACCATACTGGAGAATCGGTATCGCCAACTGGCCGACCGCCTCTGTGGCGGGAGCCATCGGGTCGAAGCCTTTACCGTGTGCGTGAAGGGTTGCCGAAAGCAACCGAAGGGAATCGTGGGGCATGAAATGGTCCAGCTGCAAACTATCAATGGCCAATGCCAGCTGATACGCATCCGTTGAGAAGCGGTAACCACCCTCCAGTTGCACCCGTCCGGCCTGCTCTTGCAGTTGCAAAGCAGCCCGACACGAATCACCTTGCAGGTGGGCCTGAGCCTCTACCTGCATATGGTCGGGCAACGCATAACGTTCCCGCAGGGTAGCCGGCAAGAGAGCCAGGAAGAACTGAATCCGATCGGTACGCAATCCTCCCGTAAGGGTTCCCCCTCTTTGTAAGGAGTCCGTTATCATCCGGGCCGTTCCGGTGGCCTGCAGATCCAACACACCGGGCCAGTGCATCCGCATCGTATCCAACGCCAAGCGGGCGGCATTTCCGTTGAGGGCCAAGCGCATGGTCAACGGCTGCTCTGGATAGGCTTTCCGAAACTCCTCGAAAGTCAGACCCGAAGCGATCCACAGATCCTCCTTGCCGAAAGAGGCCTCCATCTGCACCTGTAAAGGGGTCTTGGAACCGATTTCAACCAGCTGCCAAGGTATGTGGGCACGCCAACGGGCCTCGGAATGGGGCATGCGCAAATGCCAGTCGGGCAGTTCGAGCAAGAGGCTGTCTCCCCGGACAGAACCGGTCAACGACTCGATCTGCAAACCCGATGCTTCGGCCAAAGACAATTGTTCGACCGATCCAGCGAGACGCTCTTCACTATAATAGAGATCCGACAAGCGGGTTTCCAATTGCGACAAACGCACATGTATGACATCCAATCCAGCTGCCCGATCTTGGTTATCCAGATCGTAGGCAAAAGCCGATTGGCTCAACTCCAACCGACCGATCCCGTAGGCAGCCTGCCCCAAATCGATATGTCCATCCTGCAGGTGGGCCTTGCCCACCTCGGTCTGGAGCCGCAAGGAATCGGCCGGCATCAGCAACTCGACCGAGACCCGATCGAGGGCCAATTGCTCCAAATCGATGACCCAAGGCACATCGGTTGTAGTGGTATCCTCTTCCAAGTCGGGAGCGGTCGATACATACCGCAACGAGGCATCAGCCAGTTCCACCCGATTCAAGGTGGCATGTTCGGCCGACAAATCGACCCGATCTATACGGGCATACAGCCGTCCCACCTCTCCCTGGAGCCAGCCCGATTCCAGCCAGTCGCCCGTGTCGGCCCGAAGCCCTTTCAGTTCAATGGCCTCCACCAAGAGCTGTTTGCGGAAGAGAGGAAGGGCTTGAATGCGGATGCGCAAGTCATCCCAACGAAGCAACGTGTCGGACGCCTGGGCCAACGAATCGGCCTCCGGTACATCCACCACCTCCACCTGCCGGACCGACAGATCCAAGGGGAAACTCAACCGAATTTGACCGATCCGGATCTGCATACCGGTCTGCTGTTCGGCCATCGTGACAGCCTGCTGTACCACCCAACGCTGAATGGGAGGGATATAAAGTGCCAGCGAAACCAGCAGTAGTAACACAACCGGTATCGCAACGATCCAACCTATCCTACGAATCCATTTTCTCATCAACTGTTCGATCTCCTGTTTATACACTAACGGACCTATCCGCCTAAAAGTTCACCAAAAGTAAAGATAATTCCAACGTCTTGCATCATGATCGGCCAAGAAAAAAAACGGGTCCGATCAGGGGCTTCAAAAACCGCATAACACTTTTCCAAAAATGGACAACTTTTTTCTCGATACAATGCAAAAGTTTTCCATTTTAAAAATTATCTTATTGGTAATAAACAGTTTGACAAATTTTAAGTCGCAAAAAGTTTACCAAAATGGGAAACATATATCAAAAGTACATACCTTTGTCTCGTCTTAAAAAAACAACTTTTACAACCGAAAATAGATAAAGCATTATGATACAGACAGTCGTTAAAAGAGACGGAAGAATCGTCGGATTCAACGAGGACAAAATCGCCACTGCCATCCGCAAAGCCATGTTGCATACGGACCGTGGAGAGGACAAGGAGTTGGTGCGTTCCATCACGGATCACATCGCTTTCCGAGGCAAATCTCAAATGACC
The DNA here is from genome assembly GCA_021531775.1 of Parabacteroides distasonis. GTDB lineage: Bacteria > Bacteroidota > Bacteroidia > Bacteroidales > Tannerellaceae > Parabacteroides. The sequence goes on along the minus strand of JAFBIU010000001.1, from coordinate 140,333 downwards.
GTTGAAGACATCCAGGATGCCGTGGAACTGGAATTGATGAACAGCCGCCGGAAGGATGTGGCCCAGAAATACATTGCTTATCGCAACCAGCGAAGTATCGCTCGCAAGGCCAAGACACGCGATATGTTTTTGGAGATCATCAACATCAAATCGAACGACATCACACGCGAGAATGCAAACATGAATGCAGACACTCCGGCCGGCATGATGATGAAGTTTGCAAGCGAGACGACCAAACCTTTCGTCGATGACTATCTGTTGAGCGAACCGGTTCGTGAAGCGGTGGCCAAGAACTACCTGCATATCCACGACAAAGATTACTATCCGACCAAGAGTCTCACCTGTGTGCAACATCCGTTAGACCGGATTCTGGAACATGGTTTCTCGGCTGGACATGGCGAATCGCGTCCGGCCAAGCGGATTGAGACTGCCAGCATCTTGGGTTGCATCTCATTGGAAACAGCCCAAAATGAAATGCATGGCGGACAGGCCATTCCGGCTTTCGACTTCTATTTGGCTCCTTTCGTCCGGAAAAGCTACATCGAAGAGGTCAAGACCTTGGAAGAATTGAGCGGACAGGATCTGAAACATCTCTACGAGGCTCCCATTGAGGACTATCTCAACCGCCCCTTGGAGGGGTTGGCGGGTGATGTCCGTTTCATCCAACATGCCATCAACCGGACGGTCAGCCGTGTACATCAGTCGATGGAGGCTTTCATCCACAACATGAACACAATCCACTCCCGTGGCGGCAATCAGGTGGTTTTCAGCTCTATCAATTATGGTACAGACACATCGGCCGAGGGTCGTTGCATCATTCGTGAATTATTGAAGAGCACCTATCGAGGAGTAGGCAATGGCGAGACTGCCATCTTCCCGATCCAGATCTGGAAGAAGAAGCGTGGAGTCAGCTATTTGCCGACCGACCGCAATTACGACCTCTATCAATTGGCTTGCCAGGTGACTGCCCGTCGGTTCTTCCCCAACTTCCTGAACCTGGATGCGACCTTCAACCAGCATGAGGATTGGCGTGCAGACGATCCCCAACGTTATCGGTACGAAGTGGCCACCATGGGTTGTCGTACACGAGTCTTCGAAAACCGTTTTGGCGAGAAGACCTCCATCGGCCGTGGCAACCTCTCCTTCTCGACCATCAACATTGTGCGTTTGGCCATCGAATGTCGGCAGGTGAAGGATGAAGCAGATCGGATCGCCCTCTTCTTCTCCAAACTGGATCAGATGCTGGAACTGACAGCCCGTCAACTGCACGAACGTCTGGAATTCCAAAAGACTGCCTTTGCCAAACAGTTCCCCTTGCTGATGTCTTCTCTTTGGATCGGTTGTGAGAAGCTGAAATCGAACGACACCATTGCGAGTGTCATCAACCAAGGTACGTTGGGCATCGGTTTCATCGGACTGGCCGAATGTTTAGTGGCTTTGACAGGCAAGCATCATGGCGAAAGCGAGACTTCGCAACAATTGGGTCTGAAGATCGTCACCTATATGCGCGATCGGGCCAACCAGTTCTCCGAACAGTATCAACACAACTATAGTATTCTGGCCACTCCGGCCGAGGGATTGTCGGGACGTTTCACCCGACGTGACCGGAAACAGTTCGGTCTGATTCCGGGTGTAACCGACCGAACCTACTACACAAACTCCAATCATGTGCCCGTCTATTATAAATGTAGTGCACGACACAAGGCCGAGGTCGAAGCTCCCTATCACGACCTGACCCGAGGTGGACACATCTTCTATGTGGAGATGGATGGTGATGCCACCCACAATCCGGAAGCGATCATGCGTGTGGTGGATATGATGGACAAATACAACATCGGTTACGGATCGGTCAACCACAATCGCAACCGTTGTCTGGACTGTGGGTACGAGAATGCAGAGGCTCATTTGGAGGTGTGCCCGAAGTGTGGCAGCAGCCATATCGACCGGTTGCAACGGATTACCGGTTACCTTGTCGGCACGACCGACCGTTGGAATCAGGCCAAATTGGCTGAACTGAATGATCGTGTCACACACGACTAACGAAGCGACATGATTTCGATTTTACGTATTGTAGAAGATACAACCGTGGATGGTCCGGGCTTCCGGACCTCCATTTATGCAGCCGGCTGTCCGAACCGGTGTCCCGGTTGTCACAATCCGGAATCGTGGGATCTACACAACGGCACGTGGATGTCAACGGAAGAGATACTGGCACCTATCTTGGCAGACGATTTTGCGGATGTCACCTTCTCGGGTGGTGACCCGATGTTCCAGCCGGAAGGATTTGCCGAGTTGGCACGAGCCATCAAGGCCCAAAGCAACAAGAGCATTTGGTGTTATACGGGATTTACCTTCGAGCAACTGATCCAGCAGCCTGCCCCCAAGGAGCTGCTCGCCTACGTGGATGTACTGGTGGACGGTCCCTTCATCCAGTCCCTTCGAGATGAGTCTTTACTGTTTAGAGGGAGCAGCAACCAACGCTTGATTGATGTCCCGGCTTCACTTCAAACCGGAAGTGCAGTTCTACTGAAACGATAAAAGAAGATATACTTACCGGAGCCGATCAGTACTACTTCGTCGGTCAAGTAAGTATATCTTCTTTTTATAGGCAAGCGGGAGAGCCTCCGAAAAGGCTCCCGATCAGATCTTCTTTTCGATCAAGGCCTGTACCACATTCAGTACATAGTCGCCCACTTTCTCACATTCACCAATCACGTTCATATAATAAACACCATCCTGATACGAATACAACTTGTTGTTGATATCCTCGATGTCGCGACTCTTCAACTGGTTACGATAGGTGTTGATTTCATTCTCGATATTATAGGAAACATTGATATCGTTGTGAGTGAGCGTCTGCTTGGTCAGGATAAAATTCATCCGCTCCAAGGCACGACTGACCAGATCGAACATGTGATCCACATGGTGGTTCTGGTCTTCCGTAAAGGATGACTTGCCATCGTTCCGACGCTTGATGCTTCGAGCCAGATTGTTACAAGAGTCGGCAATACTTTCGATTTCAGAAACAGCACGTAACATGACGCGAATCTCCTCCTTACTTTCCGAACTCAAACGACCTTCCGAAACCTGGGTCAAGTAGTTGGCGATCTCCAACTCCATGCGGTCACTGATATTTTCATATTTCTCAATCCGTCCGTAGGTCTTCAGGAACTGATCCTCATTCTGCTCGTAATAGATCTCCTTGACCATACCAAACATACGGGAAGTGCGTTCTGCAAACAGGGAGATCTCCTTGTGGGCCTGAAGAATCGAAAGTTCAGCCGTTGACAACATACCACCGGTAATGAAGCGCAAGCGATATTCTTCGTCTTCTGCCTTGGATGGAATGATGGTGCAAACCGTTGTTTCAATCAGGCGGACAAACCAGATCATGATAAACGTATTGCTGATGTTGAATGCGGTATGGAAAGCAGCCAGCTTGAAGGAGACGGCCAGTTCCGGATCCGTCACATGCATCACGTTCTCTACAAACCAAGAGACTCCATTGGTAAAGGGATAGAACAGAACCAGCACCCAGATCACACCAAACACGTTGAAGGTCAAGTGAGCCAAGGCCGCCCTTCGCGCTTGTGTATTACCCGTCAAAGCGGCCAAATTGGCAGTAATGGTCGTACCGATATTTTCACCCAACACCAAGGCAACCCCCAAATGGTAATCGATCCAACCATTCGCACACATAATCAAGGTAATGGCCATTGTTGCGGCAGAAGCCTGCACAATCATGGTCAATATGGCACCAATGAACAGGAAGAGAATGATGGAAAGGAAACCCATGTCCGTATAATTCTGGACAAACGCCAACATATCGGGATTGGCTCCCAAGTCGGGCGCATTGGCTTTTAGATTTTGCAATCCCATGAAGAGGAACGAGAAACCGAACACAAATTCACCGACCGACTTGCGGGAACTTTTGCCGGAGAAGAAGAGTGGGATACCAATCGCCAGTAGGGGTAGTGCAAAGGCTGCAATATCAACCTTAAACCCTAAAGCCGAGATAATCCAGGCGGTTACAGTCGTACCGATGTTCGCACCCATAATCACCCCAATTGACTGGGAGAGTGTCAACAGTCCGGCATTCACAAAGCTGACCACCATGACAGTAGTAGCCGATGAAGACTGGATTAGAGCAGTTATTAACACACCGGTAAGCATACCGGTCACCCTGTTTGTCGTCATTGCAGTCAAAATCTTTCGCAAACTGTCACCTGCGAACTTCTGCAACCCTTCACTCATGATTTTCATACCGTATAGGAACAGGGCCAACGATCCAATGAGCCGGAGAAAATCAAAAAAAGAATAGTTCATCTAAAAAATACGTTAAGTGGATACCATATCCGATTACTATTAGTAACTTTATGGAGCAAATGTATGAATAAAAAATCAAATAATATGACAGATTCGATAACCATTTTTTGCAAAAACAACAGAGTCTCGTTAGAAGTACCCATCGGTAGCACTTTAACAAGCATTTACGACCTGTTGGGGGCCCCTTTGCAACATCGCCCCATGAATGCGCAAGTGAACAACAAGACAGAGTCGCTCACCTATGCATGCTGGCAGCCGAAAGAAATCGAATACATCGATTACACACGCGATTCCGGCCAACGGACCTATGTCCGGTCGCTCTGTCATCTGTTTTCGAAGGCTGTACACGACCTCCTTCCGGATGCCTCTCTCCATCTGGAGCATCCGGTATCGAAAGGGTATTATTGTACCATCGAACATGCCCAACCCATCCATCCGGCCTTGATCGAGCAGATCAAACAACGGATGCAGGCTTTAATAGATGCCGACCTGCCATTCCAGCTCCATCGGGTACGGACACCGGAAGCCATTGCGCTTTTTCAAAAGAATGGGATGCCGGACAAGGTCAAACTGATCGAATCGGCCGGTATGCTCTATACCTCTTACTATGAACTGGATGGCTACATCAACTATTTCTATGGTTGCCTGACACCCTCTACCGGCTATCTTCATCTGTTTGACTTGCAACCCTATGCGGATGGCATCCTGTTGCGTGTGCCTCAACGGAATAATCCGGCGGAATTGGCACCCATGATCCGACAAGACAAGATGTTTCATGCCTACAGTGAGCATTTGGTGCTCCAACATGCGTTGAATCTGAACAATGTGGGTGACCTGAACGAGGCCATCAAACATGGACATGCCAATGAGGTCATCCAAGTGTCCGAGGCCATGCAAGAGAAACAAGTGGCAAAAATTGCCGAAGAGATAGCCCGTCGATACCAGGAAGAGGGTACCCGAATCGTCTTGATCTCCGGCCCCTCCTCTTCCGGCAAGACCACCTTCTGCAAACGGCTACAGGTCCAATTGGCCACCAATCTGTTACACCCGATCGGTATCTCGTTGGACGACTATTTCCTGAATCGCGAAGATACCCCCAAGGATGAAGAGGGGGACTATGACTTCGAATCGCTTTATGCCTTGGATCTCCCCTATTTCAACAACGACCTGAAGCGGTTGCTGGCGGGTGAAGAGATTGATCTGCCCACCTTCCATTTTGAAACGGGCAAACGCATTTACCGGGGCGAGAAACTGAAAATGCAGGATCACTCCATCCTCGTCATCGAAGGCATTCACGGGCTGAATCCCGAATTGACCTCCTTCATTGAGGATCATTATAAATATAAGATATATGTATCCGTCCTCACCTCCATCTCGCTGGACAACCACAATTGGATCCCCACGACGGACAATCGGCTGATCCGACGAATTATTCGTGATTACCAGTTCCGCAATTATTCGGCCGAACAGACGATCGGACGATGGCCCAGTGTACGAAGAGGCGAGGATCAATGGATTTTCCCCTATCAGGAGAATGCCGATGCGATGTTCAACAGTGCCATGTTGTACGAACTGGCCGCCCTTCGCAAATTTGCCGAACCCATCTTGTCGGAAGTTCCTGAAAGCAGTCCGGCACATGCCGAAGCCTATCGCCTGCTTCGTTTCTTGCGCTACTTCAACTACATTCCGGATAAAACGTTACCCGGCACCTCCTTGCTTCGTGAGTTTTTGGGAGGAGGCAGTTTCAAATACTAATCCGCCTGACCTGTTGATAACTTTTTCCGAAATAGTGGCATAAATAATTGGTCGGTCTATTGGGAAATATGTACCTTTACACGCTGAAAAATTAGATAGTTTAAGACGCCCTATTTAAAGGAATAGTTTAACTATGGTAAGAAAAGAGGTAGAAACAAAAATAGAGGATTGTTATCACGTGCCTGTGATGCTCCATGAGAGTCTGGAAGGCTTGCAAATCAAGTCTTCCGGCACTTATGTAGATGTCACGTTCGGAGGGGGTGGACATTCAAGAGGAATCTTACGCAATTTGGGAACAGACGGCACTTTGTATGGTTTCGATCAAGATGCCGATGCAGAACAGAATATTCCTGATGATCCCCGGTTCGTGTTTGTCCGGAGCAACTTCCGCTACCTCTACAATTTCATGCGCTATCATGGAGTGGTTGGAGAGGTGGATGGGCTGTTGGCCGATCTGGGGGTCTCTTCCCATCACTTTGATGATCAAGAACGTGGATTTTCCTTCCGTTTCGAAGGTGCCTTGGATATGCGCATGAACACACGAGGCGGACAAACGGCAGCTGATATTCTGAACAACTATTCGGAAGAGCAGTTGTCGGATGTTTTTTACCTGTATGGCGAACTGAAGGCTGCACGCAAATTGGCAGCTGTCATTGTGAAGGCGCGCCAAACACAAGCGATCGAAACCATACCTGACCTGTTAGAAATCTTGAAACCCTTCGTCGGGAAAGACAAGGAAAAGAAATTCTTGGCTCAGGCTTTTCAGGCGTTACGCATCGAAGTGAACGATGAAATGAGAGCCTTGAAAGAGATGCTCCAACAAACTACCCGGGTGTTGAAACCGGGCGGGCGGTTGGTCGTCATCACCTATCACTCCTTGGAAGACCGATTGGTCAAGAACTTCTTGAAAACAGGCAATTTCGAAGGAAAAGCTGAACAGGATTTCTTCGGGAACCGTTCGGTAGCCTTTCGACTGATCAACAATAAAGTGATGGTTCCGTCTGACGAAGAGATCGAACGGAATCCTCGTTCACGAAGTGCTAAATTACGTATTGCCGAACGGCTGTGAGATAGGGTATCAACTCAAAGAAGATATGGAAGAGGTTCAACAACATAAACAGACCAAAAAGAGAGAAAAACGATTCTCGATTCTTTATGTACTCGGTGGTGGCATCCTGAAAGAGGATTTCATCGTCAAGCATACACGTATGATCGTCCTCATCGTGTTGTTGCTGTTTTTCTTCATCGGCAACCGATACACTTGTCTGCAAAAATTGCGTGAGATCGATCGTCTGCAACAACGGTTGCGTGATGTGCGTTTTGAAGCACTCTCCATCTCATCGGAACTGACCGGTCACAGCCGACAGTCTCAGATTGAGTTATTGATTGAAGAACAAGGTATTGATTTGGAGACAGCCAAGACGCCTCCATACGAATTGTATAAATAAGTTATGTCGGAAAACGAACAACATACAAAGAATCCTACCAACGACAAGATCCTGATGTGCTACTTCTTGGTCGTGGTTATGCTTTGCCTGGTGGCGGTAGCCATTCTGCTCAGGGCATTCAATACCGCTTTCATCGAGAAGGAGAAATGGGAGAAGGTGGCCGAAAGCCAGAAGCGGGAGAATAATGTGCTTCCACCCGCCCGTGGAAACATCTATTCGACGGATGGCAAGTTGATGGCTACCAGTGCTCCACGCTATTACCTCTACATGGATTTCAAAGCGGACTGTTTCACCAAGCCGGGACCTCGGTACAACAGCTTGGACACGTTCAAATCGAGCAAACGAAACGGTTTGGACTCTTTGGCGATCTGTCTTTCCCGCAAATTGAAGGACCGGACGCCAGCGGGCTACAAGGCCTACTTGTTGCGTGGACTGGCCAGCCAAAGCCGCCAATATCCGATCTATCCCGGCAAGGTCTCCTATTATGACATCAAAGAGATCAGTAAGTTCCCCTTCCTCCGGCTGGGCCGTTTCAGGAGCGGTTTCTATGTCAAAGAGATGGTGCAACGTCAGAAACCCTTTGGGTCATTGGCCTCCCGTACGATTGGAGACGTGTATGGTGAAATCGAAGCGAATGGTATCACCAAGGGCAAGAATGGACTGGAGTTGCAATATGATTCCTTGTTACGAGGCGAAGCCGGTATCGGTTCGAAGCAACGTGTGGGAGGAACATGGACCAATGTAGTCGAGGTGGAACCGGTGGATGGCATGGACATCCGTACCACCATCGACATTGACATTCAAGACATCACGGAGAAATCGTTGGTAGATAAGCTGAAAGAGATTGATGCCGAATCGGGTACGGCCGTTGTGATGGAGGTGAAAACAGGCGAAATCAAAGCCATCACCAACATGGCTCGTGTACGGGATGGCATCTATTACGAAACGAAGAATCATGCGGTAGCCGATGAGATCGAACCGGGATCTACCTTCAAGGTGGCTTCCATTATGGTGGCACTGGAGGATGGTGTCTGCACACCCGAAGATACAGTGGATGTAGGCAATGGTATCTATATGTATCATGGAGCCCGCATGACCGACCATAATATGAACAAGGGAGGTTACGGTAAGATTACAGTAGCCCAATCGATATGGTATTCCTCCAACATTGGAGTGGCCAAGGTGATTCTGAAAGGATATTCCGAGAATCCGACGAAATATGTCGAAGGGCTCTATCGGATTGGCATGAATGCCGACTTACGCTTGGAAATTCCGGGAGCCGGTCGGGCCAAGATTCGTCGGCCGGACGATAAAAAACGCTATTGGTCAGCCACAACATTGCCTTGGATGTCATTCGGTTACGAGACCCAAATTCCACCCATCTACACATTGACCTTCTTCAATGCGATTGCGAATGGAGGAAAAATGGTTCGCCCGATGTTTACCAAAGAGATCATGGAGAATGGCAAGACGGTTCAAACGTTCGATACGGAAGTGGTCAAAGAGTCGATCTGTTCGGACAAGACATTGAAAGAGATCCAAGAGATGCTGTTGGGTGTGGTAGAGAATGGAACTGGTAAGGCGGTCCATTCCGATGTGGTACGCATTGCCGGCAAGACCGGTACAGCCCAAATCGCTTCGGGTGGTGTCTATCGCACCAGTGGGCACTCGGTCGCATTCTGTGGCTATTTTCCGGCAGACGAACCGAAATACAGTTGTATTGTGGTCATTCGTCGTCCACGCAATGGCTATCCTTCCGGTGGAACCATGTCGGGAGGTGTCGTAAAAGCCATTGCTGAAAAGATCTATGCAAGCCACATGCCATTCAATTTGAATGACATGGATCCCGACTCTACAGCTGTGTTGCATCCACATCCGAAGAGTGGAGACCGTCGAGCATTGGAAAATGTATTAGATGAACTGGATATTGACCTGCAAAATGAAGCGGATGATTCTGATTGGGTCAGCACTTCATTAGATACGCTTACGCATCGACTGGCCACCCACGCCATTCCCATCCGGGAGGGGTTGGTACCCAATGTGGTGGGTATGGGAGCCAAAGATGCCGTCTTTCTGATGGAGCAGGCTGGTCTGCAAGTCAGCCTGACCGGCATCGGTCGTGTGACCCGACAAAGTCTCAATCCAGGACAACGCATATCCAGAGGACAAACCGTATTATTAACATTGAAGTGATGGAACTGAGAGATTTAATTCGTACATTAGCCGTACCGGAGATGACCGGTATCGATTCTGTAGAAATTACAGGCATTCAATCCGACTCACGCAAGGTGAAGTCTGGCAACCTATTTGTGGCTGTTCGAGGCACGAATGTAGATGGCCATGCCTACATCGAGACCGCTTGCAAGCAAGGGGCTGCCGCTGTGGTTTGCGAAACCATTCCGGTTCTGTCAGACGAAACCCGTCAGCAGTTGCAGGCAGATCCCATCTTTATTCAGGTGAAGGATTCGGCAACTGCCTTGGGGCAGTTGCTCTCCCAATGGTATGGTCATCCCTCTCGTCAGATGGTTCTGGTGGGTGTGACCGGTACCAACGGCAAGACGACCATCGCCACACTATTATATTTGATATTCCGCAAATTAGGTTATAAGGCAGGCTTGTTATCGACCGTCTGCAATTATGTGGATGGAGAGGCCATCCCGACCGATCATACGACACCCGATCCCATCACATTGCATGCGTTGATGGCACGCATGGCTGAAGCGGGCTGTACGCATGTCTTTATGGAGGTCAGCTCCCATGCCGTCGATCAACAACGGATCAGTGGACTCGATTTTGATGGAGGTATCTTCACCAATCTGACACGAGACCATCTGGATTATCACAAGACGGTCGAGAACTACCTGAAGGCCAAAAAGAAATTCTTTGATGATCTGCCCGCCAAAGCGTTTGCTTTGACCAATCTGGATGATAAGTCCGGATCCGTGATGTTGCAAAACACCCGTGCCCGCAAACTGACCTATTCACTCCGGACATTGGCCGACTTTAAGGGAAAGATTCTGGAATCGGCCTTCGAGGGCACACAATTGCTGATCAACAACCAAGAGGTATTCGTGAATTTCACGGGTCGTTTCAATGCTTACAACCTGTTGGCTGTCTATGGAGCAACCGTTGCTTTAGGTATTGAACCCGAAGAGGCTTTGATAGCCTTGAGTGCCATGCATCCGGTGGCCGGCCGTTTCCAAACGTTCCATTCCATATATGGCTATACGGCCATTGTGGATTATGCCCATACGCCAGATGCCTTGGTGAATGTCTTGAACACCATCCACGAAGTGTTGGCAGGCAAAGGAAGGATCATTACCGTTGTGGGATGTGGCGGTAATCGAGACAAGGGGAAGCGTCCGATCATGGCCAAGGAATCGGCACGTCTCAGTGACCAGTTGATTCTGACGTCAGACAATCCTCGTCTGGAAGACCCCGAGGCAATCATCCAGGACATGGTGGCAGGACTCAGCCCAGAGGATGAAGAGAAAACTCTCTGTATCACAGACCGATTGCAGGCGATCAAGACGGCCATCAAGCTGGCTCAAAAGGGTGATGTCATTCTGATTGCCGGTAAGGGACACGAAGACTATCAAGATGTGCAAGGGGTCAAGCACCATTTTGATGATCGGGAAATTGTCCGCAACATTTTTACAGCACAAAACAAACAATAAAACAATTGTCATGCTTTACGATCTATTTAGTTATTTAGACCAGTTGGATGTTCCGGGAGCAGGCATGTTCAGGTATGTCTCTTTTCGTTCGGGATTGGCACTCATTCTGTCGCTTTTCATTTCGACAGCCATCGGCCGACGTATCATTGACAAGCTGCAACTGCTGCAAATCGGAGAAACCATCCGCAATTTAGGACTGGAGGGACAGATGAGCAAGAAAGGGACTCCCACCATGGGAGGTATCATCATCATCATTGCCATTCTGATTCCCGTCATTCTGTGTGCCCGCTTGAACAACATATATGTCCTGCTGATGTTGGTCACCACCCTTTGGTTGGGCGTGTTGGGATTCACAGATGATTACATCAAAGTGTTCAAGAAAAACAAAGAGGGTATGCACGGACGTGCCAAGATTGTGGGTCAGGTCGGCTTGGGACTGATTGTCGGTCTGGTGCTCTTCTTGAGTCCGGATGTGGTGATCAAGGAGAATATGGAGGTCCGCCATTCAGGTCAGATTGAGGAGGTCCGGTTTCACAACCAGGAAATCAAATCGACCAAGACAACGATACCCTTCTTCAAGAACAACAACTTCGACTATGCGAACTTAGTCAGTTGGGCAGGAGACTATAAGGATGAGGCAGCCTGGGTACTGTTTGTGCTGATGGTCATCTTTGTCGTGACAGCCGTCTCCAATGGAGCCAACATGACGGATGGACTGGATGGACTGGCAGCCGGATGCTCCTCCATCATAGGTGTGGCCTTGGGTATCTTGGCCTACATGTCCTCCCACTTCGAGTTTGCCTCTTTCTTAAACATCATGTTTATTCCCGGGGCTGAAGAGCTGGTGGTCTTTGCAGCCGCCTTCATTGGGGCAACAGTCGGATTTCTTTGGTACAATGCCTATCCGGCTCAAGTGTTCATGGGTGATACAGGCAGTTTGACGTTGGGAGGAATCATTGCCGTATTTGCCATCATCATCCGGAAAGAGCTGCTGATTCCGATTTTGTGTGGTATATTTTTGGTAGAGAATCTGTCAGTCATGCTGCAAGTATCCTATTTCAAATATACCAAAAAGAAATATGGCGAGGGGAGACGCATTTTCAAAATGGCACCACTCCACCACCATTTCCAGAAACCCGGTCATGCAGGCATACAGGCCTGGATCCAGAAGCCCTATGCAGTCGTGCCGGAATCCAAAATTGTGGTGCGTTTCTGGCTGATTGGTATCATATTGGCAGTCATGACAATTGTCACATTAAAGATGAGATAAAAGAACCTAAAAACAAACGTTATTGGTTATGGAAAGGATTGTAATTTTGGGAGCTGGCGAAAGCGGTACAGGAGCAGCCATTTTGGCAAAAGCGAAAGGATTCGATGTATTCGTTTCGGATCTTTCAACCATCAAGCCCAAATACAAAGCGATGTTGGATGCTCATGACATCCGTTGGGAGGAGCAGCAACATACCGAAGCGGACATTTTATGTGCTGATGAAATCATCAAGAGCCCGGGTATTCCTGACAAGGCTCCTATCATAAAGAAATTGAAAGAGCAAGGAACTCCCATCATCTCCGAGATCGAATTTGCCGGACGGTTTACGAAATCGAAGATGATCTGCATTACCGGCAGTAACGGTAAGACAACGACCACCATGTTGACCTACCACATCCTGAAACAGGCAGGTATCAATGTGGGATTGGCCGGTAATGTGGGAAACAGCCTTGCCCTGCAGGTGGCTGAAACGCCTCATGATGTCTATGTCATCGAGTTGAGTAGCTTCCAATTGGATAACATGTATGACTTCAAGGCAGATATCGCAATTTTGCTGAACATTACGCCCGATCATTTGGATCGGTACAATTATGAAATGCAGAATTACGTGGATGCCAAGTTCCGCATCATCCAGAATCAGACGAAAGAGGATGCTTTCATCTTTTGGAATGATGATCCTATTATCGCACGTGAGATTGCCAAACGCAATCCGCAAGCGACACTCTATCCCTTTGCCGAAACGCATGAAGCGGGTGTCAAAGGATATACTGATCATGGAAAATTTGTCATTGAAACCTCAAATGGTACGTTTACGATGGAACAAGAATTATTAGCCTTAACAGGAACGCATAATCTGTACAACTCTTTAGCAGCCAGCATTGCAGCCAAAGTCATCCACATTCATGATGACCATATCCGTGCCTCCTTATGCGACTTCACGGGTGTAGAGCATCGGCTGGAAAAGGTCGCTCGTGTCCGTGGTGTAGAATTTATCAATGATTCCAAGGCAACGAATGTCAACTCCTGCTGGTATGCTCTCCAAAGTATGCGAACCAAAGTAGTCCTGATTTTAGGTGGTACCGATAAAGGGAATGACTACACGGAAATCGAGTCATTGGTACGCGATAAGGTGCGCGCACTTGTTTTCTTAGGTGTCGATAATAGCAAACTTCATCGTTTCTTCGATCAGAAAGTAGCGCAAATTGAAGATGCCCGTTCGATGGAAGAGGCCGTCACGAAGGCTTATCATTTGGCAGTCAAAGGCGATACGGTTCTGTTATCTCCCTGTTGTGCCAGCTTCGACCTCTTCAAAAGTTACGAAGACCGAGGAACACAATTCAAAAGATGTGTGCGTGATTTATAAACGATAAGGGAGGAGCCAAATGGATTTGTCCAGTAAATTGTTCAAAGGCGATCGGGTCATCTGGATCGTATTCATGTTTCTGTGTGCCGTCTCGATTGTGGAGGTATTCAGTGCCACGAGTACATTGGCCTATAAACAGGTTCACTTTTGGGGACCGATCTGGAGACACATCACCTTCATGGCAGGCGGTATCTTCTGCATGCTTGTCTTAAGTCAGATTAGCTACAACCGAATCGGGAAATGGTTAGTGGTGCTGTTTCCCATTTCCATCATATTGCTCCTCATTACGTTTGTCTTTGCGACGGAAGTAAATGGAGCGAAACGATGGCTTTTCGGTATGCAGCCTTCCGAGCTTGCCAAATTAGGCACGATAGGCTTTGTGGCCTTTGTCTTGAGTCTGCAGGATCGTTTTTCCGAAAGCCAGATTTTCAAGGCCCTATTGATAGGTGTTTGTACGGCTTGTGCCATCATTCTACCGGAAAACTTTTCAACGGCCTTCTTGCTTTTTGCGGTCTGCTTCCTCATGATGTTTATCGGACAAATCTCCATCAAGCGGTTGGCCAGACTGGCCGGAATCCTATTCTTGCTGCTCAGCCTGTTTATAGCAGCTTTGGTGATATTACCGGACAACATTGTCAAGTACATGTCACGTGCAGCTACCTGGAAAGAGCGTATTGTCGATTTTACGCATCCTTCGGCTGGCAATGAAGAGAGTAGCACGTATGTGATCAATGATGATAACTATCAGGTTTCGCACGCCAAGATCGCGATAGCCCGAGGGGGACTGTTCGGCAGATTGCCAGGCCACGGACAACAGCGGGACTTTTTGCCGCAAGCCTATTCCGACTTCATCTATGCAATCATCATTGAAGAGTTGGGATTTATTATAGGAGGAGTGGGTGTTCTGTTTCTCTACATTATATTATTAGTGCGAGTGGGTATGATTGCCCGGAAATGTACCAAACCATTTCCTAAATTCCTGGTTCTGGGATGTGGGCTGTTGGTGGTTATGCAGGCGTTGGCTAACATGGCCGTTGCGGTCAATCTGATTCCCGTGACCGGCCAACCTATGCCACTTGTCAGTCGAGGAGGAACCTCCACCATTCTTTCCTGTGTCTATTTTGGCATCATTTTGAGTGTAAGCCGTTTTGGAGCAGGCATAGGAAATGAAGAAGAGGAATCAACCGAGGAAGAAAAGGCCGAGGTTGTTCCATTAGATAACTTGAAAACAGAAGAAAGATGAAACAGTATCGTATTATCATAAGTGGCGGGGGTACCGGTGGACATATTTTCCCGGCTATTTCAATTGCCAATCACTTCCGTGAACGGTTTCCGGATGCTGAGATTCTATTTGTGGGGGCAGAAGACCGCATGGAGATGGAAAAGGTTCCAGCAGCAGGCTATTCCATTGTCGGATTACCCGTCAGCGGTTTCGACCGCTCTCATCTGCTGAACAATATCAAGGTTTGCGGACGTTTGCTGAAAAGCCTCCAACTGGCCAAAAAGACGGTTCGTGACTTTCGTCCGGACATAGCCGTTGGTGTGGGCGGATATGCCAGTGGCCCTACCCTTTGGACAGCCGCTTCCTTGGGCATTCCGACCTTGATTCAGGAGCAGAATTCCTATGCTGGAGTTACCAACAAACTGCTGGCCAAAAAGGCGAAGCGTATTTGTGTGGCTTACGAAGGAATGGAACGTTTCTTTCCGGCCGACAAAATCATTGTTACCGGCAATCCGATCCGCAACAACTTGGAGGTAAGTGTCGATAAAAGGGAGGAGGCTTTGGCTTCATTCGGTTTTACACCCGACAAGAAAACATTGCTGATTGTGGGAGGAAGCCTGGGTGCACGGACCATCAACCGGAGCATTCAAGCTCATTTGGACGAATTGTGTGCCTCCGGCATTCAGGTCATCTGGCAGACAGGACGTTACTACTACGAAGAGGCCTTGAAACATCTGAAGCCCTATCGGAATATGTCCATCTGGTGCTCAGACTTCATCACACGGATGGATTATGCGTATGCGGCAGCCGACTTGGTCATCTCTCGTGCAGGAGCTGGTTCAATTTCTGAACTTTGCTTGTTGAAGAAACCAGTTATTTTAGTACCTTCGCCCAATGTTGCAGAAGATCATCAGACCAAAAACGCACAGGCGCTTGCTTGTAAAGAGGCGGCCATCCTGATTCGCGATTGGGATGCTGAACAGCAATTGGTACGTACAGCCCTGCAAGTGATAGGGGATAAAGAGCGTCTGCAGACATTAAGTAATCACATCGAGCCCTTTGCACAACGAAGAAGTGCCGAACGGATTGTCGATGAAATCGTCAAGATCATAAATCAAGAGGTATGAAGTTAGATAGTGTACAAACGGTATATTTTGTAGGAGCAGGCGGTATTGGCATGAGTGCCTTGATCCGCTATTTTCTGGCGAACGGAAAACAGGTGGCCGGCTATGACAAGACACCTTCGGACCTGACCGCAGTCTTGCAGCAAGAGGGTGCCTTGATTCATTACGAAGATAATGTACAACTGATTCCGGAGGCATTCCGTCAACCAGACACCACCTTAGTAGTCTATACGCCTGCTATTCCAGAAACCCATACCGAACTCGCTTATTTCCGTGAACATGGATTCGAAATCATGAAGCGGGCCCGTGTATTAGGAGAGATTACCCGTTGTAACCGGGGATTGTGTGTGGCTGGTACGCACGGCAAGACCACCACTTCCTCCATGCTGGCACATCTCTTGAAGCAATCGCATGTGGATTGCAATGCTTTCTTAGGAGGCATCTTGAAGAATTATGACAGCAACCTGATGTTGTCTGAGACCAGTGATCTGACGGTCATCGAAGCTGATGAGTTCGACCGTTCGTTCCATTGGCTACAGCCTTACATGGCCGTGATCACAGCGGTAGATCCGGACCATTTGGACATTTATGGAACCGTGGAAGCCTATCGGGAGAGTTTTGTCAAGTTCACCTCCTTGATTCGTCCAGGAGGCACATTGTTGATGAAACAGGGCTTACCTCTCACCCCTGAGCTACAAGAGAACGTGCATCTTTATACCTATTCGGGTACATCAGCCGGTGATTTCCATGCAGAACGGATCCGAGTCGGAAATGGCGAGATCTTTTTCGATTTCGTTGGTCCAGACATACGTATTCCCGACATTCAGTTAGGTGTTCCCGTGCAGGTCAACATCGAAAATGGTGTGGCAGCCATTGCGCTTGCCTGGCTCAATGGAGTCGAACCTGAAGAAATCAAACGAGCTATGGCTACCTTTGCAGGTCCACGAAGACGGTTTGACTTTCATTTGAAGACAGACCGGATCGTCTTGATAGACGATTATGCCCATCATCCGGCAGAACTAAAGGCAAGTATCTTGTCTGTCAAAGCTTTGTATGCTGACAAAAAGATCACAGGCATTTTCCAGCCTCATCTCTACACGCGGACACGTGACTTTGCGGCTGATTTTGCTGCCAGTCTCTCACTGCTGGATGAATTGATCCTATTGGACATCTATCCGGCACGTGAAGCCCCTATTCCAGGGGTGACCTCCCAGATCATCTTTGACCAAGTAACTTTGGCCAACAAGCATCTGATCCGGAAAGAGGAGCTGCTGGATTTTCTGGCACAAGGGTCGTACGAAGTTGTTCTCATGGTAGGTGCCGGCAATATTGACCGGTTGGTAGAACCCGTAAAAGAATTATTAGAGCAGAAAGGATAAAACAAAGTGATTCGAACAGTTTCCATCATTTGCGCCACCCTATTGGCGGTTTACATCATAGCGATCTCCATCATTTTTCACGAATGGAGACCCAAGCAGGTGTGCCACGATCTGCAGATTGTGGTGAAGGACAGTTTGGATAAACATTTCGTGGATGAGAGCGACATCCTGTACCAATTGAAAAAGGAGGGAATCAACCCGCTGAAGAAACCGTTGGACGAAGTCAATACGGATTTGATGGAAAAAGTATTGTTAAAAAATGAGATGATTGCCAATATTCAGGCTTATAAGACACCTTCTGGTCTCGTAAAGCTTGAAGTTTATCAAAAAATGCCTATCTTGCGAGTGTTAAGCGTAAGGGGGAACTATTATGTGGATAATCACGGCAGCATCATGCCGATCAGCCGTCGATACGTTGCACACGTTCCTGTTGCAAGTGGATATATTGAAAAAGAGCTTGCAACAACCGACTTATACAAATTTGCACTATTTTTGCAGGAAAATGATTTCTGGAACGATCAAGTGGAACAAATTTTCGTCCATCCCGACAATGAGGTGGAATTGATCCCGCGGGTCGGAAATCATCGGATTATGTTAGGTACTTTTGAAGGATTCGAAGAGAAACTGGACAAACTACAGCTCTTCTACGAACAGGCCATTCCGAAAGTGGGATGGGAAAAGTACAGCATCATCAATTTAAAATATAAGAATCAGATTGTTTGCACAAAAAAATAGAATGAAGATATGACGACGACGTACACAGACTTTATAGCAGCCATTGATTTGGGAACATCCCAGATCGTAGGAATGGTAGGCACCAAGAATGCCGGAGGGGTACTTTCCATCATCGCCTACGAAAAAGAGAACTCTACGAATTGTATCAGACGAGGATGTGTATATAACATAGAAGAGACAGCCAACAAGATCAAACGGATGGTCTTGAAACTGGAAAACAAACTGAACGGAACTCGTATCGGGAAAGTCTATGTGGGTATCGGAGGACAGTCCTTGCGTACCATAGACCATACGGTTTCCAAAGTATTGGGCAATGATGGGGTGGTCACGGACGAGACCATTCAGGCCTTGCATCAAGAGTGTCGGAGTTATCATCCGGACATGTTGGATGTATTGGCGGCCGTCTCTCCCTCCTACCAATTGGACGGAAAGCCGGAAGCCAATCCGGTGGGAATCCCCTGTACGCGCATTGAAGCACACTATAAGCTGATTGTCGGACGTCCCTCTTTGCAGCATTACCTCCGCAACAGCATCTCCGAACGCGCCAAAATTGAGATTGCAGGCATTTTCGTCTCTCCTTTGGCCATGGCTGACGTGTTGCTGAACGATGACGAGAAAGATCTGGGTTGTGCCCTCATCGGATTCGGTGCAGGTGTAACCACTTTAACTGTCTATAAATATGGAAAGTTGGTTAATCTGTCTGTGATTCCTTTCGGAGGAAACACCATCACACGAGACATTACCTCACTGCAAATTGTTGAATCGGAGGCAGAACGCATCAAGCAGACCTTTGGCAGTGCACAATTCAACAAAGATTTGGATCAGACTATCCAAGTCAATGCAGCAGATGGCATGGGTCTGAAAGAGATCAAGTTGGCCGAATTGAACAACATCATTGCTGCCCGCATGAAAGAGATTCTAGCCAACGTGTATGCCCGTATCGAATCGACTGGATTAATCGGCAATTTGGGAGCTGGTATTATCATTACTGGTGGAGGTGCAGATCTGAAGAATCTGCCGGAAGCCATCAAGGAACAATTCAAGATGGATGTCCGTTATGCAACGATCCGTAAAGGCATCATCAACAGCAGCGAACTGAGCATCAGTGCACTACAGAATGCCGTTGTGATAGGTCTGTTGATGAAAGGATCGGTCAATTGTGCCATTCCGCCTATTCCGGAAAAACCGAAAGAACCGGAACCAATCATCGTGGAACCTACGGTCACTCCGGAACCGGAACAGCCCAAGAAGCCCGAACAGAGAAGCACGTCCTCTCGAGGAAAGAAAAAAGGACTCGGCAATATCATTGAAAGACTGACGAATACATTCGCCGGAGACCTGTTCAAGGAAGAAGAGGAGGAAAACAACGAAAAATAACTGTAAGATCATGAAATAAAACCGGAAGACAATGGACGATACACTATTAAACTTCAATTATCCTACAGATACGCCTAAGATCATCAAAGTAATTGGTGTAGGCGGTGGCGGTGGTAATGCAGTCAACCACATGTACAAAGAGGGCATTCATGATGTTACCTTCGTATTGTGCAATACGGATAATCAAGCGCTCATGCGCTCCGATATACCTGTCAAACTCTCGTTGGGTCGCGAAATCACCCAAGGTCTGGGAGCCGGCAATAAGCCGGAACGTGCAAAAATGGCAGCGGAAGAGAGCAAGGAAGATATCCGAAAGATGCTGTCCGATGGCACCAAAATGGTCTTCATCACAGCTGGTATGGGCGGTGGTACCGGTACAGGAGCTGCACCCGTAATTGCCCGCATCTCCAAAGACATGGGCATTCTTACCGTGGGTATTGTGACTATTCCGTTCCGCTTCGAAGGAAAACGGAAAATCGATCAGGCTTTGGATGGTGTCGAAGAGATTGCCAAGAATGTGGATGCACTATTGGTCATCAACAATGAAAAGTTGCGCAAGATCTATTCCGACCTGACCGTCATGAACGGCTTTGCCAAGGCCGATGACACCTTGACGGTTGCCGCCAAGAGCATTGCCGAAATCATCACGTTGCCGGGTATCATCAACTTGGACTTTGCCGATGTCAACACAACCATGAAGGATGGTGGTGTGGCTCTGATGAGTAACGGTTACGGTCAAGGCGAAGGACGTGTGCTGGAAGCCATTGAAGATGCACTGAATTCACCCTTGTTGAGCAACAACGATGTACGGAATGCGAAAAAGATCCTCTTTAACATCTACTTCAGCGAAGATTCTGAATTGCGCATGGAGGAGATGAACTATGTTGATAAGTTCATGTCCGAATTCAACCGAGACATTGAAGTGATCTGGGGTACTGCCATCGACAACACGTTAGGCGACAAGGTGAAGATCACCATCCTGGCAACCGGATTCACCATCGACAACATCCCGCAGATTGCCGACAAGCATCATGCCGAAGCGGTTCAGATGACCGAAGAGGAGTTGCGAATGGAAGAGGAACGGTTGGCCAAGGAGCAGAAAGAGCGTGAACGTCGGAAACAATACTATGGTGATGAGAGCGAACGAGGATACGACTATACGTCCCAACCGGTCGTCTTGTCGCAAGATGAGTTGGACAACGACACGTTGATCGACCTGTTGGAAAAGAATCCGACCTACAACCGGGATCCGAAGTTGATCGCGCGTGCCCGTTCCAAATCAACCGGTAGCGAAGTGACGACCACCACACGGACAAACACCATCTCAGGTGAAAAGTCACCACTGATCGCTCCCGAAAACAAACCGACTGGCAAATCCAACCGGACAATCAGTTTTAGCTAATACATATAATAATATAAGTCATCATGGATTTATTTGAAAAGGTCAGCGAAGACATTAAAAACGCAATGAAGGCGAAAGACAAAGTCGCCCTCGAAACTTTGAGAAACGTAAAGAAGGTATTTTTGGAAGCAAAGACAGCCCCCGGAGCCAACGACACCCTGTCTGATGCAGACGCATTGAAGATTCTGCAAAAGCTGGTAAAGCAGGGTAAAGACTCGGCTGCCATCTATACAGAACAGGGTCGTGCAGACCTTGCCGAAGGCGAACTGGCACAAGTCAAGGTGATTGAAGCCTATTTGCCGAAGCAGATGTCGGCCGAAGAACTGGAAGCTGAACTGAAAGCCATCATCGCACAAGTAGGTGCCACCAGTCCGAAGGAGATGGGTAAAGTCATGGGTGTTGCCTCCAAGGCACTGGCCGGCAAAGCAGAAGGCCGCGCCATTTCAGAGGCTGTAAAACGTTTATTAGCTCAATAAATTGACATAAAGAGAGTGGCTGGCAAGGGTATTGCCAGCCATTCTTGATTTACAGTTACACCTATGATTACCTTCATTTGTTGCCTGCTGACCTTGGTAGCCGGCTATTTTATCTACGGTTCTTTCATTGAGCGTACCTTTGGCATTGAAATCGATCGAAAGACACCCGCCTTCACGAAACAGGACGGTGTGGATTTCATGCCGCTTCCCACCTGGAAGGTCTTTATGATTCAGTTCCTCAACATTGCCGGGCTGGGTCCGATCTTTGGTGCCATCATGGGTGCTAAATTCGGAACAGCCTCGTTCCTCTGGATTGTGCTGGGCAGCATCTTTGCAGGAGCCACGCACGATTTTTTGGCCGGAATGCTCTCTTTACGGAGAGACGGAGAGAGTCTGCCGGAGATCATCGGACAATACTTGGGCAACGGTTGCCGCCAATTCATGCGCGGATTCATTGTGCTGCTGATGATGTTGGTAGGTGCCGTCTTTGTAGCCGGTCCGGCCGGATTATTGGCCAACCTCACACCCGAATCTCTGAACACGACCTTCTGGATCTTTGTCGTATTCATCTACTACATCTTCGCCACACTCCTGCCGGTGGACAAAATCATCGGAAAGATTTATCCCCTGTTTGCCATCGCACTGTTGTTCATGGCAGTCGGCATTTTGGTTATGCTGTTCGTCAAGCATCCCGATCTGCCGGAGTTCCCGCAAGGATTGGCCACCGATTATGCCTCACAGCTGCCGATTTTCCCCATCATGTTTGTCAGCATTGCCTGTGGAGCCATTTCCGGATTCCATGCGACACAAAGCCCGATGATGGCACGTTGCATGACCAGCGAGAAACATGCCCGTCCGGTGTTCTATGGAGCCATGATCACGGAAGGCATTGTTGCCCTGATCTGGGCCGCTGCAGCCACCTATTTCTACCAGGAAAACGGCATGGGTGAAACCAATGCAGCCGTCATCGTCAATTCCATCACGACAGACTGGTTAGGCACAGTCGGCAGCATCCTGGCTATCTTGGGTGTGATTGCAGCCCCCATTACCTCAGGCGATACAGCTTTCCGGTCGGCTCGTCTGATTGTGGCAGACTTCCTGCACTTGGAACAACGAAGCATTTCCAAACGCTTGATGATCTGCTTGCCCCTCTTCATCGGAGCCATTGCCCTCTTGCTGTACAGCCAAAAGGACCAAGCCGGATTCGACATGATTTGGCGTTACTTTGCCTGGGCCAACCAGACACTGGCCGTGTTCACCTTGTGGGCATTGACCGTCTATCTGACACAGGCACACAAAAACTATTGGATCACGCTCCTGCCCGCCCTCTTCATGACAGCCGTGTGCAGTACCTACATCTTTATCGCACCGGAGGGACTGAGTTGGCCGAGTCACATTTCCCAATTGTTGGGATGTTTGATCACAGTGGCCGTTTTCATCGGCTTCAGGTGCTGGAAACGCAACGTAAAATGAGAATTGTCTAACTTAATACGGTGAGAAATGAAAAAAAGACTGGTTATTCTGACAGGTGCTGGCATGAGCGCAGAGAGCGGGATTGCCACGTTTCGCGATTCTGACGGGTTGTGGGAACACTATCGTGTGGAAGATGTGGCCACACCGGAAGGTTTCGCACGAGATCCACAGCTGGTTTTGGACTTCTACAACCAGCGGAGACGGGAATTGCTGCATACCAAACCCAATGCAGGCCACTACGGTTTGGCAGCATTGGAGCAAGATTTTGATGTGCGGATCATCACCCAAAACATCGACAACCTGCACGAACAGGCAGGCAGCAGTTCCGTCATTCACCTGCACGGTGAACTGATGAAAGCCTGCCCGGTGGGAGACACAACGACAACGTACGACCTGAATCCCGAAAATCCGGACATTCATTTGGGCGACAAAGATCCGCAAGGGCGGCAGTTGCGTCCCTTCATTGTCTGGTTTGGTGAGGCGGTTCCCATGATCGAACCAGCCATCGAAGAGGTGGAGAAATCCGACATCTTCGTCATCATCGGAACCTCCTTGAATGTCTATCCGGCTGCCGGATTGCTGAATTATGCCCGGCGCGGACAACCCATCTTTCTCATCGACCCGAAAGAGGTACAGACCCATCGTTCCGATGTGCATCACATCCTCAAGGGCGCTTCCGAAGGCGTGAAAGAATTAACCCAATTGCTGGAACCCTTGAAATGAGTCTTCATCTCCGCTATTGGGAAAGCCCGGTAGGCTGGCTGCAACTCGAAGGTACAGACACACATCTCACCCGTCTGACCCGCGTCAGCCAGCCTGCCAGTCTCTCCTCCTCGTCCCATCCTCTCCTGGAGCGGGCGGTGGAGCAATTGCAGGATTACTTTGCCGGCACACGCCAGCAGTTCGATCTGCCCCTCCAGCTGGCCGGAACGCCCTTTCAACAACAGGTCTGGGAAGCCTTGCAGCACATTCCCTACGGCAAGACCTGGAGTTATGCTGAATTGGCGGCCTACATTGGCAACCCACGCGCCTGCCGGGCTGTCGGTTCAGCCAATGGCAAGAACCCGATTGCCATCCTGGTTCCCTGCCACCGGGTCATCTGTTCAGGCGGGCAATTGGGCGGTTACGCACTGGGCCTTGCACTCAAACAACAGTTATTGTGGCTGGAACAACGCCATTCCCGATAAAAATTCATATCTTGCACCTTTCATAACAAACGATTACTACTTTCATGGAGAAACAAGTTCATCCCCAGCCCTCCATCGGGCTCTCTTTATTGCCAGTCGGCACGTTGGTCGCACTGCTGGCACTCGTGATCTATATCTTTGGCGGAGACGCTCTGAGCGGAGGCAGCCAAGTCGTATTACTCTTTGCAACAGCACTCTGTGCGGTGATTGCCCACTTCCACAGCCACATCAAGTGGGAAACCTTGGAGCATCACATTGCCGAAAACATCATGGGTATCGCCCCGTCCATCCTGATTCTGCTGCTGATCGGTACGCTGTCCGGCACCTGGATGGTCAGTGGTGTCGTTCCCTCGCTCATTTACTACGGCTTACAGATCCTACAATCAGACCTCTTCCTAGTAGCCTGCTGTATCTTGTGCGCCCTCGTCTCTGTCATGACAGGCAGCTCCTGGACAACCATCGCCACCATTGGCATTGCCCTCATCGGCATCGGTGAGGCACAAGGCTTCCCGACCGGATGGATTGCCGGAGCCATTATCTCCGGAGCCTACTTTGGCGACAAAATGTCGCCCCTGTCCGACACCACGGTTCTGGCCGCTTCCGTGACGGAAACACCCCTGTTCACCCACATTCAGTACATGGTCCATACGACGGTTCCCTCTGTCATCATTTCGCTGCTGGTCTTCACCGTGGCAGGTTTCCAAACCTCCTCGGCCGATGCCGCCCAGATCGAAGCCTTTTCGGAGGCCCTCCAGCAAGGCTTCTGCATCTCCCCCTGGCTGATGACTGTTCCGCTGTTCACCGCCATTCTCATTGCCAAGAAGATCCCCTCTGTCGTCGTGCTCTTCCTCTCATCCGTAGTGGCCGGTCTGTTTGCCATCTTCTTCCAGCCACAAGTCCTGATCTCCATCTCTGGACTGGAAGCCGGCGGCTGGTTGCCCTACGCCAAAGGACTGTTGATGACCTTCTACGACAGCACCCATGTCGATACAGGCAACGAGACCCTGAATGAACTGGTTTCTACACGAGGCATGTGCGGCATGTTGAACACCATTTGGCTCATCATCTGCGCCATGTGTTTCGGCGGAGCCATGTCAGCCAGCGGCATGTTAGGCAGCATCACCCAGCTGTTCCTCCGTTTCATGAAGGGAACCGTCAGCACCGTGGCTTCGACCGTCGTTTCCGGCTTGTCGCTCAACATCTGCACCTCCGACCAGTTCATTGCCATCATTCTGAACAGTGAAATGTTCAAGCGCGTCTATCAAGAGAAAGGATACGAATCCCGGCTGCTGAGCCGGACCACCGAAGATGCCGTGACCGTCACCTCCGTGCTGATTCCCTGGAGCACCTGCGGCATGACACAAGCCACCATCTTGGGCGTCTCCACCTGGACCTACCTGCCCTACTGCATCTTCAACCTCGTCAGTCCGCTGATGAGCATTTTAGTTGCAGCAACCGGCTATCGAATTTTCCGCCACCGGAGACCAAAGGCTGCTGCTGAGCCCATCTAATTGGACATTTTGTCGTATATTTGTCCACCGATAAAAATAATGTGTCATCAAACGAAAAAAAGAATTAAAAAAACATGAATCAGAAGCTGAGTCGTAGGCCATCTGCCCTATTATCAGTTGTGCCTATTCTCGTTTTGGTCGTCCTGCTCTCCATCACCATCCGAACCTTCGGTAGCGATGCCTTGGGCGGAGGCAGTCAAATCGTCCTGCTGACATCCACTGCGGTCTGCTCCGTATTGGCCATGTCCTGTTGCCGCGTCTCCTGGAAAGCCATTGAGACAGCCATCTGCAACAACATTTTAGGCGTCTCCGTCGCCATCATCATCCTGTTGCTGATTGGTGCCTTGGCCGGCAGTTGGATGGTAAGCGGTATTGTCCCGACCCTCATTTACTATGGCATGCAGATTCTGCACCCCACCTTTTTCTTAGCCTCCTGCTGCATCATCTGCGCCATTGTCTCCGTCATGACCGGCAGTTCGTGGACCACCA
This sequence comes from Parabacteroides distasonis, assembly GCA_021531775.1. Lineage (GTDB taxonomy): Bacteria > Bacteroidota > Bacteroidia > Bacteroidales > Tannerellaceae > Parabacteroides. The sequence continues at coordinate 114,119 of JAFBIU010000001.1, read as the reverse complement.
TTGCCACTATTGGCATTGCCCTGATGGGCATTGGCGAGGCACAAGGATTCGCACAGGGCTGGATTGCAGGAGCCATCATCTCAGGAGCCTATTTCGGCGATAAGATTTCGCCCCTGTCCGACACGACCGTCCTGGCTTCGTCCGTCACGCACACACCGCTCTTCTCACACATTCGCTACATGATGTTCACGACGACCCCTTCGATGTTGATTTCCCTCATCATCTTCACCATCGCCGGATTCATGCACGAGAGCAGCAGTGCCGAACAGATCGCCTCCTTTTCCAGTTCGCTGGACAAGACCTTCGATTTGTCACTGGTTCTGCTGATTGTTCCTTTGATCACCGCCATTCTGATTGCCAAGAAGGTACCGTCGCTCATTACGCTCTTCATCTCGGCAGCGTTGGCCGGATGCTGTGCCATTATTTTTCAGCCCAATCTGCTGCACGAAATAGCCGGCATGGAGGTGCACGACGCCCAATCGCTCTTCAAAGGGCTCTTCATCACCTATTACGGCGGCACCAGTGTCGAGACTGGCAACGAAGCCCTGAACAGCCTGGTTGCCACGCGTGGCATGTCCGGCATGATGGACACCATCTGGCTCATTATCTGTGCCATGTGTTTCGGTGGAGCCATGACAGCCAGCGGCATGTTGGAGAGTCTGACTGCCGTCTTCCTCCGTTTCATGAAACGGCGTGTCGGCATGATCATGTCCACCGTCTTTTCCGGCCTCTTCCTGAACATCTGCACAGCCGACCAATACATCTCCATCATCCTGACGGGTAACATGTTCAAAGACATTTACAAACGGAAGGGCTACGAGAGCCGTCTGCTGAGCCGGACCACCGAAGATGCCGTGACCGTCACCTCCGTGCTGATTCCCTGGAACACCTGCGGAATGACGCAAGCCACCATCTTGGGCGTTGCCACATTGACCTATCTACCCTATTGCTTTTTCAACCTGATCAGTCCGCTGATGAGTATTTTCATCGCGGCCACTGGTTACAAAATCAAACAGAATCATGAAACCCATCAAGATCTCGTTGCTGACTAAAGTAGTCATCGCCATTGCTGCGGGTGTCCTCTTCGGACAATTCCTGCCGGAGTCCATTGCACGCTTGTTCGTGACGTTCAACTCCCTCTTCGGAAATTTCCTCTCGTTTGCCATTCCGCTGATCATCATCGGATTGGTCACACCTGCCATTGGCGACTTGGGCAAAGGAGCCGGCAAGCTGTTGGCCATCACGGCACTCATTGCCTACGGATCGACCATCTTTTCCGGATTCTTCACCTTCTTCAGTGCCGAGGCGGTTTTCCCCTCCATTCTGCCGGTCAACATGGAACTGACGGCCATGGACAATCCGGAAGACTTCATGCTGAAGCCCTACTTCGTCGTGGCCATGCCGCCGCTGATGGGCGTCATGACGGCATTGCTGTTGGCCTTCACCGTCGGTTTGGGACTCTCCTACATCCAGGGACGCGCATTGCACGAAGTCTGCAACGACTTCAAGGAGATCATTGAGATGGTGATCAGCTCGGTCATCATCCCCCTCTTGCCCATCCATATCTTTGGTATTTTTCTGAACATGACAGTCAGCGGACAGGTAATGAGCATCATCAGCATGTTCCTGAAGGTGATTGTCGTCATTTTCATCCTGCACGTCCTGCTGTTGCTGATTCAGTTTGCCATTGCCGGAGGCATCAGCCGTCGCAACCCGCTGCGGCTGCTGAAGAACATGTTGCCGGCCTATGCCACAGCCCTGGGCACGCAATCCTCCGCAGCTACCATTCCGGTTACCTTGGCACAAGCCGTCAAGAATGGCGTGCGCAGCAGCATTGCCATCTTCGTCGTGCCGCTCTGTGCGACCATTCACCTCTCCGGAAGTACGATGAAGATCACAGCCTGCGCCATGGCCATCCTGATTATGTCCGGACAGCCCATTGAACTGGTCGATTTTGCGGGATTCATCATGATGTTGGGAATCACAATGGTAGCTGCTCCAGGTGTGCCGGGTGGAGCCATCATGGCGGCCTTGGGCGTTCTCCAGAGCATGTTAGGTTTCAACGAGACGATGCAAGCCTTGATGATCGCGCTCTACATCGCCATGGACAGCTTCGGCACAGCTTGCAACGTCACGGGTGACGGAGCGATCGCCGTGATTGTCGATAAAATTGCCGGAGACAAGCAATAGTCTTATCAATCAACTCATTAAAGCGGATTTGCCAAGCTCCGACCAGCCTTTTGGCAGATCCGCCAATCAACTTTGACAAGATGACAAGATGACAAGCGTGACAAGGGCGCAAAGAAAAGGGTCTGTGAGCGGTGTGTGCCGCCACAGACCCAAAAACCCAAACAAAGCAAGTTGCCTTGTTCTGATTGCCGGCACGCTTCGCTTTCGCAACACACCTGCCGGCATTATCTACATTCCGCCCAAATACGGGCAGTTCATTTCGCCTCCATCACAAGGCCAGCTGGGACACGCCCACTTCGTCCAGTTGCGAGCCGCCAAGATTTAGGAAACGGTTTGCGAGCAGGCCAGCTGGGACACGCCTCGTTCCGCCTCCATTACAGGGTAGCTGAGATACAAGCCTCAGGCCATCACAAAGGTAACTGGCTCACCCTCATTTCGCCCAATTGCGAGCCGCCGGGACCTTAGGCAACGGTTTGCGCTGAGGCAGCTGCTTCATCACCTCCTCGATGGCCCGATTCAGCTGCTCGTCCTCGCCGTTCCACTCCTTGATCGGGTCGTTGTCGATCAGAATGTCCGGATCGACACCATGATTCTCGATGATCCAGTCGCCCGTCTTCGGGTCGTAGCTCGTGAAGAAGGGCACCCGGATGTCCGTACCGTCCATGTAAGGCAGCGGGCCACTGATGCCGACAATACCGCCCCACGTGCGCGTACCGATCAGCTTGCCCAAGCCCAACGCACGGAAGCCCCACGGGAAGAGGTCGCCGTCCGAAGCCGAATACTTGTTGATCAGGCAGACCTTCGGACCCACCTGTGTACCGTCGGGAACCGTTCCGATCAGGTTCGAACCACGGCGCATCGTCAGGCGGTAAGGCTCGCGCGACAGACGCTCCAGAATCATCGGAGAGACGTTGCCGCCACCGTTGGCACGGTCGTCGATGATCAACCCCTCCTTGTCCAACTGCGGATAGAAATAGCGGGCAAACTCGTTCAAGCCCTCCACGCCCATATCCGGCACATAAATGTAACCGATGCGGCCCTGGCTCGCCTGCTCCACCTTGCGCAGATTCTCCTGCACCCAGTTGTAGTGATAGAGCGAATACTCCTCCGCCAACGGACGAATCACCACCTTGCGGGCACCTGCCAGCTGCGGCTTGCTGTTGAGCGACAGCTCCGTCGGCACGTTGGCCTTGCCCACCAACAGCGCATACATGTCTTTCGCCTCGCTCGTCGGCACACCGTCAATGGCCACGATATACTCGCCCACCTTCGCCTCAATGCCAGCCTCGGTCAGCGGCGAACGCAACTCACGGCTCCACGATGCGCCCGGCAGAATCTTCTCCAGGCGGAAGAAACCGGACTTGTCGCGCGAAATCTCTGCGCCCAGCAGACCGGTCTCCACCCGATCGGGACGCTCCGTCTCGCCCGGATTCACGTAGGCATGGCCACAATTCAATTCGCCAATCATCTCGCCAATCACATAATTCAGGTCGATGCGCGTCTTCACGTAAGGCAGCAGCACCGCATATTTCGCGCGGATGGCCTTCCAATCCATGCCATGCATATTCTCCACATAGAAGCCGTCGCGGAAGGCACGCCAAGCCTCGCCGAAAATCTGCGGCCACTCCTCGGCATAATCCACCGGAATGCGCATGTAGGCCAGATCCACCTCCTTGCTCAAGTCGGCCTTGCCCTGCGGAATGTCTGTCACGAAGAGACGCTTACCCTGCTGGAACAGTGCCTTGCGGCTGCCCGACGTTACATCCATGAAAGCACCGTCGGCCACCGTCTCCTCCTTCTGATCCTTCAGATTGTAGAGTTTCGTGCCGCCACGCGTGTAGTAATAGACCTTCTCGCCCGTGCAATAGGTCGGGAGATAGAACGAGGGAGCCACCGGAACCTTCACGATGCGTTCCGACAGGCCATCCACATCGATGCGAACCGCCTGAGCCGTCGCCGGACTGGCCGAAGAGCCCTTATCACCCTTAGCTGCCTTGTCTGCTGACGAACCCTTGTCGGCAGCAGAGCTCTGATCGGCCGAGCCATTCCCAGCGGAAGCTTCACCGTCCCGCTCCAGGAAGGGCGAAGGCGTATCTTTGGAAAGCAGCACCAAGTAGAGTCCATACATATTATTATAGACATGATTCCACTCCAACGAACCGTAGGTCGGACGGAAATCGCGTGCCGACGTCACCACCAGGTATTTGCCGTCGCTGCTGAAGATCGGGCTGCGCGAATCGTACCAGCTGTCCGTCACCTCATACTCCTTTTGAGCAGTCATGTCATACAGATAAACACGCTCGATCTGATTTTCCGACGTGCGGCTGTAAGCCAACCAGCGGCTGTCCGGCGAGAAGGTCACATCGCTATTCACCCCGATCGGTGTCTGCATCAAGGTCTTCACCTGCTTCGTCGCCACATCCACCCGGTTCATCCGGTTCTTCCGATCCGTATAGACCAGCTGCTTGCTGTCCGGACTCCAGACGAACGACCAGATGTAGGTGTCGTTCTGCTTCGTCAGCTGCACCGGTTCCGAGCCGTCTGCCCGCTGCAGGTAAAGCTCCGTCTCGCCCGTCCGGTCGGAAATGTAGGCAATCCATTGGCCGTCGGGCGACCAAGTAGCCTCGCGTTCGTGTGCACCCGGTGTACGCGTCAGGTTCTTCGTCACCCCCTTCGCAGCCGCCACGTTGAACACCTCGCCACGGGCCGTCACCGCCACACGCTCGCCATCAGGCGACAAGCTGGCAGCCGTCACGTACGACGCACCCGCCTTGGTCGTTTCCCGTGCATAGATCAGGTCGGAAGCCAACGAAACCTTCACCTGCTCCGCCTGTTTCGTCTGCGCATTCAGTTTATACAGGAAACCGCCCTTCTCGAAGACGATCCAGTTGCCGTGCGCACTGGGGAATTTCACATCGTAATCCGTAAAGTTGGTCACCTTCTTCACCTCGCCGCTCTTCGTGTCATAGACGAAGAGGTTCATCACCCGGTCGCGGTCCGAGAGGAAAAAGATCTCGTCGCCGATCCACATCGGGAAAATGTCCTGCGCCTCGTTGTTCGTCACGTTCGTCACCTTCCGAGCCGCCTCGTCGTAAATCCAGACGTCGTCCGCCATGCCGCCCTTGTAATATTTCCAGGTGCGGAACTCACGCATGACGCGGTTGTAGGCCAACCGTTTGCCGTCGGGCGAATAGCTGCAGAAGCCACCTTCGGGCAAGGGAATCGGTGCGGAGAGTCCGCCCTCCTTATCGACCGTCAGCAGCCGTCCCTCGAAACCACTGCCGATGCGGTTGCGGTAAATGATCCGCTGGCCGTCCGTGGTCCAGCCCATCACGATGTTGTTCGGGCCCATGCGGTCGCCCAAATCGTCGCGACTGTTCGTAGCTGTATAGGTCACACGCAACGGCTCGCCACCGACTGCCGGCATGACATACACCTCCGTATTGCCGTCGTACTGGCCGGTGAAGGCGATCGTCCGGCCGTCCGGCGAGAAGCGCGGGAACATTTCGTAACCCACGTGCGACGTCAGCCGATGGGCCTCGCCGCCTGCCATCGCCACCTTGTAGAGATCGCCGGCATAAGAGAAGACGATCTCCTGGCCATTCGTAGCCGGAAAACGCATCAGTCGCGCCTCTTCGGCTCCAGCTCCGCTGCTCCACAGGCAGCTGGCTGCCATGCATAAACTGAATACTACCTTTTTCATCTATTCGATCTGTTTTAAAATTGTTATTCTATTTCTCTGAACGAACCTTCCAGCCCAATTCGCTAAGCCGGTTGGTTTCCATTTAGCCAACCGGATCCTCCTCCGGATGTGCGATCCACCAATCGATCAGGCGGCGGGCCATACTGAGCTTCCGCGGAATCTCCGGTAACGCATCGCGACGGAAGAAAGCCGCCGTAGTCAGCTCCTCCTCCTGCACATGCACTTCGCCCGACACGTAATCCGCCACGAAACCCACCATCAGGCCGCTCGGATAGGGCCACGGCTGGTTGTCGAAATAACGAATGTTGCGGATCGTCAAGCCCGTCTCCTCACGCACCTCACGCACCACGCACTCCTCCAAGGTCTCGCCCACCTCCAGGAAGCCTGCCACCAATCCGTGAAACGTGCCGCGGAAATTCCGTGCACGCACCAGCAGCACCTCGTGACCTTTGCGAATCAGGACAATGATAGCCGTCTCAATCGTCGGGTAAAGTTCGTAATGACACGCCGGGCACTGCTTGCAGATCGGTGTCGTCTGCACCGTCCGCGTGCCACAGGCCGGACAAAACTGACTGTGTGCATCCCAATACAACAGCTGGCTGGCACGTCCTGCCCGCAGATAGCTCTCCAACGGCAGCAGGTCCCACGATGCCCGCAGCCCCACGTACTTGAATGCCTCACCCGGCAACACCGGCTCCTGCAACGCTGCCGTACGCCCTGGCACCTCATCTGTCCCGGTCACCTCCAGCACCCGATCCACCGCCACCGGTGGCTCGCTGCCCCGCGGAATCTCCCAGTGTTCATCCACCCGCTGCAGCAACAGCTGATCCTGATAAAAAAGAAACCAACAGGTTTCCGCCGTATAATTCTTCATTGCTCAATCATCTTTTTGAACCCACAAACATACAGAAAAAAGCTGAGAACCTCCGGAATTTGATCCGGCAATCGATCCGGCAAAATCCGGTTTTTGCAAAATTCCGTGAAATATGGATTTTAATTCCGAGAAATGTTTAGTAGTATTACGAAAATCCAAGCGTTTGAACTTTCGTAGAAGAAAAGGCAAAAAAATTCGGTAGGTAATGAAATAATACCTATTTTTGCGGCATATAACATATTTGACATACAGACATGTGGGTCTATCCACAAAAACGAACATACATAAAAAAGGTAACAGTAGGGATTCTCATTAGTTTTTGAGAATCCTTTTTTTATAACAAGATATGGAACAGAAAAAGGCAACGATGCCATTCACGCAAACAGAAGAATTTAAGAAAGCAATGGAATACATGGATACTTTTGTTGTCAGTGATCCGTCGATCAAAATCCCGGTAGATGAAGATGGCAAAGGTGCTGTTGCACGTATGAAACATGAATCGAAACTATGAAATAGCAATAACCACCCGGGGAGGAGGCGGTTGGCATCCTCGCCGAATGGCTTTGTAAAAGATCATGAATGGGTCATGAAGGCTCTGCGCTAACCGACGGAGAAACCGAGGGCGGAAAGGAGAGCTACTGCAAATTTACTGGAGGTTCATTTTACCACAAAGCCACCTTGCCACCCGCACCCAAGTCCAATGTAGCCGTTGAAACACCAAGAGCTTGAAAAATGCGGCTCATTGTCGGCAGAGTAATAACACTTTTACCTTTCTCCAGTCTCGATATTTGGGCTTTCTGCACACCTATGCGCTCCCCCAATTCTTCCTGTGTAAGATTCTGAGCTTGACGCATTTTACGGATAGCTTCACCTACAAAATAAGCATTCACCTCCTCCTGAAGACGCTTCTCCATCGCATCTCGTTTCGGAGTGCCTCGCTTGCCGAACACTTCGTCGGTCAGCACATCGAGTGACGTCAAATTCATCTTTGCCATAATCACTTATTTTTGAAATATTCTTCTCTAATCTTTTCAGCCTTTTCAATCTCCTTCTTAGGAGTTTTCTGACTTTTCTTTACGATACCATGAGTAGCAATGATAAAAATCTCCGTATCAGCATCCCAAAAGGAGAACAACCGATAGCAGTTACCACTGTAGAGCGTACGGAACTCCCATATTTCAGTATCATCCAGTTTCTTGAACAGTTCTTTACTAATCAGTCCGTTCTCTATCTTCTTATAGTTATAGGCTATCTTCTCCTGCACTTTTATCGGCAAAGAACGGATAAACGCTAAGGCTTCATCCAGCAATACGACTTTTATTTTATATGTACTCATGATTCATAGTTTCTAATGCAAAAGTAGCTTTATGTTTCCATTCATAGAAACTTTTTGACAGAAAACTTGCTTGTTTTAACGTTTATCTTGTATGATAATCGATTTCAGCATAACCTTGTACTCTTAACGATATTGATATTGCAATATATAATGGTTTTATCTGATACAAATTGTTTTATAATGTCCGAAATATATGAATCGGAACTAAGAAATAGAAAAAAGCCACCCGGGGAGGAGGCGGTTGGCATCCTCCCCGAATGGCTTTGTAAAAGATCATGAATGGGTCATGAAGGCTCTGCGCTAACCGACGGAGAAACCGAGGGCGGAAAGGAGAGCCGTGAGGGTCGTGAGGAGAATGTTGATCACCACAGACCATTTGGATTTGCTTTCACTCGTCATAATCGTCAACATTTTAAAGGGTTTGTAAATCATTGGTTGGAATCAACCAGCCTTGGACTGGAGTTCATGCCGCCCAAAGGCTGGAACATTTCATTGGTATTTACATGCCCGGCAGGTATTTCCAACCTGCCGGTAAGGGTCCATGTAGGAGGCTGTCAGATGGAGGTGCCGTCGAACCCCTCCTTAGGAGAAGGGAGGCGTATCCTCGCCATTGCCCGCATCGCCACCCGAAGCCTCATCCGCCACGAAGGTCGCCGTGTAGGTCTTGTCGGCCGTCGCCACCACCGTACGCGGGTTGGAACTGTCGCCATCATCCCACTGCGAGAACTTGTAGCCACTCAGAGCCGTAGCCGTCAGCGTCACGCTCTGGTCACGCTCCACTTCGGTGCTCGCCGGCGAAACACTGCCCATCGAGCTGTTGGCCGAGATGCCCTGGATGGTGAACTTCTCCACCGGCGTCTCCTGCTCCTGATCCGAGCCACCGCCCGTAGTGCCCGAGCCACTGCCCGCATCGGCCAAAACACCCGGCAACAGGATCACGTTGTCCTCATCCATATACTTGTAAATCACCTGACTGACACTGGAGAGGCGGAACGTGCGCTTCAACTTCTGCGCCTGCTGGTAGAGAGCCGTCCCCTTCGGTCCGTTCTGCTCGCCCGGCTTGTTCGCGTTGAGCCAGGCCGTCGCCACCGCCTGCCGTTCCTTGAACTTCATCTGCTGCGCCTTCTGCGCTTCCGTCTGCTCGCCCTGATACGGGTTCGCCAATTTGGAGAGGCGGATCTTGCCGCTGCTGGAGTTCGTCGAGAAATAGTCGTTCGAGCCGCTGCCATACTTGCCTCTGATACTCTTGATCACATCAATTGGTACTACTCTTGCCATAATCGTTGGTTGTTTAAGGGTTGATACTTGATATTCATGAACACTCGATTTTCATGAATACTCGAAAATTAACACTCACGTTCTTGATCATCGCCCGCGAAGCCTTCGATAGCCTTTCGAATGGCGCGCCTCATTCCGACGGGCACCGACCGGCTGCGTTTGATTTCGGTGGCAAAGATACAACATCAACCCGCGACCTCACGAATTTTTCGGCCAAAATTTTCAAAAAATTTTTCTATCGTAAGCCGTCTATTTAACACACCCGCGCAGACACCGGCCCACAGCCTCCGCCTGCCGCACCATGCCGTAGTCCGACGGATGCACGTAATCGACCCAGCCGTCTGCCGGGAAGTCCAGCTCCTCGCGCGAAAGGTAATGCAACCCCTTCACGCCCGCCTGCTTCAGCCGACGGTAGGCCTCCTGCTGTCCCCGGTTGACCTTCGTGTAGGACTCGTAACGCTCCTGGCTGGTAGCCCCATTGCTATTGCCCGCATGTTCCACCAGCAGAATGGGCGCATCATGCTTGGCACGAATCTGACGCACAGCCTTTTCCACCAGCTCCGTCACCTCCGCCTCCGTGTTATGGATCAGGTTCGGCATACAGTCCAGCACATAGGCCACCGCCGGCAACTCATTGATGAAATCGAGCAGCTCCGGCTCCAACCGTCCGTTGCCCGAAAAGCCCAAGTTCACCACCGGCCGCTGGAGCGAACGTTGCAGGATGTTCGTCCAGGCCATTCCCGGACGCGAAGCGCAAGCCCCTTGTGCAATGGAAGTTCCATACACCACGATGGCCGGCCGCCGATCCACCGGAACGAAGGCAAACTGCCGCCCCTCCTCGACACCGACCTCCAGCTGCTTCACCCCGTTGTAGAGCGGCAGGAACAGCTCATACTCCTCCGGCTGAGCCGATTGCACCGGCCGATCAACCTGATACGAATACCGCACCGTGTCGCCAAAAGCATAGGAACCGAAGCAGAAAGCCCCGTCGCCAACCCGGTATAAATCAAGACCGGAAACACCCGTCGCCGGCATGTGTGGCATGGCGTGGGCACCCGTCACGGTGTATTGCACCCAGATCGTCGGGGCATCCGTGCGGAAGCGGACCGACAGTCCCGCCGACTGATTCGCCAGCCTCCACACCGGCTCACGCACCTTATCCTGAGCACGTTGCGGCAATCGGACGTAGTTGCCGCCATCCTCGTTCCACCCCTGTCCGCGGACAAAAGTCTCTCCTATTGCACCCGCGCTGAGCGGGTTGTACCACGTTGTTTGGGCCAAACCGACCGTACAGATCAGCAGCAAGCCCCATAAGCAAGCGATTCGTTTCATATCCAATCCATTTATTTTTAGCTGATTACACATTCAAACCCTTCTAAAGGCTAAAGATACGGAGTTTTCCGATACCCTGTATGCTTCCAGCATGAAATTCACCTTTCTCATATCTAATTTATTGAATAACAATACCTTTTACCTCACATCCCTTGTCACCGTTGTCATCTTGTCAAATTGTCAAAGTTGAAAATCAAAAAAGTAGGATTGTCTCCCTATATTATAATAAAAATATAATATATTTTTATTATAGTCTCTAAAACAATTTCTCAGAATTGAAAATCAAGTTTGACAAGATGACAAGATGACAAGCATGACAAGGGTAGAGGGAGGGGAACAAATAACGTCTTCCCAGCAAGTTGGCAGCTATGCCAGTAGTTGCACTGCCACTGAACGGGTCAAGAAACCACGCACCCAGCTGGGTGCTGGCTTGTATCATACAGGCAAACCAAATCTGTTTGATTATTTTTTGGAACTTTCAACGATGTTTTCTATTTTTGACCAAAAACAAGATTGTTAACATTTAAACATACTCAAAATGAAAACATTCGTATTTTATGAATTTAAGGTTGTACCTGATAATCAAGAGCCCAGCCTGTTTCAAGAGGAGGAGGACCAGATTAGGTCGCAGTTTGCAACGCCACTCGATTGCTTCGTCAAAGTTTTGATGAACGGTCCTGAGCTACATCTACCCACGTGTCAGCCGAACCATAAGCAAATACCTCAAAACGAGTATTACCGGTGCGATCAGCTTCAACACAAAGATGGTGTCGTCCTGATGACGATGGAAAACAACAAGTTCAAAACAACAACTGTCAATAAAAAGGATCAGAAGAATCCGCATCATCCCTTCTGCCAGCTGTTGATCGACCTGCGTCCGCACGAGCGGATGATTCTGGGTATCGAGCGCAATGCGGCCTTTGACCGCAAGACAGACAAAGTGGTCGAGAGCCTGATGGATGGATTCAACAAGTTGATGACTCCGTATCATTTCCGGCTGGAAATTCTGGATCTGGTGAAGAAGGACAAAGACTTCTGGCCGCTTGTGCATGAACTTCAGAAGAAGTTCGAGGATGTTGTCCGCAGCATCCGCCTCTATTTCAACCGTGAACAGAGCCATCAATCTCCAGCCAAGAGCATGTTGTCGTTCATCAGCAACTTGGCGCGTCAGGCAAATGCGGATGGTGTACTGAACCTGTACTCCAATGAGGATGATGGTGTCAACATCGATGCGATCTACACAGACCTGACCGAGATCGCGAAAATCTGTCTGAAAGATAAGGCATACGATCTGGAGGTTGAATTCAAGGAATTTGGCGTGATTCGATACGGAGCAGACCGGCAGGCACAGTTCGGCGTGTCAGATGATGTGTTGACGGCTTTCGAAAACGGGACGAACCTGCTCGATTTTCCAGACAACCCGCTGAGAGACATTCCCACTTGGTTAGTATCTATAAACGATTTACTGCATGACTACAAATCCAAAAATATTCAGAAAAAGCGTAAGAGACTTCATTAACAAGGAGTTCAGCTCCTGCAGCCTCTATCTGTTAGTGAAGCAGCCCTGCCATGAGTTGCAGAAGGGACAACCGGGATTCAAGTTGCATTCGACGGAATTGTTCTATCTGGTGTTGTATGTTTTAGACGCTTTGAAGACCATGCCGGAAGAGGAGGAACGTCAGCTGTTCATCCTGGATATCCAGCAGGAATTGGAGGAATGGATATACGAAAACTCTGGGGAGGAACAGCTGGGAAGTGCCGTCGCTATGGTGTTGTGTGCCGCATCCATTTTGCTGGCCATGAGCGACTCCCCGCTTTATACAGCGAATAGTATCCGCCTCAAGCGGTTGATCATCGATGATTATGATGAACTGTGTGCAAAGATGGATCTCCTTTTTGCCCAACGGTTGGCCCAACTGCCCCATACCGATCACGTGCAGCAGGAGCTGGCAGCTTATTTGGAGAGTGCCCAGTGCTACTCCGACGAGATAGATGACTTCCGCGACCAGGTGGAGGCTATGGAAGAGGATACCATGCCATCGACAGCCGAAGAGTGTCCGTTCAGGATTACAGATAAGAAACTATATCGTGTATATGCTACCGTGAGGACTATCTATCAGGTAGGGTGGCTTGTAGGTTTGGATGAGAAGGACTTGGAAAAGTGCCAAGGTATAGCAATGAAGTTCATTTTACGATACGGATTTGGTATCAAAAATCCCAAAAAAGCCTACCAAAATCTCCATTCGGCAGAGGAAAGAGATGAAAATACACCGATCAAGGTTATTAATGAACTACTTGTGGCAGCCACAGCGTACGTGAAAGCCAAGAAAATAAAGAAGGGACTACTCTGATCTGATTTCCAAGTCAGTCAGACCTTGCCGTTTGGGGATTAAAAAAAGGGCTCATATCCGCTGGGATATGGGCCCTTTTTGCATATAAACGTTAAAAGTAAGTTTAGTAAACTACATTCGTGACTTTAGTAAACCGATTGCTCCTTCCACCTCAACCGATATTTGCACCCAAATCAGTCGAAAGGCTGGTTTGGGATTTTTTTATGGCACCTGTTAGGCATCTAACAGACTGCAGGTTTATAACTTACGAGTGGGAAAGGGAAGCGACGAAACGATTCACGTGAACATAGGCCGGCCGGCTTGTTGAAGCGGTTTCTGCTCCTCCTCGACTAAACACACGTAAGAAGTGGAAAATGCAATTCAAGTCAGCATCTTAATGCTGAAGAAGAGGCCGACCGAGATTCGGAAGGCTGCCAAAGAAGGCCGGTTGTGGCTCCAGGTCCGTAGCGACGAGGAGCAAGTGAGAAACGAGGTAGCGGGCGAGGTGTGCCGGTATGTGGCGCGGATTGCCGGGTATGCGTCGCCCCAGTGGCGCGGGCGGATCGGGGCGTTGTGGCAACGGATCTGCGACGAGGAGCCCTTTATGGGGCTGCTCCTGCCGGGACCGAAGTGCCGCAAGTGCACGTCGATGCACAAATACAACGTGATGCGTATCATCGGGGTGTTGCGCGAGCAGGGAGTCTATGACGAGGCAGTGACCTGCGTGCAGTTGTGCCGGACACTGGAATATGGCGACGAGCCGGATGCTCCGTACGATTCCTCCTACCGTTCATACATTTGTAAAGGATTGGATGACAGTAAACTACTGAACCAGCTCCTAAAAATGATCAGGTCGTAAACATCTTTTAGGATATTGATAAAATAGCTTTTTTTATCAACGTCAAATGGGTATGACCTTTGCACCGCAGTCGGATAGGAAACCGGCCGGCTGTGAGTGCAAGCCCATTGGCCCACTCAATCATGTAAAGTTTTTTTTGTTATGAAGGGATTTTTCCGAGTTGTGCAGCAGGGTATTGCGTATGCTGTGCAGAGCCAGAAGGCAGATGGTCAGTTGATGAAGTGTAACATTGTGCTGCGTGAATTGGGCGGCAAGTTCGAGAACCAATATTTGGGCGCGATGCTGGGCGAGCTGGCGGGATTGCGTTTCGTGGAGGGTGACTTGGTGGTGGCCGCGTTGCGTTTCTCGACGCGGGACTATAACGGCAGTACGTTTCAGGACATTCTGGTGACGGAGATAGCGAAAGTCTGAGAGCAAGCCATAGTTCCTCCAAAAAGATGGCTTCGCCAACCCAACAGAGGGCCGTTCAGCAAAGGCCAAAGGGATGGGTTCTGAAAGCCCGACGGAGGAAAGGCTTGACGAGGCTAAGGGATTGGTTTAGAAATTCAGAAAGAGATGTTTAACGATTAAAAAGAGCAAGAAAATGAAAAAGAGAAATCAAGTAACGAATCAGATGATGGGTATAGTCGGAAATCAGACAATCGGTGTAGTCGGGAATCAGACGATCGGTGTGAAAGCCGAGAGCGATCATGTGCAGATTGTCGGCACGGCCCACTTCGACGGACACCGGCTCTTTATGTTTCAGCCGGACGATCCCATACCGGGTTGTGTGGCGCGTTTCCGGCAGTCCGGCATGGCCCAGCAGATGTCGGACGGAACGTTTGACTTCGTACCGAAGAGGAAGAAGGGCCGACGGAACCAGCTGATCATCAAGTTGGCACACGGCCGCGCCAGTGCGACGTTGGACGGGGCGATTCAGCTGACACTCAAAGTGTTCAAGTATGAAGAGGTGAATATCAGCGAGACGATTGCCCGCGAGGCGTTTGAGGCGACGGATGCCATCCGGAACTATCAGTTGAAGGCACGCATTTAAATTTTCGATCCTATGAGTTGCAATTTGATACAAGTGGTGCGTGGTCGGAAGGTGGCCCGCGCCATCACCTCCGAGCAGGAATACCGTCAGCTCCGTGGAACGGACGCGCAACACACCAACCTGCGGTTGGCACGTGCCGGCAACGAATCGGCCAAGCGTCGGCTGGTGCAGTTCAACTACTCCGGCCATTATCCGGATGGCATGGTGAAGGGGAACAAGCTGCCGAGTGCGGCCTTCGGTTTCGACCTGGACAATCGGGAGGATTTCGAGCGGGCGGCTGCCCAACTGTTGGCGGACCCGGAACGGTATGGCCTGCTGATGCTGGAGCGGAGTGCCCGGCAAGGGGGTCATGCGGTGTTCAAGCGGGAGTATGGACGGACGATTCTGGAGAATCAGGTGCGCATCGCCATGGAGCTGCGTTGCGAAATGGACACTTCGACGCATGACATCAACCGGGTCTATTTCTCGACGACGGATGATCCCGACGAGCTGTTGTATGTCTCGCCGCAGCTGTTCACCGATGTGTATGATCCCTTCACGGTCTGCGAGGAGGCGAATTGTTTGGAGGAGCGCGAGTCGTTCGGGCAGGAGGAGCTGCCTCCGGGTGCCCACAAAGCCAATAAGCATTTCCGGCCCTTTGGCGGTCTGCCGGATTCGGTCCAGGAGGAAATGGTACGTACAACAAGCCGATCGGCGGTTCAGGCTGGAGCTACCGGAACAGCCGGAGTCAACGGAGCTGTTTATCCAACAACTGCAGCAGGTGGTGAAGCTGGACCGGCGGTTCAAGCCGGAGCTGCCGTGAGTACCGAACCGACAGTTCAGGCCGTAAATACTACTACCAAACCGGCTGTTCGAACGAAGGAACAAGCTGCTCAGAAACAGAAGGCTCAGCGTCCGTCAAAAAAGGCTCAGACGGGTACCCCCAAGGCGTTGACCCGTGAACAGGTTGTTGAAAGAACTGTTGAGAAGGTTGTTGATAACTCGGTTGATAAGTCGGTGAATAACCCGGTTGACAACGTTGTTGATGAAACTGTTGACAGAAATGTTGATGGCGTTGTTCACAAATCGGTTCGTAAATCGGTTGACAAGGCTGTTGATAACTCGGTTGATAAACCTGTTCATAAGTCGGTTGATAACGCGGTTCATAACGTTGTTGACAATTCTGCGGAGGGATTGACGGAGGGCTCTGCAACCGGCATGCAAGGTTGCCCTGCGAACGGGCTGCAGGGCTGTCCAACCGATGGCTCAATGGAAGGCTCAACGAATGCCTCGGAAGAGGGTTCAACGAACGGGCTACAGGGCTGCCCAACCGGCAGCTCGGAGCCGATGACTGTTCACAAAACGGTTCATAAACCTGTTCATAACCCTGTTGATAACTCTGTTCACAACTCGGTTAATAAGGGTGTTGAGGCTTGTTCAACAGTATCTTCAAGTCCGTCAGTTTCAAATGGTTCAGCTGTTCAACAGGCTGTTGGAAACGAACAGGCGATTTCAACAGGTACAGCTGGTCAACGAGCTGCCGGAAACGGACAACCGACTGCTGGAAACTCCCAACGAGCTGCCAGAAACGGACAGCAGTTTTCAACAGGGCAGGCTGTTCATAACGCGGTTCCGGAGGAGGATCAACCGACAGCTTCAACAACTGCCGCAAACGCCCAACCGGCTGCCACAAACGGACAGCAGTTTTCAACAGGACAGGCTGTTCATAACTCGGTTCCAGAGGAGGATCAACCGGAGGAGGATCTTACCTATCGTGGGATTCCCTACAGTGCCATCATTACCGCCTGGTGGGCCCGCTACAACAACGGGCAGGAGCCGATCCAGTCGAACCGTGACACCCTGACCTTCGAACTGGCCGTCAACCTGCGCCACATCTGTGGATTCGACCGCGAACAGATGGATCGGATTATCCCCTGCTACGACCGGTTTCCACAGGCGCAGAAGATGAAATGTATCGACTCCGCCCTGGCCGAGAAACGCACCACGATGCCCAAACGGCTGCGCGACATTCTGAACGACCTGGCACCGTTGTACAACAGCAAGGCCGCCACCGATGCGGCTGAGAGCTCGGAGATGGAGGAGGGCGAATTCCTCACCGATCCGCTGCGTTTCTACGACCGGCTGCCGGTGTTGCCGCAGGGTCCGAAAGAGTCGGTGGATGCGATCGGGCCTACCCTTGCGATGCCGGGGTTGACAGCCATTTGTCCGGCGATCGGTGCCTTAGCTACCGATGTGAAATTGGTGGTGCACGGCAAGGAGTGCAACCTCAACC
This sequence comes from Parabacteroides distasonis, assembly GCA_021531775.1. Taxonomy (GTDB): domain Bacteria; phylum Bacteroidota; class Bacteroidia; order Bacteroidales; family Tannerellaceae; genus Parabacteroides. Next base: position 96,912 of record JAFBIU010000001.1, on the reverse strand, counting down.
TCATCTCCTACATCGTCGGCGAATGTGCCTCCAACAAGGGCAGCATCGACCCGGTCATCGACACCTGGATGTGGGAGATCAAGGCGTTCGACAAGATGTATCTCCAGCAGGAGGATGAGTGGCGCGCCAAGAAACGGATGGCCAAGAACCAAAAGGATCAACCGGACGAGCCGAAGCTGCCGATCCGTTGCCTAACGCTCAACAACACGGTGGCCAACCTGGCGGAGCGGCTCTCCAACACGGAGGGGAAGCATGCCTTCTCCTTCACACCGGAGGCGGACACGGTCGCTCAGAAGTGGAAATCGGCGATGTGCGATTTCTCCGTCATGCTGCGCCAGTCGTACGATGGCACGCGCTACGAACGGGAGGCGCGCTCGGCGGAGGCGGTCAATGTGCACATCGACAAGCTGCTGTGGAACGTCACCATGTGTGGCACGCCCGATGCGCTTTACCGGGTGGTCAACAACTACACGGATGGGTTCCAGACGCGTCTGGCCGTTGCCCGCACGCCGGACAACACCTTCTCGCCGCTGGCCGACCAGCCGGATGTGCTGACACCGGAACGGATCGAACGGATCCGGCAGGTGGCGCATCTCTTGCCCCTCATGGCGGGTACAATCGACCTGCCGCTCCTGGAGCAGAAGGGCCGCGCCTGGCTGGAGCAGATCCGTCAGCTGACGCTCAAGAACGACGACAAGGTGATGGCGCGTCAGCGGTTCCGCATCTGTGTGACGGCGCAACGCATGACCTGCTGCCTGCTGCTCTGCCAGGTGTGCGAGGAGCTGATCCGGGAGTTCGGGCTGTACGGGGCGGAGAAACGGCTCAAGCTGGATCCGGGATTGTGGATTCCGCGGCTGTTCGAAGCGGAAAAGGGGCCCCTGCTGGCGGTGTATGACCTGCTGGCCGACGCGCTGATGGAGACGGCTCTCTACTATTTCCGCGAGCGCATCGAGAATGCCTATCAGTCGAAGAGCTACGCCGGCACGTCGCAGGCCCGACGCCTCAGCCGGGGGAAGAACGACTCGATCTATGAGCGGCTGGATGTGCGTTTCACGTTCGAGCAGGCGATGCAATATGCCTTGATGGTCAAGGGTGTAGAGGTGACGCGCAATGCGGTGCATCAGATGCTGAAGAACTGGCGTACGCAGGGATTGATCGAGCGGTTGTTGGACGGTAAATTCCGCAAGCTGTCATGAAGCGCGTTCCGAATCAGACCGGCACAATCCTCCTGGAGGGTGTGCCGGTGACCAACGACCAGGCTGGTTTTGCGCATCTGTGGCGGCAGCTGGCGGCGACACGGGTCCGCTTCGAGGCGATCTTCAAGCGTTTTTGCATCCGGCGTATCCTGCAGGATTGGTTTCCGGCGATTGCCACGGACGACTGGATCTTTGAGATTTGTTTGGAATGTGAGCAGGGCGGCTACGACGAGTTACCGGATCCGGCGGTTGACTGGCTGCCGCACCGCTATTTCCTCTTGGCGCTGATCAAGCCGTTGCTGAACGACCTGGGCGACTGTGATGCCATCGATATGGCTTATTCGGAGGTGTTTCCGGATAGCAAGCCCATCTACCTGACTTCCCGTCGCCAGCGGATGTCGCAGAAGCGGCTGGCGAAGGCGGCTGAGATGAATCGGGAAGTGGAAGCCGTTCCGACGGAAGAACGGACGGAGGTTACAGCGGACGAACAGCCGGCGGTTTCTGCGAACAAATGGACGACCGTTGAGCCGAATCAGGAAGTGGAAGTGACAAAGCCAGCTGGTGAGCAACGTCCTGAATGGTTGAGCGAACACTTCAAGTTGACGGAATTTGAGCGATCCGATGTGGCCCAGGCATTGCAAATCGACAACCAGGTTCCGACCGAACTGATCCCGTCGCTCCGGACCCTCTGCCGCGAAGTGCTGGAGCCGCTGCGGCAACACGTGGGGAAACCCATTCGCATCAACAGCGGCTACCGCTGTCCGGCGTTGAACGGGAGCGAGCAGGTACAAGGTCAGGCGAACAGCCAGCATCTGAAGGGTGAGGCGGCAGACATTCACCTCGACAGTGTGGCGGAGGGACGCGAATGGTTCAAATGGCTGATGGACAACACGAATGTCGATCAGTTGATTTGGGAGCACAAGGGTTCCACCTGTTGGATTCATGTTTCCTGCAAGCCTCGTCCGGAAGAGAACCGCCACCACGTCAAATGTTGAGTCCCTTGTCACGATTGTCATCTTGTCATCTTGTCAAAGTTGTTCGCGGAACCCTCAGCAGAGACGCAAATTCATTTCATTGCCGCTTGTTTTTACTGGAATAACTTGTTTTTGCGATAATATTGATTATATTTGCAATCGAGAATAATAACACAGTTTTCTAACATATTAATTCATAACGTTGGCTATGGAGAAATACATCAATCCGTTTACCGATTGGGCGTTTAAACGCATCTTCGGGCAAGAGGCAAATAAAGATTTGTTGATCAATTTTCTGAATGAACTGCTGAACGACAAAAAGCAACATATCGTCGATTTGCAGTATTTGGACAAGGAACAACTAGGCGAAACGCAAAGCGAGCGAAATGTCATCTACGACATCTTTTGCGTGACCGACCAAGGCAAGCATTTCATCGTCGAGATGCAGAACAATAGCCAGTCCCATTTCATCGATCGTTCGCTCTATTATGCGTCACGCTCGATCGTGAGTCAGGCTCTGAGAGACAAAAGAGATAGCCGGTGGAACTACCAGTTGAAACCGGTCTATACGGTCTGCTTCATGAACTTTGCACTTCCGCTGGGACCTGATATTCCGAAGAGGTTCCGTACTGACATCATCATGACGACAGCACAGGATGGCAAAGTGGTTAAAGATACGCTTCGGTTTATCTACTTGATGTTGCCGCTTTTTCCCATTAAAAAGGAGGCGGATTGTAAGTCGAATTTTGAACGTTGGATTTATATTTTAACTAATATGGAAACGATGGAACAGATGCCCTATACTTCGCTCAACGAGACTTTCCAGAAGTTGGAGAAGATTATGCAACGGCTCTCACTCAAGCAGGATGAGAACGTGTACTATGAGCGTAGTCTGAAAAACTATCGCGATTACTATAACCAGCTGAAATATGCGCAGGAGACATCGCATGAGGAAGGTTACGAGGAGGGGTTTGAAAAAGGTGAAATGATCGGGGAAAAGAAGGGGCAAATCAAGACAGCCCGCAAGATGAAACAGAAACAGTATTCTGTGGATCTGATCATGGATCTAACTGGCCTGACGGCTGAGGAGATTGCCCAACTGTAGCTTCTGCTTTCCACGGCAGGAATCAAGACATCGGGACACCCTGTTTGCCACGAAGCAGACAGGGTGTCCTTTTTTTATTCCCCTTGTCACGCTTGTCATCTTGTCATCTTGTCAAAGTTGTTCGCGGAAGAGCGGCAAAACGCTTCAATGATCCAATTCTTGATGAATATTCACAGGGAACACTTTGCATTTAAAAGAAATGCGTTAACTTTGCCATTCGTGATGACAATCGATGCAAATGGAAGAAACTTTATACAGTAGAATCCGCGACCAGTTCACCCAGTATCTGAACGAGCAGCAGCTGCGGAAAACCGAAGAACGGTACGCAATTCTGGAGCTGATCTGTTCCTACGACGGACACTTCGACTGCGGACAGCTCTACACGGATATGGAAAAAAGTCGCTTCCACGTCAGTCGTGCCACGGTCTATAACACGCTGGATGTCTTGGAACAGGCCCGCCTGGTGGTGCGCCACCAGTTTCTGACACAAGCCGTCCAGTATGAACTGCGCGACCGGGCCCTGACCCATCTGCACCTGATCTGCCAACACTGCGGACTGATCCGGGAGATTCCGCTGACGGAACTCGAAACAGCCTTCAGCAGCATCCGCATGCCCCGTTTCAAGCCCGAGACCTACTGCCTCTATGTCTATGGCACCTGCAACCGGTGCAAGAAACGACAGGGGAAGGCGGTCAAACAGGAAATGTAACAACAGCCTATATACATAAGTAAGATAATGAAAAAAGTAGATGTTTTATTAGGATTACAATGGGGCGACGAAGGCAAAGGCAAAGTAGTCGATGTCCTGACCCCGAATTATGATGTGGTCACTCGTTTCCAGGGTGGACCGAATGCCGGTCATACGTTGGAATTCAAAGGTGAAAAATATGTACTGCGTTCTATTCCCTCCGGAATCTTCCAGGGTGGCAAGGTGAACGTGATCGGCAACGGTGTCGTTCTGGATCCGCTCCTGTTCCAGCAAGAGGCCGAGGCACTGGCTGCCAGTGGACACGATCTGACGAAACAACTGTATATTTCCAAAAAGGCTCACCTGATCCTGCCGACACACCGGATCCTGGATGCGGCTTACGAAGCTGCCAAGGGCAAGGGCAAAATCGGTACGACCGGCAAGGGAATCGGCCCGACCTATACGGACAAGATCAGCCGTAACGGTTTGCGTGTGGGCGACTTGCTGAACAACTTCGAAGAGAAGTATGCTGCTGCCAAGGCTCGCCACGAAGCGATCCTGCAATCGCTGAACTACACGTATGACATCACCGAGCTGGAGTCTCAGTGGTTTGCCGCCTTGGAATACCTGAAGAAGTTCAACCTCATCGACAGCGAACATGTGCTGAACCATTACCTGAAAGAGGGCAAGACGATCTTGGCCGAGGGTGCGCAGGGAACGATGCTGGACATCGACTTCGGTTCCTATCCCTTCGTCACTTCGTCGAACACGATCTGTGCCGGCTGCTGCACCGGTCTGGGCATTGCTCCGCGCAACATCGGCGACGTCTATGGTATTTTCAAGGCCTACTGCACACGTGTCGGCAGCGGTCCGTTCCCGACGGAACTGTTTGACGAGACAGGTGCTACGATCCGTCGCATCGGTCATGAGTTCGGTGCCGTGACAGGCCGTGAACGTCGTTGCGGCTGGATCGACCTCGTAGCCCTGAAGTATGCCATCATGCTGAATGGCGTCACGAAGCTGATCATGATGAAGAGCGACGTGCTGGACGGTTTCGAGACCGTAAAGGCTTGCGTGGCCTACAAGATCAACGGCGAGGAGGTCTCCGAGTTCCCGTTCGAGATCAACGACGATGCGATCGAACCGGTTTACGTCGAGATGCCGGGATGGAATGCTGACATGACCCAGATGAAGAGCGAAGACGAATTCCCCGAAGAGTTCAACGCTTACCTCGCCTTCTTGGAGGAGGAGCTGGAAGTGCCTATCAAGATCGTTTCGGTAGGTCCAGATCGTGAACAGACCATCATTCGTTACACAGAAGAGTAATCTATGAATATATTCTGGATCATTTTTATAGGGTTTGCCCTGCTGAGTTACCTGGTTTCGGCACGGCTGAAATCGAAGTTTGAAAACTATTCGCAGATTCCCCTGCCGAACGGCATGACGGGACGCGACGTGGCGGAGAAGATGCTGCGCGACAATGGCATCTACGATGTCCGCGTCACCTGCACGCCGGGCCATCTGACGGACCATTACAATCCGGCCGACCAGACGGTGAACCTGAGCGAGTCTGTGTTCTACAACTGCAGCATTGCAGCGGCAGCCGTGGCGGCTCATGAGTGTGGTCACGCTGTGCAGCATGCGACAGCCTACGCACCCCTGCGGATGCGTTCTGCCCTGGTGCCGGTTGTCAGCTTTGCTTCGAACATCATGTCGTGGGTGTTGCTGGGCGGTATGTTGCTGCTCCACTCCTTCCCGCAGCTGATGCTGTTCGGCATCCTGCTGTTCGCTTCGACGACGCTGTTCAGCTTCATCACGTTGCCGGTGGAGATCAATGCGAGCCAGCGTGCGTTGGCTTGGCTGAGCAATGCGGGCATCACGAACTACGGCACACACGACAAAGCGGAAGATGCCTTGCGCTCGGCAGCTTACACCTATGTGGTGGCTGCGTTGGGTTCGCTGGCCAACCTGCTTTACTACGTGATGCTGTTTCTGAATGCACGTGAACGGGAATAATCCGCACCATAACTTGTATTTCATCATAAAAAAAGGGCCTGTGAGGAGTGATCCCCACAGGCCTTCTACTTTTTCAGATGTTCATCAAATAAAATGTCCGGCTTATTTGTTGTACTTGCTCCAATCTACGTTGTGCATGTCACCTGAAGCAGCCAGCTCTTCGTGGAATGCAAAGCAGCACTTGAGGTTCTGCGGTGTGTGACCCTTGATGCCCATAGCCAGGTATTCTTCCAACAGCGGCTTGTAGTCCGGGTGAACGCAGTTGTCGATGATGCAACGTGCACGCTGGATCGGCGATTTGCCACGCAAGTCGGCTACACCATATTCGGTGATGATGATCTTCACGGAGTGTTCGCTGTGGTCGAGGTGCGAAACCATCGGCACGAAAGCACTGATCTTGCCCTCCTTCGCGGTAGAAGGTGTGGTGAAGATCGAGAGCATAGCCGAACGGGTGAAGTCGCCTGAACCACCGATACCGTTCATCATGCGTGTACCGGAAACGTGTGTCGAGTTGATGTTACCGAAGATATCAGCCTCCAAAGCGGTGTTGATGGCGATCAAACCGAGACGACGTGCCACCTCCGGATTGTTGGAGATCTCCTGCGGACGCAACAGGATGCGGCTCTTGAAGAAGTCCAGATTGTCGTAGATCTCGCGGATCACTTCGTTGCTGACAGAGAGTGAGCAACCGCTGGCAAACTTCACACGACCCTGTTTCATCAGACCGATCACGGCATCCTGAATCACCTCTGTATAAACGTTGAAAGCCGGAATCTCTTCGTTCTCACCCATGCAGCCCAATACGGCATTGGCTACGTTACCTACACCACTCTGCAGCGGAACGAACTCCTTCGGCAGACGGCCGGCACGAATTTCACCTACCAAGAAGTCGGCTACATTCTTACCGATGGCCAACGTGACGTCATCTAACGGAGCAAAGGGCTTGCCTTCGTTCGGTTCGTCTGTTTCAACCACACCGACAATCTTGGCCGGATCCACCTTCACGTAGGGTGTACCGATGCGGTCGGCCGGTGAATAGATAGGAATTTCACGACGATAAGGAGGATCGGCGGGTTCGTAGATATCGTGCATACCGCGGATTTCCTTCGGGTGACGCTTGTTCAACTCGATGATAATGCGGTCGGCCATGCGGCAGATTGTCGGCAGAATGCCCACACCGGATGTCGGAACGATTTCACCATCTTCCGTCACTTCGGCAGCCTCCACGATCGCAACGTCGATCTTGCCCAAGAAACCGTAACGCAGGTCTTGTGCCAACTCAGACAGGTGCATGTCGAAGTAGTCTGTCTCGCGTGCGTTCAACAGGGCACGCAGGTCTTTGCTGGACTGATAGGGTGTACGGAACTTGATTGCTTTGGCACGTGCCAATTCACCGTCCAGCTTGTCGCCCGTCGAAGCACCGGTAAACATACCGATCTGGAAGGGATTTCCCTTTTCGTGTTCGGCAATTGCCTTGCGTGCAATGGCACCAGGTACTACTTTGGGGTTACCAGCCGGTGTAAAACCGCTGAAACCAACATTGTCGTTGTGATGGACAAAGGAGGCAGCCTCTTCAGCTGTGATAAATTTTAAAGCCATGATTTTTCGTTTATTATTTAGGTAAATAAAATTAGTCATATTTCCGATTCAAAATTTCGGCACAGAGGATGGCCCGGCGCAGGTCGGACGGATTGTCCAACCAGCTCCTTTCCGGTGCGGCTTCTGCAGGAGGAGTCGTCGGGGCTTGGGCTGCTGGCGTCGGTGTGTCGGGCATCTTGCCTTGCGCGGTCTTCAGCCGGGAGCGACGCTTGCCCATGAGAGCCGCGGGGTCTGCTCCGGCGGGTTGGCCGGAGAGAGTTGCCTGATCTGAATCGGCAGGTCGGGTCTGAAAGACTTCGTCCGGCATCCGGAAAGTTCGTTGCGACGGCATCTCTTCCATCGGCTCTCCGAAAGGCGGTTCCAAGTCCGTATCCTCCTGATCGGGAATCGGTTGCTGGACTCTTTTCCGTTTCACAGAACTGAACAGACTGCTGATTCCGGCAATTGCCAAAAACACAATATAGAGCCAATCGTCTATGTTCTCCATAACTTTGATTATTTTTGCACCAAAAATACACAGAATTATTGGAAAGATGAAGCAACTAACAAGAAAGATGAAGCAACAGCTGAGAAAGATTGAAAATAGGAAGTGTTATAAAAGAAATAAAGGGAACTTCACAGCCCCCTTTATCACATATTAACCAAAACCTTAACTATGAAAAAATTTCTTATTTCTTATGATGCAATATTTTTACACCACAAAAGTAGAATCATTATTTGGATTACACAACCTTTTTCGAAAAAAAATCGTCGGAAAAGGTATTATTTAACATATTTTCAAAGTAAGATGAAAGAGAATAACGAAGAACAAGCGGACTTAAAATCCGCTAACAGCGTGTCGAACAAAAAGTTATTCATCGAGACCTACGGTTGTCAGATGAATGTGGCCGACAGCGAAGTGGTTGCCTCCATTATGCAGATGGACGGCTATGAACTGACCGATCGCATCGAAGAGGCGGATGCCATCTTCGTCAACACCTGCTCCGTGCGCGACAATGCGGAACAGAAAATCTACGGACGGTTGCAGTATTTCCAGTCGTTGCGGAAAAAGAAACATGGACTGGTGGTCGGTGTGTTGGGCTGCATGGCCGAACGGGTGCGCGAGGAGCTGATCGAAGTGCATCATGCCGACTTGGTGGTGGGTCCGGACTCCTACATGGACCTGCCGAACCTGGTAGGTGCCGTCGAACGGGGCGAAAAGGCGATCAACGTGGAGCTATCGACTACGGAGACCTACAAGGATGTGATTCCGCTGAAGTTGCCGGGCGCAACGATTTCGGGCTTTGTCAGCATCATGCGCGGCTGCAACAATTTCTGTACCTATTGTATCGTGCCCTACACACGCGGACGCGAACGGAGCCGCGACTTGGAGAGCATCCTCAACGAGATTCGCGACATGCAGGAGAAGGGTTTCAAGGAGGTGACGTTGCTGGGACAGAATGTCAACTCGTACCTCTACGACAACGGAACGGAACAGATCACCTTCCCCATTCTGTTGGAACGGGTGGCCGAGGCCTTCCCGACCATGCGTATCCGCTTCACCACGTCGCATCCGAAAGACATGAGCGACGATACGTTACGCGTGATTGCGGCACACGACAATCTGTGCAAAATGATTCACCTGCCGGCTCAGTCGGGCAGTTCGCGCATCCTGAAGGTGATGAACCGTAAATATACGCGCGAATGGTATTTGGACCGGATCGCGGCTATCCGCCGGCTGGTTCCGGATTGTGCCATTTCGACCGACCTTTTCTGCGGTTTCCACTCCGAGACGGAAGAGGATTATCAGGAGACGCTCTCCCTGATGCGCGAAGTGGGCTACGACAGTGCTTTCCTTTTCAAGTATTCCGAACGTCCGGGCACCTATGCCTCCAAGCATTTGGCTGACGATGTGCCGGAAGAGGTGAAGATTCGTCGCTTGCAGGGCATGATCGACTTGCAGAACCAGCTTTCGGACGAAAGCAACAAACGGGACATCGGCAAGGTGTTTGAAGTGTTGATCGAGGGTTTCTCAAAGCGTTCGCGTGAACAGCTGTTCGGACGGACCAGCCAGAACAAGGTGGTGATTTTTGACAAACAGAACTTCAAGGTGGGACAGTTCATCCGGGTCAAGATCGAACGTGCCACGTCTGCCACACTCTTCGGCACACCGGTTGAATAAAACAAGGCCAGCCGGTTGCATAAAGACTGGCGGCCTGCCCCACAAGGCCGGCTGATCGCATAAAGGCGGGCCGGTTGAATCCAAAAAAATAGCCCAGGGCTTAATGGCCTTGGGCTACTTTATTATCATATAGGGGCTTTACTTCAACGGCTCCAGACGGAAGGCATACTGATACGTATGGTTCTTCTGAATCTCATACTTCGGACGCGGACCCGGTCCACAGCTGCCGTTACCAATGCCTCGCATCACGCAATCCAAATTCAGGACAACCTCCGGCACAGCCACTTCATCCAAAACGTGATCATACTTGGCTGCCCAAATAGCCTGGTCTGTATAGTGCAAAGCGGAGAAGTCGAAGAGGTTCTTGCCCGAAATCTTCACGCCCTTGCCCTGCTTGTCGGTCAACGTCAACCAACGGGTATCGGTCCGTTCGCCCATCGACTGTGCACGTACGTAGTGTTCGCGCATGTCTGTAACGGTCGATTGATAGCGTCCCACAAAGGCACAATTCTTACGGTCCTGATAGTTCTCGATCGGTCCACGACCGTACCAAGTCAACTGTTCAAAGTCTTGATTGAAGAAGGCTTGCAAGCCCAGACGAGACTTGTCGAAGTGGTCGTCCGTCGTGAAGGAGGCATCCACATCGATCGTTCCGTCTGCATAAATCACATACGTCACGGTGTGACCCACGGTCGAATCTTTCGGCTTGGCACCCGCTCCGGCAAAGAATCCACGTCCGCCCTCACCATGAGGCAACGAGGTTTCGAACTGAGCTGTTACTTTGGCGGAGTGCTTGTCGGCTGCCAATTCCCAGTCGAAGGACTTCAAGGTTGTCTTGGCTGCATAGATCTCCTGCTTGTCGTTATCGATCGAGCGATACGTGTTCAACGCAAAGTTGGCACCTCCGTGCAGGATCGGACGACCCTGGTAACGCAAGAAGGTGAGTTCGCCACTCTTGCTGTCGAAGACCACTTCCACCTGGCAGTTCCGTACGTGTACGTAACGTTTCTCTTCGGCAAATGCCTGCAATTCAGCATCGGTCGTCACAGCAGCCAACTGCAGGGGAGCCTCCTGCACGGCAAACTGTTCGTCGGCAACCACGTGTCCGGCCTTGGCCCAGACACAATCGCTCTTCAAGCGAGCCTCCACATTCAGGTAGAGATCCTGTCCAGCCTCAGCAGCCGGCAGATCCAGCTGTACCTTCACGGTCTGGTCGGTGCCGGCATTCGGCATCGTTACCCGTTTCCAAGCACTCTCCTGACCGTCGGCAACCGTCCGGTAATAGAGTTCAAAGGCATCCAACGGCAAGAAATCGTACTTGTTCTTGATGGCCAACGAGCCATTGCCCTCGTACTGGAATTCGATGTACTGATACACCTTCTTCACCTCCAGCAGCTTCGGAGTCACCCGACGATCGCCGGTCACAATACCGTTGGCACAGAAGTTATTGTCGTTGGGGAAGTCGCCAAAGCTACCTCCGAAATAGAGGTGGCTCTTGTCTTCACCCTTCCGGACAATCGTTTGATCAACCCAGTCCCAGATGCAACCGCCGATCATGCGTTGCGAGTGGTTCTCGATGTAGTCCCAATACTCTTCTAGGTTACCGATGGCATTACCCATGGCGTGTGCATACTCGCAAAGGAAGTAGGGCTTGTCGGTTGCCTGCTTATCCTGCTCAATCATCGCCTCGATCGACGGATACATCCGTGAATCCATGTCAGCTATTTCGTTCTGACCTTCATAGTGGATCATGCGGGTCGGATCTTCCGCCTTGACAGCCTTGTATTCGGCTACGATGTTGCAGCCCTTGCCCGATTCGTTACCCAACGACCAAAAAATGACACAGGCGTAGTTCTTGTCGCGCTGAACCATACGGACTCCACGATCGACGTAGGCCGCTTCCCACGAAGGATCGTTGGAAATGGCATGATTACCGTGGCACTCCTGATCCGCCTCATCCATCACATACAGACCGTAGTAGTCGCACAAGGCATACATCTTCGGATCGTTCGGATAGTGACTCATACGGATGGTGTTCAGGTTGTAACGCTTGTAGAGCAAAATGTCCTTGATCATCACATCGACCGGAACGGCCTTGCCCTGTTCCGGATCAATCTCGTGACGGTCGGCACCCTTGAACAGCACCAACGAGTTGTTGATATAGACCTTCTTGTTCTTCAGCTCGATCTTTCGGAAGCCCTGCTTCTGTGTCGTCACTTCGAGCAACTGACCAGCGGCATCCTGCAATTCGATGTTGACCGTATATAAATAAGGTATCTCGGCACTCCACAGCTTGGGCGAAGCCAACGTAATCTGACTGTTGACCTTCACCTCCTGTTTGGAAGGAACGGTTGCCACCGGAGCAGTGGTCTGACCCACCTCCTTGCCCGCTGCATCCAACAGGGTTACTTTCACAGTTCCGGCAGCAGCCTTGCCCAAGTTCTGAATGGCAGCAGCAATGTTCAAAGTCACCTTGTCCAACGAGGGCGTAAAGTCCTGCGTCAAGATCAAATCACGAATCTGCAATTTCGGTTTGGCCACCAGATAGACATCGCGATGCAAACCGCTCAGACGGAACATGTCCTGATCTTCCAGGTAGCTGCCGTCGCTCCAACGATACACCTCGACAGCCACCATGTTCTTCTTGCCGGCCTTGGCATACTTGGTGATGTTGAAAATGGCATCGTTGCTGGCACCTTGGCTGTAACCCACCTTCTGGCCGTTCACCCAAACATACATGGCACTGTAACAGCCATTGAAATGGATGTAGATCTCCTTGTCTTTCCAATCAGCCGGAATCTCAAAATCGCGACGATAAGAACCCACCGCATTCGGTTCGTCTAAGATCGTGTAGCCCTTCTGTCCCTGAATGAAAGGCGGATTGTTGCGGAACGGATAGGTAATGTTGGTGTAGATCGGTGTGCCATAGCCCAACATTTCCCAGTTAGAGGGCACCGGAATCTCGTCCCAACCCGACACGTTGTAATTGTTCTGGTAGAACAGCACCGGACGATCTTCCGGCTGTTTGGCCCAGTGGAACTTCCACGTACCATTTAAATATTGTACGCGCGAAGAGGTGGAATGAATCCACGGCTCCTTGTAAAAGGCATCCTGCTGCATCTCCGCCACACTGGCATAGGGGAACATCGTTGCATGTCCCGGCTCCTTGTTGATGCCCAAAATGCGCTGGTTCTCCCAATCCTTGTCGCTCTTTGTCTTCAGCGGATCCACCTTGATCTGCAAGGAAGTCGGCTGAATGGTCCATTGCTGTTGTGTCTTGGCCGGATCAGCATCCACCAGCATGACCGGTTCGCCAAACTGAGCCGCATCGCGCATGCCAATGCCCTTTCCCTTTTGGGCGACCGACGTAATCACGTAGGTACCGTTGGCCTGCTTCTGCAAATCCCATTGCTGGCTCTTCTCGTTCTTGTTGGACGGATTCTGGATCAACACGTACATGCCGTTGAACTCAAATCCGCACAAGCCGGTCTGTGTCAGTGTACTGACAATGGAATAATGACCCTCTTCGTTGGGAATAATCTGCCAGACTTGGGCAGCCCGAGTAGCATCATAAGGGTTCAGGAAAACCCCAGACATGGAATAACTTTCCTGGTTATCAATCGCCAGGCCATTGGCCGAACAGATCGTATAATTCTGTCCTGCCTTGAAATCTTGAGCTTGCACCATAAAACCCAAGGTACAAGCTACCATCATCATCCAAAAGAACTTAAACTTTTTCATGATATTGCACTTTTTTTATTGCAGCAAAGGTAACCGATTCTCTCGAAAAGCAATTATTTTTGCCGCAAAATAATCCATCATGAACCGCTCTTTTTGCATTCTCTTCTTCCTGTTCCTCTTGGACTGGAATATGCAGGCACAACAAGATTCGATTGTCGTTGTCCAGGGCGACACGATCCGGATCCGACAGGAGGTCTTGGATGCCATTCAGGAAGGAAGATTTCTCCAGCTGGATTTACCGCCAGAGCCCAACTCATCGACGCTTCCGTTGCGGAGTTCTGCCAGCCAATTACCCATCAGCATCGATTTCTCGGAATACATTTTCCTGGATGATTCCATCCATCGCAAGGTTGCCTTGCGAGACTTGCCACCCTCCGTGTTCTGGCGGCATTGGCCCAAATTCAAATATCCACTGATTGATTTGGGTGTGAGCGGTCATGGGATCAAGCCCCTCAGTACAGCCATCGTTTCATTCTCCTTCGATGCCGCCGAACTGACCAGCCGGAAGAGCTATGTGCACAAACGGAACCAGAAACGAAATGCGACCCTGCAGAATTACAACAAGCTGCCCACACCCGATGTAGCGGTCAAACAAAAGGCCTTTCGGAAGCATCTCGAAGCCCGGAAAGACACGCTTCCACCCGACAGTGCCTCACAAATCATAAATCATAAATAATAAATGCTAATTCAAGAGGCGAATATGCTAATGTATTTGATTATTTGCGAATAAAACCCTATATTTGCCGTCGATAAGCGATCATGAGGAGGGGGCAGGTAGTCCCCTCCTTTTTATTAATATAAATTGGGTATATGATTGAGAAGAATGAAGTGAAACGACTGGCGGAAGCCTTTCTGGCTACGACCGAGAATTATCTGGTAGATGTGGAGATGAAACCGGGCAATCTAATTGTTGTGGAAATTGACAATGATGAGGCTGTTTGCGTGGACGATTGTGCAGCCCTGAACCGGTATTTAGAAGAGCAGTTGGGCCCAGAAGTGGATGATTATGATTTGGAAGTGGGCTCGGCCGGCATTACCTCTCCATTCAAGATTCTGCGTCAATACCAAAAGAACGTCGGTAACGAGGTTGAAATGTTGCTGAAAAGTGGCGTCAAGTTGCATTGCGTCCTGAAAGCAGCCACCGAAGAGGGCGTGGTCGTCACAGTGGCCAAGCAGGTGAAGCCGGAGGGTGCCAAGCGAAAAATGACGGTCATGGAAGATCAGTCTTACCCATTTGAAGAGATAAAATATACAAAATACGAAATAAGATTCAAGTAAAGATTATGGCCAAGAAAGAGGAAATCAGTATGATTGATAGCCTTGCGGAGTTCAAGGAATTGAAGAATATCGACAAAGAGACGATGATCAGTGTGTTGGAAGACTCCTTCCGCAACGTGATCGCACGTATGTTCGGTACAGATGAGAACTATGACGTGATTATCAACCCGGAAAAAGGAGATTTCGAAATTTGGAGAAACCGTACCGTAGTGGCTGACGAGGATCTGGAAGACAGCAATCTGCAGATCCCTTTGACACAAGCTCGCGAAATTGATGCCGATTGCAAACTGGGTGAAGAGGTGACCGACGAAGTCAACTTCTCGAAGTTCGGCCGTCGTGCCATTCTGAATTTGCGTCAGACCTTGGCATCCAAGATACTTGAATTGCAGAAAGACAGTATTTGTGCCAAATATAAGGATCGTGTCGGAACCATTATCGCAGCCGAAGTGTATCAGGCCTGGAAACGGGAGACACTGCTGCTCGACGAGGAGGAGAATGAACTCGTATTGCCCCGCAACGAGCAAATCCCGACAGACCATTACCGCAAGGGCGAAACAGCCCGTGCCCTGGTGAAGGATGTCGATTATTTCAACGGCAGTCTGAAGATCACCCTGTCTCGTACAGACAACCTGTTCCTGCAACGTTTGTTCGAACGCGAAGTGCCCGAAATCAACGACGGTCTGATCACCATCAAGGCGATAGCCCGCATCCCGGGCGAACGTGCCAAAGTGGCTGTGGAATCGTACGACGACCGCATCGATCCGGTTGGAGCTTGCGTCGGCATGAAGGGTTCACGTATCCACGGTATCGTGCGTGAATTGCGCAACGAAAATATCGATGTGGTGAACTACACCAACAACGTTGCCCTGTTTATCCAACGTGCACTGGCTCCGGCTAAAGTCAATTTTGTGCGTGTCAACGAAGAAGATCGTCACGCAGAGGTTTACCTGCATCCGAACCAGGTATCCTTGGCAATCGGTAAGAGTGGTATGAACATCAAATTGGCCAGTATGCTGACCAACTTCACCATTGATGTCTATCGCGATGTGGATGGCGTGGATGAGGAGGATATCTACTTGGAAGAATTCTCAGACGAAATCGACATGTGGGTTATCGATGCCTTGAAGAATATGGGTTGCTATACGGCAAAAGCTGTATTGGCAATGGATCCTCACGAGATTATGGAACGTGCCGACTTGGAAGAGCAGACCGTAGAAGATGTACGGAAAATCTTAGCTGCTGAATTTGAAGAGGATGAAAACCCAAGTAGTACGACAAAGTAAGATATGCCTATAAAATTAATACAAGTACAAAGAAAATTAAACGTGGGAATCGCCACAGTGGTTGAATTCCTGCAGCGGAAAGGATTCGAGACGGAAAACAATCCCAACACTCGAATTAGTGATGAACAGTATGCTTTGCTCGTAAAGGAGTTTGGCAAAGATCTGCCCAAGCAGGATCAGGCGAAAGAGTCGTATCCGCGGAACGAACAGAAAGCCAAACAGCACGATAGGCCCCAGGAGATCAAAACGGTCATACCGGACGAATACAAACCGAAAATTGTAACAAAAGGACGAATCGACTTGGATGGCGAACAGAAGACGGCACAAGCGGTCGCTTCAACTCCAGCTCCTGCCCCTGAGGTAGTCAAGAAGGAGGTCAAGCAGACAGAGAAAGCTGAAAAGGAACAAGCCCAAGTAGTGGTCAATAAAGCCGAAGAAACAGTGAACATAGAGAAAAAAGGATCAGAAATGTCGGCAGACAAGGCAGCTGCCACAACCGGTGGAGAAGAACTCTTCCGTTTAAACACGCCGAAATTCGAGTCGAAAATCAAGGTGACAGGAAAGATCGACCTGACTGCCATCAACCAGTCCACGCGCCCTCGCAAGAAGAGCAAAGAGGAGAAACGGAAAGAGCGTGACGAAAAGATGCGCAACGGCGGTAATCGTCCCGGACAGAACAACAATGGGAACAAAGGTCCGAAAGACAACGGCAACAAAGCGAATGCACAAGCCGGTGTCAACAAATCGGCCGATGGCACGCAACACGGAGACAAGAAAAAGCGTAACCGCATCAAGAAAGATCGGGTCGATGTAGCCAATACACCGGGCACGAATTATCCGCGCGAGAACCGGGAGAATCGGGAAAACCGCGAAAAGCGGGAAGAGCGTAAGCAACGCCTGAAGAAACCGGTCAAGACGGAGGTAAGTGAAGAGGATGTACAGAAACAGATCAAGGAGACGCTGGCTCGTCTGACCAATAAGGGCAACAAAACGAACAAGGGTGCCAAGTATCGTCGTGACAAACGTGATGCAGTTCAGAAGCGTGAGCTCGAATTGCAAGAGTTGGAAGAACAGGAAAGCAAGATCTTGAAGCTGACCGAGTTCGTAACCGCCAACGACTTGGCCAACATGATGGATGTGCCGGTTACGAAGGTTATCGGTACGTGCATGAGCATCGGTATCATGGTGTCAATCAACCAGCGTCTGGATGCTGAAACGATCAACATCGTGGCAGACGAGTTTGGCTTCAAGACGGAATATGTCAGTGCAGATGTGGTCGAAGCCATCAAGGCTGACGAAGAAGAGGACAACGAGGATGATTGGGTTTCGCGTCCGCCGATCGTCACGGTCATGGGTCACGTCGATCATGGTAAGACATCTTTGTTGGACAACATCCGCAACGCGAACGTGATTGCCGGTGAAGCGGGCGGTATTACCCAGCACATTGGTGCCTACAACGTGAAGTTGCCGAGCGGCCGTCGTATCACGTTCCTCGATACACCGGGTCACGAAGCCTTTACAGCCATGCGTGCCCGTGGTGCGAAGGTGACCGATATCGCCATCATCATTGTAGCAGCAGACGACAGTGTGATGCCGCAGACCATCGAAGCGATCAACCATGCTTCGGCAGCCGGTGTGCCTATTGTCTTTGCGATCAACAAGATTGATAAACCGCATGCCAACCCGGACAAGATCAAGGAGGAGTTGGCCAACATGAACTACTTGGTGGAAGACTGGGGCGGTAAGTACCAGAGCCAGGAGATTTCGGCCAAGAAGGGTATTGGCGTGGAGGACCTGTTGGAGAAGGTATTGCTCGAAGCAGATCTGTTGGATCTGAAAGCCAATCCGAACCGTCGTGCTGTCGGCTCCATCATCGAATCGTCACTCGACAAGGGTCGTGGTTATGTATCGACCGTACTGGTTGAGAATGGAACCTTGAAGATTGGTGACATTGTGTTGGCAGGTACACACTTCGGTCGTGTCAAGGCGATGTTCAACGAGCGTAACCAGCGGATCGAAAAGGCGGGACCTTCCGAACCGGCTCTGATTTTAGGCTTGAATGGTGCACCACAGGCTGGTGATACATTCAATGTCTTGGAGACCGAACAGGAGGCTCGTGAGATTGCCAACCGTCGTGAACAGTTGCAACGTGAATTGGGTCTGCGTACACAGAAGATGTTGACCTTGGATGATATCGGCCGTCGTATTGCGGTGGGTAACTTCCAGGAGTTGAACGTGATTGTCAAGGGTGACGTGGACGGTTCCGTAGAGGCTTTGTCCGACTCGTTGATCCGTCTCTCTACCGAAGAGATCCAGGTCAATGTCATCCACAAGGCTGTGGGTCAGATTTCCGAATCGGATGTCGTACTGGCGGCTGCTTCCAATGCAGTCATCATCGGTTTCCAGGTTCGTCCGTCACAGCAGGCCCGCAAGAGTGCCGAGCGTGAGGGTGTCGAGATCCGTCTCTATTCGATCATCTACGATGCCATTGCCGATGTGAAGGATGCCATGGAGGGTATGCTTTCTCCGGAGATCAAGGAGGAGATTACCGCCAATGTCGAGGTACAGCAGGTCTTCAAGATTTCGAAAGTCGGAACGGTGGCTGGCTGTATGGTGAAAGAGGGTAAGATCAAGCGTACGAATAAGATTCGCTTGATTCGTGACGGTATCGTCATCTATTCGGGCGAGCTGGGCTCTTTGAAGCGTTTCAAGGACGATGTCAAGGAGGTCGTAGCCGGATTGGATTGCGGTCTGAACATCACCAACTTCAACGACATTCAGGTAGGCGACATCATCGAAGCATACGAGGAAACAGAAATCAAGAAAACGTTATAAGACATGAACTGGTTAGACATCACATTGTTGTGTCTGGCAGGTGTAGGATTTGTGAAGGGCCTGTTTGACGGATTCGTCAAACAGGTTGCTTCGCTTATAGCCTTGGCAGTCGGCATCTATTTCTGTGGCGAGGCCGCCGACTGGGTACGTGGCTACATCCTGGCTACCGGATGGTTCCCCGAAGAGGGCATAACCATTCTCAGTTACATTGCCGGTTTTTTATTGGTGGTCGGTCTGATGCTGTTAGTGGGTGAAGTGATCAATCGGGTCATTGATGTCACGCCACTCAGTATTGCCAATCATGCGACAGGTGGTTTCTTTGGCCTGTTTGTGACCCTCCTGTTTGCCAGTCTATTCCTGAACCTCATGGAATATATTGACCGGGGAGGCGTTTTTATTTCCAAACAAAGCAAAGTGGAATCCCGTTTTTATAGTGTCGTGAGGGAGGTCTTGCCAACCATTTACCCTCAATCTTTGTTTACAAAGGGAGCTAATGAATGATCATTATACATCATGCAAGATTCAAATCAGATTATTAATGAAGTAACGGAGGGCGACTACAAGTATGGCTTCGTTACGCATATTGACACCGATGTGATTCATCGGGGACTGGACGAGGAGACCGTCCGGATCATCTCTGCCAAGAAGGAGGAGCCGGAGTGGTTGCTGGAGTTCCGATTGAAAGCCTATCGTCATTGGTTGACGTTGGAGATGCCTCATTGGGCTCATCTGAACATTCCGCCCATCGATTATCAAGATATTATTTATTATGCGGCTCCGAAGAAAAAGGAGGGACCCAAAAGTCTGGAGGAGGTTGATCCGGAACTGTTGAAAACATTCGACAAGTTAGGCATTCCGCTGGAAGAGCAGAAGCATCTGAGCGGAATGGCTGTGGATGCCGTCATGGACAGTGTGTCGGTCAAGACTACGTTCAAGGAGACGTTGGCGGAAAAGGGCATTATCTTTTGTTCGTTCAGTGAGGCCGTCAAGCATCACCCGGATCTGGTTCAAAAGTATTTGGGTAGTGTTGTCAGCTATCGCGACAACTTCTTTGCAGCCCTGAACTCGGCTGTCTTCTCAGACGGATCCTTTGTCTATATTCCGAAGGGAGTCCGTTGCCCGATGGAGTTGAGCACCTACTTCCGCATCAATGCTGCCAATACAGGCCAGTTCGAGCGCACCTTGATTGTGGCCGATGACGAAGCCTATGTCAGCTACCTGGAGGGTTGTACGGCTCCGATGCGCGATGAGAACCAGCTGCATGCTGCCATTGTCGAAATCGTAGCCAACGAACATGCCGAGGTCAAATACTCGACCGTACAGAACTGGTATCCGGGCGATAAAGAGGGCAAAGGGGGTATCTATAACTTCGTGACCAAACGAGGCTTGTGCAAGGGCGAAGGAAGCAAGATCTCCTGGACGCAGGTAGAGACCGGTTCGGCCATCACCTGGAAGTATCCCAGCTGTATCTTGGCTGGCGACAATTCGGTTGGTGAATTCTACTCGGTAGCCGTGACCAATAACTACCAGCAGGCCGATACAGGTACCAAGATGATCCATTTGGGCAAAAACACTAAGAGTACGATTGTCTCCAAGGGTATTTCGGCCGGACATAGCCAGAACAGTTACCGTGGTCTGGTGAAAGTATCACCTCGAGCCGAAGGTGCCCGAAATCATAGCCAGTGCGACAGTCTGTTGCTCAGTTCCACCTGTGGAGCGCACACATTTCCATACGCGGACATTCAGAACGAGACGGCCGTAGTCGAACACGAAGCTACAACCAGCAAGATCAGCGAAGAGCAACTCTTCTATTGTCAGCAACGAGGTATCTCCGTGGAAGAGGCGGTCGGTCTGATTGTCAACGGCTATGCCCGCGAAGTCATGAACAAATTGCCGATGGAATTTGCGGTAGAGGCACAGAAACTGTTGACGATTTCATTGGAAGGAAGTGTCGGATAATTCATAAATGTATCAACCTATGTTAGAGATCAAGAATTTACATGCCAACATCAATGGCAAAGAGATATTGAAAGGCATTAACCTGTCGATCAAGGCAGGTGAGGTACACGCCATCATGGGTCCGAACGGATCCGGAAAAAGTACCTTGAGCAGTGTATTGGTCGGTAATCCGGCATTTGAGGTGACCGAAGGCGAAGTCACCTTCAACGGCAAGAACCTGTTGGAGATGTCGCCCGAAGATAGAAGCCGCGAAGGTCTGTTCCTCAGTTTCCAGTATCCGGTCGAGATTCCAGGAGTCAGCATGGTCAACTTCATGCGGGCAGCTGTCAATGAACATCGCAAGTACAAAGGGCTGCCGGCTGTTTCTGCTACCGACTTCCTGAAGATGATGCGGGAGAAACGGGCCATTGTCGAACTGGACAACAAGCTGGCCAGCCGCAGTGTGAACGAAGGCTTCTCGGGTGGTGAAAAGAAACGCAACGAGATTTTCCAAATGGCCATGTTGGAACCTAAGTTGGCTATTCTGGATGAGACGGATAGCGGTCTGGACATTGATGCCTTGCGTATTGTGGCCAGTGGCGTCAACAAGTTGAAGACTCCGGAAAATGCCGCCATCGTCATCACCCACTACCAGCGTCTGTTGGATTACATCAAGCCGGATATCGTACATGTCCTTTACAAGGGACGTATTGTCAAGACGGCCGGTCCTGAGCTGGCACTCGAGCTGGAAGAGAAAGGATACGACTGGATCAAGAAGGAGATGGGAGATTTATAATATGAAGGCAGAAGAACAATATATCGAACTCTTCACACACTACGAAGAGTTGATCTGTCGCCACAGTACACCGGTCCTCAATGCGGTACGTCCGGCAGCCTTTGCCGATTTCAAACGGTTGGGCTTTCCAAGTGTACGGAGCGAAGATTATAAATATACAGATGTAGCTGCCTGCTTTGCTCCCAACTATGGAATCAACATCAATCGGTTGGATATCCCGGTGAATCCGTATGATGTCTTCCGGTGTGATGTGCCGAACCTGAGCACTTCGCTCTATTTCATGGTCAACGACACCTTTTTCGACAAGGAGCTGCCGAAGGCGCATTTGCCAGAGGGTGTCTATGCCGGAGGACTGAAGAACTTCACATGGCAGCATCCGGAGATTGCCGCCCGCTATTATGCCAAGGCTGCAGCTACCGGACAGGATGGACTGATTGCCCTCAATACGTTTTTGGCCCAAGACGGTTTTGTGCTGTATGTGCCGAAGGGAGTCCATGTGGAACGTACGATCCAGTTGGTCAATATCTTCCGTAGCGATGTCGATCTGATGGCCAACCGTCGTATCTTGGTGATTGTGGAGGAGGATGCCGAAGCACACCTGCTGGTGTGTGATCATAGCATAGATGATGTCAAGTTTCTGGCAACACAAGTGGTCGAGATCTTTGCGGAAGAGGGAGCCATCTTTGACTACTACGATTTGGAGGAGAGCAGTCCCTCGACAACCCGTTTTGCTTCGTTGCATGTGGAACAGGCCGCTTCCAGCCAAGTGCTGGTCAATGGCATCACACTGACCAACGGACTGACCCGCAACAACTATCGCATACGGTTGAATGGGGAAGGAGCGGAAACCACCCTGTGTGGCATGTCTATTCTGGATAAAGAACAGCAGGTGGATACCTATACGCACATTACGCATTCCGCACCACGTTGCACAAGTAATGAGCTTTTCAAGAACGTGCTGAACGATCGTGCCGTCGGAGCCTTCAGCGGACGCATTCTGGTGAAAGAGGGGGCCGACAAGACCTCTGCCTATCAGACCAACCGCAACCTCTGTGCAACACGCGAGTGCCGCATGTACAGCAAGCCGCAACTGGAGATTTATGCGGACGATGTGAAGTGTTCACATGGCATGACAACGGGACAGCTGGACGAGAATGCACTCTTCTACATGCAAAGCAGGGGCATTCCACTCGAAGAGGCCCGTATGTTGTTGAGTGTCGCCTTTACGGCTGATGTTGTCGATCATGTCCGGGTGGAGGCCCTGAAAGACCGGCTGCACAAACTGGTAGAGAAACGGTTCCGAGGCGAACTGGCCAAATGTGCCGGTTGTCGGATCTGCAAATAAAAAAAGGGGTTGCCTGCTGGGGCAACCCTTTTTTATTTCTTCCGTTGAGAGGGACGCAACGCACGTTTCAATTTGAAACTGGCTTTATGACGAGCCGAAGAGGAACCATGCGTACCTCGCATGAAATCGGCCAATTTCGGCCGCTTCTCGCCCGACGGTTCGGACGAGGAGGCTTTCCGGAATACGATACCTTCCGTCATCGCCTTCTTGATCTCTTTTCTGTTCATATCTTTTCTAATAATTCCTTCATTGTCTTGTGCAAAACTGGATGAACCAAATCCGGGGCAATCTCCGCCATCGGCTCCAGGACAAACAACCGCTTGTGCATGTGCGGATGAGGCAAAGTCAACACATCGCTCTGCATTACGAGATCATCATACAACAGCAGGTCGATATCAATCAACCGATCCTCATATTGCCCACCGCTACTCTTGACGATCCGTCCCATCTCGATTTCAATCAGTCGGGCGATCCCCAACAGCTCCATCGGATCGCGTGTCGTCTGCAACTGCAAGGCTACATTCAGAAAACGGTTTTCCGAATGGAATCCCCAAGGCTCTGTCTCGTACAGTCCGGACAGTGCCACAATCGATCCAGCCCGTTCCGAAAGCAGGGCAATGGCACGCATCAGGTTGTTCTGCTTGTCACCCAAATTGGTTCCTAAACTCAAATAGGCATTCGCCATGGTACTTACCGATTACAGTATTAACATGGCATCACCATAGGCTCCAAAATGATACTTTTCCTTCAGAGCCTCCTCATAGGCCTCCATGATCAACTCATACCCGCCAAATGAAGCCGTCATCATCAAGAGGGTTGAGAGCGGCATGTGGAAGTTGGTGATCATGCTGGTAGCCAAGGAGAAATTATAGGGCGGGAAGATAAACTTGTTCGTCCATCCCTCAAACTCCTTCAAGCGGGCATCCGTACCGACAGCTGTTTCAACAGCACGCATGACGGAAGTACCGACCACACACACCTGATGCCCCTCATCCTTGGCCTGGTTCACTGTCTTCACGGCATCCGCATTGACAAACATCTGCTCGGAGTCCATCTTATGCTTGGTCAGATCCTCCACATCAATCTCCCGGTAGTTGCCCAAACCGGAATGCAACGTCAGGTAGGCGAACTTACAGTCCTTGATCTCCAAACGTTTCATCAGCTCACGGCTGAAATGCAAGCCGGCAGCCGGTGTGACAACAGCCCCCTCTTCCGTTGCGAAGATGTTCTGGTAACGGTCCGCATCTTCCGGTTCAACCGGACGGTTGATGTATTTCGGCAGGGGTGTTTCGCCCAATGCATACAAGGCCTTTTTGAAGTCATCGTGATTACCGTCATAGAGGAAACGCAACGTACGTCCACGTGAGGTCGTGTTGTCAATCACCTCAGCCACCATCGAGTCATCCTCTCCAAAATACAATTTATTGCCAATACGAATCTTGCGTGCCGGATCCACCAGTACGTCCCACAAACGCAAGTCTTCGTTCAACTCACGCAACAGGAACACCTCGATCCGTGCGCCAGTCTTCTCCTTATTACCGTACAGACGGGCCGGAAAGATACGGGTGTTGTTGAAAATGAACACATCCCCTTTACCAAAATAGTCCAACATCTCCTTGAAACAACGGTGTTCAAACTTACCTGTATCACGATGGACTACCATCAAACGGGACTCGTCCCGATGGGGGGCCGGATAGAGCGCAATCAACTCTTGCGGCAAATTAAATTTGAATTTTGAAAGCTTCATAATGCAATTGCTCGATATTGTTTATTTCCTTATTCTATCATCATTTTGTCTCACTCCCCTCCGCTGCAGCAGCCGGGATAGCCTCCTCCAAGAATGCATCGATATCCTCCGGAGAGATACAACGGTCCAGCGTGATATCGCCAATACGCGTCCGTTCCAACGCAATCAGATGGGCACCGGAATGCAGGGCCTGGCCAATGTCGCGGGCCAACGCACGAATGTACGTGCCCTTGCTGCAGACAACCCGGATCTGGATCACCGGCAATTCGCAGGACAAGAGTTCCAATTCATCGATCACGAGCGTCTTGGCCTTCAAGGCAACCTCCTCGCCCTTGCGTGCCATCTCGTAGGCCCGTTTGCCATCCACCTTACAGGCCGAAAAGACAGGGGGCACCTGCTGAATGACGCCCACGAACGACTGAAGTACCTCCTCCACCAACGGACGGGTGATGTGTTCAGTCGGATAGACGGCATCGACCTCCTTCTCCAAGTCAAACGAAGGGGTTGTCTCGCCCAACTTCAAGGTGGCAACATACTCCTTGGTCTGGTATTGGAACTCATCGATCCGACGGGTGGCCTTGCCCGTGCAGACAATCATCACACCCGTTGCCAAGGGGTCAAGTGTACCGGCATGTCCCACCTTGATCTTCTTCACCTTCAGCTTGCGCGACAACTTGTAGCGGAACTTGTTCACCAGATCGAACGAGGTCCACCGAAGCGGTTTGTTGAAGTAGATCACTTCTCCTGTCAAGAAATCCATCGGCATATTGTTAATTCATCATCGAAACGGCCAAGGTTACCAAACCGGCAATCGCACAATA
The DNA here is from genome assembly GCA_021531775.1 of Parabacteroides distasonis. Lineage (GTDB taxonomy): Bacteria > Bacteroidota > Bacteroidia > Bacteroidales > Tannerellaceae > Parabacteroides. The sequence goes on along the minus strand of JAFBIU010000001.1, from coordinate 71,389 downwards.
GATGGCGAAATAGATCAACTTGCCCCGTTTCACTACATTAATCATCCACTTGCAGGCCACACATCCTGACACAAAAGCGGCCAAGAAACCGACCACCAGGGCACTCATCGGCAACTCTGTACCGCCCAAAGCCTCCCCTTTCATCAGCTTCAGCACATCCAACAGGGCTTCGCCCAAAATCGGCGGAATCACCATCAGGAAGGAGAACTGGGCCAAGGTTGCCTTGCTATTGCCCAGCAATAGACCCGTCGCAATCGTACTGCCCGAACGCGAAAGTCCCGGCATCACGGCACAGGCTTGTGCCAATCCAATGATGAAGGCATCCTTCAAGGAGATGGACTCCTTCTGGCGAGGCTTGGCATAGTAGGAGAAGGCCAGCAACGAAGCCGTGACCAACAACATACAGCCCACCACCAACAGGCCGGAACCGAAAATGCCCTCTACGGTATCTTTGAAGAACAGGCCGACAATCCCGACGGGAATCATCGACACGATAATATTCAACACATAACGTGTCTCGGTGTTCCACTGGAACTGAAACAATCCACGGAAAATCCATGCGATCTCCTTCCCAAGGATCACCAAGGTACTCAAAACGGTGGCTACATGCACCACAATGGTAAAGGTCAGATTATCCTCCCCGGCAATGCCGAACAAAGCCGAACCGATTGCCAGATGTCCGCTACTGCTGACAGGCAAATATTCGGTCAAGCCTTGTACCAATCCCAGTAATAATGCTTCAATCCAACTCATTTGGAAATCGTATTATTACCATTACGCAAAATACCGACAATCATCGTGACGAAACCCAACACTGTCACCAATGGGGCGATCACGATCCGACGAGCACTGAAAATCTCCGGATTGAACGAAACACCATCCTTCGATCCACCACCACTCATCAACAGAAAACCTACCACAATCAGCACTACCGCGACTGCAATCAGCAGAAAATTCTCTTTACCGAATGCAAAATCTCTTCTTGCCATCTTACCTAAAAATTAAATTGATTATATATTATATATAGTACAAATCGTCCACCCGCATACGGAGGTAACGGTTCACTGCAAAATAGGTCGCAACGACCGACAGGAACATACCCAACAGTACGACAGAGGCGAACACACACAACAAAATACGTATATCCAAGATCTCGACCAAACCCGGCAAAGCACCTTGCAAATAGGACAACGCTCCGGTCAGCATCAAGACGGCCAATATAGAGGCCAACAGTCCGCTCACCAGATTATACCACATGAAGGGACGACGGATAAAGCCGGCCGTCGCTCCTACCAGTTTCATCGTATGAATCAGAAAACGTTTGGAATAGATCAGCAGACGGATCGTATTGCCGATCAGTACAAACGAAACCACCATCAGAATGGCGGCCAGTCCCAACAGAATCAGACCGACCCGCTGCATATTGGACTGCACCAGCTCCATCATATCCCGACGGTAGGTCAGATCCGCTACGGACGTATAACTCTTGATCTTCTTCTCAATCATCGCCAGACTGTCGGGATGGGTATATTCCGAATGGAGTTTCACCTCGATGGAGGGTTTCAAGGGGTTGAAGCCCAAGAAGGTCTCGGGGTTCTCACCCAATTCCTCTTCCAGCTCTTTGGCCGCCTGCTCTTTCGAAATATATTCGGTGGATTTGATAAAAGGCATCTGCTCCAGGTTATGCTGCATCCGCTTGGCATCCGTCTCTTTCTGGTTATCCTTCAAGACGATGGAGAAAGAGATATTCTCGCGTACATAGACAGACAACTTGTTTCCTAACAAGCCCATCAATAAGATTAGCCCCAACAAAAACAGCACCAAAGCAATGCTGATAATGGAAGTCATTCGGGAGTTGAAAAAAGACAGCTTACGGACCTTTTTGTTTACAGACATAAAAACGCCAATTTTTCTGCAAAAGAACAAATAAAAAATGAATTAGCGTACACTTTACGCTTATTTAACCATTAGAGGGGTTGCAGACAGGAGGGTAGAAGAACTGTCGAAAAGATAGCTCAATAGTTCAGTCCGAAGGCCCATAAGGGTATCACATTCGCATAGCCCGATTCAATATCATCTTTCACCACATAGCCCTCTTCTGCACTACTGATCTGCTTTTGTCCCTTCTTTCTACCTCCAATTTCAAACACTTTGCCGTCGATCTCAAAATCAGATATGCGGGAACTGACCACCTCATTTTTCACACGCATCTGATTCATGAAAAAGGTTTCCCGTACATTGCCAATATCCGCACTTTGCGGAGAAAGTACATATATCAGGTTCGTATTGTCCAAATACATCTTCTCCACCTTCCCGATCCCGCGAATACCACCTGTCGTGTCGCGAAGTTGGGCAATCATGCCGGCCTTTTCCATGAAGGTGAGAAATTCTGGCACATCATTACGGCTGATACCTGTCACATCGGCCAACTTCTGCATCACAGGCTTAAAAGGTACACTCCGGGAAACCACCATCAGCAGACTTTTCAACTTCCGGCCCATCGTGACGTTGGATTTCAAATATTGCGGAATGTCGTTTTCCATCGTCTGCGTAATGATTTGCACCAGCTCCATATCATATTCTGCATCACGTGCAAAGGGATAATATCCGTTCCGCAAATAATCCTGAAACAGGGGCAACGGATGTTCGAGTTCCGGAATAGAGACACGATGATGAAGGATATCGTCCAAACGATAGGCAGGACAAACAATCTCATGAAAGAGGGCCAGGTACTCTCTGAACGACAATCCTTGCATCGAGTACATCGGGAAACGACGACTCAGATCGGCCATTCCTTGGTAGATGTCCAAGATGGACGACCCGGAAACAACCAGTTGCAACTCATCATAACTATCGTAGATCTGCTTGAGTTCGCGAGACCAACCAGCATATTTGTGAATCTCATCAATGAACAGATGCTTACCACCCATCTTGACGAAACGATCCGCCAATTCGACCAGACTATGTTCACTGAAAAACAGATGATCGGCCGAAACATACAATGTTTGCTGAAGATCCAAATGCTGTTTAATATACTGCAGCAACATCGTACTTTTACCCACACCACGTGGGCCTACCAACGCAAATGCCCTCCCCTGCCATTTGATCTCCTCATATTTGTATCGAACGAATGACAGCGGTACCCGCTTTAATTTACGATTGAAAAACTCATACAACTGTTCCATATCCTGCACTTGATTGACATTCACCGAACAAAAATAGGAATTTTGCACGAAAAAGATGCAGTTTTCAGCAAATTCTGCACTTTTTTGGTGCAAAATAAGGAGATTTGGGGAATACTATTGTCTCTTTTCCAACTCATTTCTGTATGCTATATATAATAATGTACGCGCGTACATTGTATTATATATAGGGAAAGGAATCTACGTACCCTGCAGGAAAGAGTTATTCGGAGGGCTTCTACATCTTCGTTCAAAACTGTTGAACGCACATCACACACTGTTGAACGTCCGTTCCACAGTTCTGAACATCCGTCACACAGTGTGTGATAGAGATTTAGAAGCGTCTCCGAAACATCAAACAGGTGACTCCGTGGACTTTACATAGCCATCTTCAGATAATCCATGAAACGGAAAAATAGAAACCGAAAATTCACTATCTTTGCCCTATACATCAGCATAGAAAGGAGACAGCACTATGAAATATCCCATCGGCATCCAGAGTTTTGACCAGATTCGTAACGATGGTTACGTCTATGTAGATAAGACCGACTTGATCTACCAGTTAGTCACGACTGGCAAGATCTACTTCCTGAGCCGCCCCCGACGGTTCGGCAAGAGCCTGCTCATCTCCACCCTCGAACACTATTTCTTAGGACACAAAGAGCTCTTCAAAGGATTAGCCATCGAGCAACTGGAACAGGAGTGGCTGGAATATCCCGTATTCCATATTGACTTCAATGGAACTGACTTTACGCAAGCTGGGAAGCTGGAAGAAAAAATGGAAGGTGCCGTGACTACGTGGGAAGAAATGTATGGCAGAACGACTCACTATACAGACATCGGGGATCGCTTCGCTTACGTGCTGGAGCAGGCACACAAACAGACGGGCCGACGGGCTGTAGTCCTGATCGATGAATACGACAAACCTATCCTCGATGTGCTGGATTCAGGTTACAGAACCCAGCAGAATGGGGAGGAGATGCTGCTGGAAGAGCAACATCGCAATATCCTCAAAGGTTTCTATTCCGTGTTCAAGAGTGCTGACCCCCACTTGCAGTTTGTCCTCCTGACAGGCGTCACCAAATTTTCGCAAGTGAGTGTCTTCAGCGGATTCAACCAGCCGGATGACATCAGTATGGTAAGAGAGTTCGAATCCTTGTGTGGAATTACCAAAGAGGAACTGATGACTGTATTCAGCGATTCCATTCAACTTTTAGCTGACGAATTGAATTTGGATAGAGAACAAACCATTCAGGTACTGAAAGACCGATATGACGGTTACCATTTTGGTAAACGGATGACCGATATCTTCAATCCATTCAGTATCCTGAATTGTTTCCGCCATTTGAGCGTAGAAGACTACTGGTTCAAGTCGGGTACCCCTACCTATCTCGTACGGTTGTTGAACCATGCCAAAGAGCACATCAACGAACTGGCACAACGATATTACCGTCCTGAGGAGTTTGTCGATTACAAGGCCGATGTCGAGCAGCCTCTGCCCATGATCTATCAGAGTGGTTACTTGACGATCAAGGCCTACAATCCCCGACGCAATACCTACCTGTTGGACTTCCCCAACAAGGAGGTAGAAAATGGGTTCATCTCGATCCTATCGGCCGGCTACTTCAAAACAGTCAGCCCGCGAAACAGCTGGCTTCAGGATATGACGGATGCTTTGGAAGCGGGTGACTTGGCCAAGCTCGAAAAGTTGCTGACTGCTTTATTGGCAGAAACCACCTACCGGATGCAACGGAAAGGGGATCCCGTCGAATGCGAACGCTATTTCCAATATACAATCTATCTGGTCCTTCGGATGATCAGTATCTATTCTGTCTTCATCGAGAAGGAGCAAAGCCAAGGTCGGGTCGATTGCATTGTGGAGACACCCGACTATGTCTATATCTTCGAGTTCAAGCTGGACGGCTCTGCCGAACAGGCTCTCCAGCAGATTAAAGACAAGGGTTATGCGAAGCCCTACCTGACCGATCCTCGCAAACTCTATCAGATAGGCGTCAATTTCTCGTCCGAGACAGGGACCATTGAGGGGTTCAAGTACGAGAACGCTCCTTTTTTAGCGTAACGATACGCATACTGTTACGTTTTCGACAGGCGTAACACCTGGCGTAACGTTACGCAAAAAAATGTAGTTCCTGACCCGAAGGAGGCTCGAAGGGCTATCGAAGGAGGCATCGCTGATGATGACAGTTGGTCATCACTTACGACCGACAGCCATCACCAGTAGAGACGTCGTGCCTTCGCTCTTCCTTCGCTGTGACTTCGCTTTTTCGGCCTAAACAAATCGAACGATCAGCCAAGACAGTTGGGCGTAACTCGTAACCATAACTTGCATTGAATTTCCGGAAAATGAATTACCTTTGTCGGGATGCGACATCTAATAGAAAATGGGAAAGAATAAATTAGCAAAATTTGATGACATGGCGGGCTACCCGCACGTATTCCAATACCCCTTTGCCGTCCTGCAAACGCAAGGATTCGCCATGAAAGGGCATTGGAACGAGCAGTTCTTCCACAACGATCACCCGATCGTCCTGGAGTTGGGCTGCGGCAAAGGAGAATATACCGTGGGACTGGGACGGCTGTTCCCTGAGAAGAACTTCATCGGGATCGATATCAAGGGGGCCCGTATGTGGAGTGGTGCCAAGGAATCGTTGGAGGCAGGCATGACCAATGTGGCCTTCCTGCGCACCAGCATCGAACTGATCAGCCACTTCTTCGCACCCGGTGAGGTATCGGAGATCTGGATCACCTTCCCCGATCCCCAAATGAAAAAGGTCAACAAACGGCTCACCTCCACCCGCTTCATGAAGCTCTATCGCGAAATCCTGCATGGAGAGGGACTCATCCACCTGAAGACGGACAGCCAGTTCCTCTTCACCTACACCTGCGAAATGGTCAAGGCCAACCAGTATCCGGTGCGCATACAGACCGATGATCTGTACCACTCCGGACTGGCCGACTCGATTCTCTCCATCCGTACCTATTACGAACAGCAATGGCTCGACCGCGGACTGAACATTAAGTATATCTGTTTTGTTTGTCTGGAAAGAGCGGAACTGATCGAGCCGGATGTCGAGATCGAATATGATGCCTACCGCAGTTTCAACCGTAGCAAACGAAGTGCCTTAGCGGCTGGTAAATAACGTATAATCCCGCCCCACTGCAAAGCGGTTGCAGCGACCGTGTAGTGGTTGATTAGGAATGCTGAACAAATAAGAAGAAATATGCAAATCTATCCGAATTTAATCTTGGACGCACTGAAAACCGTGCGTTATCCCGGTAGCGGAAAGGACATCGTGTCGTTGGGCATGGTGGAAGACAACATCCGCATCGACGGGATGAATGTGACCTTCTCTCTCCTCTTCGACAAACCGAACGATCCCTTTATCCGTTCGGTGGTGAAGGCTTCGGAGACGGCCATCCTGACCTTTGTCAGTCCGGAGATCAACATCAAAGGCAACATTACCGTCAAGGCCAAGCAGTTGTCTCGTCCGGAACCAGACAAGCTGTTGCCCCACGTCAAGAATATCATTGCCGTCTCTTCCGGTAAGGGAGGCGTAGGCAAGAGTACCGTAGCCGCCAACTTAGCCGTTGCCTTGGCTTTGCAGGGCTACAAGGTGGGCTTGTTGGATGCTGACATCTTCGGTCCCTCCCAACCCAAAATGTTCAACTTGGAGGAGGCTCGTCCCTACATGGTCGAAGCCGAAGGACGCGAACTGATCGAACCGGCTGAGAATTATGGTGTCAAGATGCTCTCCATCGGCTTCTTTGTCAACAAGGAGGATGCCGTTCTGTGGCGTGGAGCCATGGCCAGCAACGCCTTGAAGCAGTTGATCGGAGATGCCAACTGGGGCGAACTGGACTATTTCCTCATCGACCTGCCACCGGGCACCAGCGACATCCACTTGACATTGGTACAGACCTTGGCCATTACCGGGGCCGTGGTGGTCAGCACCCCCCAAGAGGTGGCCTTGGCCGATGCACGCAAGGGCATCAGCATGTTTACGGGCGACAAAGTGAATGTACCGGTATTGGGCTTGATCGAGAACATGGCCTGGTTTACACCAGCCGAACTGCCGAACAACAAGTATTACCTGTTTGGCAAGGAGGGCTGCAAACGGTTGGCCGAGGAGCTGAACGTACCGCTCTTGGGACAAATCCCCATCGTACAGAGCATTTGCGAGGGTGGCGACAACGGGAAACCGGTTGCGTTGAATCCCGACAGCATCACGGGTCGTGCCTTCCAGGAGCTGGCCGAACGGGTAGTCGAACAGATCGATTACCGCAACACCCACTTGGAACCGACACATCGCGTGATTGTCACCAAGAAATAAAAGGGGTCAGTGGCTGAAGTGAATCGTCAGTACCACCAATTCCGAAGAGGTCCCGACACGATACGGCGGACCGGCACATCCAATGCCGGAAGAGACGTAGAAGTGGGTGGGACCTTTTTCATACGGGCCGTACGGACACTCAAAGGCCAAACGAATGGCCCAGGAGTTGGGCCAGATTTGTCCCCCATGCGTATGGCCATGCAAAGCCAGATCGACTCCATTCATGGCGGATTCATTGAGCGACAAGGGCTGATGATCCAACACGATCCAAGGCTTCGAACGATCCAGATCGTGCACCAAGGCCTGTAAAGGAGCCCGACGTTTATTTACCAGATCATCCCGACCGATGAGGTAAAAGGCGGAATCGGGCATTGCCACCGAATCGACCAGGAGCGTGCCTACCCGACGTAGCCATCTGAGTTTGGCAAACCGGTTGGCCCGATACTCGTGATTGCCCAAGACGATATAGGTACCATAGCGGGATTGCAACTGTTGCAGATCCTCCTCGATGTGTGCCTTTTCCGCAAAACGGGACTCATAGTCCATGATGTCGCCCACCAGTACAACCAAATCCGGATGCTGAGCATTGCTTAATTCCACATACCGTTGTACCTGCTCTTTACCAATCATCTCCCCGATATGCAGGTCGCTCATCATCACAATCCGCAGGCTATCCCCCGGCAAGCTGGTCCGTTTAGGGATCTCCACCGTCAGGTGACGCACAACCGGATGGGCCACCCGCTGATAAGCCGTTATCATCAGGAACAGATCGGCCACCCCAATCAGGACAAAGAGCCAACGACGCAACGGTTGCTCGTGGGTCGTGATCCAACGAGGGAACCAGGGCCGTTTGCGATGGATCCAGCAAAGCAGTTCGATGCAAAACAGGGACAAAGCGATGTACAAGGAGGCAATGTACCAGGTGTTGCAGACAGACAGGATGAAGATCATCCAGGCATCGGGCAACTCCTTATGAAACAGGTAGCCGATCCAAAAGAGTAGCCATTCGGCTCCCAAACAGCCCCAAAAGGAGTAACGCCAAACGCGACCGGCCGGCAATGCCTGTCCCCCTCGCCAAGCAATGTAGGGGGTCAGCAACAACTGGGCAATGATGGATTGAAAAAAGACACGCATGACAATTAACGGGATGAAAAGGTTAACTGAAAAACAACCAGCTCACTGTCGGTTCCGATGCGGAAGGGAGGTCCCCACAGGGAGAGGCCGGAAGAGACATAGACCAACGTTTGTCCCATCTCTTTGGCTCCATGACTCACTTCAAACAGGTAATCGGTCAGCCAATTCAAGGGCCACACCTGTCCCCGATGGGTATGTCCGCTGAACTGCAGATCGATGCCAGCCTCTGCTGTCTCGGCCAATTCGTAGGGCTGATGATCCAGCAGGATCGCCGGACGAGCCGGATCCAGTTGGATGGCCAACTCCGACAAGGCTTTCCGACGACGATGATGACGATCGTCACGTCCGACGATCTGCAAGCCATTCGGGAGTGTCACCACCGAATCACGCAACAGCACAAGGGGGGTTTTACGGAAGAAATCGAGACAGGGGCGCAATCCGCTGATGTATTCATGATTGCCGGGAACAGCATAGATGCCCAGGGGTGCCTGCAGACGATTCAACTCCTCCTCCATCCGTTGCTCCACGACCGGAACCACATCATGGTCGATCAGATCTCCTCCGATCAGGATCAGATCGGGCTGTTGCCGGTTGATCAGCTCCACATAGCGGGCCAACTTCGCCTTGTCGGTTGCATAGCCTACATGGAGATCACTCACGGCTACTACCCGCAAGGAAGTCGCGGAACCGGTTATCAATGGCTTGTTGATAACTCGGTTTACAACCGACACCTTCGGATGCTGATAATGGTAATAACCATATCCCAAACAGATGATTGTCAATACTAAAGAAGTTATGAACGAGTGGTTGAAACGGATGTTGATAACTTTCAACAGGTCGAACAGCAACAGTCCCAACACCATGTAAAGTGTGAAGACCAACCAACCGGTACCCAACTCTTGCAAAACAGGTGTATGGAGGAGGGGCAACTTGGCCTGACGACCTAAGAAACTGACCAAAAACAGCAAGGCACAACCCCAGTAGCCGATCGACCACACGATCTTCCAGCCCAGGGGTTGTGCACCTAACCAGTGTGCGCCACGCCCGAAGATATAGAGATTACCTCCGAGGTAGAGCAACAAGATCATCACAAAGAAAAACGGCATGACAGTCGATTCCTTCCGGTTTATTTGGAATAACCTACCGGATTGTTCATCATCGGAACCTGCGTGTCGGAGAGTTTCAACAGCTTACGCAAAGCCTCCTGATCCATGGATACACGCGGAACGGTCGAAAGACCCACACCGGCACAGAACAGGTTGACATTCTGCGAGACGATACCGGCATCCATCGCTCCCATCAGCTTCACCTGTTCATCCAGGCCCATCCCGAAACGGGAAAGGTCGGAGACATAGACCAAGCTGACCGGTGCCTGCTTGACAAAATCCTGTCTGCCGGCCACCACCGCACGATGATCGCCCTCAGCCACCAGTTTCAGCACATGCTTCGAAGCATCATACAGATAGACGCCCTTGGCCAAGAAGACATAGATATCCACATCCTGCTTGTTCAGGGCAGAGGGTGCAGTCCGCTTTCCATCTCCCGGACGATTGACCCCATTGGCAGCCCACAGCAGATCCGACAGATCCTGCAGGCTCAATTCACGTGTTGAGAACTCCCGATCGGAATGGCGATCCGAAAAGGCTTTCATCACATTGACTCCCCGGTTCAGATCCGGGCGATTCAGTTTCAGCTCCCCTGCACCTTGTGCATGGAGTGTTGTCATGGTTGCACACATAGCCAATAATAGCATCAATTGTTTCATATAAACCTATTTTTGAACGTTTCACCTGCAAAAATAGCGGAATTTCTGTTACCTTTGTGCCCCTGGATGCGTCTATGTGCATAAGAACAATCAATTACTTATTAAAATAAATTTAAAACTAAAGATGAGAGTAGGATTTTTCACCTTGCTGTACCTCTGTCTTTTCACGCTTTGGGCGGGAGCACAAACAGACAATAAGCGTATTTTCACCATCAAGGGACAGGTCGTCGATTCGCTATCCAACGAGTCCGTACCCTATGCAACCTTGCGTATTGCCACGGTCACGAATCCGGACAAGGTCATCAAGCTGTTGGCTTGTGATATCGACGGTATGTTTGAAACGACCTTGAACGATGCCGGCAATTACCTCCTTTCGATGCAGTCCATCGGTAAAGCACCGGCTGAAAAACGGTTCCAACTGACGGCTGGGAAAAGCCAGTTCAATTTAGGTAAACTCTACATGCACGACGACAACCTGCAACTGAGCGAAGTAACCGTGACCGCCCAAAAGCCGCTGGTCAAAGTGGAAATCGACAAACTGACCTATAACTTGGAGGATGATCCCGAAGCCCAGACCAACAACACGTTGGACATGCTTCGCAAGGTACCGATGGTGACCGTGGATGGCAATGATGAAATTCAGCTGAAGGGATCGACCAACTTCAAGATCTACATGAACGGCAAACCCTCGAACCTGTTGAGCAACAATCCGGCCGATGTGTTGAAAAGTATGCCGGCCAGCTCCATCAAGAACATCGAAGTGATCACCGACCCGGGAGCCAAGTATGATGCCGAAGGGGTAGGTGGTATCATCAACATCATCACCACCAAGAATGCGTTGCAAGGTTATACCGGAACCTTGCGTGCCTCAGCCAGCACCTTGAAACGTTTCGGAGGGGGTGCCTACGTTTCGGCCAAAGCCGGTAGTTTCGGTATCACTGCCAACTACAACTACAACCACGAGAATTCGCCCTGGAACGAATCCTCATCGGTCCGGGAAAACTTTGCAACGGAAAACCGGGAAGCCAGCACCTTGAATCAGACGGGACGAAGCAAACGGAAGGGTCCCTTCCAGTTCGGTTATCTGGAGGCCAGTTATGAGATCGACTCCCTGAACCTGCTGAGTGTGGGTGCGAACCTCTTCCGGGGCAAGGGCACCAACCTGATCGAATACCAGGTTGAACAGTTGACTGCCAAAGGGGCAACTGATTATCGATACAACCGGAACAGCCGTTCGACCCAGACCTTCGGATCAACCGACATCAATGTCGATTACCAGCACTCGACCCAGAAGAAGGATGAGTTGCTGACCCTCTCCTACCGGTTCAGCAATTCGCCCAACGACAACGACAACTATACGGAACTGTTCAACGAATCCAACTATCCGTTGGCCAACCTCTACCCGCAAAAGAACATCAACAATGCATCCACCAAAGAGCATACGGGACAGATCGACTATACCACCCCGACCTTGAAGGACCAGACCTTTGAGATTGGTGCGAAATACATCTTCCGGGAGAGCCGAAGTAACACCTTGCAACAGATCTACAACGATTCTATCCAGGGTTGGGAGGAGCTGTTCGATGCCAACAGTGATTTCCGGCACAAGCAACATGTTTATTCCGGTTACTTGGGCTATGTCATCAAACTGGACAAATTCGGCTTCAAGACCGGTGTGCGTGCCGAAGGGACCTCGTTGAATGTGCACTATGCCTACGCACCCGAGATGAACTTCAGTACCCACTATTTTGATGTGGTGCCCAACGGAACCATCTCGTATCAGATCAATATGGCCCAGCAGATCCGGATCGGCTACAACATGCGTATCCAACGTCCGGGCATCTGGTTCTTGAACCCCTATGTCAACGATACGGACCCGCAGAACATCTCGTATGGTAATCCGAACCTGGACTCGGAGAAGAGCAACAACTTCAACCTGAACTATAGTCTCTTCAACCAGAAATTCAACCTGAATGCGAGCCTCAGCTACTCCTACATCAACAACTCCATCGAACGCTACACCTTCGTCAACAACAAAGGTATTTCCGAAACTACCTATGGCAATATCGGAAAGAAGCAGAATGCAGGGGCTTTCCTGTATGCCAGCTGGACACCCGTCTCCCTGTTACGCATCTTCATGAACGGAGGTGTCGATTATGTGGATCTGAAGAGTCCGAGCCAAAACATGGCTAATAACGGCTTCAGCGGACGTATCTTTGCCGGTACCCAATTCACCTTCCCGATGGATTTCCGGCTGGACCTGCATGGAGGCTATTTCAGTCCGCGTATCCAGTTACAAAGCAAGAATTCAGCCATGTATTTCACAGGCATCTCTCTGAACAAGAGCTTCCTGCAGAAAAAGTTGACGCTCTCACTCTCGTTCCAGAACCCCTTCTGGAAGACCCTCAAGATGGAGAGCACCACAACAGACCCGACCTTCCACATGGTCACCAAGAACTACATGAACTCGCGCGACTTCCGGTTCAGCATCTCCTACCGGTTCGGTACACTCAAAGAGAGCATCAAGAAGGTGCGTCGAGGCATCACCAACGATGACATGAAAAGCGGAGAAAACAACAATACAGGAACAACAGAAATGTAAGATAGCCGCCTAAATTTGATTCAATCAATTACATTTGACCGTGCAGATATGACATTTTGTAAATAAATGCCTATATTTACACGGTCAAAATGTATAATAAAGATGAGCTTACTAAAAAGTTTTCCACGAACCTTCTGGGTCGCCAATGCGATCGAGTTGTTTGAGAGATGGGCTTGGTATGGATTTTTCATGCTGTTCGCCAACTATTTAACAGGATCTTCCGATGCCGGAGGATTGGAGTTTTCACAAAGCCAAAAGGGTATCCTGATGGGTGTAGGAACCGGTATTCTCTACTTCCTGCCCGTGCTGACCGGTGCCATAGCCGACCGTTACGGCTACCGGAAGGTGCTCTGCATCGCCTTTCTGGTCTATGCGTCGGCCTTCATCCTGTTGCCTCAGGCAACGACATTTGTGGGTGTCTTCCTATTATATATTTACTTGGCATTGGGTGCAGCCCTCTTCAAACCGATCATCTCGGCTACGGTCGCCAAGACAACGAATGACAGCAATGCCTCCATCGGGTTCGGACTCTTCTACATGATGGTCAACATCGGTGCCTTCTTCGGACCATTGGTGACCCTCCTTTTCAAAGGTAGTTCGTCACACCTGATCTTTTACGTATCAGCAGCCATCATTTCACTCAACTTCATCCTGTTGCTGTTCTATCAGGAGCCCCATCGGGAAGAACGGAAACAGAGCGAGCCCCTGTCCGCTACCTTCCGGACCATCTTCGGCAACATGGCCAGCATCTTCAAGGATCTGAAGTTTTTGGCCTTCTTGCTGATCATTGCCGGCTTCTGGACCATGTATCACCAACTCTTCTTCACCTTGCCGGTCTTCATCTCCCAATGGGTCGATACCAGCAGCGTGTATGATTTCTTCGCGAAATATGCTCCCTTCTTCAGCGAGAACTACAGTCCGGCTCCGGGTGTGATGGATGCTGAGTTCATCACCAACTGTGATGCCCTGTTCATCATCTGCTTCCAGGTCTTTATCTCCTATTTGGTGCTTCGGATGCAGCCGTTGAAGTCCATGATGTCGGGCTTCCTGGTTTGTTCGATCGGTATGGCCTTGACACTCTTCTCCCAGAATGTACTCTTTACGATCGGGGCGATCTTCGCCTTCTCGATGGGTGAAATGGCCGGTTCACCGAAGATTACCGAATACATCGGACGCATCGCTCCGGCTGACAAAAAGGCACTCTACATGGGTTACTCCTTCATTCCGGTCTTCATCGGTAACGTATTGGCCGGTATCATTTCGGGTGTGGTCTATCAGAACATGTCGGACAAGGTGGTGTTGACCCAACGGTTAGTGGCTGACAAAGGGCTGCAGATAGCCGATGGACTATCCACCAATGCCTACTTCGAGGAGGTCGCTTCCCAACTGCAATTGACGCAACAGGAACTGACCAACCTCTTGTGGAACACCTACAGTCCCTCTAACCTGTGGATGGTACTGTTGACCATCGGTGTAGCCTCGGTGGTGATGCTGTACATCTATGATCGGGTCAACAGCAAAGCCTGATCCCCCCAAAAAGAAAATCCGACCGTTGCATCGAAGACAACGGCCGGATTTCTTTGTTTAGTCAATTGACCTATTTTATTCTATACCGATTTCATCCACAAACAGGAAAGCCGGAGAACCAGCTCCACCATGCCACTTCGGCAGCATGCCACCATGGATAATCACCTCTACATAACGAGCTTTCTGTGCATCGAAGGTCACCTCATGCGGGTAAAGACCATCCTTGTCTTCGGCCTTCAATTCCGGAATGGTCTGATTAGCCACCTCCTTGAAGTTCTTGCCATCCTCTGAAACCTTGACTGTCACACCGGTAGCACCCATAATCCAGTCACCTTTGACTACATTGGTCGTAAAGGATACCTTGCTGAAGTCGGTCGGCTCTTTCAAGTCGATCACAGCATCCACATCCTTTCCCTGGAAACCTAACCAACGGCCCGTCTTGTAGTTGTCATTACCCTTCAGACCATCGGCCAATGCCGGTGCCCCATTGAACTGATAACCACGGCTCGGCTCCTCTTTCAAGGTAATCGGCTTCATGGTAGCCTTGTTGAAAGCGACCTGTTCCTCAAAGATACGGCTTGTCGTTCCGTTCGGACGGATGACAGCCGCCTTGAAGTCGGCAGCCTCACGGATCATCACCGGAGCCTCGTACTTCGAAGAAGAAGCTGTCGGATTGGAACCATCCGTTGTATAATAGATGTCACCTGCACCAAATTTCGTCAACGAAATCTTCAAGGCTCCCTGCTCGGTATCCGGTTCCAACTGGGCATTCACATCAAAGATATGCTTGGCATAATGATAGCCCAACTTGTCATACATCTCGGTCATCCGAACCACACGCGGCAAGAACTGCTGGTAGTTCTTCTTTTCGGGAGCGGTCCACTGTACCTCTGCCAAGGCATCCATGCGCGGCAATACCATGTAAGAGACCTGTTTGAAGGTCGGGATGTATTCCGTCCACAAGTTGGCCTGGGCACCAATGATGTACTTCCGTTCATCGGCTGAAAGAGAAGAGGGTACCGGCTCAAACGAATAGACCTTCTCCAACGGCAGGTAACCGCCAATGGCCTGGGGTTCCTGATCGGTATCGGTCGATTGGTAATAGTCGAAATAGACGTATGTATTCGGAGTCATGATCACGTTGTGATGCTGTTTGGCAGCCTCTTCGCCTCCAGCCATACCACGCCAGCTCATCACGGTGGCGCGCGGAGCCAAACCACCCTCCAGGATCTCATCCCAACCGATCAGATGGCGACCATGATCCTCCAGGAATTTCTCCATCCGGCCGATGACATAACTCTGCAGGTACTCTTCGGCTGAGTGCTTGGCATCGCCCTTGATACCCAACTCCTTGATCTTGGCCTGACACTTCGGACAGTTCTTCCAACGGATCTTCGGACATTCGTCACCTCCGACATGGATGTATTCAGAGGGGAACAGTTCGATGATCTCACCCAAGACATTCTCCAGGAACTGCATGGACTTCTCGTTACCGGCACAGATCACATCGTCCGAGATGCCCCATTCACGACGTACTTCATACGGACCACCCGTACATCCCAGTTCCGGATAGGTGGCCAAAGCGGCCTGCTGATGACCCGGCATATCGATTTCCGGAATGATCGTGATATAGCGCTTGGCTGCATAATCAATGATCTCTTTCACCTGTTCCTGCGTATAGAAACCTCCATACTCCTTTCCGTCATACTCGCCACTGTTATGGCCAATGACGGTTTCGCGACGTTTCGAACCAATTTCTGTCAACTCCGGATACTGCTTGATCTCGATACGCCAACCCTGGTCTTCACTCAAATGCCAATGGAAACGGTTCATATTGTGCAAGGCAATCATGTCGATGTATTGCTTGACCGAATCCGGTGTGATGTAGTGGCGACCGACATCCAACATCATACCACGATAGGAGAAACGAGGTGCATCCTCGATGGTAACAGCCGGCAACTCGACACTCGTTCCCTGTGCGTCAGCCGGAATGGATTTACGAAGCGTCTGGATACCATAGAAAACTCCGGCTGGTGTAGCACCGGCAATCTGTACCCCCTTCGCATCCACCTGCAGGCGATAACCTTCGGGATTGGAGATTGAAGCATCAATCGACAACGTAATACCTGTACCTTCACCGGCTACCGTCTGCAAACCATAGCCCGTCAGTTCCTTGACATAATCGGACAGGAATGAGGCATTCTGAGCCATCTGCGCATCGTCAGCCGGATAATAAACACGGACAGAAGGTTTCAAAACAAAGGGCTGTCCACCCTGCAAATTGACCGCTTGCGGCAACGGAATCACTTGGTAGTCAGCCTGTGTGACCACTCCACCGGAACATGCAACCATGCCCGCGCATAAAGCCATAGCCCATGCGTAATTCGTTAGTTTAAACATAAATTGATTGGTTTTATGATAGAATTGAATGATTTGTTCATTTGAGATAATCCTGGAAAGTCAGCGAGGAGGCTCTACGATCGATCACTTTTTGGTAAACCGGTTGTCTGTCCGCATACGAACATGCCGAACGGACTGCCGGTACCCGTACGGAATATGCATCCATGGGTGTACAGTACCGGCGTGCGTTCCATTTCGGAGCAGCCGGTGTACGAAGTGCAAACTTCCGGCTGCTGAAACCGCACGAAGTATCTATCAGCATCAGCGAAAGACACGAACAAAATATGAAAAAAGGTTTCCCCATTGAAGTCAATCTACTTTGTCTATCTATTTTGTGCCCAAATATACAGATTCATCCGGATTTACAATACGATTAATTGATCTTTAACATAGAAATCTTTCACTTTGCGGACGGTTGCACCCACTTGATAGGCATCATGACAGAAAATCAGCCGTTGACGCTCGCGTGCCGCCTCTTCCAAGAGCGTCTGCTTAGCCTCGTACGAGACCATGGGTTGCCCGTCATAGGCCGAGATCCATTCGAGTGAGACACTGGCCAGCAACGGGATCACATCTCCCGCAAAAACGAACGTCTCCTCTCCTCGCTGCAGGTAGGGGACAAGCTGTCCCGGGGTGTGACCGTCATACAAACGAAGCGTCACGCCAGCGCCCAAGGATTCGTCCGCATCGATCAAACACAACTGTCCTGTCTCGGCAACAGCCTGCATATCTTCCGGAAAATAGGAGGCTGCCTCCCAAGGATGGGGTGTACAAAAGTTCTCCCATTGGCGACGGCTTACCCAATGACGTGCTTTCGGAAAAGCCAGACGGTAACCACCCGCCCCATCGGGATGGGTCGCATAGCCGCAATGATCAAAATGGAGGTGGGTAAACACCACATCCGTCACCTGATCCGCCGAGATACCCAAAGCGGAAAGTGCCTGTTGCAAATCTACCTGGTTGAAAAACGCATAGTAGCTCAACTGTTGCAAATGCTTCTCGCCGGCACCTGTGTCGATCAGCATCACACGACCATCATCCAGCTGCACCACCAAGGAGCGCATGGCCAACACACACCGATTCCGCTCGTCCGAAGGATAGCGTCTCATCCAAGCACTTTTGGGAACGGCCCCGAACATGGCCCCTCCGTCTGCATAAAAATAACCTGTATCAATCCGTCTTATTTCCATACCTTTCACATTTTCCGTCAAATGTACGATTAACTCCCGGAAAAAAACGTACTTTTGCAACAAAATAAATAGGATGCGAAAAGTACATTTCATCTCCGTCAATGAACCACTCCTGCTTGACCTGGCCTTGACCATCCGGGAAAAGGGTTATGAGGTGAGTGCATCGGGTGAAGCACTGACGGATGCAATCATAGTGAGACTGCATGAAGCAGGATGTGTCTGTTATGGAAACGGTTGGTTTCCGGAGCATCTGAACAAAGATCTTCATGCAGTGGTATTAGGCACATACGTCAACAAAGACAACCCCGAACTAGTACGGGCGAAAGAACTGGGTGTTTTGATCCAATCCATTCCGGAATTTGTATTCCAACGGACACGGACCAAGACCCGAATCGTTGTGGCCGGAAGTAGAGGCAAGAAGACCATCATCTCCATGCTGGCCTGTGCCCTGCAACGTCAACGGTTGGCCTTCGATTATGCCTTGACCAGCCAGGTGCCCGTTCTGCCGGACCGGATCCATTCCAGCTACGAGTCGCGTATCGCGATCATCGAAGGAGATGAACATGTGACCTCTGCATTAGATAGCCGAATCCGGTTGAGTTTCTATCGTCCGCACATTGCCGTGCTGACCAACCTGAATTGGACCCAGCAGACCGATCACTCCTCGCCCAAGGCCTACATGGAGACCTATCGCGATTTTACGGCCTCGATCGAACGGGAGGGCAAACTGATCTACTATGGGGCAGATCCGATTGTCTATCAATTGGCACAGGAGGTTCGGCAAGACATTACGGCCATTCCCTTCGAGGAGCATCCGGCCGTGAAGCGAGATGGAGAGGTCGTCTTGCAGACGCGTTACGGCGAGTTTCCCATCCAGATACCCAACCGTTATTTCTTGATCAATCTGAGTGCCGCCCATTTGGCTTGTCGCCAATTAGGGGTA
Organism: Parabacteroides distasonis; assembly: GCA_021531775.1. Taxonomy (GTDB): domain Bacteria; phylum Bacteroidota; class Bacteroidia; order Bacteroidales; family Tannerellaceae; genus Parabacteroides. Next base: position 52,294 of record JAFBIU010000001.1, on the reverse strand, counting down.
CGCGACCAGATATTTTACGAAGCCATGTCAGCATATAGTTTATCATTATGATTGTTGCACGTCAAAAAAGAAAAGAAAATATTGCAGAATACCTGCTCTACATGTGGCAGGTGGAGGATCTGATCCGTGCCAACCGGTTTGACATGGATGCGATCCGAAAAAGTGTCATTGCCCATTACGACCAGCCGGACTCCGTGAAAGAGGAGATCGCCCGCTGGTACGAGGAGATCATCGACATGATGCGGAGCGAAGGGGTCATGGAATCGGGCCACATCCAACTCAATAAGAATGTGATCATTGCACTGACCGACCTGCACTTGCGGCTCCTCAGATCACCCAAAGAGATGGTATATGGTGCAGCCTACTACAAGACCCTCCCCTCGATTGTTCAGCTTCGGGCAAAATCGGGCGGACAGGAGTTGCCGGAGATCGAGACCTGCTTCAATGCCATCTACGGCTATCTGATGTTGCGGATGCAAGGCAAAGAGGTTTCGGCCGAAACGACCGAAGCTATCCGACAGATCAGTACCTTCTTGGCTATGCTGGCCGAGAAATACCGGGCAGACATGAATGGTGAATTAAACTTAGAAGATTAACAGATCATGAGAACGATTGTTGTTACAGGTGCCAATGGACAGTTAGGCCGCTCTCTCCGCAGAATGTCCGTATTCAATCATACGGACCGGTTCTTGTTTACGGATGTGGATACACTGAATCTGTGTAACCGGCATGCCGTATTACAATACATGCAGCATACACAGCCGGCATATATCCTGAACTGTGCCGCCTATACGGCTGTCGATAAGGCAGAAACGGAAGAGGCCGTGGTCCAGTATATCAATTGTGTGACGGTCAGCTATCTGGCTGAAGCTGCTCGAGCCGTAGGTGCCCGTCTGATCCATATCTCAACCGATTATGTCTTCGACGGAACGAGTTGCCGCCCCTATGTGGAGACGGATCAGCCCCATCCGGTATCCGCCTATGGTCGTACCAAACTGGATGGCGAGGAGTATCTGATCCAAATCTGTCCCAATGCCGTCATCATCCGGACAGCCTGGCTCTATTCCGAGTATGGACACAATTTCCTCAAGACCATGTTGCGACTGGGGCAAGAACGGGAGGAACTGCGGGTCGTATTTGATCAGGTAGGATCGCCCACCTATGCCAGTGATTTGGCCATGGCCATGCTTACCTTGATTGAAAAGGGTCATCAGGGGAAATGGGTTCCGGGCATTTATCATTATTCCAACGAGGGTGTCTGCAGCTGGTACGATTTTACCGTCGAGATTATGCGAGTGGCCGGCTTGCCGTGCCGGGTCCTGCCGATCGAGAGCAAGGAGTATCCGTCACCCGTTGCCCGTCCCCCCTACAGTGTCTTAAACAAGCGTAAGATCAAGGAGACCTATGGTTTGCAGATTCCTCACTGGGCCGACAGCCTGGCGAAGTGCATCCATATTCTCTCTTGTATTAAATGAATTTATCAATCATACATATAATAATATATAGATCAACCGATGGGTCAGTATTCAGAAGAGATAGAAAGAAGAAGAACATTTGCAATCATCAGTCACCCGGATGCCGGTAAGACAACGCTTACCGAAAAACTGTTGCTGTTTGGTGGAGCGATCCACGTAGCCGGTGCAGTCAAATCCAACAAGATCAAGAAGACGGCCACGTCCGACTGGATGGAAATCGAGAAGCAACGTGGTATCTCGGTAGCTACCTCCGTCATGGCATTCGATTATGCCGGCCACAAAATCAACATTTTGGACACACCGGGTCACCAGGACTTTGCGGAAGACACCTTCCGTACACTGACAGCTGTAGATAGTGTCATCATCGTCATCGACATAGCCAAAGGTGTGGAGGCACAGACCCGTAAACTCATGGAGGTCTGCCGAATGCGCAAGACACCGGTGATCGTGTTCGTCAACAAGTTGGACCGCGACGGAAAGGATCCGTTCGATCTGCTGGACGAAATCGAAGAGGAACTGCACATCAAAGTGCGTCCGTTGAGCTGGCCGATCGATATGGGACAGCGTTTTCGTGGGGTGTATAACATCTACGAACAGAAACTGAACCTCTATACCCCCAGCAAACAGTATGTGACAGAGAACATCGAGTTCAAGGACATCAACAGTCCGGAACTGGAACAGTATATTGATCCGAACCAGGCTGACAAATTGCGGCAGGATCTGGAACTGGTCGAAGGGGTCTATCCCGATTTTGAAGTAGATACCTATTTGAAAGGAGATATCGCTCCTGTCTTCTTCGGCTCTGCCTTGAACAACTTTGGTGTCAAGGAGCTGTTGGACTGCTTCATTCAGATCGCCCCCTCTCCCCGGCCGGTACAGGCATTGGAGCGTGTGGTCGATCCGGAAGAGGAGAACTTTACCGGTTTCGTCTTCAAGATCCATGCCAACATGGACCCGAACCACCGTAGTTGCATTGCGTTCGTCAAGATCTGTTCGGGTCGCTTTGAACGTAACGCCCCCTACAAGCATGTACGCTTCGGCAAGACACTCCGGTTCAGCAGCCCGACTGCCTTCATGGCTCAGAAAAAGGAGGTGGTAGATGAGGCCTTTGCCGGTGATATTGTCGGTCTGCCCGACACGGGTAACTTCAAGATCGGTGACACCTTGACAGCCGGTGAAGACTTGCATTTCAAAGGCTTGCCCAGTTTCTCTCCGGAAATGTTCAAATATATCGAGAATGCCGATCCGATGAAGGCCAAGCAGCTGAATAAGGGTATTGAGCAGTTGATGGACGAGGGTGTAGCCCAGCTCTTTACCAACCAGTTCAACGGTCGTAAGATCATCGGTACCGTAGGACAGTTGCAGTTTGAAGTCATCCAGTACCGTCTGTTACACGAGTACAATGCCCAGTGCCGCTGGGAACCGATCAGCCTCTACAAAGCCTGCTGGATCGAGAGTGACAATCCACTGGCCCTGGAGAACTTCAAGAAACGGAAGGCTCAATACATGGCTTTGGATAAGGAGGGACGCGATGTCTATTTAGCGGACTCTGGCTATGTACTGATGATGGCACAACAGGACTTTCCGGATATCCGTTTCCACTTTACTTCGGAATTTTAAACTCCGTTTAATCAGCTACATTTCGGGCATATATCGAGGAGAATCACGCTTTTTTACCCGGATTTCCTCGGTATATGCCCGAAATTTGTATCTTTGCAACCACAAATGAGGGTGTAACGGCGCGATTCCGTGGCCGTTAGTAAAAGGGAATCCGGTGCAAATCCGGAGCTGTACCCGTAGCTGTATGTTCAAATAACCCCCAGGATTCTTTTACCACTGGAGCGACAAGCTCCGGGAAGGTGCCTGAAAAGGGAGAACAAGCCAGAAAACCTGCCCTGATGGAACAAGACATGGATCTCGGGTAAAGATCGTGTGAATTTCAAAACAAGTTATGCAAAAGATTTATCTTCTTTATGCTTGGCTACTCATAGGGGTCATGAGTGGCAGAGGTATGTCGTTGTACGCCCAGGTTGACACCACCCGTTACCACGAACTCTCCAATGTGGAGGTTACGGGAAAGCAACGTCGTACGGTCACCCGTGAAGCGACTCCACTACAGGTCATCGACCGTACCGGAATAGAACGCTTAGGTGTACAGGATCTGTCGGAAGCCGTCAAACGTTTTTCGGGCGTAACCGTGCAGGATTATGGAGGTATTGGGGGACTCAAGACCGTCTCGATCCGCAGTTTGGGAGCCAAGCATACGGCTGTCAGCTACGATGGTGTGACCTTGACAGATGCCTCCAGCGGACAGGTGGATATCAGCCGTTATACCCTCGACAATGTCGAAAGTGTATCGCTCTCGATCGGCCAAGCCGACGACATCTTCCAAACAGCCCGGATGTATGCCTCGGCTGGTGCGTTGACCATCCAGACGGCCCGACCGACGTTTGAAGAGGGACGCACGTTCCGTGGCTATGCCAAGATCAAAGGAGGTTCATTTGGCCTGGTCAATCCGGTCGTGCATTGGGAACAGCAGTTGGGTAAACGCTGGAGCACCACCCTCCATGGCGACTATACCCGGGCTGACGGGCAGTATCCCTATACCTTAATTAATGGGGATGTGGTGACAGAACGGAAACGGACCAACAGTGATACCAAATCCTATCACTTGGAGGGAAACCTGTTCGGCTCCTTCGGTAACGGTGGGGAATTGCAGACCAAAGTCTATTATTTCGATTCTGAACGTGGACTGCCAGGTAGCATCAATTTCTATTACAAAGAGGTCAACGAACGGATCTGGGACAACAATTTCTTTGTGCAGACCCGTTACAAACAGCCGTTGGGTAAACAATGGGATTTGCAGGCATCAGCCAAATACAATTATGCCTTCACCCGTTATGTCGATGTCAACGACAAGTATGCAGCCGGAAAACAGGTGGATCTCAACACGCAACAGGAGTATTACGGATCGGCCGGTGTCCGGTATCAGCCTTGGCAACCGGTCTCGGTGACCCTGACAACCGACTTGACCTACTCGCATCTGACCAATAACTTCGTCAAAGGTCCCAATCCCAAACGGACGGCTTCGCAATCGGTCTTGGCAGCCCAATACAAGGACAGCCGATTGACCGCAACAGCCAGTCTCTTGGGAACCTACATCACAGACAAGGTGGAAAATGGGGATCAGCCGGACGACCGGAAACGGCTCTCACCGGCTGTCAGTCTCTCCTGGCGTCCGTGGTCGGAACAGACTTTACGCATACGTACCTCCTACAAAGATATTTTCCGGGTGCCGACCTTCACAGACCTCTATTACTTGCGTATGGGCAATACCAGTCTGCGACCGGAGCGGGCTACCCAATACAATGCAGGTGTGACTTGGAGTGGAACGTGGGGCGAATGGCTGCGGTATGCCAGCCTATCGGTGGATGGCTACTACAACCAGGTAAAAGACAAGATTGTAGCCCTTCCCAGCATGTATATCTGGAAGATGATGAACATGGGAGAGGTCGATATCAAGGGGGTTGATGTCAACCTGTCAAGTGAGTTTACGTTACCGGCCCACATGGCATTGGTACTTTCCGCCAACTATTCCTACCAATATGCGGTGGATGTGACCGATGAAGCGGACAAGAACTACAAGGATCAGATTCCCTATACCCCTCGACACGCGGCCAGTGGTTCCCTCACGTGGGAGAATCCATGGCTCAACATCACCTACTTAGTCTCAGCCGTAGGTGACCGCTATGCGCTTCCACAGAATATCGAAGAGAATCGCATTGCGTCGTATGTCGAACAATCGTTGACGGTCAACCGGGAGTTTTCCCTACGGCAAGTACGCTTGCGGTTGCAAGGCGAAGTGCTCAACTTGGGTAATGTCAACTACGATGTGATCCAGTACTACCCGATGCCAGGTCGTTCCTGGCGTATCAGTTTATGTATATCCTACTAAATTATAAATAGATATGAAAATGAAAAAATTCTTTTATGCAGCTGCCTTGGCAGCATGTACCTCGTTCGCTTTCGTAGGCTGTAGCGATGATGAAGAGGTTATCACCGCTCCTTCGGTATCCGTTTCGAACGTACAGTTTACCGATGAGAATCCCAAAGAGCTTTTTGTGAGCGGCACGTTGAGTTGGTCAGCTCCCGCCTCAACGGATCAGGTAACAGGTTACCGCATCTACATGGCCTCCTCACCTACCGAACGGACTGTCTTGTTGGGTGAAGTACCGGTAGGTACCAACACGTATGCCATCCAGGATGTGGAGGCCTTGCAATACTTCATCGTGGTGGCTGTCAATCAAGGCAACGAATCGACGGTCAGTGCATCGGTTGTGATCGCGGATTTCTTCGTTGATGACAGCATCAGTGCCGTTTATATCCTGAATTCCGGCAAGATGGGTAACAACAATGCCAGCTTGACCAGGTACAATGTCATGGATGAAACAACGACCCCCGACTTTTTCAAGGCACAGAATGGCCGTGGATTGGGTGATACCGCACAGGACCTCATCCGGTATGGTGAGAAACTGTACATTGCCGTTTATGGCGAATCAACCATTGAAGTAACCGACTTGGAAGCCAAGTCGATCAAACAGATCAAGACAGAGGGTCAGCCGCGTGCCCTGGCAGCAGACGGTGGCAAAATCTATATCTCGTACTACAACGGTTATGTAGCCCGTTTGGACACTGCATCGTTGGAGGTGGAAGCCAAAGTGAAGGTAGGCCGCAACCCGGAACAGTTGGCCATCCAGAACAACAAGCTCTACGTAGCCAACTCAGGTGGTATGGACTACAACACCGAGGTGGGATACGACAAGACCGTTTCTGTCGTTGATTTGGCCTCCTTTACCGAGACCAAGCAAATGGAGGTGGCCCTGAACCCCTGTAACCTGCAGGTAGCAGACAAGGGTATCTACCTGATCTCTATGGGTAACTACGGGGATGTTCCCAACACCTTGCAATGGATTGATACAGATAAGGATGAAGCGTCTATAGTAGAGGCCATGCCGAATGCCACTGAAATGGCGATCATGGACAACAAGCTCTATGCCATGTATTCGCAATACGATGCAAACTGGAACCAGATCATCACGTTCAACGGCTTGGATCTGGCTACTCAGACTACCTTTGACTGGACTCAGGAGATTGCGAAACCCTACAAGGTCTCTACCAGTGGTGCGCTGATCTATGTAACTGAATCAGACTACAAGAACAACGGTACGGTCTATGGTATCGATGATCAAGGCAAAGTGATCGTTACCGTGGAGGCTGGTTTGAATCCGTTGAAGGCTATTTATGTAAGTCGCGACTGATGAAGTGTTGGATTTTCATACTGGGGCTTGTCTGGATGTGGGTGGCCTGTTCACCCACGGAGAGGCAAGCCTCTACTGTTTCAGAGGTACAGGCGACCGATAGCATCACCTACGCCAGCGGCTTTCACGTGACCCGTTTTGCCGACTACACCCGTGTTGAGGTGCGCGATCCGTGGGATTCGACCCGTCTGTTGCAACGGTATCTCTTGGTCAATCGGAATCAACCGATCCCCTCCGGCTTACCGAAAGGGACCGTGGTGAAGATTCCGGTCGAACGTGTTGTGGTTTACACCTCCGTCCATGCGGCCATTCTGGATCAACTGCAGGAATCGGATCGGATCATCGGGGTCTGTGAGCCCCGTTACATAGACTCTCCAGCCATCCAAGCAGGCATACAAAGTGGACGCATTGCAGATTTGGGCGAAGCCACGGCTCCCAATGTGGAGAAGATGATTGAGATTGGTACAGAGCTGATCATCGCTTCCCCCTTCCAGAATAGCAGTTACGGACCGGTCGAAAAAATAGGGGTTCCCATTCTGGAGGCAGCCGACTACATGGAGTCCTCCCCCTTGGGACGGACGGAATGGATCCGTTTCTACGGTTTGCTCTTTCAGAAAGAGGCACTGGCCGATTCCATCTTCCGGGCTACGGAACAACGGTATCTCCATTGGAAAGCGTTAGCGGCCAACGTCACACACCGGCCGACCGTCTTTGTGGAAAAACGCTACGGATCCTCCTGGTTTACACCGGCAGGGAACAGTTACATCGCTCATCTGCTGAAAGATGCCGGTGCAGACTACCTGTTCAAGGAGCTACCGGGAAGCGGAAGTACTCCCCTGGCATTCGAGACGGTCTTTGACCAAGCCCTCCATGCGGACCTGTGGCTGATTAAATACAACCGGGATCAGGAGATGAACTATGCCGATCTGCAGGCCGAATACACGCCCTACAGCCAATTCGATGCCTTCAAACAGCGGCACATCTTTACCTGCAATTCGGGAAAGGTTCCCTATTACGAAGAGTTTCCGCTCCATCCCGACTACCTGCTGCAAGACTTTGTCTGGATCTTCCATCCGGAACTGTTACCCGACTATACCCCACGCTACTATCAGCCGATGGTAGAATGAATAAAGCCCAGATTCTTCACAGAATCTGGGCTTTATTAGTTTAGGCATTTGAATTAGGGAGATTTAGGTTTATTAAGTATCTAATAATTGTGCTAATCGTTTAGGCATAGCCATTCAGCATGCCATAGAAATACATGGGCTTCAGGATATACACCTTCAGCAACCAAGCCAACCACTGCTCCTTTGAGGTGTCGATCAACGTGAAGGGGAACGAAGTAGCCGGTTCCTTCTTGTAGTCAAACTCACAGAGCAGCACATGACCATAGTCGGTCACGATGGGACAAGCAGCATAACCGTTGTACTTTTCTGTCGGCTCCTTGCCTTCCATCAACGAAATCAAGTTCTTGGCAGCCAACGGCACCTGTACACGGATCGCAGCCGAAGTCTTGCTGGTCGGAATGCCAGCCACGTCACCTAACGAGATGATGTTCGGATAGGTCTTGTGCACCAAGGTCTCCTTATCGACCATCACCCAGGCATCGGCAGCCAACTTGCCTTCGGTCCAACCCAATCCGGCTTCCCGGACAAAGTCAGGAGCTGACATGGGCGGCACAAAGTGCAGGAAGTCGTAATCCTCTACCAAAGGTGTCACGATCTTTTCTTCGCCTCGCGTCTCAATCTGATCCATATAGACCTTCTTGGCAGCCGTATCGATACCCTTCACACGTGTATTCAAGTGGATCGGGATATGACGCTCCTGATAGATCTCCTCCAGACGCGGTGTATAATAGGGTACATCATACAACTGCTTGGAAGCCGTATAATAGTCAAAAGTCAACTTGTCTCGTGTTCCCTGCTTGCGGGCATAGTGTTCTGTCAGCAAACAGATCTTCTTCGGGGCACCACCACATTTATGTTTGGTATAAGTATCGGTATAGATACCTCGACCACCCTTCTGGGCAAAGGCCTGAATACCTTTCCATGTTTTCTGGGCACCTTCGAAATCATAAATACAATGTGCATCACCCTGGCCCAAGGTCTCGCGGGTAATACCCTCCACCCTATTCCAGTTGATCTGCAGACCGGGGGTCAACACCAAGAAATCGTACGGGATCTTACCGTTGCTTTGGGTCGTCACCTGATTCATGACCGGATCCACCGCTACCACAGCATCCTTGACCCATTTAATACCGCTGGGCATACAATCGGCCTGGTTCTTCCACACATCGTCCGGCTGATAAACACCCGAAGCAATCAAGGTAAAGCCCGGCTGGTAGAACTGCCGGTCGCTTGGATCGATCAAAGTAATGTCCGGATCCTCCAACCAATGGGTTAGACGGGCAGCCATACTGATACCGGCTGCACCACCACCGATGATCACGATCTTCCCCTTAGCCTGACTGGAAAAGGCCTTCGCCTGCTCGGTACCCAACAACGACAAGAAGCCGGTTGCTGCTAAAAACTTGAGGAAATCACGGCGATCCATCCCGTGCTCTTCAAGCATCCTGAGTTTATTTTCTAAATCACGTTCTTTCATGATACGCTCTGTTCATTTTGTTGACAGCAAAGGAACAACTTTACTTGAAATATATCAATAAAAAAGGCCACAACTATACTTGCGCAAGGTAAAAAAAATAGCTCAACAGCTACATCATTCCTTGCACAAGCCACCTACAACCTATCCTATTCTATTCATTATAAACAGAATAGGAAAATCTAAAATCTATACGATGAATTCTAAAATTTGAGTAAGAAATCAACCAGGTTTGTGTCGTTATCCAGGTTCATCCGCTTCCGCAAACGGTAGCGACGTACCTCGATAGCCCGGATGGAAACGTTCAAGAGGGAGGCAATTTCCTTCGTGGAAAGATTCATCCGCAACAGGCAACAGATACGCAAGTCACCAGTCGTCAGATCGGCATACTGTTGGCGCAGGCGGTCCATGAAATCATGGTGGGCACTGTTGAAGTAGGTCTCAAACTGCAACCAGTCAGCTTGGTCATTCAGGGCATCCTCCATCAAGGAGCGCAACCGGTTGTACAGTTTATTAGGGTAACGATCGCCCAACGTCTCCTTCTGTTGCTCCAGTTCTGTCAAGAAGGATTGGATGGCCTGGTTACGCTTCACCAAAGCCGTTGTCTGTAGCGTCAATTCGTTATTCTTGTTTTGCAGTTCAGCCTCCAATTGCGCATTCTTCAACTGCTGCAACCGCTGTTCCTCCTGTTGTTGTTGGATTTCCTGCTGCTCCTTCAGCTTCCGTTGCTGCTCTTGCAGGCGAATCCGTTGCTGTCCTTGCAACCGACGGATCACCATCAGCAGAATAAACCAGCCCAGGATCAGGTAGCCGACATAGGCCCATACTGTCTTGTACCAAGCCGGACGCACCTCAATATCCAAGGTCAGTTCCGGGAAAGGTCCCTTGACGACATACTTCCGGACATGTAGCTTATATTGTCCCGTAGGCAACTGCAAGAAGGTCATCTTCCCATCGGTCTGCCACTCGGACCACTCGGTAGATACCCCATCCAACCAATAACTGATCTGATGAATGGGGGTAAAGATGGTGGTGCTGACACTCAAACGGAGTGCTTTGAAATCATTGGGCAATTGGATCCGATGCTGATGGGGATGGATCAGATGTGTCCCCTCCTCATCCATGTAAGCAATGCGTCGGAAGCGGGGACTGGTAAACGAACCCAATCCGCTACTGATCAGTTGAAGTGGCTGGAGCAACAAAGGGCCCTCCATGGTCGAAACCAAACAGAGTGTATCGTTGAGCGGAAAGAGTTTGGTGCCGCTCGTCACCAAGTGCATGTCATAGTTACGAAGCATCAACCGACCTTTGATCGACCAATGCCCCTGATTCTCCTCGGCCAAAGCCACCTGATCGGCGACGGTTAGCCAATAGAGTCCCTCTTGCGAAGTCGGATAGATCTCTTCCGCTTCCGAAAAGGCTCCCAAGCTCTCTTGCTCTTTCAACAGGCGATGGCCCGGATAACTTTTGGCAAAGGTGCGATGTTGGAGAACCGTATGAGCCTCCTCTGCCGGAATCGGTCGGAAGGTATCATCCAAATTGTGGATACTTCGTTTGAAATAGCCTATATTGGTCTGTATCAGGATGGAATCCTGGCACAAGGCTGCCTCCACGAGCTTGCCGACCTCCCGCCGCTTGCCTAACATGGTGAAAGGAGGTTGGATATCGATGCAGGAGATGCCATTGTCGAAGACCACCCACAGACGGGTATGATCCTGTACGACCAGATTGCGCACCATATTATCTTGCAACAGATTGTCCTGATCGAGCGTCAGTAGCCACTCACCCGCTCGGTTCAACACGATCAGCCCTTGCTGTTCGGTACCGATGAAAAAGTAACGGTCAGTCTCCCCACAGGCGGTCGGTTTCAGATGTTGCAACGAGGGTGGCAAGGGACAATGCACCACCGGATGGCGATAGGAGATATGCGACGGATGTTCGTCCAACGGCTGATAATGCAGATTGCCCACTTCGTCGTAGGTCCAATAGGCATGCTGTTTCTCGTCGTAGGTGTAGATGGTGTCGTGGGAGATGGTCACCTGCTTGACCGGCACCTTCTCCGGTGTCTGGTGGCAGATCCAGGTATTCCCGTCAAAAGAGAGTAGTCCGGAGTTATTGGCCACATAGAGGGTACCCCAAGGGGCTATGGCCACATCCCAGTTCTGACAACTGGCATGATAATCACTGACGGAATAGTTTTGCACATAGAGTGCCGGCGACTGGTTTTCAGCCACTACCTGTGTCGGACAAACCCACAACAGCCCACACAGCAGGGAGAGATATGTCAGCACTCGATTCATGGTAATGATAAAAAAATCATCAGGGACGGGTATCCAGCCGCCCCTGACGATGGCTCTAATCAGTTATACTATATTAATACTCTTGCCAGCTCTTGATCTGGATGTCCTGCTCGCCAATGTGGCAGAAGGCATCGATAAAGGCACTGGCCAACCGTGCGTTGGTGATCAACGGAATATTATGGTCGATCGCAGCCCGACGGATCTTATATCCATTGGTCAACTCACGCTTGCTATGATCTTTCGGAATATTGACAACCAACTCGAAGACATGGTTCGTGAAGAGATCCATGATGTTCAAGTCGCCCTCCTCATCCGGCCAGCAAACAGCCGTAGCCTTGATACCATTCTCGTTCAAGAACTTGGCTGTTCCATGCGTTGCATAGATCGTGTAGCCCTTCGCATCCAACGTACGGCAGGGTTCCAACAGATCCACCTTGCTCTTGGCAGCACCGGAAGAGACCAGGATATTCTTTTTCGGAATGTTGTTGCCGACAGCAATCATGGCCGAAAGCAGGGCTTCGTTGAAGTCGTCGCCCATGCAGCCAACCTCACCCGTAGAGCTCATATCCACGCCCAATACCGGGTCGGCCTTGTGCAGACGGGCAAACGAGAACTGAGAGGCCTTCACGCCAATCCAGTCGATGTCGAACGCACTCTTGTCCGGTTTCGTATAGGGGGCATCCAGCATGATGCGGGTAGCCGTCTCGATGAAGTTGCGCTTCAAGATCTTGGAAACGAACGGGAAACTACGGGAAGCACGCAAGTTACACTCGATCACCTTCACGAAGTTGTTCTTCGCCAAGAACTGGATGTTGAACGGACCACTGATGTTCAACTCTTTCGCAATCATCTTGCTCACCTTCTTGATGCGACGGGCGGTCTCGAAGTAGATCTTCTGAGCCGGGAAGACCAAAGTGGCATCACCAGAGTGTACACCGGCAAACTCGATGTGCTCGGAAATCGCATATTCCACCACTTCGCCATTCTGGGCCACGGCATCAAACTCGATCTCTTTCGTTCCCTGCATAAACTCGGAAACAACCACCGGATACTCTTTGGATACCTTGGCAGCCAGGCCTAAGAACTCGATCATCTGCTCCTTGGTGTGGCAGACATTCATGGCAGCACCCGACAAGACATACGACGGACGGATCAGGATCGGGAAGCCCACCTTTGCGATGAAGTCATCGATCTCCTCCATACTGGTCAGCTCAGCCCAACGCGGCTGGTCGATACCCAACGAATCCAACATGGCCGAGAACTTATGGCGGTTTTCAGCCCGGTCGATGGAGATGGGAGAAGTACCCAAGATAGGCACATTCTGACGGTAGAGCTTCATGGCCAAGTTGTTCGGGATCTGTCCACCGACAGAAACCACCACGCCCTTCGGTATCTCCAGGTCAATCACGTCCAATACACGTTCGAACGACAACTCATCGAAATAGAGGCGGTCGCACATGTCATAGTCCGTCGAAACTGTTTCCGGATTATAGTTGATCATGATGGATTTGTAGCCCAACTTACGAGCTGTCTGTGCGGCATTGACCGAACACCAGTCAAACTCGACAGACGAACCGATGCGGTAGGCACCGGAACCCAAAATCACCACGTTCTTGTCATTCTTATAATAAGGTATATCATGTTCCGTACCATCGTAGGTCAGATAGAGGTAGTTCGTCAGACTCGGATGCTCGGAAGCGATGGTATTGATACGCTTGACAGTCGGCAGAATACCCAATTTCTTACGCAAGTTGCGCACACGGATATTCTCCTGCTCCATATTGCCGGAAGGATTCTCGACGAATCGGGCAATCTGGAAGTCCGAGAAGCCCAACCGTTTTGCTTCCAGCAAGACATCAGCCGGCAACTCCTCAATCTTGTTATACTGCTTCAAGACCTCAGCATAATCCACAATGTGCTTCATCCGTTCGATGAACCAGGGATTGATCTTTGTCAGTTCGTAGATACGATCGATGCTATACCCCTTCTCCAACGCCTTGGCAATGGCGAAGATACGCAGGTCAGTCGGATTGGCCAACTCCTGATCCAGGTCGGCAAACTCTACATCGTTGTTGCCTACGAAACCATGCATACCCTGTCCGATCATACGCAAGCCCTTCTGGATGATCTCCTCGAAGCTCTTACCGATAGACATGATCTCGCCCACCGACTTCATGCTGGAACCGATCAGACGGCTCACACCGGCAAACTTCGTCAAGTCCCAACGCGGGATCTTCACGATCATGTAATCAACCTCCGGAGCCTTGTAGGCTGAGTTGGGTGTACCCATCTCGCCAATCTCATCCAGCCCGTAGCCCAATGCCAACTTGGCAGCCACGAAAGCCAACGGATAACCACTCGCTTTGGAAGCCAAGGCTGATGAACGGCTCAAACGGGCATTTACCTCGATCACACGATAGTCACAGGTGTCTGAATTGAAGGCATATTGGATGTTACATTCGCCCACAATGCCCAAATGGCGGATCGCGCGGATCGACAGATCCTGCAACAGTTCCAACTCCTGGTTGTTGAGTGAACAGGTGGGTGCCACCACGATACTCTCGCCCGTATGCACGCCCAACGGATCGACATTCTCCATGCTTACGACGGTAAAGCAATGGTCGTTCTTATCGCGGATCACCTCAAACTCAATCTCTTTCCAACCCTTCAACGACTCCTCGACGAGAATCTGGGGTGAATAGGTAAAGGCACTCTCTGCCAACGTACGCAGGTCGCTTTCATTCTGGCAGATACCGCTTCCCAAACCGCCCAAGGCATAAGCCGAACGTACCATCACCGGATAACCGATGCGCTGGGCAGCTGCCACCGCATCCTCCAGACTCTCGACAGCCTGGCTTACCGGAGTCTTGATGTCGATCTCGTTCAACTTCTTGACAAACAGGTCACGGTCTTCGGTGTACATGATGGCCTCGACGGAAGTACCCAACACCTGCACGCCATACTTGGCCAAGGTGCCGTTGTTATACAATTCCGTACCGCAGTTCAGGGCGGTTTGTCCACCGAATGCCAACAGAATACCATTGGGTTTCTCCTTCTTGATTACCTCTTCCACGAAATAGGGTGTAATCGGCAGGAAATAGACCCGATCAGCAACACCTTCCGAAGTTTGGATTGTGGCAATGTTAGGATTGATCAGCACCGAGCTGATCCCCTCTTCGCGTAGTGCCTTCAACGCTTGGGACCCCGAATAGTCAAACTCACCCGCCTGACCGATCTTCAAGGCTCCTGAGCCTAATACCAGTACTTTCTTGATTGCTTGTGAATGATGATTCATGTTTTATATGTTATTTTTTGCTGTTTTTTTATGTGAAAGCAAATATACGCATTAATTGAAGTAATCCAATTCTCCACCGATTACTTTTTGAAAAAAATGGATGCGTTGTTCCACTTCGGGTAGCATTCGGATCATGGAGAGTGTCAAATAGCGAATTCATACCCTGCATCGCTTTCTGTCAGGATCCCAGCCAATTGATCTTTGTAAAATATATGGGCTTGTCTCATGGATGACTATTTTTTTGAGTGGCAATCATTTCATAATTGAAAAAGTCCAGGAGTTGATTCACTTTATCAAGACGTAGCGTTTCCTTGCCTTGTTCTAAGTCTCGCACAAAGCGCAATCCCACTCCCGACTTCAAGGATAGTTCTTCTTGCGTCAGATTATATTGCTTTCGCAACATTTTGACCGTAGTAGAAAGATTATTCATAGCATCATACTTTATACCTTTTCGGGTACAAAGTTAGTACAAATCTTCTGTATTATATCAGTATGGGTATAATTTATTGTTTCATTATTGTAATTATATCAGAATGGGTATAATTCAAGAAGGATGGAGGCTAATGCAAAACTGCCGGTAAGGCTTCACAGCGTTACCGGCAGCAAGAACTTTATTTTTACTCTAGTATTAATATTTTTAGATGCCATTCATTCCCCCTCGCGGGTTACTTGGATGTTGCCATCCGCACGGCACCACTGATTATGAACTAAGGGTGGGACGTTTGTCCCACCCCTTGTCGATTTCAGTTTAGTTATTTTACAACTACCTTAGTAGCTTCACCGTCAACTGTTACGACTGCGATACCTGCCGGAGCAGCGATTGTTACGTTGTCAGAAGAGCTACAGCCTCGTTTGCAGTTACATCCTGACCTGTAGCCTTCATTGAACGAGTGTAATAAGAAGGTTCAGCCTTCGAATGCGAACAATGCACGGTTTTTGTTCAAATCGGTTTCTGCAAACTTGTCACTCTCCTTACCGTTGTTCTTCAAAACGATGATCTGATCTTTTGTACATTTAGTGTCAACGAAGAACAGACGAGTGTAAGTGTTACCAGCGTATGAATACTTATAAATAGCAGTATTCTTATAGAAGCCAATGAATACAGTATCATTGTCTGCCTTAGCCGGATCCAAGAAGCATGCATACTTCGGAGATTCAGCCATTGTGAATGTAAATTCGTCAGCCAAATTATTCTCATAGATATTAGTCGATACGAACTTACCAGTAATCACATGGACAACAAATTTGTTAGGTTGAGCCTTCTTCACCCTTTTATATCCCCGGATTTTGAAAACCATCCTATAAACCAATTATTTACAAATCAAAGCAAACTAAAGGAGACACTCTAAACAGGCAAAAACCAGCCTAAAACCGCCTAAAAATGGCGATTTTCCCTTGTCACTTTCCCAACTCATTTTTCCTTGTTATATATAATAATTAATGTACGCGCGTACATTAATTATATAAGGGAAAAACCTTCCAAGGTTCGAGAATCTACTTTGACAAGATGATCACATGACAAGCGTGACAACGTTGCCCCAAACATTTTAGCTGATTAATTCTAAGAGTGAAAGAGGCAGAGATATTTGGAGAAGTAAAATAAATATCGTAACCTTGCAATCAAATTGGAAACAATCAGATTATGAAGAAAGAAACCGTCATACAGAGATTAGCATCAATCAAACATCAGTTGACTGAGTTTGGCGTATCTTCGCTCGCCCTGTTTGGATCGACCGTCAGGGGAGAAAACACACCGCGAAGCGACATTGATATATTAGTTGATTTTGCAGACGGACAAGAGACCTATACGAATTACCTCACCGTTTGCGAAATTCTTCAGCAGACTTTCAAACGATACAAAGTAGATATTGTTACCAAAAATGGCCTAAGCCCCTATATTGGCCCAGCAATTTTAGATGAAGCGCAGTATGTCTAAATCATTCATCCCCTATTTACAACATATATTAGACGAATGTCACTACATTACATCGGTCATAACAGACGACATTCAAAAGTATCAGTTCTTATCCGATGAGACACTGAAACGAGCCATTACGCGTAGCTTATCCATTATTGGGGAAGCGACAAAGAAAATTCCTGCCGATATAAAGTATCAGTGGAGAAGCATCTCCTGGCGTGAAATGGCTGGTATGCGCGATAAATTAGTACACGATTATATGGGTATCAACTATCTGATCGTTTGGGATGTTGCCAAAAACATTATTCCAAAATTAACAGAACAAATTGAGCAAGTGATCAATTCGCAAGAAGTCTCCCAATGATTTTTTAAGCCGAAAATGTGCATGAAAGGCCTAAGAAATTCTTCTCAGGACCTTTCAGAATCTCCATCACACGATTGCAAACGGCTGTTCCACAGTTGCAAACGTACATCAGACTATTGCAAATGTCCGTTCGCAACTGTGTGATAGAGATTTTTGCACGATATAGAAAGATTTTTACGCTACATATCAAGGTGTTACATACCTCCTCTGTTCCGTTCATTCTGTCATGAACCGGAACCGTTCATAATATCCAATATCAACAATGGATCGCCAATTACTAAATCGATTTTTCGTTTCAATCGATGTCCGTTTAAAGAATATACTTTTTCAAAAACTTTTTGGGCAAAAAGTTTGGAGAGTAGGAAAAAAGCCGTATCTTTGCATCGCTTTTGAGAGATAAAGCGAAAACAGAACAAATGAAGGGCGTTTAGCTCAGCTGGTTCAGAGCATCTGCCTTACAAGCAGAGGGTCGGGGGTTCGAATCCCTCAACGCCCACAAAGAAAAAGAATTAGGCAGATGATTTTCGAATCACCTGCCTTTTTTGTTAGTTCCACGTTACTTTCGCCAACTGCCCTTTGTCTCCCGCTACATAGACAGCGGATCCCCTCCGGGAAGCCTTGGCAACATGATATCCCTTGACGCCAGCCGGCAACTGATCCGTCTGGTTTTCCCAGCTCTTGCCTTGATCTTCACTGACCGAACAGCCATCGGAACCGACAGCCAACAGGATCTCCGGTCGTTGCGGGAAAGGGGCAATGCCTGAGATAAAACCATGCGGACGACCTGCAGCCGGAGTCCACGTCAAACCGCCATCGGTCGTATAACTGGCCACATGGGTACTTCGCTCGACAAACTGGAAGTTACCGCCACCGACCCAACCGATCTGATCGTTCAGCATACAGAGTGTATAGATGCCATCTGTTCCTCCCGTACTTTGTACAATCTGGCTTTCAACCGACTGCCAAGTGGCTGACTGATCGCCACCGACAAAGACGGACGAACCGGTAACACCCGTACCGAACAGGATCTTGCCCGACGGCAGATACTGAATGCAGGTGTTAGAAGCGGCAAAGGAGCCCTGTCCGGGCAATGCCTCCGGAGCAACTGCCGGTTGCCAGCTCTCTCCCCCATCCTGCGAACGAAGCAGATAGAAATGACCCTCTACCGCATCGCCTACGATCACGCCATCACGACCATCCTTGAAATCCATACTGTTCACAAAGACAGCCGGATCGTTGGTTGCAAAGATCTGTTTCCACGTTGTTCCTCCATCCGTTGTCTTATAGCAGACGGTGGGACAGGTGGTCGAAACGACAATGGCACTATCGGCATTCCAGGCATAGAGACTCCGGAAGTCGAGTTCGACCGAGTCTTTCGGCAAGGAGCAGGCAGTCCAATGACGGCCCCCATCGACCGAACGCAAGACGGTATGGTGCGAACCCGAAGCCCAAATGGTCTGGTCATCCGGCACAGAGAGTGCCCGACAAGTAAAAGAGACGCCACTTTCCAAAGGCTGGAACGTGAGCGTCTCCGGTTGATTAGTCTGCTGTTGGCAGGCTCCACAGAGTCCTGCCAACAGCAAAGTGATTCCCACAACGGTCTGTTTCATGGTTTATTTCACCAATTTCAGTTCATTGATCAGACGCGGACATTTGCCCCATTTGTCGATCATGTAGAGGACAAAGCGGATGTCAACGGCAATACAACGTTGCAGTTCCGGCTCGAAAGCAATGTCACCACTCATGGCTTCCCAGTTGCCGTCGAAGGCCAAACCGATCAGACGGGCATTCTTGTCGAACACCGGACTACCGGAGTTACCACCCGTAATGTCGTTATTGGTCAAGAAGCAGAGCTGCAATTCACCCTCCTTGTTGGCATACGCACCAAAGTCACGCTTACGCATCAGATCCAGGATTTCCGGTTGTACCCAGAACTCATCACTGGTCTCATCCTCCTTCTCTAAGATACCCTTGCTGGTCGAGAAGAAGTTGTACCAAGCCGCATCATAGGGACGGTAACCGCCTACTGAACCATAGCTCAGACGCATGGTGAAGTTAGCATCCGACGGCAAGGCCTTCTCCGGATTCATCTCCTTCAAGCCGGCAAAGTAGAGACGTTCGCCCTTCTCGATGTCATAATAGGTATCACCGGCCAAACTGCTCAAGGCCATCAGCTGGGTGGTGGTAGAGAGAGCCAGATCCACTGCCGGATCCTTTTTCATCACCTTATCATAGAGGGCCGGATCCTTCACCATCGCTTCGATCTTCTCGTAAGAGGTGAGGTTGGTCTTCTTGAAGAGATCAGCCGCATACTTCGCATAATCACCCTTGTACTTCTTGTCGATGGTCTTGTAGATATCGGGCAGGCAATCCTCCTTCACCCGATCTTTCACCACCTGCAACATGGCCGGCATCAACTCCTGATCCAGGCTCGGCTCATAATCCTTAAAGAAGTTCTGCACCCGTTCGAGGAACTTCGTCCGATCCTCGTCGGAAGTACCCTTCACGTCAAAACGTTGTACCATTGTGGCCAGACGGATGATCTCGATACCACCCATGAAGGCCTCGCTCATATAGGTACCCAACTGCTGGATCGGGCCCAATACGGTATAACCATTCTCCAACAGCTTCAGCACATCCCCATACTTCTCCTGACGTTGCGGGTTCTGAGCTACCCAATCGGCAAACGCCTTTTCCTCTGCCTGCTTACGGTCGATGACGTGCAGATTGGCCAAGCCCTTGTTCATACCGATGGAGTTCTTCCAATAGTTGGAGCTACCGGCAAACTTGGAGGCATATTTGATGCGGACGGCATCACTGGCCAACATCGCCTTCTTCCAGATATCCTGCTTGATGCCACGCACTTCGATACGAGGTTTGTTGCTGTCCTCGATACGTTGCTGTACACCCCATGAACAGAGGTAACGGCTGGTGCTGCCCGGAAAACCGATGGTCATGGCATAATCCTTCTCGGCATAGCCCTGCATGGAGACTTCAGCTACATACTTGGGCTGATAAGGCCTGTTTTCAGCGGCATACTGAGCCGGCTTGTTCTCGCCATTGGCATAGACACGGAACACCGAGAAGTCGCATGTATGACGCGGCCACATCCAGTTGTCGGTATCGCCACCAAACTTACCCATGGATGAAGGGGGAGCAAACACCATACGGACATCACGATAGACATCATACACCACCAAGAAATATTTGTTGTTGTTATAGAACGGAACCACATCGGCTGCCAAGAACTCGTTCGTACCGATGGAATCGCAAATCGCATTACCGATCGAATCGGCTGCAGCCAACCGATCCTTCTCGCTTGCAATAGAGGCAATCTGGCTATTGATGCGATCGCTCACATCGACTGTTTCACGCAAGTAACGCACACTCAGGCCCGGAACCGGCAGCTCTTCAGCCTGACTTTGCGACACAAAACCATTCTTCAAGTAGTCGTGTTCCACACTACTCAACTGTTGGATGGCACCATAACCACAATGGTGGTTGGTGAAGATCAGACCGGTTTCCGAAACGGTAATACCGGTACAGCCACCGCCAAAGATGACGACAGCATTGGCCACACACGGATCGGTCTCGCTATACAGCTTGTCGATCGACGGGACAAATCCCAACTCGGCCATACGGGCCAAATTCTGCTTGTTCAGCTCTTTCATGACCCACATACCCTCATCGGCAAACAGCTGTCCGGTAGCTGTCAGCAACAGCAGGAGTGAGCACACACATTTCATTAATTTCATGATAATTCTCGTTTATTGGTTTTCAATCAGTAATTTAATCTGTTTCATTTCCGTCCGGGCCATCATCCAGTCGGTCAGTTTCTGCTGATCCGCTGCCGGCATCTTCTTGTCCTTGATCTTCAGATAGACCAACATCACGGTATCGGTCTGTTGGGTATCTGCATTCACCAACAGGGTGTGGGAGCAAGAGAGGGTCTCCACATAGGGGAAGAGAGCCTTGATCTCCGGCATCAGATCCTGTGAGATCCGGGCATACGCCTGATAACGGTTCAACGTCTGCTTCAACGAATCAATCTGTTCGGCCTGTGCCTGCAACACCTGTTCGCTATTCTTATACAAATCCTTCATCAGCAGCACCTTCAACTCATTCAAGTCGGTTGCCTCCTTGCCGAAGCCCTGTTCCACCACCAAATTGGTATGGCTCAAGCCATAACGATCCATCTTGTTGCGAGCATTGGCAATCAGCTCATCCGGGACGGTCTCGCCAATCAAGACGACACGTACCTCACGCAACTCACCATCGTCCGTAATGCTCTTGTTCAAGATCTGGGTATTGGGGAAATTGAGCTCTTCGTTGATAAACAGGCGGGCCCGTTCATTGAAGTAACTGCTCTTGATCAGGTTATAACTCAAGAAGAGACTGGGGATGATGGTGCAGATCACGATCAGACCGACCGTACGGGTCACCCGTTTCTCCCGCTCCTTGTCCAAAAAGACCTTCTTGGGATACTTCAACAGACGCACCACCAAGAAGGTGGCCAAGCTGATGAAGACAGTATTGATAAAGTAGAGATAGAAGGCTCCGAAGAAATAGTAGAGGTTGCCGCTCGCCAGACCGAAACCTGCCGTACAAAGGGGAGGCATCAAGGCTGTGGCTATGGCCACACCGGGAATCACGTTACCCTTGCTCTTGGTCGAACTGGCCACAATACCGGCCAACCCACCGAAGAAGGCGATCAGCACATCATAGACCGTCGGTTGGGTACGAGCTAACAACTCGCTTTGCGCTTCACTGATGGGTGAGATCAGGAAGAAGAGGGTGGAGGTGATCACACTAAAGATCGTAGCGGTCGCAAAGTTGCGGAAGGCCCGCTTGATCAACTCAAAATCCGAAATACCCAATCCCAAGCCGAAGCCCATGATCGGTCCCATCAGCGGAGAGATCAACATCGCACCAATGATGACAGCCGTCGAGTTGGTGTTCAGTCCCAACGAAGCCACAAAAATGGCGAAGATCAAGACCCAGAGATTCGTGCCCTTGAACTCGACACCCTTCTTGATCGATTCGATGGTTTCCATTTCATTCTCCTTCTCTTGCCGCACATCGAACATACGCACAAAGAAGGTCTTCACTTGATTATAGAATGCTCCTTTTTCCATGTTTATACTCCTTTAAAATGATACATATTATATATAGGAAGAGAATTCCGGTACGATAGGCCAACCGCCACACCAACGAATCGATCTCGGGCAGCATGGCACCCGCATAGAGCAGGGCCGTCAAGACCGTATAAAAGGCAGCCGACTTCAGGTCATACGCAATCGGATACTTCCGTTGCCCTATCCCATAGGAGAGCAACATCATCAACAGGTTGCAGCAGAACGAAGCCCAGGCACAGGCCATATAGCCATAGGCCGGTCCGAAACAGAGGATGATGGCAATGGTTGCCAAGCAGCCGGCAATGGAGAAATAGGCTCCCCATTCGGTCTGGTCGGTCAGCTTATACCACAACGAGAGGTTGAAATAGATGCCGAAGAAGAACTCACCCAACATCACGATCGGGACCACCCGCAAGCCGGGATAGTAGGCCTCTCCCACAAAATACTTCAGAATATCGAGGTAGCACATCACGCCCAAGAAGATGAAAAGGGCAAAGAGGATGAAATACTTCATCGCCTCAGCATAGGCCACCTTGTTGTCCTGCCCCTTGTTGCGGGCAAAAATGAAGGGCTCGTAGGCATAACGGAACGCTTGGGTGAACATCACCATCACCACCGCAATCTTGAAGCAGGCACCATAGATGCCCAACTGCTCGTTGGCATAGGCCCGATCCTCAAAGAGGAAAGGAAACAGAATCTTGTCGGCTGTCTGGTTGAAAATACCGGCTATGCCCAACAACAGGATCGGGAAAGAGTAGCGATAGATCTGTTTCAAAAGGGTCCAGTCACCACGGGCCTGCCAGCCGGGACGCATATCGGGCCACAGCAGCAAGAGGGTCACGGCCGTCGTGATCACGTTAGCCAAGAAGACATAGCCGACCCCATAGTCCGGATCATAACCGGGCAATCCGCCAGCCATCCGGTCCGACAGCCACGGACAAACCACCAAGAAGAGAATGTTCAAGAAGATGTTCAAAAAGATATTCAGCAGCTTGATGCCCGCAAAGCGCCAAGCCTTTCCTTGGTAACGCAAATAGGCAAAGGGGATGCAACAAAAGGCATCCACGGCCACAATACCGGCCATCATCGCCACATATTCGGGATGATCGGCATAGCCCAATCCCTCACAAATCCAGGGAAAGAGGAGGGCGATCACCCCACAGAAGAGTAATGAGCTGGTGGCCAACGAGCGCAAGACCGAGGCATAGACCCGAGCGGGATCGATCTCCTCCTCTTTCCGGTTCATGAACCGGAAGAAACCAGTCTCCATACCGTAGGTCAAGAAGACCAACAACAGGGCAGTCCACCCATAGAGATTGGTCACAATGCCATATTCACCCGTACCCGCCAGCACACGTGTGTACATCGGCACCAGCATCCAGTTGAGGAAACGTCCGATGATACTACTTAATCCATAGACGGCTGTCTCTTTTGCCAGCCGTTTCATTCCTGCCATACTATATTACTACAAACTACTTACAATGCTTACAAATCCAAATTTAACTGGCCGTCTCTGCGACCCAACTTGCCTGTCAAGCCCAAATGGCGATAGGCCAATTCCGTCACTTCACGTCCGCGAGGTGTCCGCTTGATGAATCCCTCCTGAATGAGGAAGGGCTCATAGACCTCTTCCAAGGTTCCCGGATCTTCACCCAAAGACGTCGCAATCGTGGTCAGTCCGACCGGACCACCCTTGAACTTCTCGATAATGGTCACTAACAACTTGTTGTCGATCTGATCCAATCCATAGCGGTCGATATTTAAAGCCTCCAACGAGTAGCAGGCAATGGCCTTGTCGATGTCACCATTGCCCTTCACCTGGGCAAAGTCGCGCACCCGTCGCAACAGGGCATTGGCAATACGAGGCGTTCCCCGGCTTCGGGAAGCAATCTCCCGGGCAGCCTCCAACGCACACTTGACCCGCAGGATGCTGGCACTTCGCAAGACGATCTTCGTCAAGGTCTCCACATCGTAATACTCCAAGTGCATGTTGATGCCGAAACGGGCACGCAACGGACTGGTCAGCAAACCACTACGGGTGGTAGCACCTACCAACGTAAAGGGAGCCAAGTCGATCTGGATCGAGCGGGCACTCGGCCCCTTGTCAATCACAATATCGATCCGGAAATCCTCCATGGCCGAATAGAGGTACTCCTCCACCACCGGACTCAACCGGTGAATCTCGTCGATGAACAGCACATCGTTCTTCTCCAACGAGGTGAGCACACCCGCCAAATCACCCGGCTTGTCCAAGACCGGTCCCGAAGTGACCTTGAAGCCTACCCCCAATTCATTGGCAATGATATTGGACAAGGTGGTCTTGCCCAATCCGGGAGGCCCATGCAACAAGACGTGGTCCAGTGCCTCCTTGCGCATCCGGGCCGCCATCACAAACACCTTCAAGTTCTCCACCACCTTGGCCTGACCACTGAAATCATCCAAGGAAAGCGGACGGAGCACATTCTCATATTCGCGCTCACTTTCGGGCATTCGTGTATCTCTGATATCAAAATCTTCCATGCTTCTGATTCAAAAAAAGATCTATTTTTCGTTTTTAGTGAGCAAAGGTAGTAAGATTTACGGAAAAGATTCTAAATTTGTTGCATTAACTCACTTAATACTCAAGCACACAAATATGGAAAAGATTAAAGGACTGATTGACGCACCATTTACCCCCTTCTACGAGAATGGGGAGGTGAACTATGAACCGATTGCCGCTTATGCCAAACTATTGGAACGAAACGGGCTGAAGGGCGTATTCATCAACGGATCATCGGGCGAAGGCTACATGCTGACCGAGGAGGAACGGAAACGGTTGGCCGAGGCTTGGATCCAGGCAGCTCCCGCCGGCTTCAAAGTGATTGTACACGTAGGTAGTACCTGCGTCAAATCGAGTCGCAACCTGGCTGCTCATGCGCAAGAGATCGGAGCCTGGGGTATTGGTGCGATGGCTACCCCTTTCCCACGGATCGGACGGGTGGAAGAGCTCGTCAAGTATTGTGAAGAGATTGCCTGTGGTGCACCCCACCTGCCCTTCTATTACTACCACATCCCGGCTTTCAACAACGCCTATCTGCCGATGCTGGACTTCCTGAAGGCTGTCGATGGACGCATTCCCAATTTTGCCGGTATCAAATATACGTATGAGAGTCTGTATGAATACAACCAGTGTCGTCTGTATGCCGACGGCAAGTTCGACATGTTGCATGGACAGGACGAGACCATTCTCCCCTGTTTGGCCATGGGTGGCGCACAGGGTGGTATCGGTGGTACGACCAACTACAACGGCCGTGAACTGGTGGGCATCTTAGAGGCTTGGGCCCAGGGAGACATCGAGACAGCCCGGGAGAAACAGAACTTCTCGCAGGAGGTGATCAACGTCATCTGCCGTTACCGGGGCAACATTGTCGGTGGCAAACGCATCATGAAACTGATCGGTCTGGATTTAGGCAAGAACCGTACCCCCTTCCGCAACATGACGGACGAGGAGGAGGTGGCCATGCGTGCCGAACTGGAGGCTATTCACTTCTTTGACAGATGTAATCGATAACAATTAAAAGGATGGAATACTATGAAAGACTGTATCAAACATTATTTGAGCTACTGGGAAGAGGCTTATAAGCAGGAGCTGACCGAAAACATCTTCCCCTTCTGGATCGAACATGGCATCGACCGGGAGCATGGAGGCTATTTCACCTGTCTCGATCGGGACGGTACCTTGTATGACTCGACCAAATCGGTTTGGTTTCAGGGACGTTTTGCCTTCAACCTGGCCTTTGCCTATAACCAGATTGAACCCAACGAGACCTGGTTGCAGTTGGCCAAATCGGGTATTGACTTCATCGAACAACATTGTACGGATCAGGATGGACGGATGTTCTTCGAGGTGATGGCGGACGGAACCCCACTCCGGAAACGTCGGTATCTCTTCTCGGAGACCTTTGCCGCCATTGCCATGGCTGAATATGCCAAGGCGACAGGCGACCGCTCCTATGCAGAAAAGGCATTGGAACTGTTCCGTTTGGTAGTTCGCTACAAGAATACTCCCGGACTGTTAGAACCGAAATACCTGCCGGCCATGACGGCCAAAGGGCACTCACTCTGCATGATCCTCATCAATACGGCCGCCCGCATCCGGGAGGTCTTGCCGGCTCCGGAATTAGACAAGCAGATCGAGGAGTCGTTGCAGGAGATCCAAAAGGATTTCATCCATCCGGAATACAAGGCTCTTCTGGAGACGGTCGGACCGAATGGCGAGTTCATCGACACGACAGCCGGTCGTCTGATCAATCCGGGCCATTGCATCGAGACAGCCTGGTTTATTCTCGAAGAGGCCAAATACCGGGGTTGGGACAAGCATCTGACCGAACTGGGTCTGCAGATCTTCGAATGGGCCTTCGAATGGGGCTGGGACAAGGAGCATGGCGGCATCATCAACTTCCGCGACTGCAAAGGCTTCCCGCAACAGGACTATTCACAAGACATGAAGTTCTGGTGGCCACAGACGGAAACCATCATCTGCTGTCTCTATGCCTATTTGGCAACGGGTGATGAGAAATACATCGAACGCCATCGGATGGTGAGCGACTATACCTACAGCCACTTTCCCGACCGGGAGTATGGCGAATGGTATGGCTATCTGCATCGTGACGGAACCGTGGCCCAACCGGCCAAGGGGAATCTGTTCAAGGGACCGTTCCACATTCCGAGAATGTTGCTGAAGGGTCATCAGTTGTGTCATGAATTGTTGAACCCCTAATTAACAGTCACGATCATGAAAGAACACAAATATTATCCCTGGATTGTGGTAGGGTTGCTCTGGGTAGTGGCCCTCCTGAACTACATGGACCGGCAGATGCTTTCGACTATGCGTGATTCCATGTGTGTCGATATTGTTGAATTGGAACAGGCTGCCAACTTCGGTCGTCTGATGGCCGTCTTTCTCTGGATTTATGGTTTCATGAGTCCGGTAGCCGGCATGATTGCCGACCGCCTCAACCGGAAGTGGCTCATTGTCGGCAGCCTCTTTGTCTGGTCCTTCGTCACCTTGATGATGGGCTTTTGTACCACATTTGAACAGGTGTATGCCTTGCGAGCCTTGATGGGCGTCAGTGAAGCCCTCTACATTCCAGCTGGTTTGTCGCTCATTACCGATTACCACCAGAAGGAGACCCGTTCGCTGGCAGTCGGCATCCACATGACCGGTCTCTACATCGGACAGGCCCTTGGCGGATTCGGAGCCACCTTGGCACATGCCTACAGCTGGGAACAGACCTTCCAAGGATTTGGTTGGGTGGGTATCCTCTACAGCTTGGTCCTGATCGTCTGCTTGCGGGACAAAAAAGAGCATGTGGTCCAAAAGGTTGCTATCAACCAAGCAGGTGAGAATCCAGCCCTGGCTGCGGTCAAAGGGGTTGGTATGTTGTTGACCAACATCGCCTTCTGGATCATTCTGCTCTATTTCGCCACCCCCAGTCTGCCCGGTTGGGCCACCAAGAACTGGCTGCCGACTCTCTTTGCCGAGAATCTGCAGATCGACATGGCACAGGCGGGACCGCTCTCGACCTTTACCATTGCCATCTCCTCCTTCTTTGGCGTGATCATCGGAGGTCTGCTCTCCGACCGTTGGGTACAACGCAACATCCGGGGACGTGTCTATACGGGAGCCATCGGTTTGGCCTTGACCATTCCCGCCTTGGTGCTGTTGGGCTTTGGCCATAGCCTGCCTGCCATTATTGGTGGTGGTCTCTGCTTTGGGTTAGGCTTTGGTATCTTCGATGCCAACAACATGCCGATTCTCTGTCAGTTTGTATCAGCTCGCTATCGGGCCACAGCCTACGGGATCCTGAACATGACGGGTGTCTTTGCCGGAGCCGCTATCACCAGCATCTTGGGCAACTCGACCGACGCGGGTAACCTGGGTCACGATTTTGCCATGTTGGCGGGACTGGTAGCCGTGGCACTGCTCATACAGGTGCTCTTCTTGCGGCCAAAAACAGTAAATATGGAAGACTAAACCGTTAATTCGTTTGATATGAAAAAAATTTGGTATCTCTGGCTGTTATTGGTTGCCCATGCGGCATTGGCTGCAGACAGCCTTTTTGTGTGGGAACCTCAATTACCGATCCTCATCGACCGGACCGATAACATCTGGTACGAAATCCGGGCAGAAGGAGAAAAAGGGGATGTGTTGAACCAGCTGACGCTCCAATTGGATGCTTCCGTCAATCTAGCCGATATCCAAGCCGTCCGGCTCTACTATGCCGGAACGGAAGCACCCGAACGGAAAGGCAAAGGGTTTGCACCTGTCAACTACATTGCCCGTGATACACCGGGAAAGACCCGTGCGGCCAACCGGACCTACAGTGTCCTGCAGGATGAGGTGACGGCTCCTGCTCATACCATCCAGTTAACCTCGCGACAACCCATGTTTCAGGGAATCAATTACTACTGGATCAGTCTGCAGCTCAAGCCCGAGACCTCCCTGTTGACCCAGATCCGGAGTAACCTGACGGCTGCCCAGATCAACCAACAGGAAACACCCATCAAATGGCACCGGAAACCGGATGTCCGTCGCGTAGGAATTGGCGTACGCCATGCCGGTGATGACGGTTCAGCAGCCTACCGGATTCCGGGCTTGGTCACCACCCTGAAGGGTACGTTGTTGGGTGTGTATGATGTCCGCTACAACAGTGGCGTCGATCTGCAAGAGAAGGTGGATATCGGGTTGAGCCGCAGTACGGACAAAGGACAGACCTGGGAGCCGATGCGCATTGCCATGACCTTTGGTGAGACCGGTGGAGTGCCCCATGCCCAGAATGGGGTGGGCGACCCCTCCATTTTGGTGGATGAACGGACCAATACCATCTGGATCGTTGCTTGCTGGACCCATGGTATGGGCAACGGCCGTTCGTGGTGGAACTCCATGCCGGGGATGTTGCCGGGTGAAACCGCCCAGCTGATGATGGTCAAGAGTGAAGATGACGGCAAGACCTGGAGCGAGCCGATCAACATCACGTCACAGGTAAAGGATCCCTCCTGGTATTTCTTGTTGCAGGGACCGGGACGAGGCATCACCATGCAGGATGGGACACTGGTCTTCCCGATTCAGTATATCGACTCGACACGCATCCCGAATGCTGGCATCATGTATAGCAAAGACCGGGGAACCACTTGGCACATTCATCAGGCCGCCCGTACGAAAACGACCGAATCGCAAGTGGTGGAAGTGGAACCGGGTGTCTTGATGTTGAATATGCGTGACGACCGGGGCGGCAGTCGGGCTGTCTCCATCACAAAGGATTTGGGCCAGACGTGGGAGGAGCATCCCTCCAGCCGGAGTGCCTTGCAGGAACCGGTCTGCATGGCCAGTCTGATCAAGGTGGATGCCAAAGACAATGTCACGGGCAAGAAGCTGCTGCTCTTCTCCAATCCAAACACGACCAAAGATCGGAAGAACATCACCATCAAAGCCAGTCTGGATGGTGGTCTGACCTGGCCGGGTGAATACCAGTTGCTGCTGGATGAAGGAGCAGGATGGGGCTATTCCTGCCTCTCCATGATCGACAAGGAGACGGTAGGCATCTTCTACGAATCGAGTGTCGCCCACATGACCTTCCAGGCCATCAAGCTGACCGATCTGATCAAACAATAACTGGAAACGGATAAACCATGAGATCATTCATTACCCTTTTTCTACTCCTCTGTAGCTGGTTTTCCGGGATGGCACAATCCCGGAAGGCCATGCTGCTGCCCCAACCTCAACAGGTGACCTGGAGTGACGAGACCTTCCGCATCCCTGCTGATGCCCTGCCGGCCGACTGGAGTAGGCTTCCCCATTGGCCCCAACTGCAGGTGACAGTCGATTCAACCCGACAGATCGCCCCCATTCCAACGGAGGAGGCCTATCGGCTGACCGTCCGTGCACAACAGGTTCTCATCGAAGCGACAGCTCCCCAGGGTGTCTATTGGGCCCTGCAGACCCTCCATCAGTTAGCGGAACAAGAACCCGAAGGGTGGACCATTCCCGGCTGTTGCATCACCGACTGGCCTGCCTTCCGCATCCGTGGGTGGATGCAGGATGTCGGACGTAGCTATCTTTCTCTGAAGGAATTGAAACGGGAAATCGAATTGCTCTCTCGCTACAAGGTCAATGTCTTCCATTGGCATCTGACCGAGAATCAGGCTTGGCGGTTGGAAAGCAAACGCTTTCCGGCCCTCCAAGACAGCCTCAACATGACCCGTATGCCGGGCCAATACTACACCTTGGCCGAAGCACGTGAGCTGGTTGATTTTTGCAAGCAGCATCAGGTGATGCTCATACCGGAAATTGATATGCCGGGGCATAGCGAAGCCTTCCGGCGGACCTTCCAGGTCGATATGCAGTCACACAAGGGGAAAGAGATCCTGAAACAACTGTTGGCAGAAGTATGTGAAACCTTCGATGTGCCCTACCTGCACATCGGTACCGATGAGGTGCAGTTCACCGATCCTCAATTCGTTCCGGAGATGGTGGCCTACATCCGCTCCTTCGGCAAAAAGGTCATCTCCTGGAATCCCGGTTGGCACTATCAGCCGGGGGAGATCGACATGACCCAACTCTGGAGCTACCGGGGCAAGGCCCAGCCTGGCATTCCAGCCATCGACTGCCGATTCCACTACATCAACCATTTCGACACCTTTGCCGATCTCATCGGACTCTACACCAGCCGGATCTACAACCAACCGCAAGGCAACGAAGACTTTGCGGGTTCCATCTTGGCACTCTGGCATGACCGTATCGTGCAACCTGAGGCCAACATCATCCGTGAGAATGCCTTTTATCCCAACATGTTGGCATTAGCCGAACGGGCTTGGCTCGGTGGAGGATTCCAGTATTTCGACCAAAACGGCACGATGCTACCGACCGATCCGACCGACACGATCTTCCAAGCATTTGCCGATTTTGAAGAACGGATGCTGTTTCACAAAGCCCACCACTTTCAAGGGGAGCCCTTTGCCTATGTCAAACAGACAAACGTCCGTTGGCGCGTGACAGAGGCATTCCCGAATGAAGGGGATCTGGATCGGGTCTTTCCTCCGGAGTCTGCCCTACAAACAGACTATACCTATCAAGGGAAAACGTACGGAACGCGCGAAGCGGTAGGAGCCGGCATTTACCTACGGCATGTATGGGGCAAGTTAGTGCCCGGTTGTTTGGAGGATCCACAACCGAACCATACGGTCTATGCCTGGACGTGGGTCTATTCCCCGAAAGCCCAAACGGCGGGTGCCTGGATTGAGTTCCAGAACTACAGCCGTTCCGAAATGGATCTGCCGCCCATGCCTGGCACGTGGGATTATCGGAAAAGCCGTATTTGGGTAAACGATCAAGAGATTCTGCCCCCAACCTGGACAGCTAACCACCGGACCCGATCGAACGAGATTCCGTTGGGGAATGAGAATTGTGTCAGCCGACCGCCCCTGCCCATCACCCTTCATGAGGGATGGAACAAGGTCTTCTTGAAACTGCCGGCAGGAGCCTTCTCCACACCTGAGGTGCGATTGCAGAAATGGATGTTCACCTGTGTGTTCGTCACACCGGATGGGGAACGGGCCTTAGAGGGATTGGTCTATTCGCCCGACCGCCAATTACCGGTCGAATGAGGCCTAATTGACAATCATAATTTTGGTGACCACCCCTTCACCCCCATCTTCCGTGGCAGCCAGCACCAAGTAGATGCCACTCTTCACGCCACTGCAGTTCCAGCTTAACTGGCCGCCCAACGACTTGGCTTGATAGAGCAGGTTGCCTGCCAGATCGGTAATCTTCACGTTGGAGTCATTCATCAGCCCGGTGATAGTGACCCGACGTGGATCGGTCGGTCGGACCGGATTGGGGTAGGCATATACATTCGTATAATCAGCACTTCCGGCAGTGGCCGTTCCCTGGTAAGAACAGATGCCTTTGTCCGTACCGAAGAAGACCTCTCCGGTTTCCGAATGGATGGCGATGCTATTGACCTTATCCGAGAGCAGCGGTGAATTATCCGTACTGAAATGTTCCAATGTCTCCGAACCATCTTCATTCACCAAATAGACCCCCGATGTTTCCGTGGCAATCCATTTCTGATTGCCCCCATCGACAGCAATCGCATTCACCCGCTCGCCATCCAAGAAATAGGCAGTATTGTCGTCACGGGTAGGCCGACGGAAATAGATCGGTTGCGTCAGCACATTCCGGGCACTGCCCGCCGGCGAAATAATGACACCCCGGTTGGTACCAACCCAAATATCCCCATTCCGATCCTCAGCCAGGCAATAGTAGGCATTGACATTGATTGTTGCCCCATTGGCGGAAGCAACACTCCCCAAGAAGGTATCACTCTCCTGATTAAAGACATAGAGACCGGTATGGGTATTGTAGGGGATATTCATCCAGATATTGCCATTGGCCGTACAGATCATCTGGTCCGGCATCTCGGTCGGACCCAACGAACTGTCGTAGGCCTTCCACGTGCCATCCGCCTGCAAACAATGGATCGGCTGGCTCACACTACTGTTGTTCATCCACAGATTTCCCTTCTTGTCGAACACCAATCCCGTCACACGGATGTAATTGTTACTGGTGGGAATGGCACTTTGCAGGGTAGTGCCGGTCGTCAGATACTGCTTGACGAACTGATCTTCTTGAAACTCCAAGACGCCTTCGCCATAGGTCGATACAAAATAATGGGTCGGATCGGTCGGATCAACCGCTACCTGCATGTAGTCACGAGCCGATACCTTCGATTCGTCAAAGTTCAGCCACGAGGAACCATCATAGATCATCAAGGTACCCGGATTGCGGTACCGGTCGGTCCAGCGGCCCCCTCCCACCACATACAGACGCCCCTGGGCAAAGGTCATGGAGTAGGCCAAATTCCGTTTCGGAGATTGATCGACCAACACCAAGTCCGAGACGATCAACTGGTTGTTCTGCATCCCCAACAGCCCCTTCTCGGCTGCTGCCAACCAATAGGTATCCTCCAACGAGGCAACCCCCTGAATTTTGGTCGATTGGATGCTCAAGGTCTCCTTCTGAGAGGCACTCTTCCAGACCACAGCACTTCCCGACTTCAAGGCAACCATTTTGGTGCCGGTTACCGTCAGATCGGTCAAATTCTTGTCAGCTAAGAACGACTGCCGGCCGGCACTCGTATAACGGAAGATCCCTACCCCCTTTTGGAGCAGGTAGAGCTGTCCGCCAAAATTCACCACCTGATCCACCGGATTGGCATCCACTACATGCCAGTTCTGTGGATCCAACAGGTTGTCCGACAAGGCACCCGCCATCAGACCTTGGGGTGTAGCTGCATACAGCTGATTGTTGAGGCTACAGACCCCATAGACCGTTTCAAACCGGTAGGTGTCCTTCACCTCCTGAGCCTGCATATCGACCACAACAATACCAAAGGCGGTGGCCACATAGGCATAACGATCCTGGAAATAGAGCCCATGAATCGTCTTGTCCTGGTAGTTTGTACTGTTTTTCAAATAGGGAAGATGATAGATGCCATCGGCCGACAACAGATCCATGTTGCCTTCCGAATTACCGCCCGCATAGGTAATCAGGAGCGATTCGGTCGTTTCGTTGTAACCGATGTGGCCGATGTTGGTATCGCCCAACCCATCTTCCGTCGAATAGAACTTGACCTGCTGGTCCGCCTTGTCGTAGCGATACAACGAACCGTTGGCCACAGCAAACACCTGATGGCGCGTCTCTGCCACCTGGGTCGTACCATAATAGGACAGATAGGTTTTCCATCCGGTTTGTGCGATCGCCAACAGCGCGCACACCCAACACATGCAAAGCAACAGGTACCTTCTCATACGCGATTCGATAGAAAGTCCGCCAATTTCCGGACGGCAAGGGCCCGATGGCTGATGCCGTTCTTCACCTCATCCCCCAGTTCAGCAAAGCTGGCCGCATACCCTTCGGGCATGAAGATGGGGTCATAGCCGAAACCGGCTGACCCTTGACGCTTCTCCAAAATGGAACCGTTGATGATCCCCTCAAAGAGAAACTCTTCCCCCTGCA
Source organism: Parabacteroides distasonis (assembly GCA_021531775.1). Classification (GTDB taxonomy): domain Bacteria; phylum Bacteroidota; class Bacteroidia; order Bacteroidales; family Tannerellaceae; genus Parabacteroides. Next base: position 17,830 of record JAFBIU010000001.1, on the reverse strand, counting down.
GGATCAGAGCCACCACCGTACGGAAACGGGCTTGGCGGTTCGACACCCCTTGCAGTTCCGTCAGCAGCTTCTGCATGTTGGCCTCCGAGTCATGCCCTTCACCGGCATAACGGGCCGAGAAGACACCCGGAGCACCATCCAGTGCCTCCACTTCCAGTCCGGTATCGTCAGCAAAGCAGTCCAGACCATACTGTTCATAAATGAAGCGAGCCTTCTGCAAGGCATTTCCTTCCAAGGTAGGAGCGGTCTCCGGAATCTCCGCCTGACAATGGATGTCGCGGAGACTCTGGATGGAGATCGGCAAGTGGGAGGTAATCATCTTCACCTCCTCCAACTTGTGTTGATTATTTGTTGCAAAAACCAAATTCATACTGTAGTCATCTTTTCTTGATAAGATAACGGAAACGAGCCCGATATATTATGTTTTGATCGGGTCGAATCCTTCACCATATACCCCTCGGACAATGCTTTGGGAGATAAAGGCCTGATGGTCGATCTGCTTGACCAAGCGGAAGATAGAAACCGATTCCGACTTCTTGGCCAGCACAACGACTACCTTGACCGGCTTGCGCGAATAGCCCCCCTGCCCATCCAGGATGGTGCAGCCACGGCCGATCTTGGAGATGATCTGTTCGGCAATCTCGTCATATTTGGGCGAGAAGATCAGGAACTGGACCGACTGGCGGTTACCGTTGAGCACGAAGTCCAGGATATAGTTGCTTACCACCATCTCCACAAATCCGAAGACGATCTTTTCCACATCGTGAAACAGCACCCAAGAGGAGCTGATGATGAAGAAATCACACAGCAGCAGGATGCGTCCGATGGACAGATTCTTGTATTTGTTGACAATGGAGGCAATGATATCGGTTCCTCCCGTACTGCCATTGGCCGAAAAGACCAAGCCCAAGCCCGATCCGCACAAGGAAGCACCAATCAGAATGGCCATGAAGGGCTCATTGGGCAACAGTTCATACCCCTGCAGCAACCACTCGAAGAAGGAGAAGGAGGCTGACAGAGAGATCACCCCAACGATCGTCTTGATCAGATATTTCAGACCTAAAACCTTCAATGCCAGCAACAGCAGGCCGGCATTGATGATGAAATAGGAGACAGAGACCGGAATGAGTCCGTTCGTAGCAAAAAAGATCAAGGCGCAAAGACCACTCAAACCACCCGTCACGATTTCGTTCGAGAGGATAAATGCGTTGAACCCGAAACCATATAAAAGGGTTCCGAACACGATCATCAAATAGTCGTGTATGAAATAATAGATTTTGTTTTTTACCAGTGCGTCCATCTCCTACCTGTTTAGATGACAATATTCACAATCTTGTTCGGCACGACAATCACCTTCTTCGGGCTCTTGCCATTCATCCATTTGGCCGAGTTCTCGTGTGTCAAGGCTGCCTGTTCGATCTCTTCGCGCGACAAGCCAGCCGGCAATTCCAGGCTGTAGCGTGCCTTGCCGTTGAACGAAATGGCATAGACCACCGACTTCTCCTTCAGATACTCCTCGTTGCAGATCGGCCACGTGGCATCACAAACCGTCGTGTCGTGGCCCAATACATGCCATAACTCCTCGGCAATATGGGGTGCAAAGGGGGCCAACAGGATGATCAACGATTCCAAGATAGCCCGTTTGTTGCACTTCAAGTTGCTCAGTTCGTTCACACAGATCATGAAGGCACTGATGGAGGTGTTGTACGAGAAGTGTTCGATGTCGTAAGTGACCTTCTTGATCAGCTTATGCAACGACTTCAACTCGTCGGCCGTCGGCTCCTGGTCGGTAGCCAACAGGGTGTCGCCATTGCCGTAGAAGAGGAACCAGAGCTTTTTCAGGAAACGATGGACACCATCGATACCATTCGTATCCCACGGCTTGGACTGCTCCAACGGACCGAGGAACATCTCGTAGAGGCGCAACGTGTCGGCACCATACTTCTCGACAATCATATCCGGATTCACCACATTGAACATCGACTTCGACATCTTCTCGATGGCCCAACCACAGATGTATTTGCCATTCTCCAAGATGAATTCCGCTGTCTTGTACTCCGGATTCCAGTTCTTGAAGGCCTCGGTATCCAGCACATCGTTGCTGACCATGTTCACATCCACATGGATCGGAGTCACCTCATACTGGTTCTTCAGGTTGTACGAGACGAATGTATTGGTGTCCTTGATACGATAGACAAAGTTGGAACGGCCCTGGATCATACCCTGGTTGATCAGCTTCTTGAAGGGTTCACCCTCGCAAACCAAGCCCAGGTCGAAGAGGAACTTGTTCCAGAAACGGCTGTAGATCAAGTGACCGGTTGCATGTTCCGTACCACCGATGTAGAGATCGACATTCCGCCAGTAGGCATCCACCTGCTGATCCACCAAGGCCTGATCGTTGTGCGGATCCATGTAGCGCAAATAGTAGGCCGATGAACCGGCAAAACCCGGCATCGTACAGAGTTCCAACGGGAAGACAGTCTGATGGTCAATCTGGGACACCTCGACCACCTCCTGCTTGGTGATGTCCCAAGCCCAACGGGTCGCATGGCCTAAAGGCGGCTCGCCACTCTCGGTCGGCTTGAACTGGGTGATCTCCGGCAACTGCAACGGCAACTTATCTTCCGGCAAGGTCTGCGGCATACCGTTGGCATCGTAATAGACTGGGAAGGGTTCACCCCAATAGCGTTGACGGCTGAAGATGGCATCCCGCAGACGGAAGTTGACCTTCACACGTCCCATGTGGTGAGCCTCCACATATTTCTTGGTAGCAGCAATCGCCTCCTTGACAGTCAGGCCATTCAAGGTCAAGTCGCAATAGGGGGTCACACCCGCTTTCGGGGAGTTGCAGACAATACCCTCCTTGGCATCGAAGCTGGCTTCCGACACGTCACAACCCTCGATCAACGGAATGATCGGCAGGTTGAAATGGCGGGCAAAGGCATAGTCACGGCTGTCGTGTGCTGGTACTGCCATGATGGCTCCCGTACCATAACCGGCCAATACATAGTCACTGATCCAGACAGGAACGGCATCACCCGTGAAGGGGTTGATCGCATACGAACCACTGAACACACCGGTCACCTGCCGGTCCGAGATGCGTTCCCGTTCCGTACGCTTCTTGGTGCGGTCGAGATAGTCGGCCACCGCCTGCTGCTGCTCCGGTGTGGTCAGTTCGGCTACCAGCTCACTCTCCGGAGCCAGCACCATGAAGGTCACACCAAACATCGTATCGGCACGGGTCGTAAAGATCGTGAACTCCTTGTCGCTATCCTTGACCTTAAACCGTACCTCCGTACCCTCGCTACGGCCGATCCAGTTACGTTGGGTCTCTTTCAACGAATCGGTCCAGTCGATGGTGTCCAAGCCATCCAGCAACCGTTGGGCATAGGCGGAAACACGCAAGCACCACTGGCGCATCACCTTCTGTTCCACCGGATAACCGCCACGGATCGAAAGACCTTCGCTCACCTCATCGTTGGCCAATACCGTACCCAACTTCGGACACCAGTTCACCATCGTGTCGCCCAAGTAGGCAATCCGGTAGTTCATCAAGGTCGTCTCCTTTTCCTTTTGGCTCATCGCCTTCCATTCATCGGCCGTGAAGCTCAACTCTTCGCTACAAGCCACATCCAACCCCTCGGTTCCCTGCTTTTCAAAGGCGGCCACCAGTTCGGCAATCGGACGCGCCTGCTGGCAACGGTTGCAATAGAAGCTATGGAACATCTGGATGAAGGCCCATTGTGTCCATTTATAGTAGCCCGGTTCGCAGGTACGTACCTCCCGGTTCCAGTCATAGCAGAACCCGATCTTGTCCAACTGCTCGCGATAGCGGGCAATGTTATTCTTCGTGGTCACCTCCGGATGCTGTCCCGTCTGGATGGCATATTGTTCAGCCGGCAAGCCGTAGGCATCGTACCCCATCGGATGCAACACGTTGAACCCTTGTAACCGCTTGTAGCGTGAATAGATATCAGAAGCAATGTAACCCAACGGATGGCCTACGTGCAATCCGGCTCCCGAAGGATAGGGGAACATGTCCAATACATAAAATTTAGGCCGATCGTTCGGCTCGACCTGATACGTCTTGTGGGCAATCCAATATTCATGCCACTTCTTTTCGATTTCCCGAAAATTGTATTCCATATTGATTGATAGTTAATTTATTCGTTCGAAACCATAATGCGGTCGCAAAGGTAGTCAATTTAGGGCAAACCAACGTGAATCCGGTCCATGTACTTGTTTTTTTATCGGGTCCGCTCCATTATTCACGGATTTTTGGTTATGTTTGTACGGTTAAAAGGAAAGGAACAATGGATAGAGAATTTAAATCGAAAGTAGATTGGTGGTTTCAGCTGATTCTGCTCATCATGGCATTAGTGACGGTCTTGTTGTTTGTCAACGGAGGCAGACCCTCCGAGATGATTATCATGTTGTTGGGTACACTCTTGTGTGTACACATGCTGCTCACCACCCGCTACACCATCACAGCCGACGGCTGGCTGCTGGCGCATTGCAGCTTTTTCCCGGTCAAACGGATCGACATCCGGGAGATAACCGCCATCGAGGTGAGTGCCATGCCCGTATCCAGCTATGCCCTTTCGCTCGACCGGCTGATTCTCTACCAAGGCGGACAGCAATGGCTATTGGTCTCTCCGCAAAACAAGCAGGAGTTTGTCCGGCTGTTGCGCAAGTTCAATCCGGAGATTCAGATCAAGGATCCGATCTTTTGATTCCCAACAATGTATTCATTATTTTCAATATAAATCATAGATCATGAAATACGATGTAGCAATTATCGGCGGGGGTCCTGCCGGTTATACGGCAGCTGAGCGTGCAGCTGCAGGCGGACTCTCCACGCTATTGTTCGAAAAGAACGCATTGGGTGGTGTCTGCCTGAATGAGGGATGTGTGCCGACCAAGACGTTGCTCTACTCGGCCAAGACGTACGACAACATCAAGCATGCGGCCAAGTATGCGGTCAAAGCGGAAAACCCGTCATTCGACTTGGGCAAGATCATCGCCCGCAAGAACAAGGTGGTCAAGAAACTGACAGCCGGCATCCGGATGAAGATGACCGAACAGGGTGTCAACCTAATTGCCGGAGCAGCCGAAATCAAGGGGCGTGCCGAAGATGGTACGATCACCATCGCCTGTGGCGAAGAGAGCTACGAAGCGGCCAACCTGTTGATCTGTACCGGTTCGGAGACTGTGATCCCGCCCATCCCCGGTTTGGCAGAGACCGACTACTGGACCAGTCGGGAAGCTCTCTTGTCGAAGGAGCTGCCTGCCTCGTTGGTCATCATCGGTGGAGGTGTCATCGGCATGGAGTTTGCCTCCTTCTTCAACAGCCTGGGTACGGAGGTACATGTCGTGGAGATGCTCGACAAGATCTTAGGACCGATGGATCGGGAGTTGTCAGCCCAGTTACAGGCCGAATATGCCAAACGAGGCGTGAAGTTCTACCTCGGACACAAGGTAACGGGTGTCCATGGAACGGAGGTATCGGTCGAGAAAGAGGGGGAATCCTTCACCCTGCATGGCGACAAGGTGCTGTTGAGTGTAGGCCGTCGGCCGGTCACTAAAGGCTTCGGCTTGGAGACCTTGGGCCTGGAACCCTTCCGCAACGGTATTTGGGTCAATGACCGGATGCAGACCTCTGTGCCCAACGTCTATGCCTGTGGAGACATTACCGCCTTCTCCCTGCTGGCCCATACAGCCGTCAGTGAAGCTGAAGTGGCTGTCAGCAACCTGTTAGGCCATGAAGCGCACATGAGCTACAAGGCCATTCCGGGTGTGGTCTATACCAATCCGGAGATTGCCGGTGTCGGCAAGACGGAAGAGGAGCTGCAGGCAGCGGGTATCGCCTATCAGGTAAAGAAGATCCCGATGGCCTTCTCCGGTCGTTTCGTGGCCGAAAACGAGATGGGCAATGGTGTCTGCAAACTGATCCTCTCGGAAGATGGAACCCTCCTGGGTGCCCACCTGTTAGGCAATCCGGCCTCCGAACTGATCGTCATTGCCGGCATCGCCATCGAAAAGGGTATGAAAGCCGAAGAACTCCGCTCCTTCGTCTTCCCCCACCCCACAGTAGGTGAAATCATCAAAGAGGCTCTCTTCTAAACCGACTTTTCTTGACCAAATACACCATTAAGTACCCCCGGCAGATAATAGACATCTGTCGGGGATTTGGATAGGGAGGAAATAATTACTATTTCAACAGTCGTCAATTGGATACACATCCAAATTTGCGCCATACATCAACATTACCCTCTTCAAACATTTGATTCAGCATTTAACAAGTTAGCGGTTTGCCGTATATTCAAACATTCTTGATAATCCTCTGCCGCGCAAGGCGACATAGCTTCCGTAAAGTTTATCTGATAATCAGAATTATTACATTCATGCTTATTGAAAGCATCTAATAAACCATACCGAGCAGCAGTCCGATACCATAGAGTACCTTTCTTATGAGTTTCCAATACCAAGTCTGATGCAGTCATACTACCATATTTACTCAGCACCTGATCCATCATATGAATCTCACATTCCGAGAACTCACCATCATCAAAATCAGCAGTTGCCTTGATGAATGTTCCACCATCTCTGAACTCGGTTGTAACAAACCCCTTCAATAGAAACGGACCATCTGAAAGATCAACGAAAACATCTTTAGCCACAGGACCAGCTTGCCATACCTCAAAAGGAATACCCATAAACGGGATATGATACTTCAATGCCATCCGTTCCTCCATCAAATACAATAATTTCAACAACTTTGTCTTACTGAGGTTAGATGTATGTAGCGCGATATACACAATTGCATTGCCTAGCTTCTGTTTTGTTGATTCCAAGAATTTGCACATAATGAATAGATTTTGAAAGCAAAGATAGTCATTTGCATGTAAAGGACCAAAAAGAAACCCCGGCAGATGAGGGACACCTGTCGGGGATTAGGGGAAACTGTCTTCGCGTTTCGCAACGCAAAGACAGGATTACTATTTACTTAAACTTAATTACTTCACGATAACCTTAGTAGCCTCACCGTCAACCGTTACAACAGCTACACCAGCCGGAGCAGCGATTGTTACGTTGTCAGAAGCAGCTACCTGGTTAGCGATTGTCTGACCCAAGATGTTGGCAACAGTTACCACCTTACCGGCAGCACCCTTCACGATGATGGCACCCTGAGCAGCAACTACTGATACCTCAGCAGCAACAGCCTCGTTGGCGGTCGGAGCCGTAGTTGCAACCTCTACGTTGAAGACTTCAGCATCCTTACCAACTTCATTGTAGTTACCGTTAGCGATAACGGGTACACCATTCTGGATCTTCACCCAACCACCTGTCAACGGAGCAATAGCAGATGCACCTTCAGACTCAATCAAGAAGTCGTTCGAGTTATTGTTCAACAGACGGAACGAGAAGGTTACACTCTTATGATCTGCACTATTCAGATTGATTGTATCCTTGCTTGCCCAAGTTGTCTCCTTCTTCGGGTTGATCTGCTTGTTGTTACCCGTGTAAACAGAATTCTTGATGATCAAAGAGTCACCAACGTGAGTAGCCTCTACGAAGCCCAGACGAGTGTATTTCTGATACCACTGATACTTAGCAGCCAAGGCTGTGTTCTTGTGATAGTCAACTGAGTCCTTCAAGTTGATCAAGAAGCGACCGTGCAGAGAATCACGTGTGAAAGAAGAGTGAGGACAAGCCATTGCCTCTTCCTCTGTAGCGTGTGCATGGTTGGTAGCATCACAGATGTTAGTCTCACCCGCTACAAATTCCGGATTCAGTACCAACATGTACTGCGGCTTCAGATTCAAATCACCACGATCTACATAAGCAGTATCCACGTACATAGCCGGGTTCTTACCTGCAACACCCTTATCTTCTACACCGAGGAAGTTGAACTTCAGATCCTTTGAATAACCAGAAGTAGCATCTTCATACAGATACTCCTTGTCAGTTGCGTTCACACGATAGAAGTTAACAACAGCCGGTTTGTCAGAACCATCCTCGTTGCCTTCCAAGGCTGTGTTGAAGCGACGATACAACGGATTATCTACCTTCTTAACAGCGAATGCAGAGTTAGCAACTTCGTCATAAGCACCATCATAAATATCACCATTCGTCAGATTCAACGTGTTGTTATCAACAGAAACCTTTCTTGTAGCATAGAGATAAGTAAGATTCAAATCCCGTCTAACACGGATAGCATACTTACCTGTAACAGTATTACCAAAGTCAACAACCTCATAGATGCCATTAGCAGGAACAAGAGCTTCGGCATCAGCTTGATCATATAATTTAACTTTCCACTGCTTAGAAGCAACACCTGTCTCAGTATTTGTCACAGGAGCATACTCTGAAATGAAGGCACCTCGACCGTCGTTATCAAATACCCAACTTGACGTGACTGTTCCTGTCAATTGATAAGGATTATTGGCAGAACCATCACCGGAAACTTTAATAAAATTACCTCTTGTTAAATCCCAATCATAATGACTCATGAACCCAGCAACAACAAGCGTGTAATAACAATCGCCACCCTGAACTTCATTATTTTCCTTCAAGAAGAAGGCAGTCTTTCCGCGTCCAACAACGTACTTCTTCAGTTCATCATTATAAGACAAGTAACGTGCGTTATTCTCTACATTAGAGAAGTCATTCACCTTGATGTAATATGGCATACGTTTCAATTGTGCAACACCTTTTACACCACCATTGTAACCATAAGTATCTTCAGATGCAATAGCCGGTTCCAAAACAAAATCCATAGCTTCACCATCCTTATCAACCCAAACTACAGAATCTTTGGCTGAAACGGTATTGATCGGCTTATCCATTGCTAAATCATGCAGATAATTGAAGTTGAAACGAGAGATCTTGATCGTATCATCTGCTACATACTTGTAACCCAAATATGCATCAGTAGCATCCTCAACGGGAATAAACTTGTAGAAACGATTGGGATTTTCTGCAAAGAAAATACCCCTTGGATCCAAGTAGGCTGCTCCTTCTAACTCATCCGCAACATACGAAAATTCACGGTTTGTAATAGTGAGCGGTGCTCCTACAGCAGAACCTGTTGATTCAACTATCCACTGTGCAGAAGGCATATGCTGGAAGTTCTGACGGGCAGCTTGTTCCTTGATTTCAAATCCACCTCTCAGGGTATTTGCCAAATATTTACCAATGTAATCGGGGTTCGTATCATCCACAATCTGGATCAGATAAGCGCCCGGAGCGATAGTCGTAGGAACGTAGGCTGAAGAGTTACCCAACTTAATAGTAAAGGTATTGTTATCAGTCTCCTCATCTGCAGTACCCAAAGATACTTCATTCAAGTTTACCAAAGCAGCATTGATAACCTGTGTTTTAACACCTTCAGTGTTTGAAGAGACAACATCTGCATACCATTTTTGTGCCTGCTTGATAGGCTGTTTCTCACCCTGAGACTGATACAAGTCCACCAAGGATATACCTTCATGACCCTCATCCAAAGCCTTTTTAACAAATGTGTGCGCGTAGATCTTTACCTCTTCGGTGGAAGGATCATAAGCTACCTTGAACAAATAAGAACGCGGATCACGATAACGAGAATCTTTCTTCAAGTTATACAGATCATCCCATGCGAATGTGATACGACCATTATTGGTTTGATTTGTTCCATTGATATAGGCTGTATCGACTACAAGATATTTGCCTTCACGGTTACGTAAAGCCACCCATTTGGTTGCAGTTACAGCATAACCATAATTATAGTTCTCATCATCCAAGTTTTCGTAGGTAGATACCTCTGCATTAGTAACATGATGGTTTCCTGATACCGGGTGCAGAGAAGAATATGCATTCACTAGATATGCATTATCTCCATCAAACTTACCTGTTCCACCATCTGTAGCAGATTTACCATACTGCAATTCAGCTTGCATCACTGCTATTGCTTGCAAATCTACGCCCAACTTATTCACTTTTCCATTCATAGTGGCTTCCGGAGAGAAGTTGAATGTAAAATAACTTTCGGCAGTTGCCGTAGTACCCGCCTTACCCAACATCGTGTTCAACTGATTGGCTGACAACCAATAAGCATTCTCAACAACATGGGGCTTTACTTTCAACAGCGTATAATTTTCTACATTAGAGAACAAAGCATCCGTCTTCACCAAAGATACTTTATTAGTATTATCATAAGCTAAAGCAGCAACCTGATCAGAACCCAGTGAGACATAGATATGAGCTTCCGTCGGATCCGAATAGGAAGGTGAGCTTAACCATTCCGTCTGTGAACCACCCAATTCAGACACACCTTTGTTGACATCCGATGTATTGAATGCCAATACAGTACGTGTAAACTTGTTTACAAATATATACTTCGGAAGGTTACTGCCATTCTGATCGCCAGGTATGATTTGTTGCAGCACCCATAAAGCACGATCAGTGTATTCTGAAATAGATGATACAGGACGACCTTGTGAATTTGTAGCCGTTCTAGGATTACCATACTTCAATGTCTTCGTACCATCGACATAAAGGAGATTTGCATTATCAGCTCCCAATGCATAAGCTATGCCAACCTCATAACCCTTGCCATCATTTGAAACGCCTTGAAGTTGAGACACACCAAAGTCTACCGGAGCAATGTCGAGCTGCAGAGAGTGGCTCAACCCAGAGGGGTTCTGTGCCTGTGTAAACGTTCCAACACTTGACGCCAGCAAAAGGCCGGCAACCAACGTATAGAATTTCTTGTTCATAATATATAAAATGTTTGTTTAATACTAAAGTATAAGTTCTTGATAGGCTGGTGACCTTTCGGCCACCAGCTAATAATTAAAGTGATCTAACTGGAAGTCTCGATTACTTAACAACTACCTTCACAGTTTCACCGTCAACAGTAACTACTGCGATACCTGCCGGAGCAGCGATCGTTACGTTGTCAGAAGCAGCCACCTGATTAGCAATTGTCTGACCCAGTACGTTGGATACAGTGACAACCTTACCAGCAGCACCCTTCACGATGATAGCACCCTGAGCAGCCACTACAGATACTTCTGCAGCCTCTACAGCCTCGTTGGCAGTCGGATCTTCATCTGTCTTTTCAACATTGAAGATCTCAGCTTCCAAAGCAGCCTCGTTGTAAGTAACGTTAGCGATTACCGGAACACCATTCTGGATCTTGATCCAACCACCCTTGTTCGGAGCAATCTTCACAGCTTCCAGACCTGTATTCTTGGCATAAACTTCATTGCCATTTACCATCTTAGAAGTTTCAGACTCGATCAAGAAGTCCTTGTTGTCGCTCTTCACATAACGGAATGAGAAGACAACATTCTTGTGCAAGTTATTACCCAAGAAGATAGAGTCCTTGCTTGCGATCGTAGCAGCCTGGCCCACCTTGATCGGTCTCAAATCATTTGTATAGACAGAGTTGGCAATAACCAGTGTATCATCGATGTGACGAGCCTGTACGAATGCCAAACGAGTGTAGCGGTAGTTCCACTGATACTTGTTTGCATATTCCGGACGAGTAGCCTCAACCTCTACTGAATCCAGTAAGTTGATCAAATAACGACCCTCAACATAACCCTTCGTTACCTTTGAGTGTTCGCAAGCCAAAGCCTCTTCTTTAGTTGCATGAGAATGAGTAGAAGCATCACACAATACGGTATCAGCCTCAACAAATGTCGGGTTCATTACCAACATGTACTGCGGCATACGTGTGTTGTTACGAACGTAAGCTGTATCTACGTACATAGCTGCGTTCTTGGCATCACCCTTACCTTCAACGCCCAAGAAGTTAACACCCAGTTCAGCAGAATACTTCGAGTTAGCATCTTCGAACAGATATTCAGGAGCAGCACCGTTTACACGGTAAAACTTCAAGGTCTTCGGAGCATCATTAGCCTCGCCTTCCAGTTCTGTGTTGAAACGACGATACAACGGATCAGCATCACGCGTTACAGCAAATGCAGAGGTAGCAACTTCATTAGCAGAGTTGTCATTCAATACACCATTCACCAAGTTCAACGTGTTATTATCAACTGAAACCTTCTTACTTGCATAATTCGCAGAAGATACCGATTTTGCATTGAAGGCAGCACCCACTTTGATGACGTATTTTCCTACTTTTACTTGAAGATCATTAAGATTGAATGAACCATTATACAATTGACAAACTTCGTTAGTTGTAATGTCGTTAGTATTTCCAACTTTATAAACTGTCAAACCAGAACGACCATTGATGTATGCTTGTGCATCTTCTTTCTTGTCAAATGTCATGATCACCTTACCTTCTTCTGCCACACCAGTCAACTGATTGACAACATCACCGTCTGTTGCGACAAACATCAGGTTCGTAGCATCAGCATCAATAACCATTGTTGCTTTATTTACTATATGGTCAAATTGGCCGTTTTCGTAAACAATCAGATCCTCAACATTGGCCGGAATAATGGCATAATAACATGCACCGTCTTCATTGTACTCTTTCAAGAAGAACTTATCCTTCTTGTCAGTAGAAACCACATACTTCTTCAACTGAGCATCGTAAGCCAAATAGCGCTTGTCATTCTGCAACTTAGTAGCATCGTTCACTTTGATGTTGTAAACTGAACGAACCAATGTAGCTACACCTTTCAAATCTCCATTAGTACCATATGTATCATCGAGGACACGCTCCAAGATAAAGTTAGTTGCTGCACCGTTACGATCTACCCAAACAACTGAATCCTTGTCGTTAGTAGTGTTGATCGGCTTGTTCATAGCCAAATCGTGCAAGTAGTTGAATGTGAATGTACTTTCAGCGATGGTATCGTTAGCCACATACTTGTAACCTAAGTACTTGTCAGCTGGATTCTCAACCGGAATGAACTGCAGTGTATCTCCGTTCATGAAGAAGAACTCGTTGTTAGCTCCACCTACATAAACCATACCAGCATAAGTTACTGATTGATTTTTCAAACTACTTTCAGTTGCAGCATTGAATTCACGGTTAGCGATGGTAATCGGAGATCCCATACCTGTACCAGCAGATTTCACAATCCACTGAGCAGAAGGCATATCCTGGAAGTTCTGACGAACAGCTTCTTCCATGATTTCAAAATTACCCTTCAGGTTAGCAACCCAATATTTGCCAATCTTCTTCTCATCCTTTGAACCTGTTACCTTCAACAGGTAAGCACCGCTCTTCACATAACCCGGAACGTATGCGCCAGCATTACCCAACTTAATGGTAAACTTATCTTCCTTAGCATCTGGATAAGAACCACTTTCATTTACCAAAGTCACTTCAGAAGTTGCACCCAAAGCTGCACGTACGACATATGCATCACTTACTGTATTATTACTTGCATCATCGGCATACCATTCCGATGCTAACTTCTTGGGCTGATTAACATAATGATCCTGGTAAAACTTAGGATTCTCATTTGCAGTTGCGTCAGTAATCTTTGGAGCTTTTTTCTGTACACTGGTTTGAGACTGAATTCTTACTTCTCCAGACATCGGATTGTAAGTTATTTTCCACAAATAAGAGCCCGGATGGCGATAACGATCATTACCACGTGCGTCGTACAAGCCATTTACAAACTTGAATGACATCTTATTGTTATCTTGCTGTACAGTACCACCGATAGTCAATGTATCAGCCACCAAATATTGACCGTCTGCATTACGCAAAGCAACCCACTGCGGTTCGGTGCTCTTGAAACCAATTTCATTAGAAGCGACCAAATCAGAGTACTTAGAGGTAGAACCATCTTTTTCTCTTAACGGATTCAAAGATGCCCAAATAGCAGCCCCATCTGTGGCATCAGTAAATGTTGAAGGATCATTGGGAGTCGTATAATGAGCATAAGTACCACGCTTGACACTATGGGCATCATCTGCTTTTTTACCGTATTCCAATGCATACTGCTCAACAGCTACAGCCTGCAAATCCTGTGTCCATAAGTTATCTTCACCTTTAACAGTAGCGGCCGGATTAAAAGACAACTGGAAGAAATTGTCTGCAGTTGCAGTTTCACCAGCCTTACCCAACATCGTGTTCAACTCATTCGGAGACAACGGGAAGAAAATTGGCTGATTAGGATTCAAAGTAACAGGTTTGAAATGCAATGCTGCATCCAATTCAGCATGTTTCATCTTAGCCGGAACAACTTGGGAAGTCGATCCTTTCTTAACCATTGCAATGACACTATCACCCGGAATGGTGGTATAGAAAGGATAACCAGCTGTCGGATCTTTATAAGAAGGTGCTCCTAACCAAGTAGCAATTTCACCCCCTAAGTTATTAGATCCATAAGTATCCACATCAGTCAATTCGACAGCATCATCTGCACTAAAAGATAAGGCTGTACCCGTCGTCTGATTGACGAACAGATAAGTAGGAGCAACAGTACCAGCATTTGTATTGATTGCCTGCAAGGTCCAAAGCAAATTGGTCAAATCTGCAAGTTTGTTGATTGTAGGTGCTGTTACGAGAACAAGCTTACCGTTAGTCTCTTTCAAATAGTTACCATCAGCATCCTTCAAGAAATAGGATTGACCCTTAACATAGCCTCCATCGGGATGCGCAGTCGCATGATACGCAGGGACTTCCATCAATTGTGCTGAAGTAGTATTCCCAACAGCAATCTCGATCACGTTCTGCGCATAAGCCCCGACAGAAGATGCCAGCAGGAGGCTGGCCACCAACGTAGAAAACTTTTTGTTCATAATCAAATAATTAAATATTAATACTAAAAATAAGTTCGTTCCAAAAAGGGGCTTTTTCATGAGCCCAACGGTGGCAATCGGGCATACATATTGCACCAGCCACTAATTCTTGTCACAAAGGTACACCTTTCTTTGATATCCACAAGGCTTTGGTTCTCTAAAATTTACTATTCGAATTGTTTCCTTATCAATCTCTCCGGTTTTATGGACGAAACCGATTTTTATCGGGACAAAGGATAGGGTACAGGCTTTGTCCTACTTTGGATAGGCCAGAAACGGGACAGGGCAGTACATCTATAATGCAGTATATATATTAATAATGTACGCGCGTACATTAGTATATATAGGGAAAGGAATCTATTTATCCCGCACGAAAAAGTTATGCGGAGGGCTTCTACATCTTCGTTCTACACTGTTGAACGCACATCATACACTGTTGAACGTCCGTTCCACTGTTCTGAACGTCCGTCACACAGTGTGTGATAGAGATTCAGAAGCGTCTCCACAACATCAAACAGGTGACTCCGTGGACTTTACATAGCCATCTTCAGATAATCCATGAAACGGAGAAATAGAAACCGAAAATTCGCTATCTTTGCCCTATACATCAGCATAGAAGGCCGGTTATTTCAAGACGGTCAGCCCACGAAACAGTTGGCTCCAGGATTAGACAGAGGCCTTGGAAGCGGCCCATTCCCATTGTGTGGAACACAGACCTGCTGTATTTTTCAGCAAACCCTAATGATATAGGGAAAATATACCTCAGAAAAACAGTTTCTTCTTCATCAAAAGAAGTAACTCTAAAATAAATGCGTATATTTGAATCGTATTCAAAACATAGCAAAAAATGAACCAAAGAGAAGTAATAGATCAAATCAAAGAGGTTGCCAAACAGAGTTTGCCACCTAATGCCAACTTGTTGCTTTACGGTTCAAGAGCGAGAGGAGATGCACATTCCTCCTCAGATTGGGATTTATTGGTCATTTTAGACAAACCGAACATTGAACAACAGGATTATGATGATGTACTCTTCCCGTTCACACTTTTAGGATGGAAATTAGGAGAGGCGATCATTCCCATTGCCTATACGAAGAAAGAGTGGGAGGCCACCTCTTTCCTGCCATTTCACAAACAGGTTGAACAAGATAAAATCATTTTAGCATGAGTCTAAGTGAAGAAGAACGGACAATCATTGTTCAATTAGAGATGGAGAAGGCCAAGCGAGAATAGGAGATCAAGACAATTACAGACCTGTTCATGGGATAGTATCCAGAATAATTCGTTATCTTTGCCCTATACATCAGCATAGAAAGGAGACAGCACTATGAAATATCCCATCGGCATCCAAAGTTTTGAACAAATCCGTAACGATGGTTACGTCTATATAGATAAGACCGACTTGATCTACCAGTTAGTCACGACCGGCAAGATCTACTTCCTGAGCCGCCCCCGACGGTTTGGCAAAAGCCTACTTATCTCCACCCTCGAGCACTATTTCCTCGGGCACAAGGAGCTGTTCAAAGGATTAGCCATCGAGCAACTGGAACAGGACTGGTTCGAATATCCGGTGTTCCATATTGACTTCAATGGAACTGACTTTACGGAGGCTGGGAAACTGAAAGATATTATTGAAGGAGCCGTGACTACGTGGGAAGAAGTGTATGGCAGAACGACTCATTATACCGACATCGGTCAACGCTTCGCCTACGTCTTGGAACAGGCACACAAACAAACAGGCCGACGGGCTGTCGTCCTGATCGATGAATACGACAAACCTATCCTCGATGTGCTGGATTCAGGTAGAAAGACCAGGGAGGATGACCAAGAGATCCTGCTGGAAGACCAGCATCGCAATATCCTCAAAGGGTTCTATTCCGTCTTCAAGAACGCAGACCCGCATCTGCAGTTTGTCCTTCTGACAGGTGTCACCAAGTTTTCGCAAGTAAGTGTCTTCAGTGGTTTCAACCAACCGGAAGACATCAGTATGACGCGTGATTATGAAGCTCTATGTGGCATCACGAAGGAGGAATTGCTCTCCGTCTTTGCCGAACCGATCCGACGACTGGCAGAGGATTTGGATTACAGTGTCGAACAGACGATCAATGCCCTCAAAGCCCAATACGACGGATATCATTTCAGTAAGCGGATGACAGGCATTTTCAATCCGTTCAGCATTCTGAATTGTTTCAAACAAACGAGCATAGAAGACTACTGGTTCAAGTCGGGTACACCTACCTATCTTGTGCGTCTGTTGAGCCATACCCAAGAGCAGCTCAACGATTTGGTGGGTCAATACTATTTCCCGGAGGAGTTTATCGACTATAAGGCTACCGTGGAACAACCCTTGCCCATGATCTATCAGAGTGGCTATCTGACCATCAAGGATTATGACCCGGAAATGAACAGTTTCCTATTGGACTTTCCGAACAATGAGGTGAAGAAGGGTTTCCTGACCTTGGTGGCTGCCGATTATCTGAAACCCCAAGAGCGGGTGACCTCCTGGATACAACTGGCGGTCAAGGCTCTCCGACAAGGAAAGCTCGAACAGTTCCGTGATCAGCTGACCGCCTTCTTGGCCAGTGTGCCCTACTCCATGCGTCGGAAGCAGGACGAGCGAGAATATGAACGCTATTTCCATTATACCTTCTACCTGCTGTTGCGTCTCTTGAGTGTCTATACCGTCTATAGCGAGAAGGTGCAGAGCCAAGGCCGGGTCGATTGCATTGTCGAGACACCCGACTATGTCTATATCTTCGAGTTCAAGCTGGACGGCTCTGCCGAACAGGCTCTCCAGCAGATCAAGAACAAAGGTTATGCGAAGCCCTACCAGACCGATCCTCGCAAACTGTATCAGATTGGCGTGAACTTCTCGTCCGAGACGGGAACGATTGAGGGATTCAAGTACGAGAACTCTTCTTTTTTTGCGTAACGTTACGCATACTGTTACGTTTCACCAAGCGTAACACATTGTATATTATTTTATCGTTGTACATTTGCATAAACATTCAACATCAAAGTGTGTGGAATAAGGCCGATTACGCGTTAGTCATAAAGACCGTACGTTATGTTCTGCCCCCACACTTTTACATCAGAAACCGGATAGTTCAATGGG
>JAFBIU010000019.1 GCA_021531775.1 Parabacteroides distasonis | reverse complement strand
AACGTCTTGTTGCAAACCAGCGATTCAGGCTTTGTTGCCGGTACAACGACCGATGAAAGCGGACTATTTTACTTTCGTCGGCTTCGGGCGGGTGATTACCGGCTGCTGATCTCGAGTGTCGGGTATGCGTCGGAACAGTTGCTGTTGACCGGTCTCTCCAAGAAACAGGATTTGGGGACACTCATCTTGCAGGAGGCTGCCGTCTCGTTGGATGCGGTAACCGTGACAGCCTCCAACCAATCCACGAAGTCGGACCGCAAAATTGTCTATCCTTCCGAACAGCAGGTGAAGGCTTCGGCCAATGGCATTGAGTTGTTGCAACAGCTGATGTTGCCTCGGGTGGTGGTGGATGTCGTGAACCATGCCGTCAAACTGCCGGGCAATGGGGTGGTGCAGCTTCGCATCAATGGGGTGCAGGTGGAGCAGACCGAAGTGCAGGCCCTTCTTCCTTCCGAGATCGTCCGGATCGAATATCATGACAATCCCGGTTTACGTTATGGAAATGCGGATGTGGTGTTGGACTATATTGTCCGTCGTGCCGAGACGGGAGGTACGTTTCATGCCGACTTGGCACAAGGGGTGAATGCGCTTTGGGGAGAACACCAGCTTTCCGGCAAGGTGAATCACAAGCAGTCGGAATGGAGTGCCAACTATTCGTTGGGTCCTCGTGATTTCTATGGTTTGTGGCGAGACAATCGGGAGGAATTTCACTTGGCTGATGGTCGTTCATTCATCCGGGAGGAGGCTGGTGAACCGGGCCATCTGGAATTGTACACGCATCGGCTGAATGCCACCTATAGCCTGAATCGTCCCGAGCAGGATCTTTTCCAAGCTACCGTGCGTTATCGTAAGACCCACTATCCGCACGAGGATTATCATGGAGTCCTGACCCAAACGGGCGTGCCGAGTGATCCCATTCGTTTGCTCGATGCCAATGCCCAGCAAGAACACAATCCCGCTTTGGATCTCTATTATCAACGGGAATTGCCCCATCAGCAGACGATGGTCTTTAATCTGGTGGGCAGTTATTACCGGACCCAAACGGAACGAACCTACCAAGAGCAGCAGAACAGCCAGCTCTTGACCAACCTCCACAATCGGGTACTTGGCGAAAAATATTCCCTCATTGCTGAGGCCATTTACGAGAAACAATTCGAGGGTGGCCAACGCCTCAGTGGTGGTTTGCGGCACCTGCAAGCCTATTCGGACAATACCTATCGCAATGGCCACACTTATGCGGCTCACTTGGTGCAGGGAGAGAGTTATGCCTTTGGCGAATGGAAGGGTAAATGGCAAAAGTTGGATTATACGGTTGGTTTCGGATTGACCCGTTTTTATTTCAATCAAACGGGCGAGACGGATCGTTATGAACGGTATCAAGTCAATCCTCGGTTGACCCTCTTTTATCCCTTTTCTGGATCGGCTTCGCTTCGTTGGAGAGTTCGGATGAATAACGAGCAACCTGCCTTGAGTCAGTTGAGCGATGTAGAGCAGGCCATCGATTCGTTCCAGATCCGCCGGGGAAATCCGCACTTGAAAGCCTATACCAGTTATGAGACTGATCTGGAATATGAGTTCCGGAAGGGATGGTTCCAGGCCAATCTGAAAGGGGCCTATTCCTACCAACCGAATGCAATCATGGATAACAAATTTCAAGAGGGCAACCGGATTGTCTGCACCTACGACAACCATCGCAATTGGCAGTATGTGGATCTGAATGCGACGGTCCAAGTGAAGCCCTCTTCCTGGCTTCAGTTGAGCCTGACGGGTGGCATGAATCATTACATCAACCGAGGGAACGATTACGACCATCGTTATACGAATGGCTGGTATCAGGCTGAAGTGGCCACCCAATGGAAACAGTGGTCGTTGGTCTATCAGCTTTTCTCCAATTACAATCAGTTCCGAGGGGAGACGCTTCAGGGTGGGGAGAACATCCAATTCCTCCAGTTGAATTATCAGTTGAAGGCTGTCCGCCTCTCGATCCTTGTCATCAATCCTTTTACCGACGATTATAAAGTGGAGTCGGCCAATTGGAACCGGTATGCCTCTTACCAACGTCGGATGCATCTGCGGGAATCTTCCCAGGTGTTTGTGGTTGGTCTCTCCTACCACCTCAACGTGGGCCGTCGTTTCCAAAGTGCCGAGAAACGGCTCCACAATGCAGACAACGATTCGGGCGTGATGAAGTCCGGCAAATAAATCCGTCCCGTCCGTTGAATAATTGTCCATTGCGTCCTATCTTTGCAAGCAAAATAGCAAAGAGAAGAAACGATGAATTTTAAGTATGACGTAATCGTTGTCGGGGCCGGACATGCCGGCTGTGAGGCGGCAGCAGCTGCTGCCAATATGGGATCGAAGACGCTTTTGATCACCATGGACATGAACAAGATTGCCCAGATGAGTTGCAATCCTGCTGTTGGTGGTATTGCCAAGGGACAAATCGTCCGGGAGATCGACGCACTGGGTGGCTATATGGGAATCGTGACCGATCGTACAGCTATCCAGTTCCGTATGTTGAACCGAAGTAAAGGACCGGCCATGTGGAGTCCGCGTGCCCAAAGCGATCGTGCCCGTTTCATCGAATGTTGGCGTGGAATCCTGGAGAATCTGCCTAACCTTTCCATCTGGCAGGATCTCGTCAAGGAGCTGGTGATTGTAGATGGACGTGTTTGTGGAGTGGTAACGGCCATGGGTGTTACGTTTGAAGCGGGAGCTGTCGTATTAACCAACGGAACCTTCTTGAATGGGCTCATGCACATCGGTCGGGTACAGATTCGGGGAGGACGTATCGCTGAACCGGCTGCTTCCGGATTGACCGAACAACTGGTTTCGTTGGGTATCCGTTCGGCCCGTATGAAGACCGGAACGCCCGTTCGCATTGATGCCCGTAGTGTTCATTTCGATGAGATGAGCGAGCAGCCAGGCGAGAACGATTTTCACCAGTTCTCCTATTTGGATAACGAACATCGTCGGTTGAAACAGTTGAGTTGTTGGACCACCTATACGAATGAGGCATGTCACGAGATCCTTCGCCAGGGTCTCCCCGACTCGCCTCTCTACAATGGACAGATCCAAAGTATCGGTCCTCGCTATTGTCCCAGCATCGAGACCAAGATTGTGACCTTTGCCGACAAGCCGCAACACCAGCTCTTCTTGGAGCCCGAAGGTGAAACAACCCAGGAGTATTACTTGAATGGCTTCTCATCTTCCCTACCCCTCGATATCCAGCTTCGCGCGTTGCAGGCGATCCCTGCTTTCCGGGATGTCCAGATCTATCGTCCTGGTTATGCGATCGAGTATGATTTCTTTGATCCGACCCAACTCGATCACAATTTGGAGACGAAGGCGATCCGTAATTTGTTCTTTGCCGGACAGATTAACGGAACGACCGGTTATGAAGAGGCGGGTGGTCAAGGACTGGTTGCTGGCATCAATGCCCACATCAATTGTCATGGGGGTACCCCCTTTGTATTGGGTCGCAATGAAGCCTACATTGGTGTTTTGATCGATGATTTGGTGACCAAAGGTGTCGATGAACCCTACCGTATGTTTACCTCCCGTGCGGAATACCGTATTCTGTTGCGACAGGATGATGCCGATATGCGTCTGACAGAACGCTCCTATCAGCTGGGGTTGGCAGATGCCTACCGTCACGATCTGTTGCAGGAGAAAAAGAACAGCCGGGATGCAATCATTGCTTTCGTGGAGAACTACTCTATCAAGCCGCAATACATCAATTCCGCTTTGGAACATTTAGGAACAACACCCCTCGCCCATGGTTGCAAACTGGTCGATCTGGTGGTTCGTCCGCAACTCTCTTTGCAAAGTTTGGCTCCCTTTATTCCGGCTTTACAAGCACAGTTGGATCAGGTTCCCGCTTCCCGTCATGAAGAAATCATCGAGGCTGCCGAGATTTTGATTAAGTATAGTGGCTACATCCGTCGCGAGCAGATGATCGCAGACAAAATCAGTCGGTTGGAGAATATCCGTATTCGTGGTAAGTTTGACTACATGTCCATTCAATCGCTCTCGACTGAAGCTCGTCAGAAGTTGACCCGAATCGATCCTGAAACGATCGCTCAGGCCAGCCGTATTCCGGGTATCTCACCCAGCGACATCAACATCCTCTTGGTGATGTCTGGACGCTAAAGAAAGGGTTGTTCCACGTGAAACATTGTGAAGTGGTAATTCAGATGAGTGTAGTAACCGGTTGAAAATAGGAGAATAATTACACCATGATTCGTGAAACGAGTGAGCATATTCGGAATATATTGGCCGTTATTCCGGAGAAGCCAGGCTGCTATCAGTACTTCGATGAGAAAGGAACTATTATCTATGTGGGCAAGGCCAAGAATCTGAAGCGTCGGGTCTCTTCTTATTTTACCAAGGAGCATGATAACAATAAGACCCGGGTACTGGTGAAACAGATTCGCGACTTGAAATATGTGGTGGTCGATACGGAGGAGGATGCACTCCTGTTGGAGAACAACCTTATCAAACAGTATCGGCCTCGTTACAATGTTCTGCTCAAAGATGATAAGACTTACCCCTCGATTGTGGTCAAGAATGAATACTTTCCACGCGTCTATCAGACCCGCACGATTGTACGGGACGGTTCCTCTTATTATGGCCCCTACCCTTCGGTTTATACAGCTCGCGTCATGCTACAATTGGTTAAGGATCTCTATCCGCTTCGTACCTGTAAACATGCATTGACACCGGAGGCGATTCGCGAAGGACGATTCAAGGTTTGTCTGGAATACCACATCAAACGTTGTAAGGGACCTTGCGAAGGATTGCAAAGTTTGGAGGAGTATCAGCAAAACATCTCCATGGTGAAGGAAATCTTGAGAGGAAATATTTCCCAAGTGAGTAAAATGCTCTATGAACAGATGCAGGCGTTGGCTGCAGAATGGAAGTTTGAGGAGGCACAGAAACTCAAGGAAAAGTATGAAGTGATCGAAAACTATCGGGCTAAATCGACGGTCGTGCCTCCCATGTTGCATAACCTTGATGTGTTTACTTTGGCTGAACAGGAGAATTCTGCCTACATCAATTACCTGCATATTGGCAATGGAGCCATTGTGCAAGCCTACACCTTCGAATACAAAAAGCGGTTG
Organism: Parabacteroides distasonis; assembly: GCA_021531775.1. Lineage (GTDB taxonomy): Bacteria > Bacteroidota > Bacteroidia > Bacteroidales > Tannerellaceae > Parabacteroides. Next base: position 69,157 of record JAFBIU010000019.1, on the reverse strand, counting down.
GATGAGTCGCGCGAGGAATTGTTGGCTTTAGGCATTGTCGAAATGCGGGAGCGTTTCAAAAGTACTGCTCGGGAAATCATTCTGCCCTTCCCCATTGAGATGGAATTGGGAAATGTAACCATTACAATTCCGCAACGAGGAGATAAGAAGAAGTTGCTCGATCTGTCGGAAATGAATGTGAAGCAATTTAAATTGGATCGACTGAAGCAGGCCGAGAAACTGAATCCGGAACAACGAAACACTCGTTTGCTGAAAGAGATTCAAGAGGCCTTACACCTGCCCAAATTGCCCGTTCAGATCGAGTGCTTCGATAACTCCAATCTGCAGGGAAGTGATGCTGTGGCGGCCTGTGTCGTGTTCAAGATGGCGAAGCCTTCCAAAGCGGATTACCGGAAATACATCATCAAGACAGTGGAGGGTCCGGATGATTATGCTTCGATGAAGGAGGTTGTTCGTAGGCGGTATCAACGGGCCTTGGAGGAGCAGTTGCCTCTTCCCGATCTGATCATTACAGACGGTGGAAAGGGACAAATGGAGGTAGTCCGTTCGGTGGTTGAAGATGAGTTGCATCTCGCGATTCCAATAGCCGGTTTGGCGAAAGACAACAAACATCGCACCTCGGAATTGCTGTATGGCTTCCCGCCCGTAACGGTAGGCATGAAGTTGAACAGTCCCCTCTTTTTGCTTTTGACCCGGATGCAGGACGAGGTGCATCGGTTTGCCATCACCTTCCACAAAGAAAAACGGAGCAAAAGCCAAACCCGATCTGAATTAGATGCCATCAAAGGGATTGGCGAAAAGACAAAAGTTGTACTTTTACGGCATTATAAGAGTGTCAAGCGTATTCGGGAAGCATCGTTTGATGACCTGAAGCAGGTGGTTGGCGAAGCAAAGGCACGCGTCTTGATCGAAGCATTTCAAAACAAACAAAAGGATATAGAAAGATGAAAACAGTAACACAACGTGTACAATATGCATCCGTGACGATTGACGGTATGGTCAAGTCGAAGATCGGAAAAGGGTTGTTGATTCTGGTCGGTATTGAGGATCGCGATACGCAAGAGGATATCAATTGGCTTTGCAAGAAGATCTGTAACTTGCGTATTTTTGACGATGAGCAGGGGGTGATGAACCGTTCCGTCATGGATGTGGATGGAGAAATATTGGTGGTTAGCCAATTTACCTTGCAGGCCTCTACGAAGAAGGGAAACCGTCCCTCCTACATTCGTGCCTCCAAACCGGAGGTGGCCATTCCGATGTATGAATCCTTCTGTGCCGAGATGGGCATCCAGTTGGGTAAGGAGGTACAGACAGGTACTTTTGGTGCCGATATGAAGGTGGAATTGTTGAACGATGGACCGGTCACTATCCTGATCGATTCACAAAACAAAGAGTAAGATGGAAGAGTTGACATTAAAGGAGGCACAAGTCCAGGTGGATCATTGGATCAAGACGTATGGTGTTCGTTATTTCAATGAACTTACCAATATGACGATCTTGACGGAAGAGGTGGGTGAATTGGCCCGCATCATGGCGCGTACGTATGGTGAACAGTCCTTCAAGGAGAGTGACAAGCATCGCGATTTAGGCGATGAAATGGCCGATGTGCTTTGGGTGTTGATCTGTTTGGCTAATCAGACGGGTGTAGATCTGACGGCTGCTTTTGCCAAGAATCTGCAGAAAAAGACCCAACGTGATCAAGAAAGACATCTCAATAATCAAAAATTAAAAGCATAACTATGGCATTGGAATTTACACATGACGAAGCTTTGGAGCAACAGTATGGACGTGCAGACAAGTATCATGGCGCTTTGAAGCGGTTTGCTCCTGCCCTCTCGGATCAGGAAACAACTCAGGCTGTAAAAAACCTCTTGGAAAAGGGGGTTGAGAAACACATGACACCCGAAGTGTTGAAGCGGATCCATGGCTGTATCGATTTGACTTCGCTGACCAGTTTGGACACCAAAGAGACCATTTGGAATCTGGTGGATCGAGTAAATGACTTCGAGGGTACCCGTCCCGATGTGCCGAATGTAGCAGCCATCTGTACTTATCCCAATTTTGTGGAGACAGTTAAACAGGCATTGACGGCTCAGGAGGTGAAGATTGCTGCCGTATGTGGTGGCTTCCCTTCGTCACAGACCTTCATGGAAATCAAAATTGCTGAGGTGGGCATGGCTGTCATGCAGGGAGCTGACGAGATTGATGTCGTACTCAACCTGGGCTATTTTATGGAGGATAATTACGAAGAGCTTTCGGATGAACTGGATGAAATCAAGGAGGCCTGTCGGGGGGCCAAGCTGAAGGTGATCTTGGAAACAGGTGCCTTGGCAACGACGGAGAATATCCGGAATGCAGCTATTTTGGCCGTGTATAGTGGTGCTGATTTCATCAAGACTTCGACCGGTAAAGGGTATCCGGGTGCGACTCCTGAAGCCGTCTATACGATGTGTAAGGTAATTCGGGAGTATCATCAGTTGACGGGTCGTCAGGTTGGTCTGAAGGTGTCGGGTGGAGTACGTACGGCTGAAGAAGCGGTCGCCTATTATACGATTGTCGAGTCGCTCTTGGGATCGGAATGGTTGAACCGGGATCTCTTCCGGATTGGAGCCAGTCGCTTGGTAGAGGACATTGAAAGGCGTTTGCCTTGAGGTCTGGGGAAAATACTTACAAAAGAAGCCTTGGTTTTTCGATGAAACCAAGGCTTTCTATTTTGCAAAGAGAACCGTTGTTTATTAATGTGCCTCTAACCAGTTACGTCCCTCTCCACAGTCAGCAATGAGTGGTACTTGCAGTTGGATGGCCTGTTCCATTTCTTCCAGTACGATGGATTTGACCCGTTCCAACTCCTCGTTATACACGTTGAAGTTAAGTTCGTCATGTACTTGGAGGATCATTTGGCTTTTTAGCCCTTCAGCTGCAAATCGTCGGTGGATGCGGATCATTGCCACTTTGATGATGTCAGCCGCACTTCCTTGAATAGGTGCATTGATCGCATTTCGTTCGGCATAGCCTCGTACGACTGCATTGTGTGAATGAATGTCGGGCAAGTAACGTCTTCGCTTGAAGATGGTCTCTACATACCCCTTCTCTTTGGCAACCCGAATGCTTTCGTCCATGTAAGCTCGTACTTGCGGATAGGTACGGAAATAGCCATCGATTAGCTCCTTCGATTCGCCTCGTGAGATGCTCAACCGTTCTGCCAGTCCGAAGACCGAGATGCCATAGATGATGCCGAAGTTGGCTGTCTTGGCTTTCCGTCTCATATCAGAGGTCACCTCCTCCACCGGCAGGTTGTAGATTTTGGCGGCTGTGGCTGCATGAATGTCGGCACCACTTCGGAAGGCTTCGATCATGTGGGTATCCTGGCTCAGATGTGCCATGATACGTAATTCGATTTGCGAGTAGTCGGCCGAGAAGAAGGTGCATTGCTCGTTTTCTGCCGTGAAGGCTTTGCGGATTTCCCGTCCTAAGTCATCCCTGACCGGAATATTCTGCAGGTTCGGGTTGGTCGAACTGAGTCGTCCGGTAGCTGTCACGGCTTGGTTGAAGGAGGTATGGATTTTGCCTGTCTCGGGATAGATCAGTTCCGGCAGGGCATCGATGTAGGTGCTCAATAACTTCTTGAGCTGTCGATAGGCCAACAGCTTCCCGATGATCGGATGTTTATCGCGCAACTTCTCCAAGACCTCTTCACTGGTGCTATAGCCACCCGTCTTGGTTTTTTTCGCCTTTTCATCCAGTTTCAGTTGATCAAACAGAATCTCTCCCACCTGTTTGGTTGAGTTGACATTAAAGGTCTGTCCAGCCAGTTCATGAATCTCTGCCTCCAATTGGTTCATCTGGGTTGTCAATTCCAACGATGATTGTTTCAAAGCTTGTGTATCGACTGTGACTCCGGCTGCCTCCATGTCGGCCAATACATAGATGAGCGGCATCTCGATTTGAGAGAAGAGTTCTTCGACTGCCTCCTCATGAAGCAAGGGTGCAAAGTACTCCTTCAACTGGAGCGTGATGTCGGCATCTTCGGCTGCATACTCAGCCACTTTGGCGATCGGTACCTGTCGCATCGTCAGTTGCTTCTTCCCTTTCGGACCGATCAATTCTTCAATGTGTACGGTCTGGTAGTGAAGATAGGTCTCGGCTAAGTAGTCCATGCCATGTCGTAATTCTGGATTCAGCAGGTAGTGTGCGATCATCGTGTCGAAGAGCGGTCCAGCTACTCGTACCCCATACTTGCGAAGCACCAACATATCGAACTTGATGTTCTGACCGATCTTCAGCGATTGTTCCTTCTCCAAGGCTGGTGCAAAGCGAGCGACTACAGTTCGTGCTGCTTCCCGATCAGCAGGGACAGGTACGTACCAAGCCTCGTGTGGACGGATGGCGAACGACATACCGACCAATCCCGCCTTCAAGGGCTCTACTCCATCGGTCTCCGTGTCGAAGGCAAAAAAATCCTGACATGCCAAAAGTTGGGCTAATCTGGTCTGTTCATCCTCAGTATCAATAAGATGATAGATATGATCGGTCGATGTTAAGTCCGCGAGAGTCGAATATTTGGAATCTTCCGTAGGGTTGTCCGTGAATATGTCAAAGAGCGAGCCTTGAACGGGTCCCTGGGAAGTAGGTTTCTTTTTCTCTTCCGGAAAGAGCCGTTGGATAAATGTTTTGAACTCTAAATCCGTGTAAATTTCTTTTAATCGATCCTTGTCGGGCTCCTGACGTACATAATCGGCCGCTTGGAACTGAATAGGGACATCGGTACGGATGGTGGCCAAGAATTTGGAGAATCGGATCTGTTCGGCATTCTCTTCCACCTTCTTCTTTTGTGCTCCCTTCAATTGGTCGGTATGTGCCAATAGGTTGTCGATGGAGCCGAACTGGTCGAGTAGCTTGACCGCTGTCTTCTCCCCTATCCCTGGACATCCGGGGATATTGTCGGCCGTGTCTCCCATCAATCCCAACAGGTCGATCACCTGTTCGGTCGATTTCAGTCCATACTTTTCCAATACCTCCGTTACACCTAAAACTTCGTAGTCGCCTCCGAACTTCGGTCTATACATATATATATGATCGTCCACCAACTGCCCATAGTCCTTATCCGGAGTCATCATATAGACATCGAATCCTTCAACGGCAGCCTGCTTGGCCAACGTACCGATCACGTCATCTGCCTCGAATCCTGCCACCTCTACCATCGGGATGCGGTAAGCCGTTATAATCTCTTTGAGGATGGGGACCGACTGGCGAATCACTTCAGGCGTTTCTTCCCGTTGTGCTTTGTACTGCTCGTAGGCTTCGTGGCGGAAGGTCGGACCACTCGGATCGAACCCGATGGCCACGTGCGTCGGGCTTTCACGCTTCAGCACATCTTCCAAACTGTTGATGAAGCCAAAGATGGCCGAAGTGTTGAAACCCTTCGAATTGATCCGGGGTGCCTTGAGAAAGGCATAATAGGACCGATAAATTAGCGCGTATGCGTCTATCAGAAATAACTTCATTTGCTTTTAACACGTTTTAGTGGCACAAAAACTGGGTAAATGTACGAAAAAACTCGCTTACTCGATAGTTTTTGTTACTTTTGCGCATCTTTGCCAATTTTTATATGGATATCAAAAATATTGAAGGACCTGTCTCCGCTGAATTGAAGCGTTTCAACGACGACTATGCGGCTTCGCTTCGGAGTGAAACCCGTTTGTTGCAGTCTGCTATTGATACCTTGCTGCAATCGACGGGAAAGCACGTGCGTCCGCTTTTGTTGTTACTCTCGGCAAAGGCTTGCGGGCAGATATCGGACCAAACGATCAATGCTGCAGTCTTGGTAGAGTTATTGCATACGGCAACGTTGATTCATGACGATGTAGTGGATGAAACTAAACAACGTCGGGGTGTCCCCTCGCTTAATGCCATTTATGATAACCGTGTATCGGTATTAGTCGGTGACTATTTCTTGGCTTCCGCCTTGATCCGTTCGATCCAGACAGGTAATCTGCGGATTGTTGGTATCATTTCCCAGTTGGGAAAGGATCTCTCCGAAGGTGAAATCAAGCAGTTGGAAACGGCTGAAGAGAGTATTCTGGACGAGTCCTGTTATCTGCAGGTCATCCGGAAAAAAACGGCCATGCTGTTGTCCGGTTGTGCAGAAATCGGTGCTTTGTCGGCTCGTGCTGACGAATCCTTGGTGACGACTTGCCGCAATTTTGGCGAATACTTGGGGTATGCTTTTCAAATCAAGGATGATATCTTTGACTATTTCAAAGAGAATCAAATTGGCAAACCGACCGGCAATGACATTCGGGAAGGGAAAGTAACGCTCCCTCTTCTCTATGCCCTTCGTCAGGGTGGAACGCAAGCTGAACAGATGACACGGATCATCCGCGAGAAGGATTTTACCCAGGCTCATGTGGAGGAACTGATCGCATTTGCCAAAACAAGCGGTGGCATTGAATATGCGACTCAACGGATGCAGGAGTATTACCAGCTTGCCTTGGAGCAGATTCAACAACTGCCTTTATCGGCTGCCCGGGATGCTTTGTTGCAATTGGCAACTTTCGTGGTTGAACGGAAGAAATAGGGAAAGACAGTTGCGATGAAGTGGACAACCGAAGTCACGTTGGAAAAGGGACTCTTCCTGTTTTCACATGCCGATTCAATCTTGTTAGTCGGCTCCTGTTTTGCGGAACATATTGGAAATCGATTGACCGATCATGCCTTTCTGACGGACGTGAATCCATTCGGCACCTTGTATAATCCCTCTTCTGTGGCCATGGCTCTCCGGCGGTTGATGCATCCGGTTCCTTTTACGGTTGCTGATTTGTTTGCTGCCCATGGAGGTTATCACAGCTATGCTCATCACAGCCGTTTCTCGGCACGTACGGAGACCGAATGTCTGCAACAAATCAATAGGCGTCTCGAAGGCTCCTCGAACCATTTCCGGCAGGCAACCCGACTGGTTGTCACATTTGGTACGGCTTTTGTCTATCGGCTGAAACGTACGGGAGAGGTCGTAGCCAATTGTCATAAACAACCTGATGCACTGTTCGAACGCGAGCGTCTGACGGCTGAACAGATCGTGGCTGATTGGCGATCGTTGCTCTCCGAATTGCAGGCATGGAATCCGCATCTATGCGTACTGTTTACGGTCAGTCCGATTCGTCATTGGAAGGATGGAGCCCACGGCAACCAGTTGAGTAAAGCTACCCTCCTCTTGGCTATCGATCAATTGTGTCGGGAATTTCCCGGTCAAACCGCCTATTTTCCGGCCTACGAATTGGTGATGGATGAATTACGCGACTACCGTTTCTATGCAGCAGATCTGCTGCATCCCTCCGAGCAGGCCGTCGATTACATTTGGCAACGGTTTGCCGAGAATTGGTTTTCAGCCGAGACGCAACAGTTGGCTAAGGCTTGCCAGTCGGTCAAGCAGGCATTGGCCCATCGTCCCTTCGATCCCGAAAACGAATTATACCGACAATTTATTGTTCAAACTTTGTTAAGAATAGAACGCATTCGTGAGAAAATTCCGTTCTTTGCAATGGATGAAGAAAAGGAGTTGAGAAACAAGTATGGAATATACGATTAAAGAAATAGCTCAGGCCATTGGTGCCTCAACAGATCAGTTACATGACGATCGGATCAGTCTTCTGCTGACCGATAGTCGTCGTTTGTCTTTGCCAGAAGAGAGCCTCTTTTTTGCTTTGCCTACCAAGACGAACGATGGACATCGGTATGTAGGTGATCTGTATCGTCTTCGGGTACGTAATTTTGTCGTCAGCCATTGGTTGCCGGAATTTGATGAAATGAAGGAGGCCAATTTCCTGTTGGTTAAAGACACGTTGAAAGCTTTGCAGAAATTGGCCGCTTACCACCGTGAGAAGTTTGACATTCCGGTGGTCGGTATCACGGGTAGCAATGGTAAAACCGTGGTAAAGGAGTTTTTGTATCAATTGCTTCATAACGATTTCAATATCGTCCGTTCTCCTCGCAGTTACAATTCGCAATTAGGAGTTCCCTTGTCGGTTTGGCAGATGAACGAAAAGCATACCTTGGGTATTTTTGAAGCGGGTATCTCTCAACCAGACGAAATGGAGCGGTTGCAACCCATCATTGCACCAACCATTGGTGTGATTACCAACATAGGCGAAGCGCATCAGGAGAATTTTATTTCGGCCAATCAGAAGTGTCTGGAGAAGTTGATGCTGTTCAAGGATTGTGAGGCCTTGGTTTACAATGGTGACGATGCCTTTTTGGCTCGCTGTGTAGAGTCTGCTTGTCTGTCGCATAAAGCTTTGGTGTGGAGTCGTCACGATTCAGAAGCTCCTCTTTTCATCGAATCGATCGAAAAAGGAACAGATCAAACGGTTATTACTTGTACCTTGTTGGGTTTTACACAGGTCATTACGATTCCGTTTACGGATGATGCCTCCATCGAAAACGTGATCCAGTGCATTGCTGTAATGGCTTTCTTGAAGCCGACCAGTGTGAGTGATGTGGAGAAGTTCCGTCGCTTGGAACCTGTCGATATGCGGTTGGATGTCAAACAGGGGATTCATAATTGCCTGCTGATAAATGATACATACAATTCGGATATCAATTCCTTGGACATTGCGTTGGATTTCCAACAGAGCCGTCTGGCCGGAAAGCCTTTGAAGACGACATTGATTCTTTCAGATATTCTCCAGTCGGGTACACTGCCCAAATCGTTATATAAAAAGGTTGCCGATTTGGTGCATCGGAAGCATATCGATCGGATCATCGGTATTGGTCGTGATTTGAAAGAGTATGCATCTCTGTTCAACTTAGAAAAGGAGTTCTACCTGACAACCGACGAGTTTATCCAGTCCCCTTCGTTCCATCGTTTTCACGATGAACTGATTCTGATCAAGGGGTCTCGTCGTTTCCATTTCGAACGGATATCAGATCTATTGGAAAAGAAGGTGCATGAGACCATTCTGGAGGTGAATCTGGATGCGATAGCACACAATTTCAATTTCTACCGTTCGAAGCTGAAGCCCGAAACCAAGATGGTCTGTATGGTAAAGGCCTTTGCTTATGGTGCAGGTTCATACGAACTGGCCAAGACATTGCAGGAACATCGGTGCGATTATTTGGCCGTGGCTGTTGCGGACGAGGGAGCCGAGTTGCGGAAAGAGGGTATTACGATTCCCATCTTGGTGATGAATCCCGAAATGAGCAGTTTCAATGTGCTCTTCGAGAATCACCTCGAACCAGAGGTCTATAGTTTCCGTCTGTTGGATGCATTGGTACATGAGACGGAACGACGAGGTATAACAGACTATCCGATTCATATTAAGATCGATACCGGTATGCATCGGTTGGGATTTGCCCCCAGCGATGTGCCGGAGATCTGTAGCCGGCTGAAACGGCAAACAGGTGTGACTGCCCGTTCCATTTTCTCTCATTTGGTGGGGAGCGACTCCTCCATCTTTGATGACTTTACTCATCGGCAGTTGCAGACCTTCCAGGAGGCAGCAGCAACCTTGGAACGGGGATTGGAGAAACGCGTTATCAAACATATTCTCAATACAGCCGGTATCGAACGCTTTGCGTCCTATCAGATGGATATGGTTCGTTTGGGCATTGGATTGTATGGAGTGAGTGCTTCAGGCTTGAAGGGTTTGGAGCATGTCAGTACGTTGAAGACAACCATCTTGCAAATTCAGTCAGTTCCGGCCGCTGATTCCATCGGCTACAGTAGGCGGACCTATGTGGAGCGAGATTCTCGCATTGCCATCATCCCGATCGGTTATGCAGATGGATTGGACCGTCACCTCAGCAATGGGGTGGGTGAAGTGGTCATTCGAGGCCACCGTTGTCCGATTGTGGGCAATATCTGTATGGACGCCTGCATGGTGGATGTAACCGATACGGATGCACAAGAGGGCGATCCGGTCATTATTTTTGGTGAAGAGTTACCCGTCACAGAGTTGGCAGAGAAGTTGCATACGATTCCGTATGAAATTCTGACCTCTGTCTCTCCACGGGTCAAACGAGTTTATTATCGCGAGTTATAAATCATCTAACTATTTTTTATGGGTCATAATTTATTACAAGGAAAACGCGGCATTATTTTTGGCGCACTGAATGATATGTCTATTGCATGGAAAGTGGCGGAAAAGGCTGTCGAAGAGGGTGCTGTCATCACCTTGAGTAATACACCGGTAGCTGTCCGTATGGGACAGGTGGACGAATTGGCAAAGAAATTAAATGCCGAAGTGTTGCCTGCAGATGCTACCAATGTAGAAGATTTGGAAATGGTCTTTGCGAAATCGGTCGAGATCCTTGGCGGTCAGATCGACTTTGTGCTCCATTCCATTGGTATGAGTCCGAATGTGCGGAAGAAACGTACGTATGATGATCTGGATTATAGTATGTTGGAAAAGACATTGGACATTTCGGCCATCTCTTTCCACAAAATGTTGCAGGTGGCCAAGAAACAGGATGCCATTGCCGAATATGGTTCGGTAGTAGCCCTCTCTTATGTAGCTGCCCAGCGTACCTTCTTTGGCTACAACGATATGGCGGATGCCAAGAGTCTCTTGGAATCCATTGCCCGTAGCTTCGGTTATATCTACGGTCGGGAAAAGCATGTGCGTATCAATACGATTTCTCAATCGCCTACATTGACGACAGCTGGCAGTGGTGTGAAGGGTATGGAACATCTGATGGATTTTGCCGGCAAAATGAGTCCATTGGGAAATGCTACGGCAGATGAGTGTGCCAACTATTGCGTGATGATGTTTTCCGATTTCACACGTAAGGTGACCATGCAGAACCTGTATCACGATGGTGGCTTCTCCAGCATGGGTATGAGTCTGCGTGCCATGAACCAATACAGTAAGGGATTGGAAGAATATACGGATGAGAATGGTCATATTATTTACGGTTAATCATGTTTATCAAGATATATCCTGAAAATCCCAATCCGAAAGCAATTGATAAGGTCATCTCCGTCCTGCGTGACGGAGGCCTTGTTATCTATCCCACTGATACGGTCTATGCGATCGGTTGTGATGCCTTGAATGTTCGGGCTGTCGAGAAGATTTGTCAAATTAAAGGGGTGAATCCGCAGAAGAGCGGCTTGTCGATCATCTGTTATGACTTGTCGAATTTGAGTGCATATGCCAAGGTGAGCAACTCGGCTTTTAAGTTGATGAAGAAGAATCTGCCTGGTCCTTTCACCTTTATTCTCCCGACCAGCAGTGAGTTGCCGAAAATTTACAAGAACCGTCGAGAAGTGGGAATCCGTGTGCCGGATAACAACATCATTCGTCAATTGGTGAAGGAGTTGGGTAATCCGATTCTGACCATGTCTATCCACGATGAGGATGAATATATTGAGTATTCTACAGATCCTGAACTAATTGCAGAGAAGTATGAAGATGTGGTGGATGTGGTGATCGATGGCGGTATGGGTGGTACAGAGGCTTCGACCGTGATTGATTGTACATCTGATGAATTTGTGATCGTTCGTCAGGGAAAAGGGGAATTAGACGATTAATTTGTAAAAAAAAGAGAAAAGTGTGATAAACTGAAAAATAATGTGTAGTTTTGTACCAGTTGTTCGTTTTTATATTGGGTTAAAAATATCTTTTTATGAAGCAATTGGTAGTACTCCTGCTGTTGTGGGTTGTATCAATATGGCCTGCAATGGGGGTAGAGCATTATTCTTTCTATAAAGTTACGCAGGAAGCGGATATTATGTTCCCTACGCGCCTGAGTAACATTTACGAGGATAGCCGAGGTTACATTTGGTTACCCACGCGCTCCGGTTTGGGTAAATTTGATGGTTATCACCTGAAGCAGTATCTGCATATCGAAGGCGATCCGACCTCTCTTCCGGGTAACGATGTGTGGAATGTCAATGAGGATCGGCATCACAATTTATGGGTTTTTACTGTGGGTGGTATTGCGGTCTATCACTATGACACTGATAAATTTGAACCGCTGCTGAACGAAGAGGGTAAGCCTATCGTGTCGTATGGCGGATGTCCTTGGAAAGAGGGTATGTTATGGATTTCTGCCGGTAAAATCAATTATTATAATGATACAGATCAGCGTGTGACACTTATAGCCGAATTGACGAAAGACTATTGGATCGAAAAGTTTGGGCTGTTGGACGACAATACCCTGTTGTGTCAGTCTCGTTCGTTTGTCGTTTTCCGTGTGCGGTTGGATACCGGAGAAGTCAGTCAAGACTTTTTCGATTGTCAGGGTCCGACGACCGATTTTTATGTCGATAGTCAAAAACGTCTTTGGATTACCACCAACAATAAGGGGTTACATTGTTTCTCGGCGGATGGACAACGTTTGGCCTGCTATTCGAAGGAGCAGGGTAATTTGCCCACAAGCCAGTTGTTGGCAGTGACGGAAGTCGATGGGAAAATCATTCTTGGAACACGAGCGAGCGGTCTGCTTTTCCTGAATCCGGAGACGGGTGATATCCGTCAATTCCAGCATGTAAAGGGAAATGGGCAGTTTACGCTTCCGGGCAATACCGTATCACGACTCGATCACGATAAATATGGTAATATCTTGATGGGTATTGCAAACCACGGTCTGGTCGTGTTCGGACCGGTCTATATTCGCACCTTTACCGAGGAGGGTTCTGGTTTCGGAAGAGGTCCCTATTCCAGCTCTGTCGCCAGTATCTGCCCACAAGGAGACAAGGTATGGGTAGGTACGACCAATGATGGATTGAACTGCTTTGATCCCCAGACCGAAACCTTCAAACGTTTCCCCACCACGGAAAATTCCTATGTTACAGCCATTGCCGATTTGGATGCTAATCGGTTGTTGTTGTCGATCTATGGACGTGGATTGCAGATTTTTGATGTGCATACGGGCCGGATGACGCCATTGCAAATCTATGATGAAGAGGTGGATACACGTGCTGTAGGGTCCGGCAATGAGATCCATATCCGGAAAAATTCACCCGAGACCGTATTGGTACTCACCAATAAAGCCTATATCTATCACATTCGGGAAAATCGCTTTACATTGGCCCAAAACGATTCGGAGGAAAATTACTACATGGCCTTCGGTACGGTCCGATATGTCAGTTCGAATGCAGATTATACCTACATCTCTGATCGCACGCATATTTATCGTCTGGATCACAAGACCGAGGTGCTTTCAACGGTCTATACGCATAAGGTTCCGAAGGAGTTGATCAATATGGCTACAGAAACGCCTGACGGCATTATTTGGTTGGCGACCAATTTCGGTGTAGTACGGGTGGATCCGAAGACAAAGGAGTCCTACCGTATTCCGACGAATCTGTTTGTGGATGTCTTGTCCATACAGGCTGATCCCAAGGAGGGACGTATTTGGATCGGAACCTATTACGGACTGTACTCCTATAATCCCAAGAACGAACATTTCGTTGCCTATAATAAGATGGATGGAGCTTTCACATGTGAATTTATCCGGACATCAACGACTGTGGATGGTGATTATATCTATATGGGTAGCGTGAACGGATTGATGCAGATCGACTATCAGCGGGCCGTTCGTAACAATTCGGAGACCCATTATGATATTTCGGAATGTATCCTGAATGGACAGAGCTTGGGTAATCCTTTCTACAATAAGAAGAATCACTTGGAGATCCCCTATCGGAGTAATCTGTTTTTAACGTTGTTGACACAAGATCGGGACCGTTTCCGCAAACGTAATTATCGGTTTAAAGTGCATAACTACAGTACAGAACCAGTGGAAGATATCGATGGTGCTTTGCGTCTGTTCAACCTGCATCCTGGGCATTACGATGTACAGGTATCCTCTATGTTGAATGATGGCCGCTGGTCGGAATACCAACCGTTAGGAAGTTTTGATGTATTGCCTCCTTGGTATCAGAGTTGGTGGTTCTTGGGCAGTATCGTAACTGTCTTCTTGATCATCGGAGGAGGGTTTATCCGCTACATCATGGTTCGCAAAGAGCAGTCGATGGAACGGACAATTGCGCAGAATCAGCTCCGGATGAACGAGGAAAAGATTGATTTTCTGGTCAATGTCAGCCACGAATTGCGTACACCTTTGACGTTGATCTATGCGCCATTGAAACGTATGCTGAAGCGAATCAGTCCGAATGATGAAAACTATCGCCTGTTGCAGACGGCTTGCCGACAATCGAGCCGAATGACAGATATCATCAATATGGTGCTCGATTTGGAAAAGATGGGACGAAAGGCAGTCAAACTGCAACTTCAGGCCCACCCCTTTAATGCGTGGGTTGAGGAGGGTATCCGTGACTTCGTATCCGAGGGAGAAGAGCGTGGGGTTCGGGTGGTCTTGGATGCTGACAAACGTATCACAATGGTACCGTTTGACATCCGTAAGTGTGATATCGTTTTGAATAATCTGGTGATGAATGCGTTGAAGCATAGCCCCACTGGAACGACCATGACCGTACGTACCCTGTTGGAAAAGGATCACGTACGTGTGGAGGTCTCTGATGAGGGAACAGGCTTGCAGCCCGGAGATGAAAAGGAACTCTTTACCCGTTTCTACCAAGGTGCGAAAGAGAGCACGGGTACAGGCTTGGGATTGGCCTATTCAAAGGTATTGCTGGAGCAACATAAGGGTACAATTGGGGCCTACAACAATGCCACCAAGGGTGCAACCTTCTACTTTACATTACCTTTAATACAGGAGCAGGTGATAGCTGAGGCTCCATTGACCGAGGTAGAACAGAAATCTGTCGAACAGCCAGAGCTCTTGGAAGAGACTGGAACTAAGAAATTGCAGCTGGTAGCCAAGAATCAGGAGAAATATGACTATACCATCTTGGTGGTGGATGATCAGGAGTCGATTACTCAGTTCTTGCACGATGCGTTGAAAGAGAGTTTCAAGGAGATATTGACGGCTAAAGATGGTGTGGAGGCCATGAAGGTTTTGCAGAATAACCGTCCGGATGCTGTGATCAGTGATGTGATGATGCCGCGAATGGATGGTTATGAGTTGTGTCGTCGGATCAAGAGCGATTTGAATATCAGTCATATTCCGGTACTTTTGCTGACGGCCAAGACGGATGAACATAGTATCCAAGTGGGCTACAAAACCGGTGCAGATGCCTATTTGCCCAAACCGTTTGATCTCGAAGTCTTGAAACAGATTGTGCTGAACCAGCTGAATACCCGTCAACGGGTACAGGATAAGTATTCGACTCCGGGGGTTGTTCCGCTGCCCGAGGAGGTGACCATCAGTTATGCGGATGAGACCTTCTTGAAGAAATTGAACGAATTGATCGAACAACATATCGACAATACATCGTTAGATATTGCCTTGATTGAGATGGAGATGGGCATGAGTCGTGCTTCGATCTTCAACAAGATGAAGTCATTGACGGGCATGGGTTGCAATGAATACATCACCAAGATTCGTATGGAAAAGGCCATTCGCTTTGTCAAGGAGAGTGCCTTGTCCTTTACGGAGATTTCGGAACGGGTGGGCTACAATACGGCTTCCTACTTCAGTACGGCCTTCAAGCAATATACTGGTATGACTCCAACACAATATCGGAAAAAAGCAAAGGCAGAGGAGTAAAAAGTATCTTGACATACTTGGCCAAGTATCTAAACATACTTCGGCATGTATCTAAACATACATTGTCAAGTATCTAAGGATGCTTGTTGAGGCTGGTTGGAATCGGTCATTAGAAGCTACCAGGTGGTGACTTCTAATGACCGTTTTTTTTGTATCAATTCAAACCGAACAGGGTCTCATAACCCTGATTCTGTGTGAGATTGGGATTCAAGTTGATCTGATCTTGTGGCACCATTTCCAAGTAGAAAGCATCATTCCATCCGCTTCCGACTGTCAAGGGACCATGTTGCGTATAGATCCACCCCGAACCGGCATCGTTGTTCTGTGGCATGGCATAGCCCTTCTTTTGGATCTCATCATAATCGACAAATTGACCCGTATAAAGGCCGGTACCGTAAGGCACATTCGTAGCCGTTAACCAAGCACCACACGGTTGTCGGTTGGTGAAATAGGGGGCTTTGTGCCATCGTTTCACATCGTAGAAACTGAAGCCCTGTCCCATCAATTCAACCATCCGTTCCCGACGAATCTCCCACAAGACCGGATCCACTTCGTAATTGGTCCGTTGATCATATCCTTGTGTCCAGGCTGCCGTTCCTTTATCCCGATTCGGATCGAAGTCTGCCCCGATTTCAGCCACAACCATAGGAGCTACACCGGCCCGTTCGCGAAGCAGGTTGATGGTCTTGTCGGCAACAGCTTGGTTAAATTGGCCCAATTCGAAAGCTGCTTCGGCATAATTGAGCAATACCTCTTCGATGGTAAAGATCGGTTTGTCTGATGTTTGGTAATAGCCATTACTACCGATTTCCCAGGCCGTATAATGCTTCCAGAAATAGTAGCCTGTCCAACAACGCATGTAATTGTCCGTTTGGCAGAATTTCGTGATATTGGGCGAAGAGTGGGTCATGGAACCTCCCCAATTGTGACCGGGTAAGCGTTTTGAACCGATGGATTCATCCCCTGTACCATTTTCACAACTGACATTGGCACCGAAATAGTCAATGTAACGACGGAATTTTTCGGCATACTCTTCCGTTACGACAAAGTTGCCTTGGTTCTGCAGGCTCTCACCTACCTGCCAGAATTGCCATTTCTTGAAGGTCTCCACGTTGTCTGGATTGCCGTTGCTGACATAAGCATTGGCCTGTGCCGGCGGACAGAAGTTGATGGCAAGACGGGGGTCACGATTCTCGTAGTAATCCCACAAATCCTTTCCTTTTCCTCCTTTGAAACCTGAGTTGGCATTGGCAATCGGTTTACCGTTTTGCATCAAAAAGAGATCGACTGTCTGCTGGGGAGCATCCGCCCGGTGTGCCTCTACATGGACCAAGTCGCTGAAACGATGACGCAACAGCGGGTCGAGGTATTGTTTATACATGATGACACCTGCTACTTTGCTCAAATCTTCCGAGGTCATCACCTCATCATAGCCAGCTCCCGGATACTTGTTATAACCGTTACCATGGTGTAAGGTGGGATAGGCAGCCATCAGTTCTTGAGAGACGCTCAAGCATTTCTGCAGGTAATTTTCCCACGGTTCGTTCAGTCCATGATATTTGGCCCAAGTGGCTTCACGCAAGAGGAAACGACTTAAAGCGGCCTTGATGGCATGAGCTGTCACAGGATTGTCACCATCTTTTGAACAGTCACCGATGTGGGCAGCTGCATACTCCAAACGGTCGATAATCAGTTGGGCTACCTCAGCCCGGGGTGTACGGGGGGCATACGCCTCTTCCGATTCATCGGTCAAGGGCTTATCCACCCAAGGTATATCACCATATTTCGCTACCAACTCCATGTACCACCAGGCATGGAAGAAATATCCGACCGACCGCCAATGCTCTTTCTCACTTTCTGTCAGTTGGCTGTCTTCCAAGTGGCTCAGCATGATGTTGACGATCCGGGGATAGGAGAAATTCCAGTCGTCTGACGAGGTAACCATACTTTTACTGCCGTAGGCATACGGATTGAAGACATTGTCTCGTGTGGTCATCAATCCGGCATAGAAATCACTGTTCCACTGTCCGCCCCAATAGTAGCTACCACCCGAGAAATTGGTGTAGATTCGTTTGTCTGTGAACAGATTGTAACAGTTGTACATATAGGACCGGAAGTTCTCGTAGGTCTGAAAGGCGTTCGATTCGACCAGCGAACCGATCGGCTCCTTATCCAAGAAACTGTCGTTGCACCCGCTCAGGAGTGTGAGGAGGGTCATGCCACTGAAAATGATATGTTTGATTTTCATGTTGTCTGTTTGTTTTTGTTAGAATGAAAGATTCGCACCAATGGACCAAGTACGGTAGAAGGGATAAGACCATTTGAGGTTTTCCGGATCATAACCCTTGGGTAATGAGGTGAAGGTCGCCAAGTTCTCGACACTGACATAGAGGCGCAACTGTTGGATGTGGATCGGATGCAGCCATTGTGCCGGCAGCGTGTAGGCGAGTGTCACATTCTTGATGCGCAAATAGGAACCATCCTGCAGATATTTGGTGCTGGTACGTGTGTTGGAACCCACATTTCCCTCTTGTCCATAGATACGGAACAATTGGGCATCGGGATTGGCTGCAACCATGTAGTCCGGACTCTCCGGATCATAGCTCTTGGCCCGCCAGTAGTCTGTCTGGTTGTAGAAGATCGGGTGGAATACACCATCCGAGCCTCCTGCTCCGAAGGGGAACAGGGCTGCACCACCCAACCAAACGTCTCGTTTGCCTACTCCTTGCAACATCACGCTCAAGTCAAATCCTTTGTAACCCACTCCTGCTTGTGCACCAAACTGATAACGAGGTGTTGAATTGCCGATGATTTTCCGGTCTCCCGGTTCCTCTACTGTACCCTCTCCAGTATTGATGATGCCATTCCCATCCAAATCCTTGAACTTCTCATCACCAGGTTGTGGATTGTAACCATTGATCGAAGTGACTCCCTCTTTTAACACCCAAGTACCCACTTTGGCTTTCTCTGGGTCGAAGTCGTCAATGGAATAGAATCCATCCGAAACATAGCCCCAGATCTCACCAAACTGGTAACCATTGTACTTATAATTGAGGTTACCCGATTTATTGTTGTAGTTGGTGATGGTTGAGAGATAATCATACAGGTTGATGCCGATGTGATAACGCCAGTCTCCAATCTGGTCGCGCCAGTTGACAGACAATTCCCAACCTTTGGTGTGCATATCAGCCACATTCTGCAAAGGAGCCGATGTGCCGACGGTAGCCGGCAATTCCACACCACTGGACAACATATCCTTCGTCATACGTTTATACCAGTCGAAGGTAGCTTGGAATCGGTTGTTGAGCAGGTTCAGGTCGAAACCGAAGTCCAACGTGGAGACGGTCTCCCACGTGTAATTGGCACGTACCAATCCGGGAACACTGAAGGAGGTGATCTTGTCACCATTACTCAACCAAGTCGTATTTTGGTTGATGCCCATGGCTGCAATGTATCCGTAGGGATTGATGTTTTGATTTCCAATCGAACCGTAAGAGGCACGTATTTTCAGATCATCCAGCCAAGTTCGTGACCAATCCATGAAGGATTCCTGTCCCATTCGCCAGCCAACCGAGAGAGAGGGGAAGAAACCGAAACGATTCTCTTTCGGAAATTTGGAAGAGCCGTCGTAACGCATGTTGGCCGTCAATAAATACTTGTCGGCAAAACTATAGTTTAAACGACCGAAAGCTCCTCGGATCGCATACTCCTGATAGGCTTCTGTGATGTTTTTTGTGCCCGTTCCACCGCCAAAAGAGGGAACTGTCGGAACCGATTGTTGTTCGATGCTCGTGTTCAGTTTTCCCCACCAGGAGCTCTCTTGGTTAAAGCCGACCATGACACTTCCGGCATGGAGTCCCTTTTCCAGTTTGAAGGTGGAATAGAGGTTTAGGGCATTGTATTTGGTCTCTTCTGTGTTGATGGCATAGACATCAATGCCACTGACTGGAGCTTTCCGGATGGCTAACTGCACATCCGCATATTCCATCAGTCCCGTATAGCTATTCTGCTTGTAATTTTTTCGATTAAAGGTGTATTCACCGACAATTTCCCACTGTTTGATCGGCTTGATGATCGATCTGAGCTGGATTCGAGGAGTCGAGTTACGGGTGGTTGTCGCGGGAGAAACCAAGAGGGTGTTCTTGGGAGAGTCGATGATGTAATCCTCCGTTTTGCCCAGGATGTCACCCGGCATATAGCCCTCCGGATACCAGCTGATGAGGCGTGTCGAATAGGGATCACGCATGTTGCTGGAAAGGGCAGATGCTTTCGTGTCGGTATAGTACATGGTTACCTCTTGCGTGTACCATTGGTTCAAGTCGGCCGAAACGAAAGCAGTCAAGGCCTTTCTTGAAAACTGGTCTTTGCTGGTCAGCATCGGACCATTCTCGTAACTGTAGTTACCAGAGAGACGGAAACGTACTTTGTCGGATCCGCCCGTCACGGCAATGTTGTGGTTGGAGAGAGCACCTGTTTCCAATGCATTTCCTTGCGGATCGCCCTCTTTCAGGTAATAGACCGCCCCATCACTATGTTTGTAAATTCCGTTCTCATAGACGCCAGCAAGCGATCCGGCTCTGTATTGGTCGAGCAATTCGCGCCAGGTACTGATCTGTCCGTTTCCTGCCCAATATTGGTTGGAGTAGCCTGCCTCTTCGTAGGCTTCGATATAGTCCGTCAAGCTCGCCTGTTTCGGTCGGCCGATGGCACGTTCCCAACCTTGGTTAAAACTATAATTGAATGAAAGGCGTGTCTGGTCTTTCGGACGCTTGGTGGTGATTAAGATCACACCACCGGCCGCCCGTGCTCCATAGATGGCAGCAGAGGCGGCATCTTTCAAGACGGATACGCTTTCAATATCATCTGGATTCAAGGCATTGAGGTCGCCTTCTACGTTGTCGATCAGTACCAAGGGAGATCCTCCGTTGATGGATAGGTCGCCACGGATCTGGAAATTCTTACTTTGGCCGGGAGCAGAGTTACCCGATACCATCAAACCTGGGATGGCTCCTTGCAAGGCTGCCATGGTACTGATGACCGGACGGTCACCTAAAACCTCCTTCATGGTGACTTGTGAGACCGCACCCGTCAAGTCGATCTTTTTCTGAGATCCAAAACCCACGACGACCACTTCGTCGAGCCCGTGGGCATCCTCCTTCAACAGAATGGACAAACTCTGTCCCTGCCAGGTTACTTCTTGCGTCTCGTAACCGATGAATGAGATTTGAATGACTGAGCCTGGTTTGACACCAGGCAGATCAAAATGGCCGTCTAAGTCAGACATGGTACCGAGGGTGGTGCCTTTAACGAGGATAGAGGCTCCAACCACAGGCTCTCCGGTTGTGCTAAGAATGACACCGGTGCAATGCCCCGTTTGTTGTGTTGATCGGATGTTATTGGTTGCCGTAATTGGTACGACCTGACCAATGCCTGTTGTCAGTCCGCCTAAGAGCAACATCATCCTGAGTGTTCTAAGGTGTAGGTTCATAACCTTTAAGTAATATAGTTTTTGTTGTTTTTATTAAGAGTCGCAAAGGTAATCATTTCTTTTTTAACAGAAGCTATGTTAAGGAGTAATATTCTTTAACAGACTCTGATTTTGTTTCAGAAGTGTCATGCTGCCACTCTTTCGAGTGATTATGGCCAAATCTGTAGAGATTTTTATCTGCTATTAAACGAGTAAAAATGATAGAAAAGCAATTTTTGAAAGCCTGATAGGTGATTTTTGAAAGTGTAAAAGTTGTATGAAAGAAATGACAGTGGGCTTTTAATAATCGGCTTCTGGCATTTCAGAATTTATTATTTGTGTAGGGGCACGTCTATTTTGATTGGAATTGAAAATCTAATGAGGGATATTGCAAAAGAGGAGTACGATATTATATGCATCTTTGCAGTGTCAAACAAATGGATTACGAACTTAATAAAAACAACAGTTATGACTACAATGCTTCTTATATCATTCATCGTTTTCATCGTTCTGCCGATGATCTGTAGCGCACTTTTCCTCGTGGCACGTGTATGTGGCGTATATAATATGGAAAGAGCTCAACAAACAAAGCAAATGAACACGGTTCAGACTGTAGAAATGAAAGAACTCTACGCTACGACTGCTTCTTCATGGGCTGCCTGCTAAGTTGATTCTGGAAAACCACTTGTTAGCCACTCGATGAAGTCCTATGCCTGAAGGAAGATCGTACTTCGGGTGTTTGTGCGCGTTTTAACGCCTCAAATAAACAATATTGAAAGTGTGGATATATATTTTTGAAACTTTCCTGGGCTATTTTCGTGCCTTTTTCTCCTTTCAATTATCTTTGCCACCTCTTCTCAGACGTTTGCCTGTTAAGCCGAGTTAAATCCTTTTTGATTGGATAACGAACCAAGAAAAAGAGTTTCCTTTGCAACGTTTTTACCAATTATATATAGAAACAATGAAAGGAAACGAGATTCAGAGCCGTAAGGCGATTCGGTTCTGCCATTTCTCCCGCCAGTCGTATGCTGCTTTCCGAACTTTGAACAAGGTCGTACTCATTGGAGTTCTGACCATCCCGACACTGACGTTTGCATTGACCGAGCCCTTGCAGGCACAGGTCCAGCAACAGGAGAAGCTGCAGCTCTATGAACTGGAAGAGATTGAAGTGACAGGAAGCCGGGTGCCCCTGACACTTAGTCAAGCCGCACGAATGGTAACTGTACTGGATCGGCAGTCGATTGCAACTGCACCAGTACAAAGTGTCAATGACTTATTAAAATATGCGATTGGCGTGGATGTACGCCAACGGGGCGATATGGGCGTCCAAACTGACATAAGCATCCGTGGAGGAACCTTTGATCAGATCACCATCCTACTCAACGGCATCAATATTTGTGATCCTCAAACCGGTCATAATGTAGCCGATCTTCCTGTCGATTTAAGTGAAATCGAGCGAATCGAAGTGCTCGAGGGTCCAGCTGGCCGTGTTTATGGAACCTCTTCCTTGGTCGGTGCCATCAATATCGTTACACGAACCAATCCATCCAGCAGTGTTGAAGTACATGCCGAAGGAGGATCGTACGGATTCTTTCGTGGTGGAGCACGGGCCAATATCGCTCAAGGTCGATTCAATAATCAACTTTCTGGCAATTATACCCGAACCGATGGCTTCAGTCGCAACCAAGCTGGTTCGCTTAATGCCGATTTCCAAACCGCCAAGCTGTTCTATCAAGGTCAGTATCAACAATCGGATCTGGAAATCCGTTGGCATGCAGGCTATAGCAACAAAGATTATGGTTCCAATACCTTCTATAGTGCGAAGTATGACGACCAGTTCGAGCATACGCGCAAATATTTTGGAGCGGTACAAGCCGAAACGAAGGGTTCGGCTTTCCATTTCCGGCCAGCCGTCTATTGGAACCGTTCCGAAGACCGTTTTGAACTCTTTCGGGATCATCCCGAGAAGGTGCCCTATAACTATCACCGGACCGATGTCTATGGACTCAATCTGAACAGCTATTTGGAAACTGTCATCGGTAAAACTGCCTTTGGTGCTGAGTTACGCAATGAAGGCATCATCAGTACCGGTTTGGGCGAACCGCTCAACCAACCCAAGCCAGCTCCTGATGGCAAAGGGGAATATACAGTCGGCTTGAACCGGACCAACATCAGTTTTCATGCCGAACATACACTCCTCTTGAAGCGTTTTACCCTCTCGGCTGGTGTGATTGCTGTCAAGAATACGGCCAATGAGATGAATTTCCGCTTTTATCCGGGTGTGGATGCCAGCTATCAGTTTGCTTCAAATTGGAAAGCCTATGCCTCGTTCAACACCTCACTCCGGATGCCGACCTTCACGGAACTCTACTATTCGGTGGGTGGGCACATGGCCGATAAATACCTAAAACCGGAGGAGATGAATGCCTACGAAGTGGGGTTGAAATACCTCTCTGGGGGTGTTCGCGGAACGCTCAGCTTGTATCACCACCATGGCATGAACATGATCGACTGGATCATGGACACGTCTGAGGGTGAAGAGGCCGTCTGGAAATCGGTCAACCATACAAAACTCAACACCTGGGGTGTAGAGACCTCTTGGCTTGTTGATCTGCCCGAACTGACCGGTTGGGATGGTTTCTTCCGGACAATTCAGTTGGGTTATAGCTATATTGATCAGGACAAGGATCTCGATCCGACCATTCAGTCCAAGTATGCCTTGGAGTATCTGAAACACAAGGTGGTGGCACAGGCTGACTTCCGTATCTGGAGACAGTTGGGCCTGCATGTGGCCTATCGTTGGCAAGATCGGGTCGGTAACTATCAAGCGTATCAACAGGGAGCGGCCACGGGAGCCTTGGTCCCCTATAGCCCCTATTCGTTGCTGGATGCCCGTTTGGCTTGGGATGCTGACCGTTACAAGGTCTATGTGGAGGCTAACAACCTACTCAACAAGACCTATTACGATCATGGCAATATCCCCCAGCCTGGTATTTGGGTGAAAGCAGGCGTCAGTTGGCGGATCTTCTGATTGCTACCTATAATAATAGGTATATCCGTGTTCAAACAGGATCGGATGTGGGGGCTTCAAGCCCCCAATATACCCATGGTAAAATGAATTATTAGTTTTATTAAAGAAAACCATGAAAAAGGTTTGTACTATTTCGGGATTTAGCATATCTTTGCGAAACGCTGGTTAGGGCTAATTGGAATGTATTTTCTAAATACCATTAAATAACTTAAATTATTATCTTATGTGGTTACTTAATTCTTCTATTGGGAAGAAGCTGATAATGAGTATATCAGGTATCTTCCTCATTCTGTTTTTGTTGTTCCACTTGTCGATGAACGTGGCGGCAGTCTTCTCTGGAGAAGCTTACGACATGATTTGTGGCATGTTGGGTGCTAACTGGTATGCCGTAGCAGCTACCTTGGTGTTGGCTGCAGGCTTTGTGATTCACATTTTGTATGCTTTCATGCTGACCGTACAGAACCGGAAAGCACGTGGCAACGACCGCTATGCGATCAACGCACGTCCGAAAGGTGTGGAATGGGCTTCTCAGAACATGTTGGTACTGGGTATCATCGTGATTCTGTTTGCTATCCTCCACTTCTCTCAGTTCTGGTATCACATGATGTTTGCAGAATTGTTGGGTCATCATGAAGTAGCTTTGTGCGATGGCACGATGGTATCTCCGCAGAGTGGTGCTGCCTTCATCAACTACTACTTCAAGGGTAACTTGGTGATTACCATTGCTTACTTGGTATGGTATGTTGCCTTGTGGTTCCACCTGACTCATGGCTTCTGGAGTGCTATCCAGACAATCGGTTGGAACAACACCGTATGGATGAGCCGTTGGGAGTGCATCTCCAAGTGGGTTGCTACGATCATCTGCTTAGCTTTCGCAATCATCACAATTATCTTCTTCCTGAATGGTGTAGGCGGTTGCTGCCCGGCTTCAGGTTGCTGCTAATGTGCGAATAATCTTATGGTAAAATCAATCCTAATTGAAAAGAAATAATAGTATGGCTGAAATAAATTCTAAAATACCTCAAGGCCCGTTGGCTGAGAAGTGGACCAATTATAAAGCTCACCAGAAATTGGTGAACCCGGCTAACAAGCGTCGTTTGGACATTATCGTCGTGGGTACGGGTCTGGCTGGTGCATCTGCTGCTGCTTCATTGGCAGAGATGGGATTCAATGTGTTGAACTTCTGTATCCAGGACTCTCCGCGTCGTGCACACTCTATTGCTGCACAGGGTGGTATCAATGCTGCCAAGAACTATCAGAACGATGGTGACTCGGTTTATCGTCTGTTCTATGATACGATCAAGGGTGGTGACTATCGTGCTCGTGAAGCCAATGTCTATCGTTTGGCTGAAGTTTCAAACTCGATCATCGACCAGTGCGTAGCTCAGGGTGTTCCTTTCGCTCGTGAATATGGTGGCTTGTTGGACAACCGTTCATTCGGTGGTGCACAGGTATCCCGTACGTTCTATGCCCGCGGCCAGACGGGTCAGCAGCTGTTGTTGGGTGCTTACTCTGCATTGAGCCGTCAGATCGGTTTGGGTAAGGTGAAGATGTTTACCCGTCACGAAATGTTGGATGTAGTGAAGGTAGATGGACGTGCCCGCGGTATCATCGCCCGTAACCTGATCACAGGTAAGATCGAACGTTTTGCTGCTCATGCAGTCGTTGTGGCTACCGGTGGTTACGTAAATACCTTCTTCTTGTCAACCAATGCAATGGCTTCCAATGGTTCCGCTGCTTGGCAATGCTACAAGAAGGGTGCCTACTTTGCAAATCCCTGTATGGTACAGATCCACCCGACCTGTATTCCGGTGAAGGGTGACTTCCAGTCTAAGTTGACGTTGATGTCTGAGTCATTGCGTAACGACGGTCGTATTTGGGTACCGAAGAAGCTCGAGGATGCCAAGGCATTGCAGGCTGGTACGAAGAAGGGTAAAGATATTCCCGAAGAGGATCGTGACTACTACCTGGAGCGTCGTTATCCGGCTTTCGGTAACTTGGTTCCGCGTGACGTGGCTTCTCGTGCTGCCAAAGAGCGTTGCGATGCCGGTTATGGCGTGAACAACACGGGTTTGGCTGTATTCCTGGACTTCTCCGATGCCATCAACCGTTTGGGTAAAGAGGTGGTTAAGCAGAAATATGGTAACCTGTTCGATATGTACGAAGAGATCACGAACGACAATCCGTACGAGACTCCGATGATGATCTACCCGGCTTTGCACTATTCAATGGGTGGTCTGTGGGTTGACTATGAATTGATGACCTCTGTTCCGGGTCTGTTCGCTATTGGTGAGGCTAACTTCTCTGACCATGGTGCGAACCGTCTGGGTGCTTCTGCCTTGATGCAAGGTTTGGCTGACGGTTACTTCGTATTGCCTTATACGATCCAGAACTACCTGTCTGATCAGATTCAGGTTCCGCGTTTCAGCACTGACCTACCGGAATTTGCAGCTGCAGAGAAGGCTATTCAGGAGCGTATCAACAAGCTGATGAGCATCAAGGGTAAAGAGACCGTCGATACCATCCACCGTAAGTTGGGCCACATCATGTGGGAATACATCGGTATGGCACGCGATGCCAAGGGCTTGAACGAGGCTATCAGCAAGTTGAAAGAGCTGAAGAAAGAGTTCTGGAGCAACGTACTCATCCCGGGTAAGGCTGATTCTCAGAATACGGAATTGGAAAAGGCTTTGCGTTTGGCAGACTTCATCGAGATCGGTACATTGATGGCTCACGATGCCTTGGATCGTGCTGAATCTTGCGGTGGTCACTTCCGTACAGAGCACCAGACTGAAGAAGGCGAGGCTCTCCGTCACGACGATCAGTTCATGTATGTTTCTTGCTGGGAATACCAGGGCGAAGAGAAGGATCCTGTCATGTTGAAGGAGCCGCTGAATTATGAATTCGTAGTGCCGCAGACACGTAACTACAAGAAGTAATCAACTACAAAAAATTAGAATCAAATGGATAAAGATATAAATGTCACACTCAAAGTTTGGCGTCAGCGAGGCCCGAAGGAGAAAGGACAATTCGAGACTTACCAAATGAAGAACATCAACCAGAGTATCTCATTTCTGGAGATGTTGGATATTTTGAACGAACAGTTGGTGAACGAAGGCAAAGAGCCCATCGTATTTGACCACGACTGCCGCGAAGGTATCTGCGGTATGTGTTCTTTGTATGTGAATGGTCACCCCCACGGACCCGCAACAGGTGCTACAACTTGTCAGCTCTACATGCGTCGTTTCCATGATGGTGAGACCATTACCATCGAACCGTGGCGTTCGGCTGGCTTCCCGGTGATCCGTGACTTGATGGTCGATCGTTCGGCTTACGACAAGATCATCCAGGCAGGTGGTTTCGTGTCGGTCAACACAGGTGGTGTGCCTGATGCCAACTCGACTCCGATTTCCAAGAAGAATGCTGATTTGGCTATGGATGCGGCTGCTTGCATCGGTTGTGGTGCTTGTGCTGCTGCATGTAAGAATGGTTCGGCTATGTTGTTCGTTTCTGCCAAGGTGAGCCAGTTGGCTCTCCTGCCCCAGGGTCGCGTAGAGGCTGCTCGTCGTGCAAAAGCGATGGTGGCAAAGATGGATGAGCTGGGCTTCGGTAACTGTACGAACACACGTGCTTGCGAGATGGAATGTCCGAAGAACATTTCTGTCAGCAACATTGCTCGTTTGAACCGTGAGTTCATTAGCGCGAAGTTGCAAGACTAATAACATGTATTCATAATTTCTTTATGAGGGGCTAAATCGAGAGATTTAGCCCCTTTTGTTTTCTTAACTATCACATTAGCTTATATTAAGTAGAAATCACTTGACACATGGTGGATTCTCCGTATATTTGCCACGTGGTTTTTTCATAATAGTATTAGATTTAAGGTTAACAAAATTGATTAGGGCTTGTCGTGAGACAGGCTTTAATTTTTTATGCAGGTTACGGTTACGGGTTACGCTCCAAACAGAATTCTGAAGCGTAACCCGTAACCGTAACTTGCTTTAAAAAACAGATGCTCGTCCGCCTTAGGCGGGATTGTCGGGCGTGGTGGATCTCTTCTGCGACCGGCGGTATTGCGTCGGTGTCATGCCCGTATATTGCTTGAAGGCGGTACTGAAGTAAGAGGCTGTGTTGTAGCCCACCTTTTCGGAGATCTCGACAAACGTCAGTTTACTCTCCGTCACTAACTGGATGGCACGCTCCATACGGATCTTGGTGATGTATTCGTTGCAACCCATACCGGTCAAGGCCTTCATCTTGTTGAAGAGTGTGGCACGGCTCATACACATCTCTGATTCGATCATCGGCACATCCAATGCACTGTTGTCAATATGCTTCTCAATCAACTGATTCAGCTTCGTCAGGAAGGCCTCGTCGGCATAACTGATAGTCACCTCTTCCGGCAACGGCATCGGGCCGCCAACGGCATATTTCTCCTGCATCCGGTTGCGGGTAGCCAACAGGTTGAAGAGGATGTTCTTCAAGACCTCCAGATCGAACGGCTTGGGCAGATACATGTCAGCTCCCAACTTGTAGCCTGTACGTACACTCGTATCGTCCGTCTTGGCAGTCAGCAAGATCACCGGCACATGACTGATGTTCAAATCCTGTTTGATCTGTCTGCAGAGCTCGAAACCATCCATTCGCGGCATCATCACATCGCTCACCACCGCATCGGGCCGGTTGTTGCGCAACACTTTCAATGCATCCACACCATCCTTGGCCGTCAATACCTGTTTGAAGCAATCCTTCAACGCATCCTGCAGGAATTCTGTGATGGCCTCTTGGTCATCGACCACCAGAATGGTCGCCTCAGCATGTGCGGATGCTGTTGGTGCCTGCTCGTCGGCCGGAGCCTGTTCAGCCGCATACTTGTCCGGAGTTGCAGAGCCAATCACAGGCTTCTCTGTATGCGGAATCAGCTGGGCGGTTTCGACTTGAGTTGTCACGACTGTCGTCTCCTGTTTCAACGGGAGCGTAAAGAAGAAGGTAGCCCCCTTGTCGGGATTGTTGTAGGCTCCAATGGTGCCTCCATGCTGTTCCAGCAAGACCTTTGAGTAGGCCAGACCGAGTCCAGTTCCTGTACTCTCCTTTGCCCCTTGGTAGAAACGGGTGAAAAGTTCCTTCTCGTCGCCCGGCTGCAAGCCCGTACCCTCGTCGGAGATGGTTACACGCACTTCACCACTCGGAACGTCCAGCAGAGTCTTCACTGTCAAGGTTGTATTCGCAGGACTATGCTTCAGGGCATTCATGAGCAGGTTGTTCAGTACGATCTCACATTTGTTGCAGTCGAACGGAACGGTATCGATGCGACCATCGGGTTGGAACACGACCTGTACGCTCCTCTCCTCTCCTTCACTCACGAAGTCCTTCATCTGGTTGGCAACCCACGTGTTGAAGGGATGAGGCTGCATCTGCAGTTTGACCGTCTTGCGTTCCATCTTTTCCAGATCCAGCACCATATTGATGATGTGGGTCATACGTGAAGACTGACGGCAAGCAGTCTGCAACAGACGGAAATGCTTGTCGGCTGGTGAGGACTCGCGCAACATCCGGTTGAGGGGCGCATAAATCAGGGTCAAGGGGGTACGCAATTCGTGACTCACATTGACCAGGAAGTCGATCTTTTCCTGCTTGAGTTGCATACGGTTTTCAACCATTTCACGAGCCAGTCGTCTGTTTTTTCGTTCATTATAGACCCAGAAACCACCGGACAACAGCACAATAGCTACCGCTATGTTCGTCAGGATAAACCAAGTGCTTAGGTACCAGGGAGGTAACACCTCGAAGCTGGCCAGATCCTGATACTCCGACCAAGAGCCGTCGTTGAGCGAACAGGAGGCCTGTACATGGTACTTTCCTGGCAATAGGTTGTACAGCAACAGCATACCGTTGTTTGTCTCGATGGGCTCCTTCGTGTAATTGGGTACGAGGAAACGGTAATGCCTTGAACGGAACCGGTTCTTGTCCTGTGTCAGTAGTTTGATGAAGAAGTTACTTCGAGAGGGCAGCTCCACTTCAACATCCGTTTTGCTGGCAAAGGGGTTTCCTTGTCTCACGCCATTGAGCAAGCATTCTGAAACCGTAAAGACCGGTTGGGCATTGGGGCGGATTGCCTGCTTGAAATAGACCTGTACAAACCCTTTGACGCCACCCATGTAGAGTTTATCGTCTTGGATGGCTGTGGCAGTACGGATGTACTCGTTGGGAGCCGCTCCATCCATCTGGTTGTAAGCTACGAATAGTTTCTTGATCGGATTGTAGGAGAAGAGTCCGTAGTAGGTACCGATCCAGATACGTCCTATTCCTGTATCGGCCTGCACGGAGACGATATCCTTGAAGTACTCGGACGGGATGTGTTCCACCGTGTTTGTCTGCGGATCATATGTCATCAGTCCGTTGTTGGTTCCGAACCAGAAGACTCCGTCTGCAGCTTTGGTAGCTGAGTTAATCACTTCACCCTGAACGTTATGCGAATAGACGACGGTCATCTGTTCGGTCCGGTGGTCCAGCCGGAACAACCGCTGGCGGTCAACGAGGTAGCTGCACTCCTTGTTGGAGCAGACCATGCGTAGGGTACCGCCTACAAATTCCTCACCCTCCAGTTGGTGCACTTCCGTGAAGAGGCCGCTCTGCAGGTGATAGATGTACAGTCGATGGGCCAAGAGCAGAATCGTCTCGGCCTCGGTCCGAAACACATAATTGCCATTGCCGAAAGTGGAAATCAACTGATTGATCGAATCGTTGACCATCTGAAAGGGTGTCAGTTGTCCTGTGTTCATATCCATGATTCGGCAGCCTACGGTGAAAATGGAGAGTAACAGCTTGCCGGGGGTAAAATGGCACATGGAGAAGATGTTCATGCCGTGTGTAGAGCGAACCGGATGGAACGAATTGTCAGCCGGATGAAACAGGTTGACACCATCGTTGGCGGTACCGATCCAGATGCGCTCTCCGTCCGGTACGATACTCATGATCGAATTGCTGGTGGGCCCTTTGCCGAATCCAGACGATTGGCTGGTGTAGGTACGCAGATAGACTGTGTCAAAGACCACCAGCCCATGATCGATAATACCCATCAGGAGGTTTCCATGCCGATCGCAGAAGACTCGGTTCACCTTATTGCCCGGCAGGGTAAACTGGTCTTCGCCAGGTGAATTCTGGTGTTGCCTGACCTCTCCTGTTTCCGGATTCAGCACCACGACCCCATTCTCGGAGGTGCCGATCACGATGTGTCTTTGGCATTCGGTCACGGACAGCAGAAAATCGGTAGGAAGGGCGGAATTGGAGACCTGATACTGTTTCAGCAGTTCACCATCTGGAGAGTAACAGTACAAGCCTTTGGTCCGTGACGTGATCCAGATCCGATTCTTGGAGTCCACCACAATGTCCGTCGTCCGGCGGGTATTGGCAAACAGATCTTCCTGATAGACACCACTCATCTCTTCCGTACCGTTGAGCTGAAAGCAGAATACCCCATGGGATCTGCATTGGCAGAGCAGGCGGTTGTTGTCCAGCAGAACCATCTTCTCCGTCCAGTAATTGCCGGGAAACTCTGCCAGGACGGTCAGCCGACCCGTCGGCTTGTCTAAATAGAGAATCTTATGGCCGCTGGCGAACAGGATTCCTGACTGCCAGGCACAACCTGCATAGGCTTTGACGGTCTCTCCTTCGTTATTGTATAAAGGGATAAACTGGTCATATTGATAGTCATAGCGAACCACTCCGCGTAGGGTGCATATCCACAAATCCTGATCGTTGTCTTCCGTCACGTAATAGACATCGTTGCTCGG
Source organism: Parabacteroides distasonis (assembly GCA_021531775.1). GTDB lineage: Bacteria > Bacteroidota > Bacteroidia > Bacteroidales > Tannerellaceae > Parabacteroides. Next base: position 37,296 of record JAFBIU010000019.1, on the reverse strand, counting down.
CAACGAAAGAGAGTCCGTATCGACCTCCATGTAATTCTTGAGGGAGTTACCGTCGTATCGGCCCAAGCCGGATCGGGTGGAGATCCACAGATAACCACGGCTGTCCTCAAAGATGTTAGTCAGACGGGAGGGAAACTCCAGACCCGCTGTTTGCGTAATCTTATTGAACGAATAATGTTGCCCTACTGCAGGCAGACTGCACAGGCAGACCATCCACAGTAAGCATCTCCATAACCCGTTGAATATGTACCCTCTCAGATTTTGCATTTTTAGTTCTCTATGGTTGTTTTTGTCCTCTTTATTGATAGACAACTCTCTCTACTCAAGTGCAAAGTTAGAGATAATTCTGAAAAATAGCATTTTTTGAAAGGTTTATTTCAAAGGAATTATTAGGGGGGGGGTAGTACGTTGAGAATCAATAAGTAAGAAAAACGCTCTGAAAGGGAAAAAGCTGCATGAGCCTTTCCCTTTTCAGAGCGTTGCGAATCACCTTTTACAAAACTTATTGGGTGATTGTTTTTCCGTTGCGGATGATGTTGACCACCTCCATTTCGAAATGGAGAGCCGAGAAGGGTAGGATGGTACTGTTTCCCGAATAGGAGTAGCCCAATTCTTGCGGAATCCACACCTCCCAACGGTCGCCAATGTGCATATAGGCCAAGGCTGTACTCCAACCACTCACCACGCCATTCACTCCGAAAGTGACAGGTGTCTGATAGGGAGGCTCGTTCGAGTCAAAAATCTCCCCATCGATAGTTTTGCCTGTATAATAGACCGTTACGGAGTCGGTGTAGTAGATGGGTGTCGTTCCGGTACCCTCGTTCAACACCTTGATGTAGATGGAACCATCATTTCCCGGCGACTTGATGGCCGCGAAATTCGGATCGGTAGCAATAGTCTGAATCTTTTGCTCATTTTCCGCTTTCCAATCAGCATACTCCTCCAACAATTCGCCATACGATAGCGTGTCATCATCACCACAGGAAACGCCCCAGCATGCACAAAGGCATATCCAGGCTATGAAACCGAACTTTTTCATCTGCTTATAGTTTATTATTCAATGATTTTCTTCAACAAATTCTTCATGCTCACCTTCTCCGAAATGATGTCATGCAGCTTGTCGATCGAGACGCGCTCCTGCTCCATCGTGTCGCGGAAACGGATGGTGACGCAATTATCAACCAACGTGTCGTGATCGACTGTGATACAGTAAGGCGTACCGATGGCATCCTGGCGACGGTAACGCTTGCCAATTGAATCCTTCTCGTCGTATTGGCAACGGAAGTCGAAGCGCAACATCTGAACAATCTCTTCGGCCTTTTCGGGCAGACCATCCTTCTTCACCAATGGCAATACGGCCAACTTGATCGGAGCCAAAGCTGCGGGCAACTTCAGTACGACACGGCTCTCGCCATTCGGCAGCTGCTCTTCGCAATAGGATCCGGCCATGATGCTCAGGAAGACACGATCCACACCAATGGAGGTCTCGATGACATACGGTGTGTAGCTCTGATTCAGCTCCGGATCAAAATACTGGATCTTCTTGCCGGAATATTTCTCGTGCTGGCTCAAGTCGAAGTTCGTACGGCTGTGGATACCCTCTACCTCCTTGAAGCCGAACGGCATCTCAAACTCGATGTCGGTAGCTGCATTGGCATAGTGAGCCAGTTTCTCGTGATCGTGGTAACGATACTTCTCGTTGCCCAATCCCAAAGCCTGGTGCCATTTCAGACGGGTCTCTTTCCATTTCTTGAACCACTGCATCTCTTCGCCCGGACGAACGAAGAACTGCATCTCCATCTGTTCGAACTCGCGCATACGGAAGATGAACTGGCGAGCCACAATCTCGTTACGGAAGGCCTTACCGATCTGAGCAATACCGAAGGGCACCTTCATACGGCCTGTCTTCTGTACGTTCAGGAAGTTCACGAAGATACCCTGAGCCGTTTCCGGACGCAAATATACCTTCATGGCTCCATCGGCTGTCGAACCCATCTCGGTCGAGAACATCAAGTTGAACTGACGCACGTCGGTCCAGTTGCGTGTACCCGAAATCGGGCAGACAATCTCACAATCCAGGATCAGCTGGCGCAAATCCTCGAAGTTCGAGTCATTCATATCTTTGGAATAGCGGGCATGAATCTCATCCCACTTGGCCTGATGCTCCAACACGCGTGGGTTAGTAGCCCGGAATTGAGCCTCGTCGAACTTGTCACCAAAGCGTTTGGCAGCCTTGGCCACCTCCTTGTTGATCTTTTCCTCGATCTTGCCTAAATGCTCCTCGATCAGCACATCCGCGCGATAGCGTTTTTTGGAGTCCTTGTTGTCGATCAGGGGGTCGTTGAAAGCGTCCACGTGACCGGAAGCCTTCCAGATCGTCGGGTGCATGAAGATGGCTGAATCGATGCCCACTACATTCTCATGCAGCAGTGTCATGCTGTCCCACCAGTATTTCTTGATATTGTTTTTCAGCTCTACTCCATACTGTCCATAATCATACACCGCTCCCAGACCGTCGTAGATCTCTGACGACGGGAATACGAAACCATATTCCTTGCAGTGTGACACCAATTTTTTAAATACATCTTCTTGTGCCATAATAACGCTTTAAATTTTTAATTCTAATCTATTGGGGTGCAAAGTAAATCATTTTTTCGTTAGCATTGGCTATATATGCCTCATTTTCCTTACAGTCGTGATTGGAATGTCCATGATCCCACATTTTGCGGACAAAATCGGTGGAAACGGACTTTGGCTCATCTTTTATTGCTATTTTTGTAGCAATGAAGTAATATCAAACAAATCAATCTATATAGCATGAAAGTAGAAGATATGTCCCGCCGCTCGTTCCTGAAACGGGCTGCATTGCTGTCAGCCGCAGCTACTGTACCCTCGTTTTGGATTCCTGCCAAGAGCGTCAATCCACGTATCAGTGCCAACGACAAGGTGAACATCGCCTTTATCGGTATCGGCCAGCGAGGAGGAGAAATTGCCAAAGAGTTGTACAATACCGGGCTCTGTAATGTAGTGGCCCTCTGTGATGTGGATATGGGAGCACCCCATACACAGGAGATCATGAACATGTTCCCGAAAGCTGCCCGCTTCCAGGATTTCCGCAAGATGTTTGAGAAGATGGCTGACAAGATCGATGCCGTCTCGGTAGGTGTGCCTGACCATTCGCACTTCCCCATCACCATCGAAGCCATCAGCTATGGCAAGCATGTCTATGTGGAGAAACCGATGGCACGTACCTTCCAGGAGGTTGAGATCATGATGCGGGCCGCCAAGAAATATAATGTCGTTACCCAAATGGGTAACCAGGGCCATTCCGAAGCCAACTATTTCCAGTTCAAGGCTTGGAAAGAGGCCGGCATCATCAAGGATGTGACTGCCATTACTGCCCACATGAACAACTCCCGTCGTTGGCATGGCTGGAACCCGCGGATCAAACACATGCCGATGGGCGAGCCGAAGCCAGAGACACTGGATTGGGACGTTTGGACCGGTGTAGCCCAATATCACGACTACAACCACGACTATCACCTGGGCCAGTGGCGTTGCTGGTATGACTATGGTATGGGTGCCTTGGGAGACTGGGGTGCACACATTCTCGATACCGCCCACGAGTTCCTCGATCTGGGATTGCCGACCGAGGTCAATCCGCTCTACCTGAAGGATCATAACCCCTTCTTCTTCCCGATGTCTTCGACCATCCTCTTCAAGTTCCCCGAACGAGGCAATATGCCGGCGGTGGATGTGACCTGGTACGACGGTCTGGACAACATTCCGGCTGTTCCCGAAGGCTATGGCGTCTCTGAACTGGATCCGAACATCCCGACGGTTGCCGGAGGCAAGATCCAACCGGCCAAATTGAATCCGGGTAAGGAGATCTATTCGAAGGAGCTGACCTTCAAGGGCGGTTCGCATGGCAGCACCCTGTCGATCATTCCGGAAGAGAAGGCCAAGGAGATGGCGTCCCGTCTGCCGGAGGTTCCGAAGAGCCCCTCGAACCACTTTGCCAACTTCCTGCTCAGCTGTATGGGCAAGGAGCAGACCCGTTCTCCGTTCCACATTGCCGGCCCGTTGAGCCAGGTGTTCTGCCTCGGTGTCTTGAGCCAGCGTCTGAACCGGAAACTGGTGTTCGACCGCTACACGAAACAGATTACCAACGATCCGGAAGCCAACCGGATGTTGTGTGGTCTGCCTCCTCGCAAAGGATGGGAACAGTATTATAATATATAATGTATGAAACGAATTATTCAATGCTATTTTTGGCTTCTGTGTCTGCTGACGGCTTTCCCGTCGGCAGCACAACAGGAGCTGCAGCCCTTACCGATTGACCCGAAGGTACGCTACGGTAAGTTGGCCAACGGACTCACCTATTATCTTCGTCACAACGAATTGCCGAAGGAGCGTGCCGATTTCTACATTGCCCAAAATGTAGGCTCCATCCTTGAAGAGGAGAACCAGCGTGGACTGGCCCATTTTCTGGAGCACATGGCCTTCAACGGCAGCAAGAACTTCCCCGGACATGGCATGGATGACTTCATCGAACGGTCCGGTATGCGGAGTGGAGAGAATTTCAATGCTTATACCAGCTTCGACGAGACCGTCTATATGGTGATGAACGCTCCCGTGAAACAGCCGGGGGTGGCGGACTCCTGTCTGCTGATCCTGCACGACTGGTCGGGTTGCCTGACCCTGGCCGATGAGGAGATCGACAAGGAGCGGGAGGTGATCCGCGAGGAGTGGCGGACACGTCGAGATGCACAAACCCGCCTGTGGGAACAGCAATTACCGAAGATCATGCCGGGATGCCGGTATGCCAACCGGATGCCGATTGGTGACATTCAGGTGATCGAAGGATTTAAGCCCGACGAGTTGCGGGCCTATTACAAGAAATGGTATCGTCCGGATCTGCAGTCGATCATTGTCGTGGGCGACATCGATGTGGATCAGCTGGAACAACGGCTGAAAGAGATCTTTGCCGATATTCCGGCTCCGGTGAATCCGGCCGAACGGAAGGAGGAGCTGGTAGCGGACAATGTGGAGCCGCTGGTCTCCATCGCGACCGACAAGGAATCGACTCGTACGATGCTCTATATCTTCTACAAACATGAGAAGATGCCGCGGGAGTTGCGCGGAACCGTAGCCGGACTGGTCGAGAACTACATCCAGTCGGTGGCCTCGACCATGATGGGCGAACGGTTCGACGAACTGGTCCAACAGGCCCATCCACCCTTTGTGGATGCAGGAGCCTTTGAGGGAGACTTCTTCATGGCCCGTACGAAGGGAGCCTGGACGGTGGCGGCCATTGCCAAAGAGGAGGCCATCGATTCGACCTTGGCTACCTTGGTGCGCGAGACGCAACGGATGAAGCAGTATGGCTTCACGGCTTCCGAATATGAGCGGGCACGTGCCAACGTGCTGAAGAGCTATGAGTCGGCCTACAACGAGCGCGACCATCAGCAGAACCGCCACTACCTGCAGGAGTATGTGGATCATTTCACCAATGGCGGATACATCCCCGGCATTGAGATGGAATACACCTTGATCAACCAGATCGCTCCGGCCATACCGGTCGAGCAGATCAACCAGTACGTGCAGCAGGTGATTACGGACGAGAACATCGTGATCAGCCTGACCGGTCCGGAGAAGGAGGGCTTAGTCTATCCGACAGAGGAGCAGCTGTTGCAGATCTTCCGCGAAGCCCAACAGCAACCGGTTGAAGCCTATCAGGAGCAGGTTTCCAACGAACCGTTGATTCCGCAACTGCCCGCCCCGGGTCGAGTGGTGGAACGTCGGGAGGATGCCCGCTTCGGAGCCACCTGTTTTACCCTTTCGAATGGTGTCAAAGTTGCGGTGAAACCGACCCATTTCAAGAAAGATCAGGTACTGATGACGGCCACCAGCCCCGGTGGAAGTTCCCTGTTCGGCGAGGCCGATTACATCAACCTGAAGCTCTTCAACAGTGTGATTAATTTAGGCGGTTGGGGCAGTTTCGATGCCATCGGGTTGAACAAACGGCTGGCCGGCAAGGAGGTCTCCTGTGCACCTGCCTTGGGACTCGACAACGAGAGCCTGAACGGTTCGGCTGTACCGGCCGATCTGCAGACGCTCTTCGAACTGATCTACCTGCAGTTTACGGCACCCCGGAAGGATGAGGCGGCTTTTGCCTCCTATGAAACCCGCCTGCGGGCCCAATTGAAGAATCAGGAGCTCAATCCGATGGTGGCCTTTAGCGACACCATCACCCGTTTGGTCTATGACAACCATCCGCGGACGTTGCGTCTGAAGGAGGCGGATTTGGAAAAGATCAGCTACGACCGCATCTTAGCGATGTATCGCGAGCGTTTTGCCGATGCTTCCGACTTCCTCTTCACCTTTGTCGGTAATGTCGATCCGGACAGTATTGTCCCCTACCTGGAGCAATATCTGGCCACCTTGCCTACCTTGCATCGGACCGATCGGGCCAATGAGGCCGGTGTGGCACGTCCGGTAGCCGGTTCCTGTAAGAGCCAGTTCCATCACGCGATGGAGACGCCCATGGCCAGTGTACTGAATACCCTTTCCGGACAGATCGACAACACGTTGGAGAATCGGGTGGCCATGCAGATGCTGAAGCAGATCCTGGACTTGGTCTATTACGAAAAGGTGCGTGAGGAGGAGGGCGGTACGTATGGTGTACAGACTTCAGTCGGTATCTCCCATTTCCCGGCCGGACAGGCCATGCTGCAGATCTATTTCGACACGGAACCGGTCAAGCGTGAACGGATGAATACGATCGTACAGAACGAGTTGCGACGGATTGCGGACGAGGGTCCTCGTGCTTTGGACTTCGAGAAGACGCACGACAACCTCCTGAAGCGTCATGCCGAACAGTTGCAGGAGAACAGCTACTGGCTGAATGCCATCGATACCTATTATTACAGGGGCTTCGATGGTCTGACCGATTTTGAATCGACAGTTCGTTCCATGACACCGGCCAAAATCCAGGCCTTTGCTCAACAGCTCCTCCAACAAGGCAATTGGATCGAGGTGGTGATGGAGCCTTAAGGCCCGTGTATTCTTTTTTTTTCGAGTGTTACGTTACGCAAGTGTTACGCTCTGTGTAAGTGACATGTGGGTGAAAATCACCCGTTTTTTTAGGAAGCGTTCTCGTAGCGTAACGTAACACTTGGAAAAAAAAGAATCAACTCCAATCAGGCTTTAGCAGAGGAACGGTCTTGAAGTAGCCTCGAATGGCTATCGAAGGAGTCTTCACCTATACCCTTGGACGGTCATAAGAGATCCCGACCCACCGCTAAAAGTGATGTCAACAGACGCCATCAGTAGCGACCAGTGCCTTCGCTCTATCTTCGCTCTACCTTCGCTGTGACTTCGCTTTTTTGCCTGAACAGATCGATGGAATTTATTTTTGTGTGCGATCGAATAATATTCGTTTGGAGGTCCCCGATAAAACCGTTATCTTTGAAACGAAATAGGAGATTTGTGTCTCCCACAAAGGGCAAAAGGTATGGGTACATACATCAATAGAGGAAATAGCGAATTCCGCGATATCGTGACTCACGAATATGTCGATAAGACGTCGTTGATCCCGCTGATTAACGCAACGCTCAATTCAGAAAATCGTTATAGTTGCGTGACCCGTTGTCGTCGCTTTGGTAAGTCGATGGCAGCCAAAATGCTGTGCGCCTACTACGATAAGTCGTGTGACTCTCGGGAGTTGTTCATGGGGTTGAATGCCGAGAAAGATAAGTCATTTAAGGAGTATCTAAACAAGTATAGTGTACTTTATCTGGATGTGACATCGTTCACGGCTCGTCCTGAACTCAGAACGAATATTGTGCGTAACATTCAGAATGAAATGTGTTCTGAACTAAAGAAGAGTTTTCCAGGTGTTGACTATTCGGATACAACTGATCTGATGGGAGTATTATCTGCCGTTCATAATGCCACGGGAGAGAAATTCTTCTTCATTATCGACGAGTGGGATGCCATCTGCCGCGAGTTTCCAGGGCGGAATAAGATGAAGGGCGATCCCGAGAGTGTCGTTCCGACTATCTTTGACGAATATGTCATGTTACTCCGCCGCCTATTCAAGACGCAGGATTCAGACAGAGTTTTTGCCGGTGCATACCTGACGGGTATTCTGCCCATCAAGAAGTACAATACGGAATCGGCTTTGAACAACTTCTGCGAATACTCCATGATACGTCCGGGCAAGGTGTCCAATGCACTTGGATTCAATCACAAAGAGGTAGAGGTTCTGTGTCAAAAATACGATATGGATATCGCAGAGATGGAACGTTGGTATGACGGTTACCGTATCGGAAACGCATCCCACATATTCAATCCCTATTCTGTCATGAAGGCAATCCATGAAGGGGATTATGGGAGCTATTGGTCCACTACGGGTGCGTATGATGCTGTGAAGACCTATATCCAGATGAACTTTAACGGATTGAAGGACGATATTATCCGAATGCTTTCGGGTGAGCGTGTGTATGTCAATACGTTGAAGTTTCAGAATGACATGCACATTGTAAGAGGTAGAAATGACGTGCTCACCGTGCTGATCCATTTGGGCTATTTGGCATACGACAAGGATGTTTACGAATGTTATATTCCTAACAAGGAGGTTGCTGATGAGTTTCTGAATGCTGTCGAGGACACTTCGTGGACTCGGTTAGTGGATGCAATTACGGCTTCTCAGAATCTCCTGGCTGCCACCCTCTCCGGCAACGAACAAGTCGTGGCTAAAGCCATAGACCTGGCTCACGACGAGCATACCAGCATTCTTGCCTACAACGATGAGAACTCGCTTGCCTGTGTACTCACCATAGCCTATATCTGGGCCAAGAATGAGTACATCATCCATCGCGAGTATGCGACAGGAAAAGGCTATGCCGACTTGGTGATGATTCCCCGTCGCAACGTGTCCAAGCCGGCCCTCGTCATCGAGCTGAAGTTCAATCAGTCCACCGATACGGCCATCCAGCAGATCAAACAGAAAAACTATCCGGCCAAGATAGCCGAATATACAGGCGACATCCTCCTCGTGGGTATCAACTACGACAAGGAGACCAAACAGCATACGTGTCGAATCGAGCGTTCATCATAAAAGCAACGCGACGCATTTCTTCCCAGAAATGCGTCGCCCTATCCAAAATCTCCCTTTTAGGTATGCTTTGTTATTGAAATGATCACAGATTGATAAATCTCCAGTGCAAAGAAACATCATTATCAAGCGGATGTTATTTGAAAAATGATAATATAGTTTTCGATTTTGATACTCCCAGAAAGAAAATGGATAACTATCTTTGTGGCATGAAAGGATTTGAAGGATATGTGGGCATACATTTGTGGGATGGTCAGATGGTGAATGATCTGATATTCGCCCTTTTATTGCTCTTGTTCATGTTTTTTGCCATCGTGTTCCGTACGAATCACCGGTTGTTTCTGAAGATGTTGCGCGATGTGTTTTTCTTGCGTGAGCGTAACAGCTTTTTTGAGAAGCCGGTGGGAGACGAACGTCTGTTTCGTTCGTTCATGCATTTTCAGGCCCTGTTTCTTTGCAGCCTCGGCCTGTTTGCAATTGCCCGCCGATTGGGTTACCTGATGTCGCTCGATGAGCTTTCGATTTTGTGTTATATAGGTGCCTTGTTTGGGATTCTTTGGCTCTTTTACGAGATGAAGCAGCTGTTTTATGCAGTCTTTGGCTGGGTCTTCACGGATCGGGAAAAGTATCGTTTCTGGAAGACCAATTACAATGCCCTGCTGAGTCTGTGGGGGGTGATGCTCTACCTGCCGGTCTTGTGGCTGCTCTTTGTCAATAGCCATTCTGCCCTGCCGGTGGTGCTCTTTGTGGCTCTCTATGTAGCCTGCCGTTTTGTAATAATTTATAAGACGATACGGATATTTTACAAGAAAAATGCCGGCTTATTGTATATAAGTTTGTACCTTTGCGGCCAAGAATTTTTGCCCCTAATTTTGTTATATAAGGGCATGGATTATTTGTATAACTTTATCGAGACAAGTGCTCTATGGCATTGAATATCAAAAAATTGCTGGTTTCACAGCCGAAGCCTGCATCTGAGAAATCTCCCTATTTCGAAATTGCAGAAAAATACGGCGTGGAGATAGACTTTAGACCGTTTATCAAAGTTGAACCGCTTTCGGCAAAAGAGTTCAGACAGCAACGTATTTCTATTTTAGACCATTCAGCTGTGATCTTCACGGCTCGTACGGCTATTGATCATTTTTTTCATCTTTGCGAAGAGTTGCGTGTGACAATTCCGGAGACTATGAAGTATTTTTGCATGACAGAGGCAATTGCTGTCTATCTGCAAAAGTATATTGTCTATCGCAAACGCAAGATTTTTTATGGTAATGGAAAAGTGGAAGATCTGGTTACCATCATCGGCAAACATGCGAAGGAGAAGTATCTGGCTCCGGTTTCCGATGTGCATAAAGATGATCTGTTTGGATTCTTGGACGTCAAAAAGATCAATTACACGAAGGCTATTATGTATCGGACCGTTAGCAATGATTTTGCGAAGGATGAGAAGTTCGATTACGACATGTTGGTCTTCTTCAGCCCGGCTGGCATCTCTTCTCTGTTGAAAAATTTCCCGGATTTCAAGCAGGAGAATATCAAGATCGGTTGCTTTGGACCGACAACGGCCCGTGCCGTTAAAGATGCAGGTTTGCGTCTGGATGTGGAGGCACCGACACCGGAGGCTCCTTCGATGACGGCTGCCTTAGAGTTATATTTGAAGAAAGAGTTGGATAATTCACCCGAATGACCCTTCGTAGATACACGCTTGCCAAAGCGGAACGCCTGTCGTGGGATCGACACATCAATCGGCTGTTTGCCGAGGGACAATCGTTTGTGTCGTTCCCACTACGGGTCGTTTATTTAGAAACAGATGACCCGGTCGTACCTCCTGTCTCCATGCTGGTCAGTGTTCCTAAAAAACGGTTTCGTCGGGCTGTCAAGCGGAATCTCATCAAACGCCAAGTGCGCGAAGTGTATCGTGTGCGCAAATATGATCTGATCGATCCGTTGGAGGAGAAACAGAAAAAACTGATGGTCGCTTTCCTCTATATCGACCAAACGATTCATCCTTTTCGGGATATGGAAAAGGCGATGAACAAAGCAATCCGTGTCTTACGGGAGAGAATGGCATGAAAACGTTTTGGACCCAGTTGTTTTTATGGCCGATCTATTTTTATAAGTATTGTATCTCGCCACTCACGCCTCCCTCCTGCCGTTTTACCCCTACCTGTTCGGAATATGCCGTGGAGGCGATCAAGAAGTATGGCCCTTTGCGTGGAGGATGGCTGGCCCTGAAGCGTTTGGCCCGTTGTCATCCGTGGGGTGGAAGTGGTTATGATCCTGTCCCTTGAACGGTATGCACTATTTCGATTTTCACACCCATTTGCCGGTCCGCCCGCATTCGCCGGAGGTGGATTGCTGTTACAACGTGATTGTTGGTAAGGATCTCTTTCCCGACGATCGTTCCTGTCGCTATTCCTGTGGTATCCATCCGTGGTATGTGGAGGAATGGACGGATCCGGAGGCTCTCTTGCGTGAGTTGTGTGCGAACCATCCGGTCTGTGCCATTGGGGAGGCTGGCTTGGACAAGTGTGTAGCTGTTCCTTGGGATCGGCAGTTGTCCCTTTTCCGGATGCAGGCGCTTTTGGCCGAGTCGTTGCAAAAGCCCTTGATTATCCACTGTGTAAAGGCCTGGTCGGAGCTGCTGGGGATGAAAAGGGAGGTTTCGCCTACGGTTCCATGGCTGGTCCATGGTTTCCGGGGAAACGGGATATTGGCCCAACAGCTCTTGTCGCATGGTTTGCGGCTTTCGTTTGGCCCTCGTTTCCAGCCCGAGGCAGTTCGGGCGGCAGCCCCTTATGGTTTTGGGGTGGAGACGGATGACAGTGGAGCCGACATCCGTTCGGTCTATGCTGCTTTGGCCGCCATTCTGGAGGTGACACCTGAGCGGTTGCCGATTCTTTGTCTGCCCGGAATCGGCCTGTAGGATGACTTTTTGCCGATTTCGCGCAAAAGTCCAATTATTCGGGCTATCTTTGTGACCTTGTAAGCAAAGCATAGAATTATCAATCAAAAATAGAAGTCTTTTAAGATGAATTTTGTAGAAGAATTGAAATGGCGAGGCATGATCGCGGACATGATGCCTGGCACAGAAGAACAGTTGCAGAAAGAGATGACCTCTGCTTACCTGGGTATTGATCCGACTGCAGACTCGTTGCACATCGGCCACTTGGTGGGCGTGATGATGCTGAAGCATTTTCAACGGGCAGGCCATCGTCCCATTGCGTTGGTCGGTGGTGCTACCGGTATGATTGGCGACCCCTCGATGAAGTCGGCTGAACGGAATCTGCTGGATGAGGCTACGCTTCGCCACAATCAGGAGTGTATTAAGGTGCAGTTGGCCAAGTTCCTCGACTTTGATTCGGATGCACCGAATGCGGCCAAGTTGGTGAACAACTACGACTGGATGAAGGATTATTCTTTCTTGAATTTCATTCGTGATATCGGTAAACATATCACCGTCAACTACATGATGGCGAAAGATTCTGTCAAGAAACGTCTGAGCCGTGAGTCGAGTGTGGGTATGTCTTTTACCGAGTTCTCTTATCAGTTGCTGCAGGGTTATGACTTCTTGTATCTGTATGAGCACGAGGGTTGCCGGTTGCAGATGGGCGGTAGCGACCAGTGGGGCAACATTACGACGGGTACGGAATTGATCCGCCGGAAGGTGGGTGGTGAGGCTTATGCCTTGACCTGTCCTTTGATCACGAAAGCGGATGGTGGCAAGTTCGGTAAGACGGAATCGGGTAATGTCTGGTTGGATCGTCGTTATACATCACCCTATAAGTTCTATCAGTTCTGGCTCAATGTGAGCGATGCAGATGCAGCCAAATACATCAAGATCTTCACGGATCTCGATCAGGCGACTATCGAGGGATTGGTGGCTGAACAGGAGGCTGCCCCCCACTTGCGTCCGTTGCAGAAGCGTTTGGCCAAGGAGATTACCTGCATGGTTCATTCAGAGGCAGACTACAATGCAGCCGTGGAGGCATCCAACATTTTGTTTGGCAATGCCACTTCGGAGGCCTTGAAACAGCTGGATGAGCAGACCTTGTTGGATGTGTTTGCCGGTGTTCCGCAGTTTGAAGTGTCTCGTGAGGAGTTGGTTGCCGGTGTCAAAGCTGTTGACCTCTGTACCGAGAAGGCTGCCGTTTTCGGTTCCAAAGGCGAAATGCGAAAGTTGATCCAGAGCGGTGGTGTCAGCATCAACAAGGAGAAATTGGCCAGTCCGGATGCCGTAGTGACCGTAGATTCCTTGTTGGATGAGAAGTATTTGCTGGTTCAGCGAGGTAAGAAAAACTACTTTTTGCTGATCGCAAAGTAAAAAAGCGGGAAAAAGTTTGCAGGGTACGGAAAAATTCGTACCTTTGCAACGCTTTGAATAAAGCATTGGATTGTCTCATGGTGTAATGGTAGCACTACAGTTTTTGGTTCTGTCTGTCGAGGTTCGAATCCTCGTGAGACAACAAAATTTTCACACTCCAATTTTGAAACTCTGGTTATCGTGAGATAGCTGGAGTTTTATTTTTTTATGGAGTCGGCTTCTGAAACCGACTCCATTGTTTACAATTACTGATTCAATTCCTGCTGCTGCAGCTTTTTCCAACGCAACAGTGCCTCTACATAATAGTAGTCCGCATAGCTGAGGGGTACGTCCACCTCACTGTTACCCGGATAGCTACCGGTACTGTGCATCAGGACGAAGTTACCGTTAGTGCCCGGTTCAGCCAGGTACTGAGGAGAAGAGAGCGACCGCAATTGTGCTTCGGCAAAAGCTAAACATTGTTGGCCAAATTCCGTTTGATCCATGGCGGCTAAATCCAATAAAGCCGAGGCCATGATGGCGGCTGCTGAGGCATCGCGTGTAGCCTCTGGAATGTCGGGGGCATCTAAATCCCAATAGGGGACCTTGTCTTCCGGCATACGGGGATGGTTCATCAGGTAGTTGGCAATGCGGGTTGCCTGGATGAAGTATTCGTTGATGTGCGTTTCCCGATACATCATGGTATAGCCATAGAGTCCCCATGCCTGTCCACGTGCCCAAGCCGATTCGTCGGCATAGCCTTGATGGGTCTGCTTCTTATGGGGGAAGGTGGTCAATGTATCGTAGGAGACGACATGATAGCAGCTGTAATCGGGACGGTAATGCTCAACCAAGGTACGGTTGGCATGCGAGATGGCCATGTCGTAGTAGCGCTCCTCCTGTCCCGCTTTGGCAGCCCACAGCAGGAATTCCAGGTTCATCATGTTGTCAATGATGACCGGATATTGCCAAACGTCTCGATTGAAATCCCAGGACCGGATTACCCCCAACTTATCATTGTAGCGAGTCGCCAACGAGCGGGCTCCCTCCAGCATGATCGCCCGATAGGCCGGATTCTGGGTCAGACGGTAGCCGTTGCCATAGCTGCAGTAGAGCATGAAGCCTAAATCGTGGGTGTTAGTCAATGACTTGGCCGGTTCTACACGGTCGGTAAACTGTTCGGCATACTGCTTGAGTTCGGCCGTCCCGAACGTTTCATAGAGGTACCACAGTTCTCCTGGGAAGAAACCACAACACCACCATTGGTAGTCGCTTGTCTCCAGTTTGCCCTGTTTGTCCAGGGTCCGTGGGAATGTGCCCGGTTGTTGTTCCAGTGTTTGAGCCATACGGATTGCATGGGCTTGGGCCGTCCGGAGTCCCCGATCGACCACGGCTTCCATCGGCTCGGCCGACGGCTTGCTTTGACAAGCCGTCATGAGCCAACTGAGACCGATGAGCCAACAGAAAATAAATCGTCTCATGGTGTCTTTACTATTTGTGGTTATATATGCTGATACTTGGTAGATTATACGTTGAAGCGGAAGTGCATAATGTCGCCATCCTGGACAACATATTCTTTTCCTTCAACGCTCATCTTGCCGGCCTCTTTGACGGCACTCTCAGAACCGTAAGAGATGTAGTCTTCGTATTTGATGACCTCGGCACGGATGAATCCCTTTTCGAAGTCGGTATGGATGACACCGGCACATTGGGGAGCTTTCCAGCCTTTGTGGAAGGTCCAGGCACGCACTTCATCCGGTCCGGCAGTCAAGAAGGTCTGCAGGTTCAGTAGTTTATAGGCCGACTTGATCAGACGGTTCACACCCGATTCTTCCAGTCCGATTTCTTGCAAGAACATTTCCCGCTCCTCGTAGGTCTCGAACTCGGCAATCTCACTTTCGATCTTGGCAGCTACTACTAAGATTTCGGCATTCTCATCTTTGACAGCCTCTCGGACAGCCTCTACGTATGCATTTCCAGAAACGGCACTGGCCTCATCCACGTTGCAGACATACATCACCGGCTTGTTGGTCAGCAGGAACAGATCGTGTGCCACACGCTCCTCCTCCTTGGTTTCGAAGGTGACCGTACGGGCACTCTTGCCCTGTTCCAAAGCCTCTTTATACCGACAAAGTACTTCGTAAGCAATCTTGGCCTGCTTGTCGCCTCCGGTCTGTGCCTGTTTCTGCACTTTGGCGATTCGGCTATCTACCGTTTCCAAATCCTTGATCTGAAGCTCCATGTCGATGATCTCCTTGTCACGGACCGGATCGACACGACCATCTACATGGACAATATTATCGTCGTCAAAGCAACGTAATACATGCAAGATAGCATCCGTCTCGCGGATATTGGCCAAAAACTTATTTCCTAAACCCTCTCCTTTGCTGGCTCCTTTCACCAAACCGGCGATATCCACGATCTCGACAGTCGTAGGGATCACCCGTTGGGGATGTTCGATTTCAGCAAGTTTATTCAGTCGTTCATCGGGAACCGTAATTACACCCACGTTCGGTTCGATGGTACAGAACGGGAAATTGGCAGACTGGGCCTTAGCGTTCGATAAACAATTGAAAAGAGTGGACTTTCCGACATTGGGAAGTCCGACGATACCACATTGAAGTGCCATAATTTATATAGGTTGTTTTTATATGATTTTCCGAATGCAAAAGTAATGATTATTTCCGTACCTCCAGCAATCTATCTCGCGAGGCTGTGCATGGCCACCCGAAAACCTTATTTCCCGTTGATGATTTTCTTGATCTCATTCAGCTTGTTGAGCGCCTCAATCGGGGTCAGGTTGTTGACATCCAGATTCTTGATTTCATCCCGGATCTGACTCAGAACGGGATCGTCCAGTTGGAAGAAACTCAACTGATAGGAACCGTTCGTTTGGACGACACCCCCTTTTGCCGGGGTAATGCCCTCTTGCCTGTTCTCCCGTTCCAATTGTTTCAGGATCTCATCAGCCCGTTTCACAATCGAGCGAGGCATGCCCGCCATTTTGGCGACATGAATACCAAAGCTGTGTGCACTACCACCGGGCACCAGTTTACGCAAGAAAATCACCTTGTTGTTCACCTCTTTGACCGCTACATTGTAGTTCTTGATGCGTTTGAAGGAGCGTTCCATTTCGTTGAGCTCATGATAGTGGGTGGCAAAGAGCGTTTTGGCCCGACTGTTGGGATGCTCGTGGATATACTCGACAATGGCCCAGGCAATCGAGATTCCGTCATAGGTGCTGGTTCCCCGGCCCAACTCGTCGAACAACACCAAACTGTGGGACGACATGTTATTCAGAATGTCGGCCGCTTCATTCATTTCGACCATGAATGTCGATTCCCCGACGGAAATATTGTCGGAGGCCCCTACACGCGTGAAGATTTTATCGACCAATCCGATGTGTGCACTCTCTGCCGGCACAAAACAGCCGATTTGGGCCATGAGGGTGATGAGTGCTGTCTGGCGAAGGAGTGCCGATTTACCGGCCATATTGGGACCTGTGATGATGATGATCTGCTGTTTCTCATCGTCTAAATAGATGTCGTTAGCAATGTAGGGCTCACCGACCGGCAACTGTTTCTCAATGACCGGATGACGGCCCGCCTTGATGTCGATCACCTCCGACTCGTCCACAACCGGACGGACATACCGGTTCGTTTCGGCCACTTTGGCAAAGGAGAGCAGACAGTCGATTCGCCCGATGAGGGAGGCATTCAGCTGGATCGGTGCAATGTAGTCCGTCAAGGCCAGCACCAGATCGTTGAAAATGCGCGTTTCCAACGACAAAATCTTCTCTTCAGCACCCAAGATCTTCTCTTCATATTCCTTCAGTTCTTCGGTAATGTACCGTTCGGCATTGACCAACGTCTGCTTGCGGATCCATTCGGCCGGCACCTTGTCCTTGTGGGCATTCCGCACTTCGATGTAATAACCAAACACATTGTTGAAGGCAATCTTCAGGCTGGGAATGCCGGTCCGTTCGCTCTCGCGTTGCTGGATTTGCAACAGGTAGTCTTTGCCGGAATAGGCAATCGTACGCAATTCATCTAATTCGGTATTGACCCCTTCGGCAATGATACCACCTTTATTGACTAACGAGGGGGGATCCTGTTTGATCTCCTTGGCAATCCGCTCGCGTATGGAGACGCAACAGTTCAACTGTTCGCCAATCCGGGCGAGACTGGGGTCTCCACTGGATTGACAAGCCTCTTTGATGGGTTCAATGGCATTCAGGGCTACTTTCAATTGGATGACTTCCCGGGGGGATACCCGTCCGACAGCTACTTTCGAAATGATGCGTTCCAGGTCGCCAATCTGTTCCAGTTGTTCGTTCAGCAGCCCTTTCATGTCCGGATGTCGGAAGAAATGTTCCACAACGGCTTGACGCTCCTCGATGGGTTGGACATTCTTCAGTGGAAAGAGAATCCATCGTCGCAACAGGCGGGAGCCCATGGGTGAAATGGTCTTGTCGATCACCTGCAACAGGCTGGTTCCCTCTTCGTTCATGGTGCTGACCAGTTCCAGGCTTCGTACCGTAAACTTGTCGAGTCGTACAAATCGTTCCTCCTCGATGCGGGAGAGTGAGGTGATGTGGGAGATGTGGGTGTGTTGGGTCTGATCCAAATAATAGAGGATGGCTCCCGAGGCAATGATGCCCAAGGTCAGATGCTGTACACCGAACCCTTTCAGATTCTTCGTCTCAAAATGCTTCAACAACCGGTCGTGTGCTGCTTCGGAGGTGAAGATCCAGTCCTCCAGCTCGAAGATGAAGAAGCGTGGGCCAAACAACTCTTCGAAATGCTTCTTGTTGTTCCGTTCGATGAGGACCTCCTTGGGAGAGAAATTGTTCAGTAGCTTGTCGATGTAGTCGGGTGTTCCTTCGGCCGTCAGAAATTCACCTGTGGAAATGTCCAAGAAGGCAATACCGCACGTGCTCTTGCCGAAATGGATGGAGGCCAAGAAATTGTTCTCCTTGTGATTCAATATATTGTCGTTGATGGAGACACCGGGAGTAACCAATTCGGTAATGCCCCGTTTCACTAACTTTTTGGTCAGCTTCGGGTCTTCGAGCTGGTCACAGATGGCTACACGTTTACCCGCCCGTACCAGTTTTGGCAGATAAGTGTCTAAGGCATGGTGTGGGAAACCGGCCATTTCGATGTGTGTACCCACACCATTGGCCCGTTTGGTCTGTACAATTCCTAAAATTTCTGCACCGATGACCGCATCTTCACCATACATCTCGTAAAAGTCTCCCACTCTGAAGAGCAATATCGCATCCGGATGTTTGGCTTTCACCTCAAAATATTGCTTCATCAACGGAGTCTCTACCACTTTTGCCACTGTTCTAGTCTGTTTAAATGTTTCTACTCAATCGGCAAAGGTACTTCTTCGTTCGACAATGGGCAAAAAGCAGCCCGAATTTTTTCTCAAAAATATTTGACTCATGTCAGTGTCAATTGTCAATAGATACGTATCTTTGTGACCCACAAACAACATGTAGAGATGGTAAAGAGATTTGATTTCTTAGTCATTGGCTCCGGTATTGCCGGAATGAGTTTTGCCTTGAAAGTGGCGGGCAAAGGCTCAGTTGCCTTGATTTGCAAGTCCACTCAAGAGGATGCAAATACCTATTTTGCACAAGGAGGTATTGCTTCAGTCACCAATTTGAAGGTTGATAATTTCGACAAGCATATCGAAGATACGATGATTGCCGGTGATTGGTTGAGTGACCGGGCAGCTGTCGAGAAGGTGATTTGTAATGCTCCGTCGCAGATTGAGGAGCTGATCAAATGGGGTGTCAACTTCGATAAGAAGGAGGATGGCACCTTTGACCTGCATAAGGAGGGCGGCCATTCGGAATTCCGTATTCTGCACCATGCAGACAATACAGGTGCCGAAATTCAGACCAGCTTGATCGAAGCGGTCAACAACCATCCGAACATCACGGTGTTCAAGAACTTCTATGCGGTTGAGATCATCACCCAGCACCATTTGGGGATTATCGTGACTCGCCATACACCTGGCATCAAGTGTTATGGGGCCTACGTGCTCAATGAGGAGACAGGCGAGGTGGATACCTTCTTGTCGAAAGTGACCGTGATTGCCACGGGAGGTTGCGAAGCTGTTTATCGGAATACAACCAATCCGTTGGTTGCTACGGGTGATGGCATTGCCATGGTGTATCGTGCAAAGGGTATCGTGAAGGATATGGAGTTTATCCAGTTCCACCCGACGGCTCTTTACCATCCGGGAGATCGTCCCTGTTTCTTGATTACCGAGGCCATGCGTGGCTATGGAGCTGTGTTGCGCAACCAATCCGGCGAGGAGTTCATGCAGAAATATGATCCGCGTCTGTCGTTGGCTCCGCGTGACATCGTGGCTCGGGCCATCGATAATGAGATGAAGCAACGGGGTGAGGATCATGTCTTCCTGGATGTGACACACAAGGATCCTGAAGAGACAAAGAAGCATTTCCCCAATATTTATAAGAAGTGTCTGAGCTTGGGCATCGACATTACGAAAGACTACATTCCGGTCGCTCCGGCTGCCCACTATCTGTGTGGTGGTATCAAAGTGGATCTGGATGGTCAGTCAAGCATCCGTCGGTTGTATGCAATCGGTGAGTGCTCATGTACCGGTTTGCATGGAGGTAACCGATTGGCATCCAACTCGCTGATCGAAGCTGTGGTTTATGCAGATGCAGCCGCCAAGCATGCGTTGAGCATCTTGGATCGTTACGATTTTGAAGAGGGTATTCCCGAATGGAACGATGAAGGAACCATCAGCAACGAAGAGCGTATCCTGATCACACAGAGCATGAAGGAGGTCAACCAGATCATGGAGTCGTATGTGGGTATTGTCCGCAGTAATACGCGACTGATCCGTGCCTGGAATCGATTGGACATCTTGTATGAAGAGACAGAACGGCTGTTCAAGCGTTGCAAGGCATCCCGCGAGTTGTGCGAGTTGCGCAACATGATCAATGTAGGTTACTTGATTACCCGTCAGGCTATGGAGCGGAAAGAGAGCCGTGGCTTGCACTATACCATTGATTATCCACCGGTCAAACGGACTGAATAGAAAAAGTTAAAGGCTGTCCTCCCGGACAGCCCTTTAACATCTACCAATCTATGAACTTTAAACCTAAACTAACTTTTTCCTTTTGAAAAACTAATTACCTATTAAGACGACTTCTATCTATGAACTAAAAATAATCTGTTGTGTTGTTCGTAGCTGGGCCATGCACCCTCTTGTGTGCAAACCCAGGCGGCTGTATCCACAGCCATCTGATGGGCCGCCAGTAATGATTTACCTTGCAGCAATGAAGCAATCAATGCTCCGGTAAATGCGTCTCCTGCTCCGACGGTATCGACGACTTGCACCTGTTTGGAGGCAAGGGTCGAATGCTGTTCGGGTGTGAAGACGGAACTGTAGGCTGCTCCAGCTGTCAATACCACCATGCGGAGGTTGTATTTGTCCATCATCCACGTAGCGGCTTCGGCATCGCTTCCTTCCAAGGCGAAACACTGGCGTATGATTTGCCATTCGTAAATGTTTGCCTTTAGCACGTTGGCCAGGTAGAGCGACTCATCGATCAGTTCCTTGGTGTAATAGGTCTGACGAAGATTGACATCAAAGACGCGATAGGCATTGTCCGGTACGAATGACAGAATCGCCTGAATGGCTTCGCGCGACTGAATCGAACGTTGAGCCAGCGTCCCGAAGCAGATGGCATCAGCCCGTTCTGCCAAATCGACAGCATCTGCCGTCGGGATGATGTGATCCCAAGCTACCCGTTCCGTCATCCGGTACTCCGGTATCCCATCGTTTAATATCACGTGTGCGCTCCCTGTGGGATAAGCAACCTTTTCAATTAAATGTTGTATGCCGTTTGCATCCAACTCCTGCAGGATCGCTTTGCCCAATTCATCGTTACCGACGGCACTGATTGCATAGCTTTCGGTCCCCAGGTGTGCGGCATGATAAACGAAATTAGCGGGAGCACCACCTACTTTATGGCCGGTAGGAAGCATATCCCAAAGTAATTCGCCGATGCCGACTACAACTGGTTTCTTTTTATTCCCCTGCATACACTTACTATTCTCGTTCTTTGTTTGCCCTCCTTGTTTGGAAGACGATGCAAAGATAGAACCGTCGTTTGGGTTCGTAAATAACGGATGATACAAGTTGCATGACGATTGTTACATGAAACCAGTTTGACGGCTCTTTTACGGATGTTACATGGGTAAAATTATCGGTGAATAGGCACTTTTTTCTATTTTGGTACGTTTTAGAGCCCCTGAAAGAGGGTTGGTAGATGCTTCGAAAAATAATTGGATTCTTTCCTTATCCACCATCGGAATTGAATATCTTTGCATCATCAATCAAAATAGGAATAAAGATGCCATTAAATTTACAGAAGAATTTACCGGCCATTGAGCTGTTGAAGAAGGAGCATATCTTTGTGATGGACTCATTGCGTGCCTCTACGCAAGACATTCGTCCGTTGCGGGTGGTCGTCTTGAATTTGATGCCACTGAAAATAACGACGGAGACGGATTTGGTCCGTCTGTTGAGCAACACACCTCTGCAGGTGGAGTTGGATTTTATGAAGATCAAAGGCCATACCCCGAAGAATACCCCGATAGAACACATGAAAGAGTTTTATAAAGATTTTGAAGAGATGAAATCGGAGTTTTACGATGGGATGATTGTCACAGGTGCTCCGGTCGAACAGATGCCTTTTGAGGAGGTTTCCTATTGGGGCGAGATCCAAGAGATCTTTGATTGGGCACGCCAGCATGTCACCTCTACCTTATATATCTGTTGGGCGGCTCAAGCCGGACTCTACCATTTCTTCGGTGTGCCCAAGTACGACCTGCCCGAAAAGATGTTTGGTGTGTTCCGCCATCGGTTGTTGAGTCCCTATTTGCCGATTTTCCGGGGCTTCGACGATGAGTTCTATGTGCCGCATAGCCGTCATACGGAGGTCCGCCGGGAAGATATCTTGAAGGTGCCGGAGCTGACTTTGCTTTCCGAGAGTGATGAATCGGGTGTCTATATGGCCATGGCTCGTGGAGGACGTGAATTCTTCATCACCGGTCATTCGGAGTATTCTCCCTCGACCTTGAATGATGAGTATGTACGGGACAAGGGCAAGGGTTTACCGATTCATATACCTTATAATTATTACCGCAACGATGATCCGGCCCTTGGTCCGGTAGTCCGTTGGCGGGGTCATGCCAATTTGTTGTTTACCAATTGGCTGAACTATTATGTCTATCAGGAGACACCTTTCGATATTCATGATATTAAGAACCTACAGGATTTGTAATGAGACGGATTGAATTACTGGCTCCCGCCCGCGATGTGGCTTGTGGTATGGAGGCCATCAAGCATGGTGCCGATGCGGTTTACATCGGGGCTCCCAAGTTTGGTGCACGTGCGGCTGCCGGCAACTCCGTGGAGGATATTCGGACGTTGTGTGAGTTGGCTCATCTGTATCAGGTCCGCATTTATGTGACGCTCAATACGATTCTCAAAGATGAGGAACTGAAAGAGGCAGAAGCCTTGATACATGATCTGTATCAGGCTGGCGTAGATGCTCTGATCGTACAGGATATGGGAATTACCCGTTTGAACCTCCCTCCTATCCCGTTGCATGCCAGTACACAGATGGACAATCGTACGCCTGAAAAGGTACGCTTCCTACAGGAAGTCGGTTTTACCCAGGTAGTATTGGCCCGCGAATTGTCGTTGGAACAGATCCGGACCATCCACGAGGCTTGCGATGTACCGTTGGAGGTGTTTGTTCATGGGGCGCTGTGTGTCAGCTACAGTGGGCAATGTTATTTGAGTGCTGCCTTGAGTGGACGAAGTGCCAATCGGGGCGAATGTGCCCAATATTGCCGTTTGCCCTATACCTTTGTGGATGCGGATGGACAGGTCATCGCCTCCAACAAGCATCTGCTTTCGTTGCGCGACATGAATCGTTCGGATGAGCTGGAGGCCCTCTTGGATGCCGGTGTCTCCTCACTCAAGATCGAGGGCCGCCTGAAAGATATCTCTTACGTCAAGAATGTGACGGCCTACTATCGGCAACGGTTGGATGCCATCCTGAAGCGTCGTCCGGAATATGTACGGGCTTCAGCTGGAGTGAGTCGGTTGACCTTCGAGCCGGCTGTAGAAAAAAGCTTTAATCGCGGTTTTACCTCCTTTTTCCTGCAAGGCAGAAAGGCCGATATTACCGCTTTCGATACGCCCAAATCCTTGGGTGAACCCGTGGGTACGGTCAAGGAGTTGAAAGGAAACAGTTTTACCGTAGCAGGCGTCAAGCCTTTGCATAATGGAGACGGGCTGACCTTCTTCAATCAGCGAGGCGAATTGGAAGGGTTCCGGGTCAATCGCGTGGAGGCCAATCGGGTCTTTCCGCAAGAGATGCCGGCTTTACGTCCGAAGACTCCTCTTTATCGGAATTATGATCAGGCTTTCGAGAAGTTGTTGGCGAAATCCTCGGCCGAACGTAAACTGGCCTTGGACCTGACCTTCACAGACCATGCGTTTGGTTTTGCGTTGGAACTGGCTGATGAGACGGGAGCACGTGTCTGCCTGACGCAACCCTTTGCCAAAGAGTTGGCACGAAGCGATCAAGAACCGAATATCCGTCAGCAATTGGCGAAACTGGGGAATACTCCCTTTGAAGCACGGACGGTCAGTTGTCAGATGAGTCAGATGTGGTTTGTCCCCTCTTCGCTTTTGGCTGAGATGCGTCGTGCCGGGGTAGAACAGTTGTTGGCGGCCAAACGAATTCGTTATCCTCGGGAATTGGCTCGACCGATCCAAAACGGCCGGGCACCTCTCTTCCCCGTTAAGCATCTGACCTATTTGGGAAATGTGGCGAATGGGTTGGCCCGCTCTTTCTACCGGGATCATGGTGTACAAACGGTGGAACCTGCTTTTGAATTGGAACCCCGCCCAGCTGTTCCGCTGATGTTTACCAAACATTGTTTGCGTTATAGCATGGGTTGGTGTCCTACCTATCAGAAAAAACGTTCGCCCTATCGGGAGCCCTATTATCTGCTATACAAAGACAAACGGTTGAAATTGTCATTCGACTGCCGTCATTGTCAGATGCTTGTTTTGGAAGATGTCTAATCCATTAAATACAAATTGTATGAAACGAATCATGTTTGCACTTTGGGGATTGTTCCTGTTGCTGGTTTCCTGTGCTGAGAAACCATTGGATCCTAACAAACCTGTGTATGTCAAAATTGCTACCAACATGGGTGATGTGACGGTGGTCTTGTATGACGATACACCTTTGCATCGAGATAATTTTGTGCAACTCTGTCAACGTCATGAATATGATGGCATGCTGTTCCATCGGATTATCAAGGAGTTTGTCGTCCAGTGTGGTGATCCGAAGAGCAAGGAGCGTCAACCGGGCGTGTTCTATGGCGATGGTGACGGAGGCTTTACAGTTCCGGCTGAAATCCTGCCCAAGTATTTCAACAAACGGGGTGCCCTGATCGATGCCAAGGAGGGAGATGATGTCAATCCGGAGCGTGTTTCGGCCGGTACCCATTTCTGCTTCATTCAGGGGAAGGTGTTGAACGACGAGGAATTGGCTGCCAAAGAGGCCCGTATCAATGAGATTCGCCGGAATTGGCTCTATTATAAGTTCCGTAAACAGCTGATTGCTGAAAACCCGGCTTTAGCTGCCGATTCGTTGGCAACCGAATTGGAGGCACAGGCTTCGATCCTGGTAGAAGATACCTTGGCCGAGATGGGTCCCTATGTCATTCCTGCTGAGCAGCGGGAGGTTTATAAGACGTTGGGAGGTGTTCCGCATCTGGATTCTTCTGTGACCATTTTTGGCGAGGTAGTCGAAGGATTGGATATTGTCGAAAAGATGTCGTTGGTCGAAACGGATAAGAACGATCGTCCGGTGAAAGATGTCGTGATCTTATCGACGAAAGTGTTCCAGCGATGACTCCGGCATTGATGGCTTTTATTCAGGCACATCTGTCTGATGATCCCGATCGGTTGTTGTTGTCTGCCTCTCGCTATCCGGAGATCGACATGCCGTTTGTGGTGGCTCAGATCACAGCCCGCCGGCAGATCAAGGAGAAATTGCCTACCTGGTATCAGCAGGAGCAGTTGCTGTTTCCGGCGAAGATTGCGGCCGAGCAATGTTCGTCGGAACAGACGGCTCTGTACAAACAGCAATTGGTGACGAAGGAAGATACGTTGTGCGATCTGACCGGTGGTTTGGGGATCGACAGCTACTATTTCTCCCGTCGGGTGAAGCAGGTCTATTACATCGAACGCTTCCCTTCCTATTGCGAGGTTGCACGGGCCAATATGGCAACGTTGGGGGCCCGGAATGTGGTCGTACTTGAAGGGGACTCGACGCAATGGCTGGATCAGTTGCCGGCCATCGATGTCTTTTATGTGGATCCAGCCCGTCGGGGGGAAGGAAATAAACGGATGTTCGCTTTGTCCGATTGTGAGCCCGACCTGACACAACTGTTGCCACGTCTCTTGGCCAAAGCTCCACGCGTGATTGCGAAACTTTCTCCCATGGCTGATTTACGACAGACATTGGCACTCTTGCCGACTACCCAAGCGATCCACATCCTCTCGGTGAAGAACGAGTGTAAAGAGTTGCTGTTTGTCATCGGTCGTGAACCGAGGGAATCGGCTGTTCCGATCCATTGTGTCCATCTGACGAAACAGGCTGCATCCGATGAATGCTTTGTTTGCAGTTTAGAGGCGGAACAACAGGCGACCTCCCATTTGGCTACGACCCTCAGACGTTACCTCTACGAACCCAATGCGTCGGTCTTGAAGGCAGGCGCGTTCAAGCAGGTTGCCTGTCAATTTCCGGTCGAGAAGTTGCAGGTGAGCAGCCACCTCTACACCTCCGATCACTATTTGGATCGGTTTCCCGGCCGACGATTCGAAGTGGATGAGGTGATACCGTTCCATAGCAAAAGTTGCAAGCAGTTGGCTGGCCAATCTTTGCAGGCCAATGTGACGACACGCAATTTCCCGTTGACTGTGGAGGCATTGCGCAAAAAATGCCGGATTCGGGAAGGGGGAGATATCTATTTGTTTGCTACAACAGGTCCTAAAGAGGAGAAACTCTTGATTCGTACGCACAAAGTGCTGGAAGAATGAGGATTTTTTGTTACTTTTGTCCCCATAAGTAACTGCATGTATGAAAATTCGGATCGTTCTCTTCCTCCTCTTCGTCGTACTTTGTTTTTCCTGTACAACGGGAAAGACGAAGAGTCGATACGTCATTGGTGTCTCATTCGGTAATTGGGAGAACGATGTCTGGCAAGAGACGTTGTTGCGTGACTTGAAAGCCGAAGCTGCCGAACATCCTGAGATTCGCCTGAAGTTCGTTTATGCGAAGCACGATACCCATGAGCAAATTGCCCAGATCCATCAATTGATGAAGGAGAAGGTGGATCTGATGATCATTTCGCCCAACGAGACCCGTGGTATTACGCCGGTGGCCGAGGAGGTCTATCATGCCGGTATTCCCACCATCATCATCGACCGGAAAATCCTTTCGGATCAATATACAACCTACATAGGACCGGACAATTATGAGATTGGTCATCATGCAGCCGTCTTTGCCTGTACACAGTTGCAACAGCGTCCGGCATCTGTATTGGAAATCTGGGGAAATCAGGAGACCTCATCGGCTCTCTTGCGTCATTTGGGATTTCGGGAGGTAATGGATGCCCATCCCGATATCCATGTGTTTGAGATTCGGGGAGATTGGCAAGGACTGTCGATCCCGCAACTGATCGATACCCTCAGTTGCCTGAACCGGATCGATTTGGTTTATGCGCATAACGATGTGATGGCTTTGGCCGCCCGAAGTGCCATTGCAGCCAAAGACACGGCTCTGGTCAACCGGATCCGCTTTGTTGGGGTCGATGCGCTTACCGGCAAGGGAATGGGTGTTGAGGCGGTAGCCGAAGGAAAACTGGCTGCTACCTTCTATAATCCCATCTCGGGTAGTACGGCCATCCACATAGCTATGAAGATCTTACAGGGGGAGCCGGTGGCCAAGCAGTATGCCTTGAATTCGGCCATGATCGACAAGAACAATGCTGGAACCATCTATTTGCAGTCGAATCGGCTACTCGACTACCAAGAGCAGATCGAGCGTCAGCAAAACAGCTTGACCCATCTGTTGTCGCAATATGACTTTTTGGAATCCTCCATTACCATCATCCTGATCTTGATGATTGCCTTGATCGTCTTGGTGCTCAATACCATTCGTATCAACAAAAAGATTCGTCGGAAAAACCGGCAGTTGTTCCAGACCAATCAACAGGTAGAGCAGCAGAAAGAGGAACTGGCGGAGGCCAACCGACGCATCCAAGAGGCGACAGCCATCAAACTTCAGTTTTTCACCAATGTCTCGCATGAGATCAAGACTCCGTTGACCTTGATTTTAGGTCCGTTGAACAAGATGAATCAGGTCGTGGAGAAGAACAGTCCGCTCTACGATGATGTTCAGATCATGCGGAAGAATGCCGAACGATTGAAACGGGTGATCGAGCAGTTGCTGGATTTCCGCAAGGTGGAAAACAACAAGATGAATATGAAGGTACGTCAGGTGGAACTGGTCTCCTTCGTCCGGGAAATCAAATCCTATTTCCATAATTTAGCTCGTAGCAAACGGATCCAGTATGAATTGCAGGCCGACATGGATCGGGTAGAATTGTGGGTGGATACGGACAAGATGGAGAAAATCTTGGTCAATCTGCTGTCCAATGCCTTTAAGTTCACACCGGAAGGAGGACGCATCTGCATCCATTTGCAGGAGGATGATCAGCAGGTACGTATGTCGGTGGAGGATAATGGCATCGGCATTCCACCGGAGAACATCGCTTCTGTTTTTGACAAATTCTTTACGGGTGATCAGAATTATGTCCAGGGAACGGGTATCGGTCTGCATCTGACGAAGGAGTTCGTGCAGATGCACAAGGGGACGGTGACCGTGACCAGTACACCCCATGAGCAGACGATCTTTACCGTAACGATCCCGAAAGGCAATGCCCATTTCGACAGCGCCTGTCTGATTCAGCCGACCGTGGCTGGCCTTTCCAGTGGTATGGAACAGCTCGATACCTCCCATATCCGTGAGCGGTTGGCCCAATCATACGATTATACGGTACTCATTGTAGAGGATGATGCGGATATCGTCTCCTATTTGCAACGGGAGTTAGCAGGCAATTTCCATTTGTTGCGGGCCGGGAATGGTGTGGAGGCACTGGATGTATTGCAGAACCATGAGGTCCAACTGGTCTTGAGTGATGTGATGATGCCGAAGATGAATGGTTTTGAACTGTGCAAACAGATCAAGGAATCCATGGATTTTTCCCACATTCCGGTCATTCTGTTGACCGCTCTCAACGACGATCATCAGCGGATGTATGGTATTGCAGAAGGAGCGGACGACTACATCCCGAAACCATTTAATCTGGAACTGGTGAAGTTGCGGATCCTACAGGTCATTGAGGAACGGCAACGTCTGCGGGAGCGTTTCTCTCAGCAGTTGAATCAATTACCGGCCATGACGGCCATTGATGAAAGTACGCAGCCGGCTCCCGACACCTCCTTGCCTCCTGTCAATACCATGAACGACCGTTTCTTGCAACGGTTTGTGGAAATGTTGGAAACGCATTACAATGATCCGGATTTCAACATTGAGAAGGGAAGTGAGCGATTGGGACTTTCGCGTGTACACCTCTACCGGAAGGTGAAAGAGGTAACCGGCCTCTCTCCGACCGATTTCCTCCGTAACTTCCGCCTACAAAAAGCGGCACAATTGTTAAGCCAACGTGCCGCAACTATTAGCGAAGTGGCCTACTCGACCGGATTCTCTTCGCCTGCCTATTTTGCCAAATGCTTCAAGGCGCTCTATGCCATCACACCCACTGAATATGTGAATGGAGGCACCTGTTCCTATTCAGATAAGGGTTATCATCGTTGATTATAACCCTGAGTCATTAACACTGATTCTCCCACAAGGGACAAGGAACGAATACATTTACTCCAAAAAAGTTTAAACATACGTTTCATAACACTCTTTCTTTTAAACCAATTAAATCGATAACCTAAACATAATTGCTCTTTAATTATGTTTTACAGCACAAAAGTAGAGGTTGTGCAGATACGTTGTATCGGGTAAGGGCCTAAAAAAAGCGGGAATATCGGTTTTCTTGATACGCTATAAAGAACCGCTTTTCCCGCTTGTCGCTAATCAACTGTTCGATGTCAGGTGGTCGGAGTCGTCTCCTTGGGTTTGTTGGAGTGACGCACTTTGAAATGGTCAAAGCCCTCACCGAACACACCGATAACGGCACTTTGTGAAACGAATGCCGTGGGATCGATATCGTTGATGATCCGGAAAATGGTGGTCGATTGCCGTTTTTTGGCCAATACGAACATGATCTTTTGCTCTTGGCCGGTATAGAAACCGGTGGCATCGATCACGGTCACACCTCGGTGGATGTTGTTGATGGCCCGTGCAATGTCGGCATATTTCTTTGAGATGATGAAGAACTGTACCGACTGGCGGGCACTGTTCACAATCTGGTCGAGTACAAAACTACAAATAAAGAGGGTCACATAGCCATAAACCACCTTTTCCCAGTCGTGCAGGACAAAGTAGCTGCAGCCGATGATCAACATGTCGCAGCACATGATGACACGTCCCAACGTGATGTCGCGATACTTGTTGATGATGGCAGCAATGATATCCGTACCGCCTGTACTGCCGTTGGCCGAGAAGGCAATGCCAATACCTGCTCCACAGAAGGAGGAACCCAACACGCACGCCATGAAGGGCTGGTCGGCCAACAGGTGCATATCACCGACCCATTGCTGGATGATTTCCAAGAAGAAGGTGAGGACAAAGACTGCATAGATGGTTTTCAAACTGAATTTGAAACCTAAGATCTTGAGCGAGAGCATCAACAGAATAGCGTTGATGATGAAATAGGTGTACTGGACCGGGAAACCGGTGGCAAAGTAAACCAAGGAGGCAATACCAGGGACACCACCCGTCGTGATGTCGTTGGGCAAGAGAAAAACGGTCCATCCTATACCGTACAGAATCAGACCGGTGGCAATCAGTACATAGTCTCTCAGTTCTCTGGCTATGTTCAAATTAGATGACTTGGATAAAAGATTTGTCATACAGATTATTCGTTTTGTTGGCCACAAAAGTAATCAAAAATTCATATATTTACACGCTGAAAAGATTACTGCATTATTTAAACGACGCAAGAAGACATGAGACCGGAAGATTTAGAAGATGATAAGACGACTCAGAATGAGATAACAAACGATTCCTCCGCAGAACAATCCGAGGATGGAGCGGAAGAACTGAATGAATCCACGCACTCCGACTACAAAGTACCGGGGAAAGATGGTCGGGTGACCTACCACTTGTCAGGCATGTATCAGAACTGGTTTTTGGACTATGCCTCCTACGTGATTCTGGAGCGGGCTGTCCCTCATATCGAGGATGGACTGAAACCGGTGCAGCGTCGTATCTTGCACTCCATGAAACGGTTGGATGATGGCCGCTACAATAAGGTGGCCAACATTGTCGGACACACAATGCAGTTTCACCCGCACGGTGATGCCTCCATCGGAGATGCCTTGGTGCAGTTGGGACAGAAGGATCTGCTGATCGACTGCCAAGGTAACTGGGGTAACATTCTGACGGGTGATGGGGCGGCTGCTCCCCGTTATATCGAGGCACGTCTCTCGAAATTTGCCCTCGATACGGTTTTCAATCCGAAGACGACCCAATGGCAGCTCTCCTACGACGGACGTAACAAGGAACCGGTGACCCTCCCGGTGAAGTTTCCCTTGCTGTTGGCACAAGGTGTCGAGGGTATTGCCGTCGGACTCTCTTCCAAGATTCTGCCACATAATTTCAACGAACTGTTGGATGCGTCGATCGCCTATTTGCGGGGAGAAACGTTTGCGCTTTATCCCGATTTCCAGACCGGTGGTTACATCGACGTGACCAAATACAACGATGGGGAACGGGGTGGATCGGTCAAGGTCCGTGCCAAGATTGGTAAGCTGGACAACAAGACTTTGGTCATCCGGGATATTCCCTATGGGAAAACTACCTCATCGGTCATCGATTCCATCCTGAAAGCCAACGAGAAGGGAAAGATCAAGATCAAGAAGGTGGATGATAATACCGCTCGGGAGGTGGAGATTCTGGTGCATTTGGCTCCGGGTGTCTCTTCCGACAAGACCATTGATGCCCTGTATGCCTTTACCGATTGCGAGATCAGCATCTCGCCCAACTGCTGTGTGATCCAGGATGACAAACCACACTTCCTGACGGTCAGTGATGTGTTGCGTTGTTCGACCGACCGCACCTTACAGCTGTTGACCCGTGAACTGCAGATTCAGCGGGGTGAATTGGAGGAGGCTCTTTTCTTTGCCTCCCTCGAACAGATCTTCATCGAAGAGCGGATCTATAAGGATGCCGAGTTTGAGAATGCCAAGAATATGGATGAGGCAGTGGCTCATATCGATCATCGTCTGGAACCCTTTAAGCCACGACTGGTGCGGGAGGTGACCCGCGATGATATCTTGAAACTGATGGAGATCAAAATGGGACGCATCCTGAAGTTCAACTCCGAGAAATGCAATGAACTGATTGCACAGATGAAGGAGCAGATAGCCCGAGTGGATGATCATCTGGCACACATTGTGGATTATACCATCGACTGGTTTACTTCGTTAAAGGAAAAGTATGGCAAGCGTTATCCACGACTGACCGAAGTACGCAATTTCGATACGATTGAGGCCACCAAAGTGGTCGAGGCCAATGAGAAGCTCTATATCAATCGGGCAGACGGGTTTATTGGAACAGGCTTGAAGAAGGATGAGTTTATCTGCAACTGTTCTGACATTGACGATGTGATTCTCTTCTATCGCAATGGCACCTACAAGATCGTGAAGGTGTGTGAGAAGATGTTTGTCGGAAAGGATATTCTCTATCTCAATGTGTTCAAACGGAACGATACGCGTACCATCTACAATGTGGTTTATCGCGACGGGAAGGCCGGCTTCAATTACATCAAGCGTTTTGCCGTAACCGGTGTGGCCCGCGACAAGGAGTACAACCTGACGAAAGGGACGGAAGGCTCCCGTATTCTCTATTTCAGTGCCAATCCGAATGGTGAGGCGGAATCGGTCAAGGTGATCCTGAAGCCCAAACCACGCCAGAAGTTGTTGGTGTTTGAAAAGAATTTCAGCGAGATTGCCATCAAGGGACGGGGTTCGATGGGTAATATCCTGACCAAAGCCGATATTCACAAGATCACGTTAAAGCAACGGGGCTCTTCAACCTTAGGCGGACGGGAGGTATGGTTCGACCGGGATGTGTTGCGTCTGAATTATGATGGCCGAGGCGAGGAGCTGGGCGAATTCCACAGCAAAGACCAGATTCTGGTCATCCTGCAGAATGGTGATTTCTATACGACCAACTTCGACTTGAGCAACCATTACGATGATAATATCCTGATCATCGAGAAATACAATCCGCAGAAGGTATGGACCGTAGCCCTCTACGATGCCGACCAGAAGTATCCCTATTTGAAACGGTTCCAGTTGGAATCGAGTGCCCGGAAGCAGAATTTCCTCGGTGAGAATCCGAAGAGTCGGCTCCTGTTGCTGACCGATGAGGCGTATCCCCGTATCGAAGTCGTATTTGGGGGAGGCGATGCCTTCCGGGAGGCCTTGGTGGTGGATGCCGAGTCTTTCATCGCCGTCAAAGGATTCAAGGCCAAAGGCAAGCGGTTGACGATGTATGAGGTTGAGACCATCAACGAGTTGGAACCGGAGCGTTTCCCCGATCCTGTACCGGTGACGGAGGATGAGGAGAGTGCTTCGGATGATGCTTCAGCCGATCCGTCTGCCACCCCAGAGCCGGAATGTCCCAGCGACAGTGACCTGATTGATGAGGTGACCGGACAGATGAAACTCTTTTAAAACAGGCTTGTATGGGAAAATGGATTAAACTGTTTGGGCTGTGGCTGGTCGGTTGCTTGTCGCAACCGCTGATCGCCCAACAAACCTCGGAGATGGATTATCCGGTGATCGTCGGGACGATGGTGGGGGTTGGCGGCTATAACCTGATGGATACCTACTTGACACCCGGCATTGAATCGCGCTATACCGGTTGGGGTGTGCGCTTGCGTGATGAACGGATGCGTCAGCTGAAACGGACCGAGGGACGGGTCACCCGCCAGCAACGCATCGATTTGCAATTTGCCAAGACCCGGAATGGTGCCGGATCAGCCACGGACTATGGCTTTCTGCTGAACTACGACCTGGGCTATCTGTATCAGATTCCATGGGCTTCGCCGGTCACTTGGTTGGCCGGAGCATCGGGCGAACTGATGGGAGGCTGTATCTACAATACCCGCAACACCAACAATCCGGTCTCCGCGAAGGCACAGATCAGCCTGAATCTGACTACACAGCTGCTCTATCGGCTACAGATCGGCTCCTATCCGATGCTGTTGCGTTATCAGTTCGACCTGCCTATGATGGGTGTTGGTTTTGCGCCCCACTATAGCCAGTCCTATTATGAGATGTTCGGGTTGGGGAATCATGCGGGTATGGTGCATTTCCAGTCCTTCCACAATCGATTCGTGATGCGTCATTACCTGACTGTCGATCTGCCGGTCGGTTCGTGGGTGATGCGGGCCGGTTTCCTGCATGACCACTATGCCACCCATATCAACAGCATCCGGTCGCATATCCTGTCCAATACCTTCCTGTTGGGAGTGGTCAAAAAGTTTGTCTTGATTCATTAAACGAAGAACAGCATGCGAACTATACATTATTATATATATGTCCTCCTCCTGATGCTCCTTGTAGGGGGAACCAGTTGTGACAAGGGGGAGGAATACACCTCCGATCCCGTGGCCAACTTCGAGGCCTTATGGCGGATCTTGGATGAAAACTACTGCTTCTTCTCGTATAAACAGATCGATTGGGACGAGGTGCATGACCGTTATCGGGTACAGGTCACGGATACGATGGATCAGTATGCCCTGTTCGATCTGATGGCGGAGATGTTGCGGGAATTGAAAGATGGACATACCAACCTGATCTCTTCGTTCGACATGTCGCGCTATTGGGATTGGTACGAAGATTACCCCCGGAATTACAGCGAGAAACTCGAATCGGCCTATTTAGGGAAGGACTATCGGATTGCCGGCGGCATGAAATATACCATCCTCTTGCCCGATTCGGTGGGCTATGTGACCTACCGGAGTTTCTCTTCGGGTGTGGGTGATGGTAATCTGAATCAGGTATTGCTGAGTTTCAAGGATTGCCGGGGACTGATCCTCGATATTCGGGAAAATGGTGGCGGATCGCTCGACAATTCAGACCGGATTGCCTCCCATTTTCTGAAGGAGAAGACGCACGTCGGTTATGTGCAGCACAAGACCGGCAAGGGACACGATGATTTCTCCGACCCCTATCCGCTCTATCTGGAGCCCTCCGAATATGTCAAGTGGTGGCGACCGGTCGTCGTACTTACTAACCGCCATTGCTACAGTGCCGCCAATGATTTTGTGCAGAAGATGCGGATAGCACCCTATGCGACGATTGTGGGCGATACGACCGGTGGCGGCAGTGGCTTCCCTTTCATGTCGGAACTGCCCAACGGTTGGACGATCCGTTTCTCTGCTTCGCCCATGCTCGACATCGATCGGCAACATACCGAGTTCGGCATTGCACCGGATGTGGCTGTCTCGCTCCAAGCGGAAGATGAGCAACGAGGGTATGACACCCTGATCGAAACCGCCCGCCAACTGATCAAGAAGTGAAATATTCTCTGTACTTTTGTGCTCTCAAAAGTAGATTGCATATATGAATGAACTGAATGAAAAGGCTCCTCAAAGCCTCTTTCAACGTCCCTTTTGGGTAGCGATTTTCGCATTGACAGCCGCTATTGTGTGGGGTTGGGCCTATCCGTTGATTAAATTGGGTTTCCAGGAGTTTGCCATCACCCCGGACATGACCGGTGGCAAGATGCTCTTTGCCGGCATCCGTTTCACCCTTTCGGGGTTGATTATCTTGGCCATGGCCCGTGCGACCCGTCATCGTTTCCGGTTGCGTCAGACCGGTGACCTGGGGTTTCTGTTGCTGTATGCCCTCTTCAACACGACGTTCCACTATGCCTTTTTCTATTTTGGACTTTCCCATAGCGAAGGGGCTCGGGCAGCCATCATCAACACGTTGAGCGTCTTTACGGTCGTCATTCTGGCCTGCCTCTTCTTCAAGAGCGATCGGCTGACCACCCGCAAGGTCGTCGGCTGCCTCTTGGGTTTCTTGGGCATCTTGGCCCTCAACCTGGGCAATGAGACCTCCAGCTCGCGCTTTACCTGGTTGGGAGACGGCATGATCATCCTGAACTCCTTGAGTTCGGCCATCGCCTCCCTCATGACACGTGGCCTCAGCCAGCGTGTGGATGTCTTTGTCGGCACCGGCTATAGCTTAGCCTTGGGTGGCATCTTATTGGTGATCCCCAGTCTCTTCATCGGTGGTACCCTACCGCAAATCACACCCTTGGGACTGCTCTACCTGCTGCTACTGATCGGTATCTCCACGACCGGATTTGCGCTCTATAACAAATTGCTCAGCTGTAATCCCGTCGGTAAGATAGCTATTTACAACTCCTTGATTCCCTTTATCGGGGCAGTCACCTCCTGCTGGTGCTTGGGCGAAACCTTCTACACGCATTACCTGATTGCCGGAGCATTGGCCACTTGGGGCATTTATTTGGTTAATAAAGGGAAAGGATGAACAAATGGCCGAATCTGTGCTTATCTTTGTATCCCCATCGACCTGTAATTCTCCATTCCGATGAATAATGGATCCCATCTCTCTTGAATGCTATTCCGTAAGGTTGTCTGATGTTGTCAAACAAGTGCTTGATGGCCGTCAGACAACTGCCTGACAGCCGTCAAACGATCGTTTGACGACGTCCGGACATCCTTTGAATATATATTCTCAGACCTTCTCAAATATGTTCGGAGGCCATCTATCGTATGATCCACTCACCATGCAGATAACCAACCGGACATCTTTCTCTTACTACCGATAAAAACGATCCCTCTATACGACTTTCCCAAATAATCCTTACATTTGCCCTACAGATAAAAAGAAGGAGATAAGACAATGAAATATCCGATCGGCATCCAGAGTTTTGACCGTATCCGTAACGAGGGATATGTGTATGTAGATAAGACAGCCTTGATCTACCAGTTGGTCACGACAGGCAGTATCTATTTTCTGAGCCGTCCCCGGCGGTTCGGCAAGAGTCTGCTTGTCTCTACGCTTGAACACTATTTCTTGGGTCACAAAGAACTGTTCAAGGGATTGGCCATGGAGTTGTTGGAACAGGATTGGCTGGAATATCCGGTGTTTCACATGGATTTCAACAATACCCAATTTGAAAAGTCTGGTAATCTGGAAAATAAGATCAATATATACCTGACCGCATGGGAACAAATCTATGGTGCACTCCCAGTTAAAGGAGATTTGGGAGACCGCTTTGCCTACGTGCTGGAACAGGCGCATAAACAGACAGGCCGACGGGCTGTTGTCCTGATCGATGAATATGACAAGCCCTTGCTGGATGTGTTGGATTCGGGGAGAATGACCATAGAAGATGGTCAGGAGATTCTGTTGGAAGAGCAGCACCGGAATATCCTGAAAGGATTCTATTCCGTCTTCAAAGGAGCTGATGCCCATCTGAAGTTTGTCCTTCTGACAG
>JAFBIU010000018.1 GCA_021531775.1 Parabacteroides distasonis | reverse complement strand
GATGACAGTAACGAATCGAATTGGGCAGGCTCTTGCCCACAGACAGGCAGGCTACTACACAGCAGGAATATGAGAATGACCGATAAAACGTACTTCATGATTGGTTATTTAAAAGTTAATATGCGAACCACCTGATTGTCATCTTCCTGAAGCGACTTGGCCACTTCCATGCCGTTTCCTTTCAACAGTTTCCTTTCAGAACTGTCCAACATATCAGCAGCGGGAATCAATTCCGCCATTTGATTCTGTTCGATCAACGGACTCTCTTTAGGTACCCATTTTTTCGGGGTTCGTTGTTCGGTCAAAAATTCAGCATCTTTTATCTGGACCTTTTCAATTTGTCCCGAATGGCAGTTGATCATCCATTGGGCATCTTGCGAATTCTTCACGTCGAGCACAACCGTTTCCAGCAAAATGAACTTCGATGTTGTCAGGCTGATTCCCCACACCTGATGTGGATTGGTTGTATGAACCGATGGTTTGCGCGTGATGATAGGATGCAGATCACCTGCTTGCGACATTTGGTAAATCGTATCGGAAGTGATTTCCGCTATCATCGTTTGTTTCCCGAAATACATATTCTGCGGAACACGAAAAGAGGCTGATGTAAATCCACCCTCAACAGGAATGACCATTCTGTCTGACAACCTGTTCTTGACAGCAATGTTCAATTCCGCTGTTCGGCTCCCGTCTCGTTTGGATATAACCTGATAGGGCTTCGTTTCTTTGGGATCGCTTTGAAGAGCCAAAGCCGGTTTCTCATACAGGATCAACCGATCGTTCGTATATTGAAACAGGACGTATTCATGTTCGGCAGGCAATGAAAAACTCCGTTTATAAGTTCCCTGCAGAGAAAAGACATGCACTTTATTGAGATCTGAAATGAAGATTTCTTCGTTGGTTTCATCAAACACCAGACTGCTAATCCGATTGTATTCTTGAGGACCATTTCCCCGATGGTTAAAATGAGACACGATTTTCCCTTTGCGCGTAAATATAAATATGTTACCCGATCTCCACTCAAACAATACGATATAGTTGTTCGTCACTGCCGCTAATTTAGGCATCTGGCCTAACAACACTTCATCGGTAGTCTCTAACGGAACATATTCAACCTCTGCCAAGCTCTGAAGTGACAAAGTCTTTTCACTATATGCCTTAGAGAAATCAATCTCCATACATGAACGCTTCTCTTGGGCATTCATCAAGAAGGATGTAAAAAGCAAACACATTAATAGTCTCATGATGATATCTATTTTAAAGGTTACACATCAAAAATATCACATACGATAACGCTCTATTTGGCACGTATGCTGTTTGGTATTCTTGTCGTAGTTGATGCCCACGAGGAGGATGTCGCCCGTATATTCGGCCAACTTGGCAGGATAGTTTTTCCGCTTGATCTGTTGGATGGCGGCATCGGTGGACTGATTGAACTTTAACTCGATGATAAGGGCAGGCTTGTTGACATTGCGACGGGGAATCATCACCAAGTCGGCATAGCCTTTGCCGGTGGCATATTCACGATGAATAATGTACTCGTTCTTGGCCCAGATATAGGCGATGGTAAGCACACAGGCAAGCGAGTTTTCATCGTTGTAAGCAAGAATGCTGGTATGCTCATCATGAGCCAGATCAATGCCTTGAGCCACAGCTTGCTCGTTGCCGGAGAGGGTGGCAGCCAGAAGGTTCTGTGAAGCCGTAATGGCATCCACTAACCGAGTCCAGGAAGTATCCTCAACGGCATTCAGAAATTCATCAGATACCTCCTTGTTCGGGATATAGCACTCCTTCGAATTGATGTCATAGGCCAGATAGCCCAAATGGATCAGGACGGTCAAGACGTCATTCCTGCCTCTTACAATGTGCATGTCGTTCTGAAACTTCAACGTGTTGACATACACACGCTCTCCCGAGAGCATCCGGATGATGTCGTCCTTCAGTCCGTCGAAGTTCATTTGGATATAGGTCCTGACAGAGTCGTACGCACCTGTAGTGGACCAGTAGCTTCCATAATCCCCTTCGTTGATTGCCTTCATGACAGAATAGGGATTGAAGATGTGGGATGCCTTTCCGATACGGTAACCGTCATACCAACGTTCCATCTCCACAATGTCCATATCGTATTTCTGACATAGTGCCTCCACCTCTTTGTGGGTGAAACCCAGTGCAGTATCCATCTTACCCGGGCGGATCATGGAGTATTCGCAGAAGTTATTCAAAGCCGACTCCGTATTGTATCTCTTGATGGGCAGGATACCCGTGAGGTATGCCCCGGCAAAGACGTTGTTCGAACCGGAACCCTTGAAGAGTCGGCGAAGTAAATCGACGTATGATGTTGAGATCTGTTCGTCCGTTCCCATCTCACGCAGGATGGCATCCCACTCGTCGATAATCATCACGAAACGGTCACCTGTACGCTCACTGATACCGTAAAGGATATCCATCAGGTCATCCCGTTCCTTTGTCTTTGTATCAGGAAAAACGTCCAAGACCTCTTCCATTACATCATGCTGAATAAGTCTTACAATATCCTTCTCATTTCTGTACTTCGTTGTGAAGTCTGTCATGTCAATGCAGATGACATAGTACTGGTTCAGATAGGTTTCAAACGAGGGGTCTTTCTCCGCACTCAGCCCCACGAACAACTCCCGCGAATCGCACGACTTGTCGTAATAGGCGCACAACATTCTGGCGGCCATCGACTTGCCAAAGCGTCGGCAGCGGGTCACACAACTGTAACGGTTCTCCGAATTGAGCGTTGCGTTGATCAGCGGGATCAACGATGTCTTATCGACATATTCGTGAGTCACAATGTCACGGAAAGCATTATTACCTTTATTTATATATGTGCCCATAAGCTATTGCTTTTTGCGGGAGACGCCAGCCCCCATTCCGTTTCAAAGATAAAGGTTTTATCTGGGACAGCCAAACGAAAGTAACATCAATATATTGACGGTTATTATCAGTAATTTCATTATACTCCTTCTTATACATATTCAAATTCCTCAATCGTTCCTGTCTCGGACGAGAAGTTCACCCCAATCTGATAGAGTTTGCGAGGATCGGTCAGATAAGGCTTGGCATAACCTTTATCCATGATCTGCTGCAAAGCCTGTTCGGCAGAACCGTCCAGCTTAAACTCGAAGATATAGACGTAATCCGAAGTCTCTACAATGCAATCGACACGGCCTTGGCTTTGCTCCTTTTC
Organism: Parabacteroides distasonis; assembly: GCA_021531775.1. Lineage (GTDB taxonomy): Bacteria > Bacteroidota > Bacteroidia > Bacteroidales > Tannerellaceae > Parabacteroides. Next base: position 75,407 of record JAFBIU010000018.1, on the reverse strand, counting down.
GATGAAGACAGAATAGATGCTGATCATCCGCAAGACCAAGTAGATCGTGTATTGGAAATAGCGTTCGCATTCGATGGGATCCCCTTTGCGTTGCATCCGGTAAGAAGTATCTGATAACAAGGCAGTCAGGAGCTTTTCGAGTTTGTCTAAGTCACCCGCTTCCAAGGCATCGGTCACGTCTTGAATCCAACTGTTTCCGGGAGTAATTGTCTTGAAATAGCCGGCTGACAGAACAGAGATGAATCCGTTCTGCACCTCTTTATTGGGAAAATCCAGCAGGTAGGTGTTGCGCCGGGGATTGTAATCCTTGATGGTCAGATAACCACTCTGATAGATCATGGGCAAAGGCCGCTCGACATCCGCCTTGTAATCGACAAACTCTTCCGGACGGTAATAGCGATGTACCAGTTCGTTGATATGCTCTTTGGAATGATTAAGCAGACGAACCAAATAGGAGGGGGTACCCGATGCGAACCAGTAATCCTCTACACTCAAATGCCGGAAACATTTCAAGATGCTGAATGGATTGAAGATGTCGGTCATCCTTTTTCCGAAGTGGTAACCATCATATCGGTCTTTCAGTACTTGGATGGTTTGATCTTCGTCCAAATCCAATTCGACAGACAACTGACGAATGGATTCCGGGAAGACAGACAGTAACTCCGCTTTGGTAATCCCACAGAGTGTCTCGAAATCCCTCACCATACTGATATCATCCGGCTGGTTGAATCCGCTGAAGACACTCACCTGTGAGAACTTGGTCACACCTGTCAGAAGGACAAACTGCAAATGAGGATCGGCTCCTTTGAAGACGGAATAGAATCCTTTGAGGATATTACGATGTTGTTCTTCCAACAGGATCTCCTTCCCATTCTGTAGGGTTGTGCTGCCTGAGTCCAGTACATCCAAAATGGGTTTGTCATATTCATCCACCAAGACAACAGCCCGTCGGCCCGTCTGTTTGTAAGCCTGTTCCAGTACGTAGGCAAAGCGGTTGCCGATCGTCTGGGCATGAGGGCCTTTCCCATAAATCTCTTCCCAATTACCGACATAGTCCTCAATCCGTTTTTGCAATATGCCTTCCTGTTCAAAGTCATCCCCATTGAAGTCGATATGAAACACCGGATATTCCAGCCAGTCCTTTTCCAACTGCTCCATGGCCAATCCCTTGAACAATTCTTTATGTCCCAAGAAATAATGTTCAAGCGTGGATACAAGCAGACTCTTGCCGAACCGTCTCGGACGGCTCAGAAAGTAGATCTTTCCCGTTGTCACTAACTGATAGATCAAAGCTGTCTTATCGACATACACATAACCATCATTACGAATCTGGTCAAAACTTTGGATTCCGATCGGATATTTCATTGCATGGCCTCCTTCTTATTATTCTAAAGGGCAAATGTAAGGATTATTTGGAATTATCTGCACGCTTTCAGTATAATAAGGCTTAACATATCCCGATACGAATTACCATCGCGATAGCTATTCACTTCGACGGTAATACGATTATTAATCGTTTTTCTTTGCAGATTATAGGGATGACAAGCGGAACTATTCTAAAATAATATCTACCTTTATAGGCGATAAAAGAATAGTGCGATGAGAATAGGAATACTTTCGTCTGGCGGAGATTGTCCAGGCATCAATGCAACCATACGCGGTGTCGGCAAGACCGCTTTGAATTATTACGGTATGGAGGTGATCGGTATCCATAGCGGCTTTATCGGCCTTTTGAATCAGGATGTCGAACAGTTCAACGAACGAAGTCTGTCGGGTATCCTCCATTTGGGCGGTACCATCTTGGGAACTTCCCGGGAAAAACCCTTCCGGAAAATGTTGGCGTCGGGCGATCAGGAAAAGCCCCAGATCATCCTGCAGAACTACCGGGAGTTAGGTCTGGATTGTCTGGTCTGCATCGGAGGTAATGGGACGCAAAAGACCGCCTACCTCCTCTCGCAGTTGGGACTGAATGTGATTGGTGTACCCAAGACCATCGACAATGATGTCTGGGGAACAGATGTGACTTTCGGATTCAATACGGCCGTGGATATTGCAACGGAATCCATCGATCGCCTCCATTCGACAGCCAGCTCACACAAACGGGTGATGGTGGTCGAGGTGATGGGACATCGGGCCGGATGGATTGCCCTGTATGCCGGCATGGCGGGTGGAGCCGACGTGATTCTCTTGCCGGAATTGGGCTACAACCTGGATCGGATCAATGAGGTGATTCTCGACCGGGCCCGTCGCGGCATTCCCTATTCCATCGTGGTGGTAGCGGAAGGTATCGGGACACCCGACGAGGGGCGTCCCTCCTACTATATTACACGAGCCATCGAAAAAGCGACGGGCATCGAGACACGCGATACGGTTTTGGGCTATACCCAACGAGGCGGAAGCCCCTCACCCTACGACCGTAATTTAGCGACCCGTTTGGGTGGTCATGCTTCGGAACTGATTGCCAACGGACAATTCGGACGGATGGTCTGCATCCATGGCGACCAGGTCGATTCCGTACCCTTGTCGGAGGTGGCAGGCAAGCTGAAGTTAGTGACACCCGACCACGACCTCATCCTGCAAGGCAGACGGATGGGCATCTTCTTCGGACGTTGACGGAGTGGCAACCAGGGCTGCCTTTTGTGCAGCCTCCTGGGCCTTCTGTTGCTGCCTCAGTCGATAGATATAGGTTTGCAACGCATGGTCCGTACGCAATTTGGCCAACGCCTCTTGGGCTGCCAACTGGTGCGATTCCTTTTTGGAATAGCCAGAAGCCGTACTCACCTCCATACCGGCAATGAGCAAGGTGGTCTGAAAGATCGGATTGCAATCCTCGTCGGTCTGTGTATCGACCAGCCGGAACTCCACCTCAATGCGATTCTTCTGGCTCCATTCCAACAACTTCGACTTGAAGTTGACCGATTCATGCGCCAGTTTCTCCACATTGATGTGCTTGGAGATCAACACCCGTTCGATGAAGGCGCGACACTTTTCATACCCTAAATCCAAATAGATGGCTCCCACCAATGCCTCCAGTGCATTGCCATACATATAATTATTATGGGAATGGATTTTGGTGGAAATCTGCATCCGGTCCTGCAGACCTAACTCCAAGGCTACCCGATTGAGCGAATCGCGCGAGACAATTTTGGCCCGCATATTGGTCAGAAAGCCCTCCCGCTTGTCGGGAAACTTCTGATAGACCATGTGACCGACAACTGCCGACAGAATGGCATCGCCCAGAAATTCAAGGCGTTCGTTGTTGAAGGATTTATCACCTTTGGCTACCGCAAAGGAACGGTGGACAAAGGCCTGTTCATAGAGTTGCACATTGCGAGGCGTAAAACCAATGATCTGCCTCAAAGAAGAAAAAGGCTCCTTATTTTTTTTTGTAAGGAGCCTTATCTTATTTATCCAAGAGCGTAAGTCAGTACCCAACACGTTATTTCTCAAATTTTTTGAAGATGGCGCACGCATTGTGTCCTCCAAATCCAAATGTATTGGACAATGCAGCTCTGACTTCTCGCTTCTGAGCCTGATTGAATGTGAAATTCAGATTGTAATCAATCTCGGGATCCTCATCACCCTCGGTATGATTGATCGTCGGCGGAATGATATTATCGCGGATAGACAAAATGGAGAAGATGGCCTCCACCGCACCGGCTGCACCCAGCAAGTGACCTGTCATGGACTTCGTCGAACTGATATTCAGTTGATAGGCATGGTCTCCAAATACCTCCTTGATCGCCTTCACTTCTGAGATATCACCCACGGGCGTAGATGTTCCGTGCACATTGATGTAATCAATATCGGCTGGAGTCATCTCTGCATCTTCCAATGCATTTCTCATCACCAACTTGGCACCCAAGCCATCGGGATGGGAAGCGGTCAAGTGGTAAGCATCGGCCGACATACCCGTACCGGCTACTTCACAATAAATTTTCGCACCACGAGCCAACGCATGTTCCATCTCTTCCAGTACCAAGCAACCCGATCCTTCGCCCATGACGAAACCATCACGACTCTTGCTGAAGGGACGAGAAGCGGTCTCCGGCGAATCATTTCGTGTTGATAACGCATTCATGGAGTTGAATCCGCCCACACCAGATGCTGAGATAGCAGCCTCAGCACCACCTGTCACAATGACATTGGCCTTGCCCAAACGGATGTAGTTGAATGCGTCGCTGATGGCGTTGGTAGATGAAGCACAGGCTGATACCGTTGCAAAGTTCGGGCCGTGGAATCCATACATCATGGAGATGTGACCGGCTGCAATGTCGGCAATCATCTTCGGGATGAAGAAGGGATTGAACTTAGGTCCGATCGAGTCCTTTGTCTTGGCATAGCTCAACAACTCCTCGTCGAAGGTCTTAATACCACCAATACCCGCAGCAAAAATCACACCGATACGGTTCTTATCTACCTGGTCCAAATCCATCGCAGCATCGGCAATAGCCTGCTTGGCTGCATCGATGGCCAGAAGACAATAACGGTCGCACTTGCGAGCCTCCTTCCGATCCATGATCTTCAACGGATCGAAATCCTTCACTTCGCAAGCGAACTGTGTCTTAAATTTGGATGCGTCAAATTGAGTGATAGGTCCGGCACCACTTTTTCCGTTGACAATCCCCTCCCATGTTTCAGCGAGGGTGTTGCCTAACGGAGTGATAGCACCAAGACCCGTTACTACGACTCTTTTTAATTCCATAGATGAATAAAGGGATTACTTCTGATGTTCCAAGATGTACTTAACAGCATCACCTACTGTTGTAATCTTTTCAGCTTGATCATCAGGAATAGTTGTATCAAACACCTTCTCAAACTCCATGATCAGCTCTACTGTGTCAAGAGAGTCTGCTCCTAAATCATTCGTGAAGCTAGCTTCGTTTGTAACTTCAGTCTCTTCTACACTTAACTTATCAACGATGATCTGTTTTACCTTTTCAGCAACTTCTTGTTCAGACATAACTTTTCAATTTAGATTAATAAAATACGAATATACTTTTTATTTTTGCAGTGCAAAGTAACGCATTTTTTATGTTATGAAACAAATATAATCAGCTAAAAATGCGGAAACCTGCACATTTTTTTGATTCTTGTGCATATAAACAATGAAAATCATGAGGAATATTGCCATTTTTGCATCCGGAAACGGCACAAATGCCGAAAATATCAGCCGCTATTTCGCATCGAGCGATGCGATCCACGTGGCGTTAGTTCTATCCAATCACGCCAAGGCCGGGGTTCATGCCCGCGTGCAGGCCTTGGGGGTACCTTCGTTCGCTTTCCCGAAAGAGGCCTTTGCCGATGGCGGACCTATCCTGGAACAGTTGCAGGCGTACGAGGTGGAGTACATTGTCCTGGCTGGGTTCATGAACAAGATACCCGACCGGCTCTTGGCCGCTTTTCCCGATCGGATCATCAACATCCATCCGGCCCTCTTGCCCAAGTATGGCGGCAAGGGGATGTATGGGATGCATGTGCATGAGGCCGTGGTGGCAGCCCACGAAAAGGAGTCGGGCATCACCATTCATTTGGTGAATGCCCATTACGACGAAGGAAGGATTCTCTTCCAGGCGGCTTGTCCGATCGACCCGCAAGATACGCCCGAAGAGGTAGCTGCCAAAGTGCACGCTTTGGAGTATCGCTATTATCCGGAGGTGATCCAGCAGTGGATCTGTCCGTAAATGCAACTATCGGATCTGGAAACGGACCGTACCTAACCAGGATCGTCCCGGTTGCAGAATCGGGACACTGGATCCTCCCAAACGGTAGGTGTGGTCGAACAGATTCTTGCAGTCGAACTGAAAGTCGAACCAATGCCAACTGTAGCGGAGACCTACATCGACCAAAGCATAGGCGGGCATGCGGACCAGATCCCGACCAAAGTACCAATCGTCCGGACCATGAAACACGCTCCAACCATATTTGAAGTATTGCTTGCTGTAGGTGGAGCATTTGGCATGGAGACGCAACTGCTTCACCCAAGGCGACAGGTCCTGCTCGGCCACCCAATTCATCAGAAAGTTGGGGACCGAATAGACATAGGTATCGTTGGCCGTATAGTCGGTCTGGTTCAACAAATGCTGGTAGGTCAGGTTGCCATGAATCCACAAATGGGGGAATTGGAACGTAAGGCTCTGTTCCAAGCCCATCATCCGCAGGTTTCCTCCGTTGCTAAACAGATTCTCCACCACTTGGACCAAATCCGTCACGTGAGTATAGAACAGGTTGGCATCGTATTCCAAATGCCAAGGTTCATACCGCCAGTTGGACGACAGTTGCCAACTGTCCAGGTGTTGGGGCTGTAATCCCTCTTCTGGCAACAGGTGATGCCAGGAGAAAGTCCGGGAGGTAAAGGGAGCATCCACAAAAGAACGGGCATAGGAGAGCTTCACGTTCCAACGGTCATTCGGCAGATAGATCAGGGAGAGACGAGGGGAGAATTCATTCAGTTTCTCCCGGTCATACCGGATTTTCCGGTCGTAACGAAAGCCTCCGTTCAGAATCAGCCGAGGAAACAAATAGTGTTTAATCTGGCTATAGGCCGAGAAATTCTGTTCGACACCATTCTGCACGAAATACAAACGGTCACCCATACCATACCATGTATAGCTATCCTCGTTCGACACGGTCATTCCAATGTGCTTGAAATGGTCGCCCATCTGGAAACTATTGTCAAACGCATGGAAATGTTCGTATTGCAATCCGAGCAAAAAGTTACCCGTCATCGCACCCCACTGGTATTTCTGCAAGGCTCGCACCTCACCACCGAAGGTCAGGTTGCGCCAGTTGGTCACGTAAAACACCCCAACCGTATCGGAGACATAGTCCGGATAGAGTTCGTTCTGGACGGTCATGGGTGAGGAGGTGACATCCCCTAAAACCACATAGTGCGAGATATGCTCATAATCCACCGAAAAAGAGGCATCCACACTGGTATTGTGGAAGGTATTGGCATATTGCAGCACACCAAAGGTCGAAGCGGTACTCCGCCCGGGCCGATTCCCGTTGATTTTCGCATAGCGGTCATAATCGTACATGGACGTAATAACCGCCGAATAGGGACTGACCCGTTTGCCATGCCGATGATTGAGGGTCAGCTTGAACTGGTTCCAGACATAGTTCAGACCCAAGTCGTAGGTAGGTTTCCGGTTGTAACCATTCACATAGATGGAGCCCGCTTGGGGCTGATAACCGTAGGCATCTTCGCTTGTCCAGGGAATGTCGAACTTCTCCCCCTGCGAATGGTAAAGCGAAGCCCACATCAGCAGGTCGCTATTATAATTGCCTTGACCGAAGAGGAGGTTTCCCTTATACGTCTGGTTGTTACCCATCGAATAGCTGGCCTGCAGGCCGTTCACCTCCTTACCCACCTTCGTGATCAGGTTGACCACGGCTGTCAAGGCCACATTGCCATAGAGCGAAGAGGCAGCTCCCCGCAACACCTCGATCTGTTTGATATTCTCCAGCGAGATACGGTAGTCAGGCGAGATGGCATTGGAGGAGTGACTGTTCAGCCGGTGGCCATTCAGCAGGATCAGGATATTCTCCTGTGTGGAGGTATAGACCCCACGCATACTCAGGTTGACATTGTTCCCCTCCAACGGAAAGACACCCGGCACATAGGTGGTCAGTACCTCCTGAAGCGTACGGGCTCCAATGGCCTGAATCATCTCTTCGGTGATCAAGGTCACTGGTACAGGAGCCTCATCCAGGGTCTCAGCCTGTTGGGAAGCGGTCACCAAGGTATGTTTCTCCACCCGGTTGGCCCGGATCAGATCGGCAAAACGGACCGGATCATCGAGACGGATGGTGTAGTAGGGATCCACTTTCAGCAACAGGCCCACATATCGATTGACACGATTCGCATTATCCTGGGCCAGGTAACAGAGTGCCAATAGCCGATAAACCTCCTCCAACATCGATCCTTCGTCAGTGGATGGAAAGTTCTCCAACGTGGCAATGGCCTGTTCCACCCGACCGATCTGATAATCGGCCTGAGCCTGCAACAACAACTCCTTGCCAGAGGGCTGAACCGACTGGGCCTGCAGCAACAACGGGCAGCAACAAACGATCCATAGGAGCAGAAACTGTTTCATAGATTCATCGGAATTGAGAGGGTGAAACGGGTATGATCCTGTTCGACTGACTCGAACCGGATGGTTCCCCGATGTTTATGTTCGATAATCGTACGGGTGATGGAGAGCCCCAAGCCAGTGCCTTGTCCTGCCGGTTTGGTGGTGAAGAAAGCAGTAAAGAGTTTTTGCTGTACCTCAGCCGACATACCCACCCCATTGTCCTCCATGACAATTACCAGCCTGTCTCCCTCCTGTCGGGCCGAAACCGAAATGGTCGGCTGATAAGCATCCGTCTCCTGGCTCTGCCGTTTCCAGACGGCATAGCAGGCATTGTTCATCAGGTTGATGATGGCCCGACTGATGTCTTGCGGAATGACCTTCACCTCCGGCAGGTCGGAGGCATAGGACTCGTGGATGGTCACATTGAAACCGGGCAAATTCGCCCGCATCGCATGATAGGAGAGCCAGACATACTCCTTCAGCAGGTGTGCCATATCGGTCGGGACAAAGAGATCCTCCTTTCCACGGGAATAGCGTAAAATACCCTGGATAATATCTGTAGCCCGATGGCCATGGGAGGCAATCTTGGCCAAATAGAGACGCAGGTTACGCAACGTCTCGGCCAACTCCTCGTGAGCCGGATCGTCCAGATCGATCTGCTCCTCCTCCAGCAACTCCTCCAGGTCGTCCACCAGGTCCGTTGCCATCTGGCTGAAGTTGATCACGAAGTTCAACGGGTTCTGGATCTCGTGGGTAATGCCCGCACTGAGCAATCCCAGCGAAGCCAGTTTCTCCGACTGCAAGATCTGTTGCTGCAAGTCGGCTATTTGCTGTTTCAAATCCTTCGGTTCATTCATTGTCTGTTGTATTTGAGGGTTGATGGATCGGGAAACGGATCTCAAATTGGGCATATTGATCCTTTTCAGACTGCACCTCGATATGGCCATGGTGATTCAGCAGAATCTCCCGGCAGAGATAGAGCCCTACTCCGGCCGCCTCCGAAGAGGTCTTGGTCGTGAAGAAGGGATCGAAAATCTTTCCGATAATATGCGGGTCGATACCGTTTCCATTGTCATACAGCCGGATCTCCACCTCCTCGTCCTGCTGACGGAGATGCAGTTCCAGTCGTGCTGCAAAGGCACCTTTTTCCTTTTTCTTCTGAAGCGCATAGAGGCTGTTTTGCACCAGACTGAGCAGCACACGTCCCAACAGGAGCGGGTCCATGTCCACCTCCACTTCGTCAGGCAGGTAATCGCAAGTGATGCTTATCCCCAACTCCTCCAGTTCCTGCCGATAGGAGGCATTGGCCTGTTCGATCAGTTGTCGCATCCAACCATTCAAAGCCGTCGGTACCAAATGGCAACGATGGTCGGTCAGCAACTCCTCCATCGCCTTCAGGATGCGGGAGGTATTGTGTCCATGTTCTTCAATCTTGCGGAGATGGGTCTGCATCATCTCACGGATCTCCTCCAGATCCTCGTACGTATCGGTATCAATCTGGTCGGCTACCTCCTCCAGATCCTCCTGCATATCTTTCAGCAGACCGTTGGAAAGATGGGAGAAATTGATGATGTAGTTCATCGGATTCAGGATACGGTCGATCAGTCCCTGTGTCAACTTACCCACAGTAGCCGCCTTCTCCTGTCGGATCAGCTGCTCTTGAGCGGCATTCAACTCCTCCAATGCCTGCTGGAGCCGTTGCGACTTCTCCGTGATCTCATCCCGTTGTGTCCGGATCTGGCGCGTGCGCTCCTGCACGATCTGCTCCAGCCGCAACGTCTCTTGCCGCAATTTATAGGTACGCCACTTGAAGAAGGCGGTCATCAATCCGACAAAGAGCAGGAAATAGCCCAACAGACTGTACCACTCCCAATAGAAGGGTTTCTCGATGACAAAGGCAAAACTGCAGACCGGTGTCTCCCGGCCAAACGCATCCATGGCCTTGACGTGAAAGACGTAGGAGCCATACAGGAGATTCGTGTATTCCTTTTCATGCCCCTCCTGCCAAGGACTCCAGTCCGACTCATACCCCTCCAAATAATAGGCATAACGGGGCGATTCGATCACCGAACAGGCTGTAGTGGAAAAGGTAAATTTGACCGTACGGTACTGGCTGGCGAAACGATGGGTCACCCCCTTGCCGGAAGCAACCACCTGACCTGCATCGCTCAGCGGGGTATCGGCATAGAGCGAATCGGATGGCAACAAGACCGCACGGATGGCAACCGAGGCCTGGTTCAAGAAGGCATCGTCCCGCTTCTGCAGATCGATCCGGATCAGACCGAAATTTCCACCCGCCCAAGTGACACCATCCTCCTCCACATAGAGTACCCGCAAGGCATAGTCGTGCAACAGATGCACCTTCGCCTGCAACAACGGATCCTGCCTACCTTTATTTAATATGATCACCTCTTTGCCATCACCACCGGTCACCCACGATTGTTGGGCCTGATTCGAAACAGCCACACCCGGCCACCAATGTCCTTGCTGAACCAAGGCCTGTAAGGGACCATTATCGGGCACAAAACGTTGGTCAATATCCGACCACCTCAAAATACCGTCAATCGAAAAGAGATAGAGAACATCCGCTACCGGATCGTGATAGAGTTTATTGCCCCTACGATAGGACAGACCCTGGATGGAATCCAATTGGGTGACGCGTCCTTCCAAGAGATCCAGCTGATAGATCTCGCCATAGAGCGTCTCTGCCCAGAGTTGGTCGTGATAGAGATGGAGTTTCATGGCTCGTTCCACCGATGACAACAGCTGTTCCTGGTTTCCTTGCATACGGTAGATACCGTCCAATCCTCCCACATAAAAGTGACCGGCAGCATCTGCCGCCATACTGAACAGGTTACGTTGCGAAAGGGAGTGCAACTGTTCCCCCTGAAGACAAAAGAGCCCATTGCTGGTGACGGCATACAGGCGTCCCTTGACCTCGTGCAACTGCCAGCAGGCCTGCTGGATGGCCGACATGGGCTCAAAGGAATTTGTTCGCGGGTGAAAGCGGAAAAGTCCATGCAACGTACCGACATAGAGCTGTTGTTGGTAGCGACGGATGCAGGTGATCTCACCGACCAATCCCTCCTTGGCTGTATAACGGGTGAAAAAAGAGGGGGCATATAACGCAAAGATGCCATTGTCCGTAGCCCCCCATACCGTACCGGCCCCATCAGTTGCAATCGCATGGACTGTATTGCTACAAAGTCCGTTCGATGCCGTCAGCTGATAGAGATAATGGCCATCCTGATAGAAAGCCAGACCCTTCCCCTCCGCAACCTGCAGGTCGATGCCATCATCTAACTTCAAGTTGTTATGGGCCAGTAAGGTCTGTTCCTGATAGGCCTGCCTCTCAAATTGAACCAAGGTGTCCTGCACAACGGAGATACAATGGGTAGCCGTATGGAACTGTACCCGATCAGCTGTCCCTTCGATTTGGAGCACCTCTCCGATACGCGTTACCTGATAGTTGGTACGTTGGTTAGAGAGGTAGGACAAGAGTTTCAGTGAGCCTTGTGCCCCAGCGACAATCTTGCCCACGAAGTTATAGCCACCCACCCATACATGGTCTTGTCCATCGACATACAGGCGGGTGATACGGGTCATCTCCGGTGTCCGGAGGATATTCCATCGGTCACCATTATAATAAAGTACGCCTTCGAAATTGGCAAAATAGGCATTGCCTTTCGAATCGCACACCACATCGAAATTCCGGTTATGCGCATCATACGCCTCAGCCTCATAGTTCACAAAGAAAGGAATGCCTCTTTGTGCCTGCAGAGTCCAACAGACACACTGCCACAGCAGCATAATGCGCACAATTTTATGGAATAATTGTCTGCTCATACGGATAACCCTTTCCTATGTATTGTTCCCATTCCTCAGGAGTAAAATTGCGTGCCAGCCGGGCATGGATCTCAGCCGCCATCACATCCGGCTGATAGGCTACCTGATGCAGACCCCCCTGCTGATCACCATAATAGAGCAACTTCTGATCGGGTGACAGATCCAAACAATAGATCCACCCCTTTACCTGATCCAAAGCAGACGAACTCTGGTCAATCCCCATTTCCCAATGCAGCAGCAATCCCTCAAAACTGGACAGGACCAGATGGGGACCCATCAACCGAACCGCACTGATGCGAGAAGCCGAAGCAGGGATCGGACGATTGTAGGCCAGGTTCTGCTCATCGGATCGCAACACTACAGAACCGTTCTGACGACCATAGGCCAACAACTGACGGGATGGATCCCAATAAATGGCCGTGACCGCATCTGCCTGTTCGACCGGCTTGCCCTCCATCCGTACCACCTGGCCCGCTGGAGTCAGCCGCATGATCCGGTCTTGCTCACTACCGATCCAAAGTGCTCCTCCCGACCGTTGAAAACAGGTGATCGGGGTCTCCGAGGTGTAGAGTTCCTGCCAATGAAGAGCATCTATTGCCGTGCAATAAACCGCCTGTTGGGTGGCGATATAGAGCTGATCGTCCAGGATGGCCATCCCGACCGGTCGTGTCAGTCGGGTCGGTACCACCTCCACCGCTCCATCGTGCCAGAAGACCAACCGGCCATCGACCGATAAGGCATAAAGCGTTTGCCGTTGCGCATCCAACTGCAGACAGCGAAAATCAAACGTGGAATCTTGAAAGAGTGGGGTAGGCATCAGATTGTAGTCCGAGGTGGGTACCCAACGGATGATCTCGCCATAGTCGCTACAGGTAATTACCTGATAAGGATGAACAGCCGAGCTATCAACGAGCAAAGCCCGGATCGCCCCCCGATGTTGATGCCAGGAACGGGTCAACTGACTATATTTCAACAGCATCTCCAGGGGAACATACCAATTTCCACCATATTGTTTGGCCATTTTCCAAGAAGTATAGGCCATCATGGAGATCATCTCCCTCCAATAAGCAGCCCGATCGGATGAGTAAGTACCCCGAATCACATTCTGATGAATGCTCAGGGCCTGTTCATTCAATTGTTTGGCCAATGCTTGGTAAGCCAATGTATCGGCCTCACGCTTGGCCACCTCCGCCTCCCGTTGCCGCTGTTCGGCCAATTGTTTCTGCGTAGCCATCTCTTCAAAAGCAATCAGGGCAGACTGCTGGGCAACCAAAGCATTCTCCCGCTCCTGTTCCGCCTTTTCCCGCATCTCTTCGGCCAGTTCCGTTTGATGAACCGCCTCCTTCCGTTGCTGGTCGGACAAATCCTTCTGTTGGTAGGCAATCTCCTCCAACTGTTGACTGACCCGACGGGTAATGATGGCCTCCTTTTTAGCTAAATTGGCCTCATTCAAGCGAAGCTGCAACTGATCGGCCTCCACCTGATACTGCTGATTATTCCGCCACAGCCACGCTACGGTTCCCAAGCTACTCATCAACAGAAAGAGTAGCAGCAACAGGATGAAGCGATTATTTTCTTGCAGCGGATCCATAGACTTCGACAGTTACGGGATGATCGGATCAGTTACAACGATGCAACACCAAAAGCGTGAGATCGTCCGACTGGATGGCATCACCCACAAAGGTATGGACATCCGCCTCAATCGCCTCGACAATCGGTTGAGCCTCATCCATTGTATGGGCAGCCAGCAATGCCTCCAACCGTCGTTCGCCATACGCCTCGTTTTCCGTATTGAAGGCTTCTGTCACCCCATCGGTATAGAGCACAAGGGATTCTCCCGGCTGGAGGGTGAACACATCACTCCGATACGGGAAATCCTCCATACCGCCCACCACTAAATTGGGGATCTTCGACAGGGTATCGACACTACCGTCTGTATGAAGCAGGTAGGGCAAGTTGTGACCGGCATTGGTGTAATCGACCTGACCCGTCTCCTGGTTCAAGATACCATAGAAGACCGTCACAAACATCGAGTCGGCACTCGCCTTGCAAAGCAGGTTGTTCAATTCGAAAAGGCAGTCCCGGCTGGAAAGCGTTGTCTTGGCAATAGCCCGCAACAGGGTACAGCTCACGGCCATAAAGAGGGCTGCCGGAATACCTTTGCCCGATACGTCGGCAATGACAAAACCGATATGGGTCTCATCGATGCGGAAGAAATCGTAAAAGTCGCCCCCAATCTCCTTGGCCGGCCGCATAGAGGCAAAGATGTCCAGACCGGTCACCTCCGGGAAAGGTGGAAATACACAGGGCAGAATAGCCTTTTGAATATCCCCTGCACTGGCCAAGTCGGTTCGGATCGATTCGAGCTGATGATGTTCCCGTTCCCGCTCCTGGATGAAATGAATCTCCTCAGCCGCCTTTTCAATGGTCAAGGCCAGGTCATCCATGTCAATCGGCTTGGTGGCAAAATCGAAAGCACCCCGGTTCATGGCTGTCCGGATATTCTTCATGTCACCATAGGCAGAAACCATGATGCACTTCTGTGCCGGGTTCCGCAGTTCGTTGATCTTGGAGAGCAACGTGAGTCCATCCATTTCCGGCATATTGATGTCACTCAAGATAATGTCAATATCCGGATGGGCCACCAACAACTTGAGTGCCTCCACCCCATTGTGGGCGAAGAAGAACTCGTATTCTCCTTTACGGATCTTCCGCCTGAAATAGTGCGACAACAACACCTCCAGATCCTGTTCATCATCGACACTTAATATTCTTATTGCCATGCTGTACCTTTCTTGATTTATACCTGCAAATATACAAGTTATTTAAAGACTACAAAACCCTAAGGCAGACATTAACACCGCCTCTTCAGAATTTGTTCCGCGAACCTGATAGGCGGCATATTCACGGGGATGATCGTAATGAGCCCGGAACGACTCAAAATCAGTCGGACAAGCCCTCAATTTCCGGTCGATGAACTGCGGATCGAAGGTCGTCAGGATCGCCTGCTCCACCCGATGGTCTGTCCAACGGTTCAGATCAATAACCGGTTGAGCCGGTGCCGGCGGAACCACTTGTCCCATTCGTTCCAAGGTCAATCCGAAGAAGCGGCTGATCTGCTCGAGACAGGCACGCGTGCCGTTGGCCTTTCCATCGGCCGAGAAACCGGCAATGTGGGGGGTTGCAATCGCAGAGGCCTGCAACAGTTCACGGGAGATGTTGGGCTCCTGCTCCCAACAATCGATCACCAACTGACCGACCTGTCCCGTCCGATAGGCCGTCAACAACGCCTCTGTGTCGTGGACAGCTCCCCGACAGCTGTTGATGAACCAAGGTTTCCGTTGCAACCCTTGAAAGAAGGTAGCATCGGCCAAATGGTAGGTCGGATAATCGCCCTCTCGCGTCAAGGGGACATGCATCGTAATGATATCGGACTCCTTCGAGAGCCGTTCGAGCGAGACAAAGCCGGCCTCCCCCTCCTGAGCGGCCCGAGGCGGGTCGTTCAACAGCACGCGCATACCCAACAAGGCACACTGCCGGGCCACGATCTTGCCCACATGTCCGACGCCCACAATCCCGATGGTCTTCCCAGCCAACGGCTCTCCGGTACGCAAGGATAGGGTCAGCAAAGCTGCCACCACATACTGGCCGACCGAAGCGGCATTACACCCGGGGGCATTGTGCCAAGCAATCCCTGCCTCCTCACAATAGTGCGTGTCGATATGGTCAAAGCCGATCGTGGCGGTCGTGATCAGTCGGACACGACTGCCCTCCAACAGGCTTCGCGTACATTTATCAATACTTCGTACGATCAATGCGTCCGCATCGTGTACGTTTTCGGGGGTGAACGAACGGGAGGGCAGATAGACTACCTCAGCCACCGGTTCCAATACGCCCTTCAAATAGGGGACTGTATTATCAGCAACAATTTTCAGCCTTTTCATCGCAAATTTGAGGATATAATTGAGTTTTCAGTGAATTCTTTGTGAACTATTTGTGAACTGCTGTGAACCCACTTCACCAAGCTACCGGAGCTTGTGACGGTTGAAATGAGGGCCCGCATAGACCAGAAAGAAGAGGGTCGAGAGGACGGTCAAGCCCGCTCCCACCCAATAGGCCCATTGAAAACCTCCAAGCCGTTGCGCCACGGTGCCACCCACCATCAAACCGATACCAATGCCCACATCCCAACTGGTCAGATAGGTTGATGTGGCCGTTCCTCGCTGGCTATTGGGAGCCAAATTCACAAAGAGCGTGTTGAAGGCCGGGAACATCGTACCGAAGGCAATGCCATGCAACAGGGCAATCGCCCCATAGAGGTAAGAGCCGAACGAACTGTTCCAGGCCATGATCTCTTTCAAACCAGCCAACGTGAAGAAACAGAGGCAAGCCAAGTACATACCGAGACAGATCACTTGGGTCACCCGTCCCTTATCGACCTGCTTGCCGGCAAAGAGGCGGGAGGTGGCCAAGCCAATCGCCATGAAGGTAAAATACAAACCTGAATGCAACTGGATGCCGATCTCCTGGGCATACATCGCCACATAGGTTGTCGTCATTCCGTAGGGGATGGAGAGCAGCAAGAGCGAAATGCCCGCCCACGTACCTTTCAAGAGGAAAAAGCGGTCCAATGAAATCGGTTGCCGTTTGATCGGTTGTTTGTAGGGTGTCTTTACCAAATAGGCCATCAGCAGACCCAACGAACAGGCTGCCAGGGAGGTAGCAAAGATGACATTGTAGGAAAAATGGCCCTGCATGAAGAGACCGATCATCGGACCGATGCTCATGGCAATGTTGTTGGCCAAGCCATAATAGCCCAACCCTTCGCCTCGGCGGGAGGAGGGCAGAATGTCAATCACAATCGTATTGCCCGCTACGGTCACCATCCCGAAAGCCACTCCATGCAACGCACGTAACAGAATAAAGAGGCTGAGAGCTGTTGCCAACATATAGCCACCGAAAAAGGCTGTAAACAGGAAATAGGCCAAGAGGTAGAGCGGCCTACGGGCAAAGGTGTCCAAGAGATAACCCGCAAAGGGGCGGATGCAAAGAGCCGCCAGCGTATAGCAGGACAATACCAAGCCGATTGTCGATTTGCCGGTCGAAAATGCATCGACCAAATAGAAAGGGAGAACCGGCAAGATCAAATAAAACCCCATAAAGAGGAGGAAGTTGGCTGCCAGAATACAACAGAAACTGGGTGTCACCATACGGTCTTGCTTCATCACATCAATCATCATTTATTGTGCAAAGATACAATTTCCACCCCATTTAACTTTTCTATTCCTACAAAAATAGGCCAATTTACACTATGACAATTCACTTTTGGCACAAATTGACCCTGATGGACAAAACAGAACGCAGGAATAATCCTAACTTTGCCGAGAAAAAAATAAAAACATTAATACGAATACCTAAATTAAAAAAAGAAAGCGTATGAAAAAGTATTTACTGAGTTTGTTTATGTTGGTAGTCGCCCTCCATGCAGGTGCGCAAATTCAATGGGAAGTATATGGTAGCTGGGACGGAACAACCGCTACGGAATTCAAAGGTTCGGGAACACAAGCGGATCCCTATCTGATCGAGTCACCGGCCAATCTGGCCTATTTGGCCACTGCCGTAACCAAGGAGGAGGGTTTTGAAGGCAAGTATTTCAAGCAGACCGCTAACTTGGATTTGGGCAATTTCGAATGGCAACCGATAGGCAGTACTAAATCCAAATCCTATCCTTTCAAAGGCCATTATGATGGTGACAACCATGTCATCCTCAACTTAAAGATTACCGAAGACTGGTACTCTGTTGCTCTGTTCTCAACGATCGAAGCAGGTTCCTTGAAAAACCTGGGTATTGTCAGTGGTAAAATTGCCGTGAAGAAAGTGTCGGCTGCCTCGCTTTGTTCTTCGGCCTCCAAAGGTGCCGTCATTGAGAATTGCTTCAATCTGATCGACATTTCCTCGGAGGAGCTTTCGGTCAGCGGTATTACGTATGGTTCCGCCAGTAAAGAAAGCTGCGTTATCCGTCGTTGCTACAACCAGGGAAATCTGACAGGTGGATCCGATGTAAGTGGAATCGTCCATGGTTTTCGTTCCATTACGGATTGCTACAACTCCGGATCGCTCACCATCACGGGCACGGGATATGGCAAAGTCTGCGGTATTGGCAACGGTGGATTTGCGGGAGCAACCATCACCAACTGCTATAATGCATGCAGCATGAATGCAACCAATGGTAAAGCCTACAACATGACGCGTACCTCTAAAAATGTCACCTGCACCAATTGCTATTTCAACAAGGAGAAGAACAGTTTTGAGGGCACAGACAGTGGCAATGCCGGTTGCACACCGTTGAGCGATGCCGAGATGAAATCTGGGAAAGCTTGGAGTGGTTTCGACACCGAAATTTGGTCGTTCAAGGCAGGTGCCTATCCGACTTTGAAGCAGCAGGGCACTACAGCCAACGAGGTCGTTGAGGTGGCTCCTGCTTACGAAATCCAAGTAGCAGGTAACGTGATTACGATCAAAGGCGAATTGGCAGGAAGCCAGATCCACTTGATCAGTCTGACCGGTCGCATGGCAGCTCAGCTGACCGCCACTTCCAACGAAGTGCAGTTGACCGCTCCGGTAGCTGGCTGTTATGTGGTAAGTGTGAACGGTATCGGATCGCAGAAAGTAATTGTACGATAATACATAATTTAAATACAAGTAAAATGAAAAAGTTGTTCAAATTTTTTGCTCTCGCCTTGATGGCAGTAGTGACCATGAGTTGTTCGGAAGAAAAGTCGGATGTGTTGTACAAAATCTCTTTGGTTATAGAAACTAATCAGGCAATGGGCTCTATCAGCTCTGATTCCTCCATTTATGACCAAGTGATTACCGGTTTGAAAACATTCGACGATACCTATTGCACGGAATGGAAGACTTCGATCAAGGATGGTGAAACCAGCAAGGCTGACAAAGACGCACTGAGTCGTTATGAAACGGCAGAAGAGGCACTCAAAAAATTAGAAGCAGACTGGCAGACCCAGATCAAGAACAATACCAATCCGGATGTAAAGATGTTTGAACTCTCCCGGACGTTAGAGCTGAAACGTTACGTGGGCAGCACCGGAGAGACGAG
The DNA here is from genome assembly GCA_021531775.1 of Parabacteroides distasonis. Lineage (GTDB taxonomy): Bacteria > Bacteroidota > Bacteroidia > Bacteroidales > Tannerellaceae > Parabacteroides. The sequence goes on along the minus strand of JAFBIU010000018.1, from coordinate 56,366 downwards.
CACGTTGAAATCATACTCGATTTCTTTGTCGTTGAAATAAGTCCAACGACAGTTGCATACCTCATTCCAACAGAACCGTATGCCTAAGAGGAAAAGGAGCCAATGGACCAGCTGGATCTGCGGATGGTGGATCGTCTGCACGCTTTCGCTATGGGCTACAGCCCGTGCTGCAGATTCGATCCACGATGCAGATTCCATCCGGCTCTATGAATCCTCTCGGCAGATGTACGATCAGTTGGAGATTTTGCATAACCAGCAGAAGCAACAGGCCGCCCAGAAACTGGACTCCATCTATCAACTGCAGGAAAAGAACAGGCTCATCCAACAGCAACAGGAAGAGATCCGCTTTTCCAACGAACGGCTTTGGTACATCGGGATCGGATTGGTACTCCTGCTGATCTTCACGAGCTGGTTGATTGTACAACAAGTGCAGATCCGGAAAAAGAACAGATTCTTGGTGCAGAAAATCCAAGAGTCTCTCACCATCCGGCAACAACTGTTTGAGACCCAGCAGCAGATCCAAGCACTCCAGGAGCAAATGGAAACCAACCCACAACCTCCGACGAAACCCGCTGCAGCAACCTCCTCCCCGGAGGAGATGACCCGGGATCGGCAACTGTTCCTGCAAATCGAATCGTACGTTTTGGAAGAGAAACGTTTTTTGCAGCCCACCTTAACGCTGGACGATCTGATGCTTCGCTTCCTGCTCAGCAAATCGCGCTTAGTGCGCCTCCTCCGTCAGCAGACGGGTGGCAATCTGAACGATTGGCTCAACCAACTCAAGTTGGACTACTCCATCCATTTGATGCAGGAGTATCCCCAATACACCATTGATGCCATTGTCGAAGAGTCTGGTTTTCAATCCCGACGCACCTACTACCGTCTTTTTCGCGAACGGTATGACATGACGCCCTCGGAGTATAAACGTACCCTGGCACAGACGACAGATCCAACGAGCAACCCATCCCTGTTCCGATTGGGTAGCCTCATCCTCTGCCTGTTGTTGGCCATCAGCTTCCCACTCTTTCCTGCTCACGCCAGTTATGCCGACTGGCGAACCGTGTATGACCAACTGACTCGATTTGCAGAAGGCCAGTTGGCACAACGGTTAGCGGTGGTCGATAGTCTTGAAACAGCACAAGCTTTTCGTCCTTACGAACTCCAAATGCTTCGGGCCGGCATCTGCCTCTACAACGGAGGCGATCTGAACGATGCTATCCAATATGGCCAACAGGCTTACGAAGATCCCCAATGCAGACAAGACTCCATGAAACGATTAGACCTCCTCGAGCTGATGGCCTCCTGCCACCTCTATCTCAGTCATTATGAAGAGAGTATGATCTATACAACCGAAGGCATCCAGTTGGCACGTGCGTTGAAGGATCCACGTATGGAGCTCTGTTTCCTCTACAACATGGGCCAGCTGAAACGACAGCAAGGATTACGGGAAGAGGCAGAACCCTATCTGAATCAAGCCGTTCACTTGATGGAACAGCTCTACCAAGAACACCCTTCGGCCGATCTGGTGGATCTGATGTGCTACTATTACCAGTTGCGATCGCACAACTACGAAGCGGATGGAAGGAAAACGGAAGCCGTCCAGCTGCTCGACCGGCTGGAGCAACTGTTTGCCGATGCCGAACAGATGCCGGACATGGACCAATCACTGTTGGACTGCCGGAAAGCCGAAATCTACTCCTTCTATGCCAATCTGCTGATCAATTGCCATCAGCCCCAACGGGCCGAACAAGCCTATCAACGCTATTTGGCTACTGATTATAGCCAGACCCCTACAGGTGAATCCTTGCGTTACAACTACTTGCAGGGAACAGGCCGGTATAACGAAGCCATCCATTATCTCCGGAAACGGGAAGCACAACTCATCCAAGAGGGGAATGAAGGCACGTACGAACATAAGAATCTGCTCAGTATCATCGTCGGTATCTACGAGAAACAGGGAGCGTACGGATTAGCCGCCCAGACCTACCAAGAGATGAGCCGTATCTCCACCCTCTTGGCGGAAAGTGACCAAAAAGCTGCCTCCCTCGAATTGATCTCGCTCTACGAGTCGAACGAAAAGAAGCAAACCATCCATAACCAGCAGGTGGCCTTGCGTCACATCTATGAACGGGAGTTTGCCATCGGCATCAGCCTGCTCCTACTCTTCCTGTTGACCCTTTGGCTCCTTTGGCAACGTTGGCGTATCGAGCGGAAGAACCGGTCATTGGTGCAACAAATCGAACGCTCCATTTCCGACAAACAGGCCTTGCAGGAGGCACGACAGACCCTGTTAGCCTTGCAGACAGCTGATCGACAACCCGTTCCACAACCATCCGGCCAACCAACCTCACCGGTATCGGAACCGGAACCTAAGGCCAACCCGGAAGCGAATGCGTCTGACCTACAAAGCGAACAGCTCTTCCAGCAGATCGATGCCTACATCCGGCGAGAGCAGCTCTTCGTGCAGCCAACATTCAGTCCAGACCAGCTGTTGCTCCAGTTCTTCATCAGCAAAAGCCGGCTGACCAGGCTGATCCGTACTTATACCGGAGGCAGTTTCAACGAGTATGTCAACAACCTACGACTGGACTATTCCCTGCAACTGATGCGGGAGAATCCCCAATATACCATCGAGGCCATTGCGGAGGAATCGGGATTCCAGTCCCGACGCACCTTCTACCGGCTCTTCCGCAACCGCTACGAGATGACCCCTTCTGAATATAAACAGACAAAACAATCAATTCAATAACAACAAATCAACATAAGCATAGACAATGAAAACAATCAAACAATTCCTGACATTAGTTCATGCAGATCCGGCCAAAGAGCAGGAACTGCTACACTACCTGCAAACGGACGATCAAGCCAACATCATCCGCATGGCCTCCTCCATGGGGGTGACACTCACTCCCCAAGAGCTCGCTTACCGTATCGAACCGCCCGGCGAACCGGCCAACCAGCTTTCCCCGGAAACGCAGGCCTTCGACTTTTGGGATTACGTCAAGAATTTGGTCCAATGAACAAGAAAAACTGTGTCAAAATGAGACATGACACACGCTTTTGGCACAAACCAACCTCATTTTGGCACATTCGACCCATTCCTTTGCCTTACTTTTGCATCCAGAAAACAAAGATACTGAAGCATTACGCAAAGGAATGGGCAATGGCGTTTTTGCCTCCTACACAACCCCAACATTAGAAAGTCTCGTTTATCCCAAAATTTCGCCCATTCCTTTGCTCAGTATTTTCCAAAGATTTTCTATCTTTGACCCATCGAATCAACAAGAATTCCCGCTATGAGCTTCAGTAAACAATGTGTACAGCTATTTGAAGAGGCAACTGCAGCCTATCACGTGACGGATCATGTAGATGCCACCGTGCATAATCCCTATCCTGTCAAGAGTATCGAGTTCTACCTCTTTCTGAAAAACTGGATTGATGCCGTACAATGGCATCTGGAAGACATTATCCGGAATCCGCAGATTGATCCGGTCGAGGCATTGGCCATCAAGCGACGCATCGACAAGTCCAACCAGGATCGTACCGATCTGGTGGAGTTGATCGACAGTTTCTTTTTGGAAAAATACAAGGATATACAGGTTGCCCCTGATGCAACCATCAACACAGAGAGTCCGGCATGGGCTGTCGATCGCCTCTCCATCCTGGTGCTGAAGATTTATCACATGCAACAGGAGGCACATCGCAAAGAGGCTTCCGAGGAGCATCGGACCCAGTGCGAAACCAAGTTGCGGATCTTATTGGAACAGGAAAAGGATCTCTGCACAGCTTTGGACCAATTGCTGAACGACATTCAGCATGGCCGCAAATACATGAAGGTCTATAAGCAGATGAAGATGTATAATGATCCAGCGTTAAACCCCATTCTATACGGTCAACAATAATGGCACACATTCTCGTCATCCGTCTTTCCGCCATAGGTGATGTAGCCATGACGATCCCCGTGATCTATTCAGTGGCGCGGACCTATCCGCAACACACCTTTACAGTCCTGACACAGGCTTTTCTGATTCCCCTGTTCAAGAACCATCCCTCCAACGTGGAGCTGATCGGGATCAACACCCAGGGAGCCGAAAAGAGTCTGTGGGGCCTGTTGCGTTTCTGCTCAGTCCTCTTGAGGTATCCCTTCGACAAGGTGATCGACCTGCATGATGTGATCCGGACGAAGATCATCCGGAACCTCTTCCATCTGAAGCGGAAGCCGGTCTTTGTCATGCATAAGAACCGCCAAGAGACGGCCCAACTGACTCGACCTGCACAGAAAGTCATGCGTCCCTTGCGGCCGGTCATTGATCGGTATGGCGACACATTCCGGCAGGCTGGATTCCCCTTCGAGAACACCTTTACTTCACTCTACGAGACACATCCGGCTCCACTGGAACAGATAGAAGCCTTTACGGGTCCCAAGCAGGGACACTGGCTCGGCATCGCTCCCTTTGCCAAACATGCGGGCAAGATCTATCCGATCGACCAGATGGAGCAGGTATTGGCCACCCTCTCCAAAGAGGAGGGAATGACCATTTTCCTCTTCGGCAGCAAGGGCTACGAAGAGGCCATCCTCGACGAATGGCAATACCGCTATCCGCATGTCAAGAATGTAGTGGGGAAATTCTCGTTGGATCAGGAATTGGCCCTGATGAGCCAGTTGGATCTGATGGTCAGCATGGATTCAGCCAACATGCACTTTGCCTCCCTGGTCGGAACACGTGTACTCTCCATCTGGGGAGCTACCCATCCCTATGCCGGTTTCTACGGGTATCAGCAACGTCCGGAAGACTGCATACAGTTGGAACGTGCCTGTCGGCCCTGTTCGGTATTTGGCCAAAAGCCTTGCCTCTGGGGTGATCTCTCCTGCTTGGAAGGCATCCAGCCGGAAGAGGTCGTCCAACACATTCACAACTGCTTATCCACTTCGGTATGAAACAATGTCTGAACCCCTCCTATACCCAGTTAGCCCCTTTTGTCGAGCAACTGCCCCAACGCTTTGCCCACGAAGGACGGGTGATTTATAAGGCACGAAACGAAATCCGGGTGTTTCAGGAGGAGTCAGACCTGCCCATCAACGCCAAGCGGTTCAAGGTACCCATTTGGATCAACAGGCTGATCTATACCTTCTTCCGTAAATCCAAGGCACAACGGGCCTACGAATATGCGTTCGAACTGGAGCGTCGTGGATTTCCCACAGCCGATCCCATTGCCTACCTGCTGTTCTATCGAGGGGGCCTGTTGCACGAGAGCTATTTCATCAGCAAGCAGTTGAGTGCCGGTCCCATCTACAACTGGATCCAGCTATCGGCCAGCGAGGCAGAGCGGCACTATCGTGCGTTGGGACGTTATGTCGGTCAGTTGCATCAGGCAGGTATCTATCATGCCGACCTCTCTCCCGGCAATATTCTCTTTGAATGGATCGACGGGCAGGCCCGTTTCTACCTCATCGACATCAACCGGATGCGTTTTGGGAAGATCTCCTTCCGCAAAGGATGTGCCAACTTGGCCCACATCTGGGGGAACAAGCAATCCTTCACCTGGATGGCAGAGAGTTATGCCGAACAGTGTGGTCTGGATGTAGCCGAGACAGAACGGTGGGTACAGATCTACCAAACCCGCTTTTGGAAACAGTATGCCAAGCGGCACCCGATGCCTTTCTAACCCTTCAGGAAACCCTTCACCCGTGAAGCAGCTGCCGATAGCACTGGAGCAGTTGTCGGGTCAACCCTTCCGGAGCAAACCGACGGACCTGTTCCGCCCCTTGACGAATCAATGAATCGGCCAAACCCGGTTCTGTCAAGACAGACCGGATCAGGCTACGAAGCTCCTCCGGACGATGAGGGTCAGTATAGAGTGCCCCTGCACCACCCGCCTCTTCCAAGCAGGATCCCGTAGCGGCTATGACCGGTAATCCAGCGGATTCCGCTTCGATAATAGGAATCCCAAAACCTTCGAAAAGAGAAGGATAGACAAAGAGTGAAGCCATTCGATAAAAGGCAGGCAAATCATGAAACGGTACCTGATGCAACAACCGGACCTGCTGCTCCAATCCCTGCTCGCGGATGTAACGCTCCACCTGCTTCGTGTAGGCCGTCCGCCGGCCAATGGCCACTACCGAAATCGGCTCCCGCAACCCCTTCACAGCCTGCAACAGCAAAAGCAGATTCTTCCGTTCCTCGATACTGCCAACATACAATATATAGGAATCCGGCAACTGATAGGCGGCACGTACAGCCGCCATTTGCGCTGGTGTCACCGGTTGGCTAAAGACCGGATCACACCCTTGATAGAGTACCTCAATCTTCGTTTCAGGAATCCTGAAAAAAGAGACCAGATCTCTCCGGGTCTGTTCACTGATCGCAATGACCAGATCAGCCATCTCACAGGCTTTGCGAAATTTATAGCGGTAGATCAGCCGGTCAATCGGGGGATAGAGTTGTGGAAAACGAAGAAAGATCAGGTCATGGAGCGTCACCACCGATGCCACGGAGGATCGGTCGATACCGATCGGTAACTCGTTGCTCAGTCCATGATAGAGATCCACCTGTTGCGACTCTACATCCTCAAGCAAGCCGTGTGAACGCCACCAGGCAGGCAGCCGCCGGTCTATCCAGCGTTGGGGCAGGCAGGTCTGCAACGAGGCATGGGGAGTCAGTTGGGCCCGCAGGCGAGCATTCCCTAAACCCGGAGTAAAGAGTTGATAGCAGTTGTCCGGTGCATACTGCACCAGGTTGTTGATGACGAACCGGCTGTAATTACCCAATCCGGTTCCATTGTAAAAGGCACGCTTGGCATCAAAAGCAATCTTCATCTCACTCATCTTTCTTCCTGTAATTTCATTTTCTTCCAAAATCGGCGGGAATCTCACCCCAGACCGTTGTTTCCCATTTATAAATAGGAGTCGTATAGTCGTGGGTGGCCAACCATTTCTCCGCCCGTTCGATCAGATCGAAGATCGGTTCATTCTCCGGCATCCGCTCCAAGAGCGTCTTGCACTTCTTCTTCTCCACCCATTTGATGGCATTCCGGCTGTCGGAATAGATCGGCAACGAACTCCCCTTCTGATGCAAGAGCGCCAGTCCATGCACCAAGGCCAGGAACTCACCCACATTGTTGGTCCCCTTCTTCAAGGGCCCGATGTGGAAAATCTCCTGTCCGGTGGCCACATAAACCCCCCGATACTCCATGTCTCCCGGATTACCACTGCAAGCCGCATCCACCGCCAAACTCTCCGGAATCGGTTTCCCGATCGGAGATTCCGGAGCCCAATTGGCAATCGCTTTGGGAGACGAAGCCCGTTTCAAATAGGCCGTATAGCCCTGTTCCAAAGCCTCCCGGGCCTCCTCATCCGACTCAAAGGATTTGAATTTAGCCCCCTCGAAACCATGCACCTGGGCCTTACAATCCTCCCAATTGTCATAGACACCGGGATTCACCCCTTTCCATACTACATAATATTTACGTTTCGCCATCTGCTTGCTGCTTTATCGGTTTACCATCAATCCAACCAAGGCTCCGGATTCAACTTGGTACGCTCTTTCCACAACTGGAAATGCAGTACGGTCGAGTTGCCATCCTCCGTATCGGTAAAGATCTTGCCAATCGCCTGTTTGGTCGTCACCTTATCCCCGGCCTTCACATACACCTGACTCAGGTTGCTATAAACCGTCAAGTAGTTACCATGCCGGATGATCACGGAATTGTTATAGCCTGGCAACACGAAGACGCGTGTCACCACCCCATTAAACACCGCCCGGGCATCGGTACCGGGTGAGGTCTGTATATCAATACCATTGCTATTGGTCTGTACATGTTTCAACTCCTGGTGCTGCTGCTGGCCGAACCGTCCGACAATGATGTGCCGGCCATTGACCGGATAGGGCAGCTTGCCTCGGTTGCTGGCAAAGTTGGTCGAGAGCTGTTTCTCCACCTTGGTCATCGCATAGCCCCCTTTCGATTCGGCTACACGCTCCTCGCCCGTCGGCTGCTTGCTGCCCGCCTTGTCGGACGCCTTTCCTGTGGAACCGGAACGGTTGGCTTGTGCCTGGGCCTTCCGGGCCTCCTCTTCCGCCTTGGCAATCTCTTCAGCAATCAGCTTTTCGATCTGTTTGTTCAAGGCCTGAGCCTGTGCCCGCTTCTTCTTCAGTTCCGCCTGCAACTCCTTCTGTTTCTTATTCAGGGCTTTGACCTCTTTCTGTTGGTTCGCCTCCTCAACGGCCAGCTGCTTGTTCTCTGCCTCACGGGTTCCTAACAAGGATGCTTTGGAGGCACGGGTCTCCTCCAGCTCTTTCCGTTTGCCGGCAATCTCGTCCCGCTTCTTCACGATCTCCTCTGCCTGCTTCTTCTGCCAGTCGGCATACTCCCGCAAGTAACGGATCCGACGAAGCGACTGGGCAAAATTATCGGCTGAGAGGATGAACAACAGCTTGTCTTGCGAACGGTTCCGCTTGTACAGGTGCTGGATCGACTTGCCATAGTTCTCCTGCTTGTCGCACAACTCCCATTCCAGATCCACAATCTGCCGACGGATACCGGCAATCTCCTTGTCGATAGCAGCCATCTCCTCGGTCAACAGGCCGATCACCTTCTTGCGCGACTCGATCTGTTGCGTCAACAGATTCAGCCGTTTCAAGGAGTTCTTGGCCGTCGCCTTGGTCTCCTTCAGCAACTGATTGGTCGATTCTATCTCGGCCAAGGTCGCCTTCCGTTTCTTTTCCAACTGCTTGACTGCATTCGACTGCTGGCCGAAGACCGCTATCGAACAAAGCATCCACAAACAGATAAACCCAATCGCTCTCATGCTTCTTTCCTCTTTAGGACAGGTTGCCAATCGCCTTGACAATCTGTGCAAACGTAACACGTGTATATTTGGCAGGAATCTCAAAACTCATCGTCAACGGTCCGTTGAGCTGCATCCGGGCATAGTTGAGTTGAATGGTCCCCTGCGAAGTTCCTTTGGAAACAAGTTCACACACCATCTGGTGGGGAAACAGCTGCTTCTGGAACACCCGGAAGTCGGCATACTCCCAAAAGAGCCCCTGTTGGCCGTTCGCATCCTGCACATGGGTCGCCAACAGCTTGCCCTCGGGATCCACCCGGAACTGGTAACGCAAATCCATCCGGTCTTGGGTCTCCAAGAGCGCATCCGATCCGGCTGCCTCCCACTGGAAACGTCGGTGGGCAGCCTTCGTAACTGCCTGCTCACCCGGCAAAAAGAGGCGGTTGACAAACAGAGCCTGCAGGTTGTAGAAGTTGAACTCGATAGGCGTCTCTCCCTGCAGTTTGGCATAGTTCTCAGCCAAATAACGCTTGTTCATCCGGTCCAGAATCTTCACACTATCGGTCGTCAGCTCCATGCGGAACAGTTCAATGCCCAAGAAGGGCTGTACGGAAAGCTGCAAGGCACTGTCCCGCACCAACTTCAGTTCCACCCGCGAACTCAGTTCCTTCTCCGGCAAGCGCAACTCCACATTCAGTCGGGCCGAGAGCGTCTCGAACTGGAACATCTGCTCCTCCAACCGTTCGAAACAGGCTTCGCGCGACATCGATCCCTGACCGGTGCCCGTTGCCGGCTGCTTCGACGAGCGACAGCCAGCCAGCAGCAACAGCATGCTGCACAGGATCCAACCCCAACTATTCCGCATTTTCATCTTCGATATATCGTTTTTCCGCAATTTTCTGATTCAACACCTCGGTATCCTTCCCCAGCTCCTTGGCCCGTTTCCACTGTTCCAACGCCTTGTCCGGTTGTCCCATCTGGAAGAGAATATCCCCATAATGATCAACCAGTTCGGAACTGTTCGTCTTGTCCTTCTCCAAGGCACTCTCAATGTAGAACTTCGCCAAGGTATAGTTGCCTTGTGTAAAGAAAATCCAGGCATAGGTGTCCAAGTAGGTCGCATTGTCCGGCTCCAGCTTGATGCACTGGGCACTCATCCGTTCCGCCTTCTTCAGATCCTTCTTCTGCAGGCAGAGGAAATAGCTGTAGTTGTTGAGCACCACCACATTCTTCTCGTTGCACTTCAAGGCCTCCTCGTACGACTGGAACGCCTGCTCATCCTGCTTCATCTGGTGATAAATGTCCCCAATCTGTCCGTAGAAGTCCGACTTGAGCGGCAGGTTCTCCTGCGGGATGATCTTCAAACCCGCCTGATAAGCCTCCAAGGCAGCCTGATAGTCACCCGCCTGATAATGGGCAATGCCCAAGTAGAAATAGTATTCCGGAGCCTCCGGGAAGAGTTCGTTACACTTCAGACAGATCCGTTTGATTTCGGGAATATCTTCCGCCTTCAACGACAGGTTGAGCAGCTGTTGCCAGGCATTGGCTTCCGTCGGTTCCATCTCCGTCACCAACTGGAACTGGAACTTCGCCTCATCGGTTTTACCTTGCGAAGCCAACAGTCCGCCATACATCATCTTCAGGTCGATGTCCTCCGGATGCTGCTCCAACAGGGTCTGGAACAGCTCATTGGCCTTTTCCTCACCCCCTTCGGACTGTTGCAGGCGCATGATGTAGCGCGACAGAATACCCACCTTGGTCTCGACATCCAGATCCTTATTGACCAAGGCATTCCGGATCTGGCTCTCTGCAGCCACCCGATCCCCCTTGGCCTCATAGTAGTTAGCCATGGAGACAATGTAATAGGGACTGGCCGGATCCAGCTCATGCGCCTTTTGGTAATAGGCATACGCCTTGTCCAATTCATTCTTTTCGAGATGCAGATCCCCCATCAAGATCGCATAACGCGACTCCATCGGATACTTCTCAGCCAGCTTTTCCAGTTCCCGAAACGCCTTGTCGGGCTGTTCCAATTGGGTGTAGAGCCGATATTTCTGCATCGAGAGGGTCTCATTCATGCCGATGGAGGACTCCAACGCATCCAACGCCTGAATCGCCTCCTCCAACTCCCCCTGTTGGGTGAGTGCATCGGCTAAGTAATAGTTCAGTTCGGCCTTCTCCGGATAGGCTTTCACCAAGGCCTCATACACCTCGGCCGCTTCGCCAAACATCCCGACACCCCGGGAGACCGAGGCCAAGGCCATTTTATAGGTAAAGTTGGTCGAGTCACTTTCGACCGCCCGTTTCAGCAGTTCCACCGCCTTCTCCGGCTTCTGCATCTGCGCCAGGAAAGAGGCCAGTTCATAGAGCACCGGAGCCGCCTTCGGATCCAATGTCAAACAATGGCTGAACGCATCGTAAGCCGCATCATACTGACCGGCCGACTTCAGTTTCAGTCCCTCATAAAAGAAATAGTCAAACTTCCGCTGTTGGGCCGGCGAGGGTTGTGCCCAGGCACTCCAACAACAGCAAAGCAGACCTATACTCAACAGACAAGATCGGATCATAGGCATCAGGCTTTTCCGGTGTGGCCAAATCCACCCGCACCCCGTTCAGTTTCATCCAACACCTCCACCGGCTGCCACGCCACCTGGCTATGGGCAGCCACCACCATCTGGGCAATCCGTTCGCCATCCTGAATCAGGAAGGGCTTGTCCGACAGATTGATCAGCAGGACCCGGATCTCACCCCGATAGTCTGCATCGATTGTACCCGGTGAATTCAAGACGGTAATTCCCTCTTTGTAAGCCAATCCGCTCCGCGGACGTATCTGAGCTTCAAAGCCTTGCGGCAAGGCGATGTAAAGACCTGTCGGAATAAGTTTCCGCTCCATAGGCTGCAATTCGACCGGTTCCGACAGATTCGCACGCAAATCCATGCCGGCCGACAAAGGTGTTGCATAGTGCGGCAGTGGATGATGCGATTTATTAATAATTTGTACTTGCATAACGATCGTTTTTTTCTCTCGGGCAAAGATACGATTTCTCCTTGCATCAGCCAACGATGCAACTATAATTTGCTAAATCGAGGCAAAAAGAGCAGATTTAGCAAATTATATGCGATTTTTGCGTTACATTTGTGGTCATAATTCCAACAAGCCATGTTAATAGGTCGTAAAGCAGAACAACAGATCTTGAGGTCGGCCCTAAACTCCGACACCTCCGAATTCGTAGCTGTCTATGGACGCAGACGGATCGGCAAAACCTTCCTCATCCGGGAAACGTTCGATTACCGATTCACATTCCAGCACACCGGCCTGGCCAAAGGGAGGACCAAGGACCAACTGTTCAGCTTTGCCATCTCGCTCCGGGATGCCGGCTATGACGAATGCCCCATTCCCCAATCCTGGTTGGAGGCTTTCAGCCTGCTTTCCACCCTGTTGAAGAATGCGACCGACGAGAAGAAGATTGTCTTTTTAGATGAACTTCCCTGGATGGACACAGCCCGTTCCGGTTTTCTCTCTGCCTTCGAACACTTCTGGAACGGCTGGGTATCTGCCCGCAAAGATATTCTCTTGATCATTTGTGGATCAGCCACCTCGTGGATCATCAACAAGGTCATCAACGATCATGGCGGACTACATAACCGGATCACGCGACAAATTGCTTTGCAACCCTTTACATTAGCTGAATGTGAGCGATATACCCAAAGCAGACAACTGGAGATGAGTCGCTACCAGTTGGCCGAATGCTACATGATCTTGGGTGGCATTCCCTATTATTGGAGCCTGTTGGAAAAAGGAAAAAGCTTGGCTCAGAACATAGACCAGCTCTTTTTCCAACGAAACGGCAAGCTGACCCACGAGTTCGATCATCTCTATAAATCACTCTTCAAATATCCGGCCATCTATTTGGACATCGTCACACTCCTCGGACAGAAAAAAGTGGGCATGACGCGTGAAGAATTGATCGATGCCGGCAAGCTCACCAACAATGGTGCCTTATCAAAGGCGTTGGATGAGTTGGAGTATTGCGGCTTCATCCGCAAATACAACAATTATGGGAACAAAACCAAACTGGCACTCTACCAGCTGATTGACAACTACACCCTGTTCTATTTCAAGTTCATCCAACAGAATCGGAACAACGATGTACATTTCTGGTCTGCCTCTATCGACTCGCCAGTGCACCGGGTCTGGTGTGGTTTGGCTTTCGAACGGCTCTGTTTGGCACATATCCAACAAATCAAAGCCAAATTGGGTATCACGGGGATTCTCAGCAACGTATATGCCTGGCGTAAGGAGGGCAATGAGTCGGGACCGGGTACACAAATCGATCTATTGATCGACCGGAACGATCAGGTCATCAATCTTTGTGAAATGAAATATTCTCTCTCTGCCTATTCCCTAACGGCTGACTATGAGCAGCAACTTCGCCAAAAAAAGAGTATTTTCATCGAGCAGACCCAAACGCACAAAGCTGTCCATCTGACATTTGTCTCTACATTCGGTCTGCTCCCCAATGCCTACTCTGGTTCAATCCAGCAAGAAGTTGTCCTGGATGACCTCTTCTGTTCATGATAGTCAACGGATTGGCTATTTTTCTCCAATCTGTTGACTATCACGAACGGATTTGCAGAAAACGGAGGGAATGAATCAGCCTCCTTACTGGACAATCGCCTTGACAGGGGTCTCACCCTCGACAGCCACGATGGCAATGCCCTTCGGCAAAGCGATCTGCTCCCGATCGGAGGTCAACCGACGATGGGCCAATTCCTTTCCTAAGATATTATAGATGTGTACCTGCTTGCCGGCAGCCTGACGGATCTCCACCTGACCGATCCCACCGACCACAGCAAAGGGTTCCGGTTCAGCCACAACCGGCTCATTGGCCACCACGAAATGACCCTCACCCGGACGGCTCACATCCAATTTATAATAGGTAGGTTCCTGGGTCAACACCACATTACCGTTAAGATAGGTCACATAGCGGTTACTTGCCGGATTCCACAATGCATATTCCAGACTGCCCTCGGCAGCCTTCGGATTGGCTTCGAAGGCAAACAGACCGTAGTTGATTCCCTTGTTCGTATTGTTCTGCGGATTACCGGCTGTTCCCTCCGATTGGGCGGCCAACCAAGCACGCTGGCGGGCTGCCAAAGCTACCCCCTCGGTACTACCGGCCTGAATCGTATCCTTGGCAGAGGGATTAGCAGTCTCAATATAGATCGTGTCACCCTCGTGGGTTGCCTGTACGAAACGGAGGCGCGGATTATGCTGGCTCCAGAAGTGGTAGCAGTAGCGATCTTCCCGGTTCTTATCCACACTGTTATGGATGGAGTCGGTCATCGCAAAGAGGTAATAACCTACCGTCTTTTTACCCACCTGCTGGATCTGTTCCGAGGTCTTGTCGGACGGCATCGCAATGTAATACAAAGGTGTCGTCACGCCCGCCCGTTGTACGTAGGCGGTATCGAGAATCAGGCTGAAGTTAACCGGTTCATATTCCAAACCGCCTTGTGCTTTCGTATCAATATCAATATTCGGCTTGCGGATGGGCTGACCCTCCACCAAGAAGCGGTCGGCATCCACCGCCAACATCCAAGGTTGCGAGCCCGATCCGTTCATTGTCGAAAGGAAGTTCAACCGCACCAACGTCGTGTCGCTCTTGCCGATCAACTTGTTGAGGATATTGTCGGTCGATTCGGTGGATTGTTTGGTGAACAAACCAAACTTATCACCTCTCGTGGCCGCATACAGTTGAATGGCGGACAGATTGCCTTGCGTGTTGGTATAGACCTTCAGATTACCACCTGTCTCGACCCATTGATTGTAATTCGTCGCATCATAATACCCTTGACTCACAATCAGTTCATACTGATCGAAGCCTCGATCTTTCAGATAGAATTGGGTTGCTGCACTCAAAGCCTCCGGCACTGAGGTGTAAGGCTTTGTGTCCAACACCAACAGGCTCTGCATCAGATCATATTTCAAGAAACAGCCCGAATTTTGATCTTGCAAGGCATAACGCACCCGCTTCAAATCATACACGCGTTTATCATCCTTAACCGTATAGACACCATAAGGAACCGTATCACAAGGAGTCAAAACGAGCGACAAGCCCTCATCCTGTTTGGAGGTGACCGCCATCGTGCCATTGTAGGCCGTCGCATACATCACTGAGCCATCGTATGCAGCATTCAGCACCCCTAATTTATAGGGAGTTGAAGCCAATGTAGCCTTGTCGAAACTATCTCCGGCCTCTTTACTATGGGCATAACCATCTAATTCGCCCAACTTAACTTCAATCAATCGCAAAGAATCAATCTTGACCGACTGACCTTGGCAATCGCCCTCCAATGGAGTGGCCAAGCGATACAGATTTTCACCATCCTGGTAGATAATCTTTCCCAAACTGATGGATTGGGCACTCTCCCGATTCTGCAACAAAAAGAAATCATCCTCCCCCTTCGTCAACGTCCAACAATCTTCCGGATGATTTGCCAGCAGATCGGCTGCCTGACAAAATTGTATCCGATTGGTATAGGTGATATCTTCGCCTGAACCTGATTTTTGAGTGGTGCTGTTCGGATAAATCTTCCAATTTTCCAACAAGACATCTGTGGCAACCGCATCCGTCCCACTTTTCCGCACCTCTTTGTCGGCAATGGAAACCGAAACGGTCTTGTCTTTAAACGAATCGGAAGGAATAATGCCAGCATCTGTACTGAAACCGATTTGAGTCCATACATAATGACCATTAGCTGGTGCTGTCATCAGCATTGGACTTCCGGTTAAATTGTCTTGATAGATAAATGGACGGATACCTTTTTGGAATGAATAGGTTTCATCATTACCACTACCAATAGAAGGAACGTAATCACTCATAATTCCTTCTTTCGTAGGGAAATAAGCATACGGATTCATCAGATATAAATGTTGAATGCTGGACATACCAATTATGAAAACTGCATTCTCTACTGATACTTGTCGATCGGTAGCCTCCAAGAGTTCTTTTCCAGTGAATGTAGCATACCGATAACCCAACCCTATCGGCAACGAAGAACCCGTCACAGGATCGTTGTAAATACGTTCCTTATCTACCGCCACAAAAACAGCCTTCTTGAATGCCTGGACCACACTGTCAACATTCGTTTTGTTCTTTTTTAAAATAACACAATATTTTTCATCAGCAAGTTTCAACAAATCACCATATCCATCAACCATAAAATAAGTCCGTACTTTATAAGGTGTATTATAACTAGTAATATTTTGGGCTTTTCTACCTACCAAGATATCCATAGCTAATGAAACGTTTGGATTTGGATCAGAACGATTATAGATAATGCTTGCACCTGTCTCTTCTTTAAAAGTTACTGCCACTAATTTTTGTTCTAACAAGGGAGTAGTTGCTACCTGCATTTTTTTTCCCTCAGACAATGCAGAGAGTGTAAATCCATTACTCTCTTTCGCATTCAATTTATCAGCATATATGAATTGCGGGTTGACTGAATAAATATAACACTTTTTGTAATCTGACTGACTTGTACTAATAATAGGCCAATTATAGACCAACAAAGAATATTTACCAAAACTGATATACTCGCCATTCTTATCATATTTATAATTGGGGAACCAATTGAAGACCTCTACCGTCGGATCATCATCCTTAGTAGGAAATGTCGTACTTTCATTCAATTTGAGATAAAGACCAGTCTTTAAATTCTTTAATCGATATGTACAATCAGCACTCCCTGGAATCTTATAGGGTTCAATCTTCCACAAATAGGCTAATATATCTGATGGCCATCGATTGGTACTAATACCCGATGGCTTTCCATCCAAAACAGTAAAGGTAGTACTACTATCAGAGGCCTTTAAAAAGTGATAATAGTCATTCAAGTCACAGCTACCAATCATAAAGTACTGGCTATTCACGACCGGATCCGTTAAATCAGTACCATCTTTTAAAGGGGTAAAATACAGATTCTGAAATCCTACTCCGTCTCCCCTCACCTCCATACTTACTCCCAAGAACAGGAGTAAGCATAAGGCGAATGAAAACCATTGATTCCTATCTTGTCGAAGATTGCGTTTCATTGTGCTATTCCATTTCAAGAAAATACTACTTGACAATCACTTTGACAGCCGTTTCACCTTCCACAGTCACGATGGCAAGACCCTTCGGCAAGGCGATCTGCTCCCGATCGGAGGTCAACCGACGGTTGGCCAACTCCTTACCCAATATATTATATATATGTACCTGCTTGCCCGCTGCCTGACAGATCTCCACCTGACCGATTCCGCCGACCACGGCAAAGGGTTCCGGTTCGGCAACCACCGGCTCGTTGGCCACCACAAAATGACCCTCACCCGGACGGCTCACATCCAATTTATAATAGGTAGGCTCCTGGGTCAACACCACATTGCCGTTCAGATAGGTCACGTAACGGCTGCTGGCCGGATTCCACAACGCATATTCCAGACTGCCCTCGGTGGCTTTCGGGTTCGCTTCGAAGGCAAACAGACCGTAATTAATACCCTTGTTCGTATTATTCTGCGGATTGCCGGCCGTTCCCTCCGACTGGGCAGCCAACCAAGCACGCTGGCGGGTAGCCAAGGCAACACCCTCCGTACTACCAGCCTGGATCGTGTCCTTGGCAGACGGATTGGCTGTTTCGATATAGATCGTGTCGCCTTCGTGTGTAGCCTGTACGAAGCGGAGGCGCGGGTTATGCTGGCTCCAGAAATGGTAGCAGTAGCGATCTTCCCGGGTATTCTTATCGGCA
Source organism: Parabacteroides distasonis (assembly GCA_021531775.1). Taxonomy (GTDB): domain Bacteria; phylum Bacteroidota; class Bacteroidia; order Bacteroidales; family Tannerellaceae; genus Parabacteroides. Next base: position 38,794 of record JAFBIU010000018.1, on the reverse strand, counting down.
CCATTATAGATCGAGTCGGTCATTGCAAAGAGGTAATAACCTACCGTCTTTTTACCCACCTGCTGGATCTGTTCCGAGCTCTTGTCGGACGGCATCGCAATGTAATACAAAGGTGTCGTCACACCCGCCCGTTGTACGTAAGCGGTATCGAGAATCAGACTGAAATGAACCGCTTCATATTCCAGACCACCTTGGGCCTTCGTACCGATGTCGATATTCGGCTTGCTGATGGGCTGACCCTCCACCAAGAAGCGGTCGGCATCCACCGCCAACATCCAAGGTTGCGAGCCCGATCCGTTCATCGTCGAGAGGAAGTTCAACCGCACTAACGTCGTGTCGCTCTTGCCAAGCAGTTTGCTCAAAATATCATCCTTCACCTCTGTATCCTGTTTTGTATAAAGCCCGAACTTGTCTCCAGACATCTGCATATAGAGCTGGATAGAAGATAGGTTAGCCCGTGTGTTGGTATAAACTTTCAGGTTGCCACCTGTCTCGACCCATTGATTGTTATTGGTTGCATCATAATACCCTTGACTCAAAATCAGCTCGTATTGAGAGGCATCTTTCTCTTTCAAATAAAACTTGGTGGCTGTACTCAATGCTTCACTCGCATTGATGTAAGAGCCGGCATCCAACACACACATACTTTGGGCGAGATCATACTTGATGAAACGTCCGGTGTTCTGATCCTGCAAAGCATAGCGCACACGACGCAACGTATAAACATCCTTTCCGTCCTTATCTTTCGTAGAATAACCATAGAAGACTGTATCACAAGGTGTCAACAGAAGAGACAACCCCTCTTCTTGTTTCGAAGTGACAGTCATTTCACCATTAATGGCAGTCGCATACAGAAGTGTTCCATCGAATGTGGCATTCTGAACACCCAACTTATAGGGTGTGGAAGCCAATACCTGTTTGTCAAACAGGTCGCCCTCGGCTTGGCTATGGGCATAACCGTCCAACTCACCCAAGGCTACCTCCTTCAACATCAATGAGTCGATCTGTACAGAAACACCTTGACAATCGCCCTCCAAGGGTTTCTGCAATTGATAAAGGTTTTCTCCCACCTGATAGATAATCTGACCTAAACAGATCTGATTACCAGATTCACGATTGGCCAAGAAGAAATAACCGTCTGTTTTCGTCAGTGTCCACACACCTTCCGGCTTATCGCCTGCAATGGCAGTGGGTTGGGTGAATGTCACATTGTTCGCATAACCGGTAATCGCATTATCTCCATTACGGGTCAATTGGGTGGAACAGTTGGGAAGAATGCGCCAACCGTTCATGAAAATATCGGTAGCCACCGGATTGCCCGTACTGCTCTTCCGGACCTCCTGATCGGCTATGGTCAACTGCACGGATTTATCCTTGAAATCATCCGAAGAAATAGAGCCGGAAGAGGGACTGAATCCGATCATGGTCCATACATATCCTTCACCATTGAAAGGTGCCGTAATGACTGAAACCGCATTCATGTTGTTGGTCAAGATAAAGGGACGAATACCTACTAAATTCCCACCCTCATCTTTTGCCTGTTCACTCAAAACCCCATCTTTGGGGAACTTGGCATACAGGTTCGTAATCAATAAATTCTCCACACCGGAACTCTTCACATCGAACATGGCATTCTCAATGGGCACATCTCGATCCGTTGCTTCCAACAGGCTACGGCCGGTAAAAATAGCATAATCATAACCCAAACCGACCGTAGTGCCAGGGGACATCTGATTCGTGAACTTCAAATCCTTATTGACGGCAACAAAAACAGTCTCCTTGAATGCTTTGACAACATTCGCCAGGTTGTTCTTATCCTGCGCATTGAACGATATCGTAAACTTTCCGGATTTATCCACATATTGCAATAAATTAGATGCACCTGAGGCAATAAAGTAGGTGCGGGAACTACCTGGAGTGGCTGTTTCTGCCTCTGTTCCTGCAACGATCTTCAAAGCCGCCAATTCTTCGGCAGGTGAGGGAGCTGAATCAGTAGTCTTATTCAAGCTAATTTCAGAAGCTACCGTGAATGTAATGGCCACCAATTTCTTATCTAACAATGGATTGTCCAAGACTGTCATTTTTTGGCCATCACTCAAGGCTGCCAATTCGAAACCATTTCCTTGGTGCGAATTCAACTGTTCAGCCGTGTAGGGCTGGGGTTTGATAGCATAAACATACAATTTAGGATTATTATCTGCCTTATCAACTATTTTGGGTACACCATTATCAATCGTCAAAGCATATGAACCGAACGTCAATACACATCCACTATCAGAATATTTGTAATCTGTAAACCAATCAAATACTTCAATAGTCGCATTATCATCCTTTTTCGGCAGATCCTTACTTTCGTTCAGTTTCAGATAGGTTCCTGTCTTCTGATTCTTCAGACGATAAGTAGGATTGGCACTTCCCGTTATTTTATGTGGCTCAATCTTCCACAAGTAAGCAGATACATCGGTTGCCCAATTGGAAGTGGCTAAGCCTTGATCCGAAGGATTGACTCCTGCATCGGAAGCTAAGACTGTGAAAGCAGAACCACTTTCACCGGCTTTAAGGAAATAGTATTTACTATCGCTCCCCGGAGTTCCGATCAAAAAATACTGACTTTTGATCGTCTGGTCAGTAAATAATATTGGATTATCGCCAGTTGGAGTTAACTCTTTGAAATAAGTATTAGTAACCTCCCCTCTCACCGGATTACCGAAGAGGGAACTGATCAAAAGGAAAAGGGTCAAAAAAGTATATGTATGCTTATTCATGTTCATTACTGTTTATGGATTCAACGATAGACCGCAAATATAACGGATTAATTTGAAACCAAAAACTATTTTATCAGCCATTTCTTGATGCGGAGGAAAAAATACCGGACGAACCCTCACACAGCTTCCTTGGGAACCATTCATTGGAGGTAAAGAAGAGAGGTGACATTTTTTTTAAGCGTAACACTTGGCAAGTGTTACGCTCGAAAAAAAGAGTACCAAGCCTCAGCAGGTCAAACTGAAATTTCCACATCTCATTGATATACAGGAATGTAAAATTTTTCCATCCAAATCCCGACTCTTTCCAACCCCCAAAAAAGCGTAACAGTTGGCCCTCGGAGCGTAACAAAGTGTTACGCTCGGGGGCTCTATGAAGGCCTTGGAGAGCCTTTCGAGAACCCCTTCGAGTGAGATAGATCAGCAGCCAGCAGGCAGAAAAAGCGAAGGAAGAGCGAAGTCACAGCGAAGGAAGAGCGAAGGAAGAACGAAGGAAGAGCGAAGGAAGAACGAAGGCATGGGTCACTACTGATGACGACGGTCGGTCACTACTGATGACCCGGCTGGGTGTTCAGCTATGGCCTCCTTCAAGAACCTTTCGAAAGCCCTTCGAAAGAGATGGATCAGCGGCCAGCCGACAGAACAATTGCTGTCACGAGGTGGAAAAATGTGCGACTACGAGGAGGAAACAATTGCTACCACGCGTGGTAGCAAAAACGGCATCGGGACGGAAGCAAAAAACGCCTCCCTAATCAGTTGATCTTCGCCCCACTAATTACATAGTTGAGGAAATAGCCTCACATGATAGCGAAATAAGGAAAATTCGGCATTCAATGGATCAATCAGCCGATGAGATGGAAGAAAGCGTACAAAACTACATAACTAATATGTTACAGGCTTGCAAGCCAACGACGTCCTCTTTTGGATAAAAGCCAAATGATAAACCCAATAGCTGCAATCAACCATATACCGAAAAACAATGCCATGTCCCACATAACCTATAATTTTAAAATTAATATACCAATTACAAGAAATGAAATTGTCAAAAGAGAACCAACAGTAATCGTTGTTACTACAGACATAAAGCTGTCTTCTGGTCTTATATATGCCATTTTAGCAAGTACAACACCCGCAAAAGACAACTTTGCCATATCAAGGAAAAACTTTCCGATTTGTTCCCTAATTGTTCTGTTCTTTTCTTTCAGTTCCGATCTATCCATTTATACCTCATGCTGATTTCTATCACAATTCATATCATCTTGTTTGCTGCAAAGATAATGGTTTCAATCGTATTTCAGGTTCTCCACCGATAATTATTTCGGCATTCCTCCGGTCAATCAGCCGGAGAGATGGAAGAAAATCACTATATTTGTCACCAACTTGTGAGGCGAAGCCGCAGAAAGAAGCTATCATTATGGATAAGAAAGAAAAAGATATTGCCCTCTTCGTTGCATTCTGTATTGAGGAATACAAAACCGCAAAAGGGATGAGTGGCGAACAGGTTTATGACCTGTTTACCCACTATGGTGTGATCGATTATCTAAGCCAGTGCTTTGAACCACTTCACACCCAAGGCCGCCAATGGCTGATCGAAGAAATAGATGAATTTATCGACATCAGAAAAAACAAGCAATCATGAAATTATTTCACGGCAGTATAGACCTTGTAGCGCATCCCAAGATCCTCCAGTCGAACCGCAGATTAGATTATGGCGATGGCTTCTACACCACGACCTCGGAGCAACAGGCCCAAGAATGGGTAACCCGACGGATGGTTGAAAAGCACGCTCCTCATGGCTATGTCAACATATATGAATTGGATATCCAGAAGTTGTCAGAACTCAAAAGCCTCCTATTCACAGAACCCAGTAAAGAGTGGGCTGAGTTTGTCATGGCCAACAGAACCCGCAAAGGTTTCACCCACGACTACGACATTGTGTATGGTCCGGTAGCCAATGACAAAGTGTATCTACAGTTCGGTCTTTATGAGAATGGGGCTATCAGTGTAGAGACACTGATCCATGAGCTCAAGACTTATAAACTGGTGGATCAGTACCTTTTCCATACAGAGAAAGCTCTTACCACCTTGCATTTTATGAAAGCAATCAAAATTGAATAACGACATGTTCCAGATCGATCAAAACACGCTCCATTTGCTGTTGCCGGGCAAGATCAGTTGGATGGTGGAATACCTCCAAGAAGACTATGGCTGGACTCTTCAAGAGTGCCTAAACCGCATCTATCATTCCGAACTCTATCGGAAACTGGCCGACGAAAGTACCAAATATTGGCATTTGGGGCCGGTGGATCTGTATGAAGAACTGATCAGCGAGTTCTAAATGGTCCCTTTACAGACCCATCTATAGCAGAAAACGTGCTATTTGCACCGTCGGCAGTGCACGAAACGGAAAATCGTGCACTGCCTACAGTGTATTGCTATGCAGGAACCCCTTAGAACTTCACCGAGAGGGTCTCACCAGCCTTGATGCGCTTGTTGCAATAGATGCGGTCGGCATCCTTCACCACCACACGGAGACGCTGGTCGTCACGCGTCACCTCGATGTCGAACGAATGGCCGAAGGCTCCGATGTTGCGGAGGCTCATGTGATCCCACGCTTCGGGCAAACGAGGCGTACATTCGAAGGCGTGCAGACCGGTCGGACGAATGCCGAACATACCCTCCGTCAGGATACGGGCATAGAGTCCGCTCTCAGCCGACAGGTGGCGCTGGCTTCCCTCCGGCCACGCCTCGATGGCATAAGGCACATGGTCGCCCAAGAGACGACGGTTGGAGTAGAACTTCAAGTAATCCAGGGCCTTTTCCGTCTCGCCGGCTGCAAAGACACCTCGTAAGGCATAGAGGGTCGAACGATCCCAGAAGGTCTCGCTACCCGCCTGGGTCAACAGGCCGTTCTCCGTCCAGAGACGAGGCGAGAAGAGGGCTGCAATGGTGGCATCCTTCCGTTCGGTAATGCCGACGGTCAAGGGGATGCAGATCCAAGAGCGCAACACATCGTTGCCTTCGTAATACTGATAGGTGTTGAAGCCCTCCACGGTCGCACCAAAGTAGCGGTCGATCTGCTGACGCAAGGTGGCAGCCTGCTTGTTATAGGTGTTATAGACACGCGACGGCTTCTTCAGGTCGCGGGCCAGATAGGCGGCCGAACGAAGGGCATCGTAATAGAGCGAAGAGGTGCAGAGGTTGGCCTTGCCGGAGGGGAAACGTCCCTCCAACTCGTCTGAATCGGAGGCAACCACACCCCCTTCATTCAACTGCCGACGGCAATATTCCAGACACCATTCGATCAGGGGCCAAAGCTGTTCGGCCTCCGCCTGATCACCACGGGACAATGCATAACGGGCTGCTCCATAGGCAATCATGGCAGCATCACCCCGGTCGCCGGCTCCATTCCAGATGTCAATGCCCTCGGCAATGATGGAGCTGGGGATCGGCTTGTAGTCCGGATTCATGAAACGGGCAAAATGCTGGTAGGAACAGAGAGCAGACTGGTTGCCCACCTCATAGCCCAAATAGGGGAAAAAGGGGTTGATGTATTCGGCCTGGTCGTTCGCCCAAATGGCGGCATAATAGGATTCGCCACCGGGACCATGCATCAGGCCCCCTTTGGTCTGATAGATACTCTCGGCACCTCGGATCTTGGCAAAGGCAAACATCCGGTTGATGACGGGATCGGGCGTGTCGAGCACCAACTTGCTCCACCACTCGTCCACCAGGGCACGACGGGCAGACAACTCCTGCTCCACCTCCCAATTCTGTTCGCTTTCATCGGGCTGATAGCCGGCAAAGGTGGCATAGAAGGTGACCGATTCACCCGGCTGCAAAGCCACACTCTTGGCTCCGGTCAAGGCCGATACCAACCGGTAACTGCCGGTCACGCCCTGAGCGGGATCGGTCTGCACCACGGAACGGGCATCGGGCACCTCCACCGAGACAGCCCCCTTGCCCTGGTTCGTCAGCTGATATTTCTCGCACAGGAGGGGATGACTCACCGAAGGGAAAAGCACACGGGTCAGCTGGAGCTTCCCGTCACGCGGAAGGGCATAGTGGCTCTTCACCTCCATGGTTCCGTTCAGGGTGATCGACTCGACCTGTTCGGCCGGCAACGAACGACCGTTCACCTCCACCATGTCGGTCACACGCCAAGCAAACCGACGCATCAGACTGGCGTGCGTATTGTTCGGAATCGTACGTAACAGGGGCCATACCAGACTTCGGTTCAACACAAAAGCACCTTGGGCATCAACGCCATAGCGCAGGACGGTCGATACCTGTAAACCACTCATCTCGATGTGGTCTTCATGCGGAATACGCCCCTCTATCTTCCAGGTGATTCCGCCTTCGGGATTGATCTCCCAACGGTTCTGGGCCACCAAACCACAGGTCAGCAGCCAGAACGCCAATAAAAAAAACTGTTTTTTCATGTCAATTCAATTACAATTTCTGCAAAAATACGTATATTAGCGCACATTTTCTCACTTAAATAAAATAAAGATACCATGTGTAAGATCATTTTGGCAGTTCTTTCGTTGTTGTTCATACCCACTTGGGGTAGTATGGCACAAAAGAACATCCGTATTTCGACCGACCAAACGGATCTGGTGCTGCAAGTGCCGGAGAATGGTCGCCTTTATCAGGTCTATTTAGGTCCAAAGCTGCTCCATGAGCAGGAGTTTTCCAATTTTCCCTGGTTTGTCCATCCTGCTTCCGACGGTAGTGTGAGCCGCCGCGGTTGGGAGGTCTATAGCGGATCGGGCAACGAAGAGTATTATGAACCGGCCATCGGTATTACCCATGCCGACGGGAATCCTTGTACCTATTTATATTATGTATCGCACGAGAGCAAGGCTATCGAGGGTGGTACAGAGACGATCATCCGCTTGCGCGACAACCAGTATCCGGTGGATGTGACCCTCCATTACCTCGCCTACGCCCGTGAAAACGTGATCAAGACCTGGAGCGAGATCCAGCATCAGGAGAAGAAACCGATCACGCTCTTCACCTACGCCTCTACGATGCTTTACTTCAACCGGACCCGCTACTACCTGACCGAGTTCAGCAGTGACTGGGCGAAGGAGGCTCAGATGAGCAGCCAGCAGTTACAGTTCGGCAAGAAGGTGATCGACACCAAGTTGGGTAGCCGTGCCGCCATGCACACCCACCCCTTCTTCGAAGTGGGTCTGGATCAGCCGGTTTGCGAACAGCAGGGCGAGGTGCTGATGGGTACCTTGGGCTGGACCGGTAACTTCCGCTTCACCTTCGAGGTAGATAACGTGGGCAACCTGCGTGTCATTCCGGCTATCAACCCCTACGCTTCCAACTACTTGCTGAAGCCGGGCGAACTGTTCAAGACAGCCGAGTTCATCTTCACGTTGAGCCAGCAGGGTACTTCGCAAGGTAGCCGCAACCTGCAGGAATGGGCCCGCAACTATGGCGTGAAGGATGGCAAGGGTAGCCGTCTGACCCTCTTGAACAACTGGGAGAATACAGGCTTCAACTTCAACCAGCAGATCCTGGCCGACCTGATGAAGGAGGCTAAGCACTTAGGTGTGGATATGTTCCTGTTGGACGACGGTTGGTTTGCCAACAAATATCCGCGCAAAGACGACCGGGCCGGTCTGGGTGACTGGGAGGCTACACGCGACAAGTTGCCGGGTGGTGTGCCCGCTCTGGTCAAGGCTGCCGAAGAGGCTGGCGTAGCGTTTGGTATCTGGATTGAGCCGGAGATGGTGAACCCGAAGAGTGAACTTTTCGAGAAGCATCCGGATTGGGCGATTCATCTGCCGAACCGCGAGACCTACTACTACCGCAACCAGTTGGTGCTCGACCTGAGCAATCCGACTGTCGTGGAATATGTCTATGGTGTGATCGAGAAGATTCTGAAGGAGAACCCGACCATCGCCTTCTTCAAGTGGGACTGCAACAGCCCGATCACCAACATCTATTCTCCTTATCTGAAAGAGAACCAGGGCCGTCTCTACATCGACCATGTCCGGGGTGTCTATCAGGTGATGAGCCGGGTAGCCCAGAACTATCCGCACGTGAAGATGATGCTCTGCTCCGGTGGTGGTGCCCGTTGCGACTACGAAGCCTTGAAATACTTCACCGAATTCTGGTGTAGCGACAATACCGACCCGATCGAACGTCTCTTCATCCAGTGGGGCTTCTCCCAGTTCTTCCCGGCCAAAGCGATGTGTGCACACGTAACCAGCTGGAACAAGGCTACTTCTGTGAAGTTCCGTACGGATGTGGCTTCGATGTGCAAGTTGGGCTTCGACATCGGTCTGAAGGAGATGAATGCCGACGAACTGGCCTATTGCCAGCAGGCAGTAGCCAACTGGAAACGGTTGCAGCCGGCCATCATGGATGGTGACCAATATCGTCTGATCTCGCCTTACGAACATGATCACATGGCATTGAACTATGTGAGCAAGGATGCGAAGAAGGCGGTTCTGTTTGCCTACGACATCCACCCGCGCTTCTCTGCCAAGTTGCCCGTCGTGAAATTGCAAGGATTGGATCCGAACACCTTCTATAAAGTGGAAGAGATCAACCTGATGCCTGGTGCCAAGTCTCGACTGAAAGCCAACGGCAAGGTGTTCTCCGGCGACTATCTGATGAAGGTGGGTCTGGAGGTTTTGGGATGGTTCCCGACCCAAAGTCACGTCATTGAATTAACAGCACAATAAGCATGTATTTGTCGAATATCTTAAAATGCCAGCAGGTCCTTCTTTCGGGCCTGCTGTTCCTATTGGCCGCCTGCAGCCAGCCGACCCAACAGTACAACTTGGGCGACTATGGCTTGCAGCCGGGCGAAGGGCAGAACAACTCGCCCTTGATGGCCCAGGCGTTGGAACAGATTGCTGCCTCGTACGATACGACACAATCCTGTACCATCCTGTTGCCCAAAGGTACCTACCATTTTTACCCGGAGGGAGCTGCCGAACGGGTCTATTACATCTCCAACCATGATCAGGACAACCCTAAACGGGTCGGATTAGCCTTCGAAAACTGGAAGAATGTAACCTTCGACGGACAGGGATCGGACCTGATCTTCCACGGACGGATGCTGCCCATCTCGTTGCTCCATTCCGAAAACTGTACACTCCAGAATTTCAGCATTGACTTTGCCCATCCGCATATCGGACAGGTCGAAGTGCTGGCCAACGACACGGCTCAGGCGGAAATCACCTACCAGATAGCGGAGGGTGTGCCTTACGAAGTGCGGGATTCGGTACTCTATTTCCAAGGGGAGGGCTGGGAACTGACACCCACCTCCTGCATCGCCTTCGAAAAAGAGACCCGACGCCTCATCTACCGCACCAGTGATACGTGGGTCAAGGTGAAAGGAATTGAGGAGATGGCACCCCGGCAGATCCGGGCCAAGGGTTGGAAAAACCCGCGTTTAGTGCCCGGCTCTATCCTGGCCATGCGAACAGGAGCACGTCCGGCTCCGGGCATCTTTGTGGCTTACGACCGCAACACGACTCTCAACAACATTGCGGTACACTATGCAGAGGGTATGGGCCTCTTGGCTGAAATGAGTGAAAACATCACCTTGGATGGTTTCTCGGTCTGCCTGCGAGGCAAGAACGATCCGCGCTACTACACCACCCAAGCGGATGCCACCCACTTCTCCGGCTGCAAGGGGATGCTCATCTCCCGCAACGGCCTGTACGAAGGGATGATGGATGATGCCATCAATGTACATGGCACCTACTTGAAGGTGGTGGGCCGGGAAGGCGACAAGACCCTCATCGGTCAGTATATGCACCCGCAATCCTATGGTTTCGGTTGGGGTGAAGCAGGTGATACGGTTCAGTTCATCCAGTCGAAGACGATGGAAATTGCCGGTGAAACCAACCGGATTGCCTCCATCGAAGCCATCGACAAGCCGGTCGATCAAGGGGTTTCCCAGTTCCGGATTGTCTTTGAGCAGCCCTTGGATCCGGCCATTACCGCCGAAGCCTCCTTCGGCATCGAGAACCTGACCTGGACACCGGAGGTGCTTTTCGAAACGAATACCATCCGCAACAACCGGGCCCGTGGATCGCTCTTCAGTACGCCTCGCCGGACTGTCGTGCAGTACAACCTGTTCGACCATACCTCCGGCACGGCCATCCTGCTCTGTGGCGACTGCAACGGCTGGTTTGAGACGGGGGCCTGTCACGATGTGCTGATCCGCCGGAACCATTTCGTGAACTCCCTGACCAACATGTTCCAGTTCACCAACGCGATCATCTCCATCTTTCCGGAGATTCCCGACCTGGCAAGTCAGCAGAAATATTTCCATTCGGGTATCGTGATCGAAGAGAATGAATTCGAGACCTTCGACCAGCCGATCCTCTATGCGAAGTCGGTGGATGGTCTGACGTTCCAACGCAACGAGATCGTTCAGAATCAGGATTATCCGGCTTTCCACTGGAACAACCATCGCTTCCTATTGGAACGGGTGATCAATGAAAAGATCGTGGACAACCACTTCGATCAGGGATTTGATCCGGAGAAGGATATCATCAAACAAGCTGCCAATAATTGACAATGATAAAGCCTATTTTCATGTTTGGACTTCTGCTCCTGCTGCTTGGCAGGGGTGGAAGTCTTTTTGCACAAACAGCCGAGACGGCTACCGATAGCATCCAACCTCGTATGTCGGTGGTGGAGTACCAATTCAACCCCAAATCGCTCATCTTGCCCGCCTCTTTGGTCACGGTAGGTGCCGTGGGTACGGCCATCGACGGCATGAACGACTTCCACCTCTTCTCCCGCAAGGATTCAGTGAAGCAGATCCATGTGGACGACTACCTGGAATGGGGTATGTTGGGTTGGGTATTTGTCTGTGACCTGATGGGTAAAGAGCAGCACAACTGGGTCGATCAGCTCTGTTTGGTGGCTTTGGCTGAAGCCATCAATGGGGGAACCACCCACCTGTTGAAGAATGCGATCAACGAGACACGACCCGACGGAACCGACCGCTCCTTCCCCTCCGGCCACACGGCCAACTGCTTCTTAGGGGCCCACATGGCGTACAAGGAATTCAAAGGAAGCAATCCCTGGCTGGCCTATTCCGGCTATGCCTTGGCCACGATGGTAGGCGTCTCCCGTCTCTACAACAACCGCCATTGGGTGGCCGACGTGTTGGCAGGTGCCGGCATCGGCATTGCCTCGGTCGAGCTCTCCTACCTCATCTACTTCCCCATCCGGAATGCCATTGCCCGGAAACTCAACAGCCGTCAGGCCCAAAAATGGGTGGTCATGCCGACACTCCAGCCCCAAGGGGCCGGACTCTATGTCGCCTATACCTTCTGATGCTGCAGGGCCAACAGCTCCTCGAAGATCTTCCGGTCGTTGGCCAAGCGAGGGACCTTGTGCTGGCCGCCCAACTTGCCTCGACGGGCCAGCCAGTCGTAGAAGAGTCCCGGACGGGCCACGATCACTTCGAGCGGCTGGAGGGAGATCTCCTGGTAGCGTTTGGCCTCATAATCGGAATTGACCGCCTGCAACGATTGGTCTAACAGGGCGGCAAACCGTTCGACGGAATCGGGCATCTGCTCAAACTCGATCAGCCATTGGTGACGCCCTTTGGCCCGGTCGAGCAGGAAAAGGGGAGCGGCCGTATATTCCCGCACCTTGGCTCCGGTCTGCCGACAGCTCTCGGCCAATGCCCGATCGGCATTGTGGACCATCAGCTCCTCCCCAAAGGCATTGATATAATGGCGTGTACGACCGGTAATGATGAATTTATAGGGACGGACAGAGGTGAAGCAGACGGTATCGCCAATCAGGTAACGCCACAAACCGCCTGCCGTCGTGATGACCATCGCATAACAGGTGCCCACCTTCACCTGATGCAACGGGAGAACCGTCGGATGTTCCCGATCCAGTTCGTTCAAGGGAATAAACTCATAGAAAATGGAATAGTCCAGCATCAACAGCAAGGAAGGGTCGGCCGGATCATCCTGGATACCGAAGAAGCCCTCCGAGGCATTGTAGGTCTCCTCATAGTGCATCCGGTCGGACGGGATCAACGCCCGATACTGCTCCCGATAGGGGGCAAAGCTGACGCCCCCATGGAAAAAGACCTCCAAATGGGGCCAGACCTCGGTCAGATAGCGGCAACCGGTCCGCTCCAAGACCGCTTGGATCAAGACCAACATCCACGAGGGAACGCCCGACAGGCTGTTCACATCCTTGTGGATCACCTCCTCCACAATGGCCTGGATCTTCTGCTCCCACTTATCCATCAGGATGATGCGTTTGCGAGGCACCCGGATCAACTCGACCAAGGGGGAGAGATTCTGCAGGAGGACCGCCGAAAGATCGCCACAATGTACCGAGGCATTGAGGGGGGAAGGGGCGTGGCTGCCCCCTAAGATCAACCCTTTGTGGGCAAAGAAATGGCTGTCGGGATAGTTCCGCAGGTAGAGGGCCACACTGTCACAACCTCCCCGGTAATGACAATGGTGCAGGATTTCCGGTGTGACGGGAATGAACTTGCTTTTGTCGTTGGTCGTCCCGCTACTCTTGGCAAACCAACGGACGCCACCCGGCCACAAGAGATTCGGTTCGCCCTGCATCATCCGCTCGATCAGGGGCTTCAGGTGGTCATAGCTGTTCAGAGGCACCCGTTCGGCAAACGTCGTATAATGTCGGATACTCCGGTAATCATATTTTCTTCCCCACTCAGTCTTCTCCGCCTTACGAAGCAGGTACTGGAGTTGCTGTTCCTGTATCGTATCGGCCGCCTGCCCATAACGTTCCATGGCCTTTTGGCGTGGCAAGAAGAAGAGCGAAAGCGTCTTCGTCCATATATTCATACGCATTCTTGCTGATTGATGTACAAACATACGGAAAAAAGTCGGTACATTTGTCAAATCAACCAAAAACAGATGAGATGAAAGCCATTTATTTGCAGTTTATACTGGGACTGCTGTTCCTGACGGCCTGTTCCAACGAGACACCGGAACGCTCCATCGCCCACCGGACCGTGCTGGTCTATGTGGCTGGCGACAACAACCTCAGTGCGTATGGAAAGCGGAATATCCAAAGCATGATCAACGGAGCCGGATCCAACCATCTGAACGGGGGAAACTTAGTGGTCTATTACGATGCGGTCGATGCCGCTCCACTCCTGCTGCAGGTGAAGGTGGGGAACGAGGGTACGGCCTATACAGACACCCTTCAACGCTATCCGGAGCAGAACTCCATGGATCCGCAGGTGATGCGTGAGGTCATCCACGAGGTACAAAGTGCCTTTCCCGCCCAGAAACAGGGGTTGGTGCTGTGGAGCCACGGAACAGCCTGGCTGCCCTATCCGTTGAGCAATTACCTCCGCAGCTTCGGGGATGATCAGGGGGAGGTGCTCTCCATCGACGAATTGGCATCCGCCCTGCCCGACCATACCTTCGACTTTATTCTCTTTGATGCCTGCTACATGGGCAGTTGGGAGGTGCTGTACGCATTGCGCAACAAGGCAGACTACCTGATTGCCTCGTCCACGGAAGTATTGGCAGACGGTTTCGTCTATGACTACATCCTCCAACCGATGTTCCAGCAACCGGCTGACTTGGAACAGATCTGCCGGCTCTTTTACAACCATTACAACAGTCTTACCGGCCTCAGCCGCTCGGGAGCGGTCGCACTCTATGACCTGCAGGCGCTCCCTGCCTTGGCCGATTGTTGCCAAACCATCCTGCAAGATCAGGAAGAGACCCTATTGCAGGTGTCGCCCTCGGAGGTGCAGGCGGTCGATTACCTCTCGGCCTACCACCATTTCCTGTTCGATCTGGCGGATGTGGTCCGGCAGGTGGCCACCGATCCGGATTATGAGGCCTTCGAGCAGGCCTTGCAACAGGTGATCCGTTACAAAGCGACCACCCCCTATATCACCTTCGGCTACTCCGGGAATCCGCAGATCGCCATGCAGCACTATTCGGGGTTGTCGCTCTATCTGCCACAAGCCAACCATACCCAACTGAACGACTGGTACAGCCGGCAGACGGCTTGGGGACGTTTATTGTCCGGCCTGTAGGATCTTCACCTCTTCCGGAGCCTGAATCTGACTACGGATCGTTCCGTCGGCCTGCTTCTCATGCCGGATCTGAACTTCGCCATAGGGGGTCGGGAAGGCTCCTTCGGCCCATTGCAGGTCGCCCAAGTGGGGTTCGACACGCAAGGTACGGCATCCAGGCTCGATCACCTTCACACCCAACACATACTCGCTCAACCAAGAGGTGGGTCCGGAGGCCCAGCCATGGCAGAGACTATGGCGGAAGCCCTTGTAGCAATAGGCTCCATAATCGCCATGAATATCCTTCATGCCAGCCGGCACCAAGGCATCAATCGGAGCTGCATTGGGCAACCAATCCAGGTTGAAATCCTCCCAGAAGGTGGTGGCTCCCAAATCGAGCATTGCTCCCCAGAACTGACGGATCACCTGCAGGGCCCCTTCGTAATTGCCTCCTTCGGCCATGGCCCGCAACATATAATAGCCATAGAAGGTGGAGAATCCATGCCCGCCACCTGGCGACAGAATCTGCTGATCAGCCACCTTCGGATCCAAGAGTCCCGACAAAGCTAACAGGGCGGCCGCCTGTTTCTGTCCCGGATCGGTAGGTGCCAGTTTCGACTGCAATACCGGTTGAGCCACCTGAGGGGCTGCCTGGATCATCTTCGTCCGCAACGTGCGGCACTGCTGGGCCAACTCCTTTTCGCCCAAGATGGTACAAAGCTCATCGCCCGCCTGCATACCCATCACCATCAAGGCCTGCAAACCGGCATGGACGGCCTCGGGATTGGCTTGCGAAGGCCAGTCGAGGAAGCGGCCCTCCTCCATGTGTTCCACCCCCTGTTCATCCACCTGTTGAAAAAGCTGTTTCAGCAAGGTTGTCAGATAGTTCCGTTGCTCTTTCAGATAGGCCAAGTCGCCATGATAGTAATACCAGTCGCGATGCACTAAGATCCACCAGATGGAGTAGCTGCTGATGGTACCCATCCAACGCGGAAGAGGGGTGGTCTCCCGCATCAGGTCGAGACTCTTCGGCACCACCTCGTTGTAACCGAAGACGGTATTGATGGCCATCACCTCCGGATGCATATCGCCCATCCAGACCAACCGGTCGCGCTTGATACCATCCCACAAATACTCCTGCATATTGAGGTGGACCGTGTAGGCTCCGGTCTGCCAGATCTGGTTCAGCCGTTCGTCGTTGCAACGGAACGAACCCCGGTAGGGAATGTCCCGGAAGGTCGAAATGGCCCGCACCTCCTTCAGGTGCAAGTCCACCGAATCCTCCAGCAGGTCGATACGTACAAAGCGAAAGCCGGAATTACCCACCTCCTGCACACCTAACCAGGGCAGATGCACCACAAAATCACGCATCGCATGATCGTTGGTGGCTCCATTTTGGCCATCGATCTCACACATCGCCTCACTGACCGACTCACCGAAGCGGATACGGACAGCCACCGGATTGTGGGAAGCGGGCATACCGGTCACAAGCTGCAGACCGCCCTGCAACTCCTTGCCAAAATCCAACAGAATGGCTGGACGTCGGCCCTCCCGGCTCTGGATTTTACACATAGAGAGGTTGGTCAGGTCGGCCTGTCCATTGCCCGGTTTCAACAACTGCTCCACCCCGGAAATCAAATCGGCCTCCTGTTGCCAAACAATACGGGTCGGAGGCAGATAGACCCGTGTACGACTGTCGCGTTGCTGGGCTGCCAAAGGAGCCAAACAACAGAGAGCGACCAGTACTAACCAAAATCTGTTCTTCATGCTATACATTATATTATATAGGGATTGAAAAAAGGCGTCCATGCGGACTATCCACATGAACGCCCTCAAAAAAATATATTGAAAAAGTGGCTTTGCTTATTTCACGCAACCGGCACAACGCGGCTTGATCTGCTTGAAGAAATCGTTACCCTTGTTATCCACCAAGATGAAGGCAGGGAAGTCTTCCACTTCGATCTTCCAGATGGCCTCCATACCCAATTCCGGATATTCGACACATTCGATGCTCTTGATGTTGTTCTGTGCCAAGATAGCAGCCGGACCACCGATCGAACCCAAGTAGAAACCACCATGTTTCTTACAAGCATCCGTTACCTGCTGGCTACGGTTACCCTTGGCCAACATGATCATGCTACCGCCATGGCTCTGGAACAGATCCACGTAGGGGTCCATACGACCGGCTGTCGTCGGTCCCATCGAACCGCAAGCCATGCCTGCCGGAGTCTTGGCCGGACCGGCATAGTAGATGGGGTGATCCTTGATGTACTGCGGCAACTCTTCACCCTTGTCCAGACGCTCTTTCAGCTTGGCATGGGCAATGTCGCGACCGACAATGATGGTACCATTCAACGAGAGACGGGTAGCCACCGGATACTTGTCCAATACCTTCAGGATCTCAGACATCGGCTGGTTCAAGTCGATGCGAACGGCATTGCCCTCGCCGGCCTGACGCAACTCTTCCGGAATCAATTCACCGGGGTTGCTGTCCAACTTCTCAATCCAGATACCCTCCTTGTTGATCTTACACTTGATGTTGCGGTCGGCTGAACAGCTGACACCCAAGCCAATCGGACAAGAGGCACCGTGGCGAGGCAAACGAACGATGCGTACGTCGTGAGCCATGTACTTACCACCGAACTGAGCACCCAAACCAATGTTGTGGGCCTCTTCGAGTACCTTCTGCTCCAATTCCACGTCGCGGAACGCACGACCGAACTCGTTACCGGTTGTCGGCAACTCATCGTAGTAGTGGGTAGAGGCCAACTTCACGGTCAGCAGGTTCTTCTCAGCGGAGGTACCACCGATGACGAAAGCGATGTGGTAGGGAGGACAAGCAGCTGTACCCAACGTCTTCATCTTCTCCACCAGGAAGGGAACCAAGGTGTTGGGATTCAACACAGCCTTTGTCTCCTGATAGAGATAGGTCTTGTTGGCAGAGCCACCACCTTTCGTCACGCAAAGAAACTCGTACTCCATGCCCTCAGTCGCCTCGATGTCGATCTGAGCCGGCAAGTTGCACTTGGTGTTCACCTCATCGTACATATTCAACGGGGCATTCTGTGAATAGCGCAAGTTCTCCTCGGTATAGGTCTTGTAAACGCCCTCAGAAAGAGCCTCCTCGTCGCAGTAGCCCGTCCAAACCTGCTGGCCCTTCTCACCATGGATAATCGCCGTACCCGTATCTTGGCAGATAGGCAACTTACCCTTCACGGCCACCTCGGCATTGCGGAGGAAGGTCAAGGCTACATACTTATCGTTGTCACTGGCCTCAGGATCGCGAAGGATCTTCGCTACCTGCTCGTTGTGCGAACGACGCAACATGAATGAAACATCGCGAAAAGCGGCATTCGCCATGGCGGTCAAGCCCTCCTTGGCGATCTTTAATATCGGTTTCCCCTCGAACTCAGAGACGGAAACATAGTCTTTTGTCAACAAATAATACTCTGTCTGATCCGGTCCCTTCTGGAACATCGGCTCATAATGAAACGGAGGTGTTGCCATAACAGATGAATTTAGTTTATTATAATGTATTTATTAGTATATCTATCAGTGGGGCAAACTTAGCGAAAAAAACTGATAGTTGGTTGTTCGCCGTCCGTAAATCAGAATAAAATATCAATTTCGTAGGCACTGAGCCATTCCACTGGTCTTCCTTTCACCTTATTGCAAGTGACGTTGAACTTCAGCGGCAAAATGAAACTTAACGGAATGCGCAACCAACCCGGCATATTGAAGGTATGTAAACCGATCAACGAACCCAACTGTACACCCATCGAAGGAGCCGCCACGAAGCGAGTCTCTTGACTACGCCGATCCACACCTATCTCCATGTAGGCATAAAGGCCCAAGAAACGACGAGGGGAGACAAAGAGATCGAGGTTGTAAGCCGCACCTGCCTTCACATCCCAGCTGTCGGGCCTTCCCTGTTTCATATCTCCCCAGAAGTAATTGCCTGAAATCGTTGGATAGAGCCAATGAATCACATCCCCTTTCCGGGCAGACATGGCATTAGCCCGACCAAAACGGTGCCAGTTGAACATACTCAAGCTGAGGCGACCACCTATGCCGGCTCCCATCCCAGTCGTAGATGTCAATCCGTCGGTAACGGTAAAAGAGAAGGAGTTGGCTACTCGTGAACGAATGAAATTTCGGGTAAAGGGCTCCTGCACGATCAGCTGCAGCTCCTCTTGCCGATCCCAAGCGGCACTGTCTAAGGGGACTTCCGTCAACTTGGTGCCGAAAGGAAGCGGGAAATCTCGCACTACTGGATGATGGGCATAGATATAGGCCGGCCACTCCTCATGTTTCTCCGGCAACTGAGACAAGATCTGTTTGGCTTCTCCTTGCACCGCATCATGATAGGCTTGCCACACCTCCAAGATAGATTGGCATGTCGCATTCACCACTTGATAGAACACACGTGTCTCTCGCTCATACTTATCCCCTTTGGGCAACTTATAGGGATTGGGATCTGTCACCCGAATTTCGGTATAGCTCTCCTTGTCCAGATACCCCTCCATATTTTGGTTCAAGCGCTTATCGCCAAACGAAACCCATGTCTCGCCCTTCAAGTTTGCGGTTTGCACAGGGATGGTGTTATAGAAATCGTGCAACGCTTTGTTGTTGGAAACGGCAGAGGCACCAAAGCCTCGGCGTACCATCTGGTGGCCGGAGGCAAAAGAGTCTTGCAAGAAGTGCTCGGCAAACGCCTCATACAACATCGCATAAAACAGGTAGTCACTCGCTGCGTGTGCGTCGCCTGCCAAGTGAGCTTTTCCGGCCTCCTCCGCTAAATAGGTGGCGAAGATATGGATGCAGAAATACTTGCTCATCGAAGGTAGGCGATCCAATTTGGCAAACGTGTCATTTACATTTGCCGGTGAGGCCAATGCCCGGATCAAGTCCGTATCAATCTTACGCAAATGATCATTCAGGTCATCGCCATAACTGTAGAAATGGGAGAGATCCTTGATCGCCATCACGCCGTACGCTAAATTGACTTTCAAAAGTTCCATGCTGTTGGCTCCTGTCTGGAAATGCTGCATGGCATCTGCCTCTAACTGCAGGGTCCGGTTGGTCTTGGAATAATGCGCCTGCAAGCCGGTCTCCAATAGCAAGGGATTAGACACATGGTCGCCCGCCAAACCGCAGAGTGTGCCATACGTCACTTGGTTAGGCGCTTGTGACAATTCATTGAGCACGAAAGAGAGGCCATCCTCACTCAGCTGTACATCCAATACGGTATCTAATAGGGCATAAAAAGCCGCCTCATTGGGAAAAAGCCCAGCTGCCACCAATCGCTCCGGCATCAGGATCATGGCTCGATCGCCAATCTTCCGATGCTCCGCAAAGTCCCATGCGTAGGCGGAAAAGGTTAACACACAAAACAACACCAAAAGCAATCTTGCCCGCCACATCGTGTTCGCAGACCCACCTTTTTTCTCATTTTTACCCAGGTTACTCATAAAAATAATCCCTATTACATTAAAACTTCAACTATCTTTGCCCTCCGTTAGGATGCGTTCACAAAAATAACTATTTTTGGCGTTATGAAACAGTTATCAATCAGAAATCTCTTTTGGGCAATCGGTTTACTTATGACTTTGCCCCTTGTTGCTCAAGTCAGCCACGGGGGACATCCATTGCCATTGTCGGCTTTACGCAGTGCTACGGCCAACGCACAGCTGTTTGAGACCTTACCCTCCTTCGACCTGCAAGCGCAACTGCGCATCGACTCCTTGGAGCAAACCGACCTGCGCGACGGCTTTCATTTCGCCTATAAGTTCATGACGGATTATACGCCCGATAATTCCGGCGTGCGCTTCACGACGGCAGAGGGTACGAAGGTGTGGCGGTTAGGCATCCATTCCGCTGGAGCTTTGTCGTTGAACGTCTTATTCAGCCAATATGAGTTGCCGGAAGGTGCGCAACTTTTCCTTTATAACGCCGACCAGAGCACGGTGCTGGGTGCATTCAACCACCTCAACAACTCCGAGTTGGGGCTGCTCCCGGTCGCTCCTATCGAGGGCGATAGCTTGATCATCGAATACCAAGAACCTGCTTCGGCGGCTTTTCGGGGCAGGCTTTGCGTGGGAGAGGTGAATCATGGCTACCGCTCCCTCCAAAGTGGCGAACCGGGTTCGCCCTGGAGCTCCCTCAGTTGCATCCCCTCCCCCCTCTGCTATGCCGACAGTCTAGGTGTCGGGAGCCCCATCCAACGAAGCGTGGTTCTGCTGGTCATCAACGGCAACCTCTTCTGTACAGGGTCGTTGGTCAACAACAGTGCCCAAGACGGAACGCCCTATCTGCTGACAGCCTCCCACTGTCTGAATGACAATTTCCGCCTGGAGAATCCCGACTATGCCGAGGTGGCGGGCACCATCGTCACCTTCTTCCAATACGAGAGTCCCTTGTGCAACCCCACCTTGATGGGCACCAAAGAGCTCTCGATGGCCTCGGCCCAGTTCTGTGCCACCAACGAGGAGCACGACCTGATGCTCCTGAAGCTGAACGAGTTGCCCCCGATCCACTACCGTCCCTACCTGGCCGGATGGGACCGGACCCGCATCGACCAGGGCCCCTATCAGTGTATCCAGCATCCGCAAGGAGGACCGAAGGGGTTGGCATTCGAACTGGATACCATCAGCTACCAGACCTTCGAGATCACCGAATATCCCTTTGCGGCCGAGGCACATCTGCTGGTTCCCCATTGGGAAGTAGGCTGTACAGCGGGCGGTTCCTCCGGTTCCCCGCTCTTCGACCGCCATCAACGCCTCATCGGAGCCTTGACCGGAGGCCATTCCTCCTGCTCCAGTCCGACCAACGACTATTTCTATGCCATCAGTCAGGTCTGGGACCTGGGCGAACCGGCCGATCGGCAGCTGCAGGACTGGTTGGACCCGACCCATCGCTCGGAATGTTGCGACGGCCTGGACCCCTATGCCGAGGCCCCCTGCCAACGCCTCAGCCATGTACAGGAGAGCGGACAGATCGATCAGGTCGAGGTGACCTGCGATGCCGACAAGCTCCCCCTGTTTGGCAACCGGGAGAGCCAGGAATATGCCGAGGCCTACCTCTCGAAGGGACCCGGCCTGCTTTATGGAGCCTATGTGGTCACGCCCAACTTGGGCAGTCAATACCCTAAGCTACAAGTAACGATCCAAGTCTATGCCGGTCCTGAACGACCGACGGAACTGCTGCACAGCCAGCCATTCCAACCGGCCTATCAATCGTATGTAAAAGGTACCTTCCAAGAGAACCCCAAGAGTCTCTATGCCGCCCAGGAGAGCTTTGTCGCCTTCGACCAGCCCATTCCGGTGGAGGGAGACTTCTTCATCAGCTACCGGATCGATGCGGCACCCGAGGAGCTGCCCTTTGCCGTCTATCAGCTCCCCAAGGGGGTAGCCACCCGCAACACGGCCTGGGTCCGGCAGGCAGAAGAGTGGATCGAAGCAACGGACTATCAGCCGGCCGGCTTTGCCACCTCATTCTACATCGACCCGGTCTGGCAGTACCGCTCTTCGGTAGCCAACGAACCGGTCGAGGCCCCCTCGCCCATCCAGCTCATCCAAGACCGGAGCGGCCAGCGGATACAAATCCGGTTGCCCCAGGAGGCGGCCGATGCCGAACTCACCCTCGTGACCCTGAACGGCCAGGTCAAGTGGCGTCAGCCCCTGCCGGCAGGCGACAGTTGGGTCAGCACGCATGCCCTACCCACCGGCCTCTATCTCGTTGAAATCCGTTGCAATCGCACCCGATGGAGGCAAAAGATCCTGTTGTAGAAAGGCAAAGGACGCAAGTATTCTTTAATAAGTATTAATTGTTAAAGTTTTTGGGAATCAATTCTCTGCATAAAAAGAAAAAAACAGTAGTTTTGCAAGTTGAAGGCTTAAAGGAAAAATTATAATCAATATAGTAACATTAAACTAACAATTACAGTATGAACAAAAAGTTTTTATTGCCTTTCTTGGTATTGGCAGCAATCTTCGCGTTTTCATCTTGTTCTAACAAGTTGAAACCGTTGGCTGAAGAGTACATCAAGGCTCAACCGCAACCGTTGGAAGCCATTGGTGGTAAAGTACCGGTAACAATCAATGCTACATTCCCGGCAAAGTGGTTCAACAAGAATGCCGTGGTAACCGTTACTCCGGTTTTGCGCTACGAAGGTGGTGAAGCATGGGGTACAGCTTATACCTATCAGGGTGAGAAGGTAAAGGGTAACAACCAGGTAATCCCGCAGAAAGCAGGTGCTAACGTAACCATGAAGTCTGCTTTCACATACAAGCCGGCCATGAAGAAGTCTGAGTTGTATCTGACTTTCGATGCCAAGATCAAAAACAAGACTGTCAAATTGCCCGATGTAAAGATCGGTGAAGGTGTCATCGCTACTTCTGCGTTGGCAGATGCAGCTACAGCTAATGCAGCCATCGCAGCTGACAAGTTCCAGCGCATCATCAAAGAGGCTCACGATGCCAACATCATGTTCTTGATCCAGCAGGCTGAACTTCGCTCAAAAGAGTTGAAGAAGGGTGAGATCGCTGACTGGAAGGATTTGGTGAAGAATGCTGACGAAGCTCCGAACCAGAACGTAGCCGTTGAAATCCAGGCTTACGCTTCTCCGGATGGTGGTGTTAAGTTGAACACTGGCTTGGCTGAAAGACGTGAAAGCAACACCAGCAAGTATCTGGCTAAGGAATTGAAGAAGATGAAGATCGACGTTCCGGTTGACGCTAAATATACAGCTCAGGACTGGGAAGGCTTCCAGGAATTGGTTTCTAAGTCTAACATCCAGGATAAGGATCTGGTTTTGCGTGTTCTCTCTATGTATCAGGATCCGGAACAGCGCGAACAGGAGATCAAGAACATCTCTGCTGTATTCAGCACATTGGCTGAAGAGATCTTGCCGCAGTTGCGTCGTTCTCGCTTGATCGCCAACATCGAGATCATCGGTAAGTCTGACGACGAAATTTCTGCTTTGGCCAAGAGCAACCCGAAAGAGTTGAACGTAGAGGAGATTCTGTATGCTGCTACATTGACGAACAGTGCTGCTGAAAAGACAGCTATCTACAACAAGGCTTCTGAACTCTATCCGAACGACTATCGTACTTGGAACAACATCGGTATGATGGCCTTCCGTGCTGGTGACCTGGCTAAGGCTGAACAGATGTTCAACAAGGCTAACGCTGTCAAGAACAATCCGGAAGCTAACATGAACTTAGGTTTGATCGCATTGACAAAGGGTGACCAGGCTAAGGCTCAGCAGTTGTTCGGTAGCGCATCTGGCGTTGCTGAATTGAGCGAGGCTCTGGGTGTTCTCTACCTGCAGCAGGGTGAATGGCAGAAGGCTGCTAACTCATTCGGTTCTGTCAAGAGCAACAATGCAGCTTTGGCTCAGATCCTGACAAAGGACTACAGCAAGGCTTCTCAGACTTTGAATGCTGTTCCCAATCCGGACGCTATCACTTCTTACCTGAAGGCTATCGTGGCTGCTCGTACAAACGATGCAAACGGTGTAGTCAGCAACTTGAAGTCGGCTATCGCTGCTGACAAGTCGTTGGCTAAGGAGGCTGCTATTGACTTGGAATTTGCCAAGTATGCAACAAACAGTGATTTCGCTGCTTTGGTAAAATAAGACAAAACAGTTTTTTCATAACAACGGAAGGGTATGCCCGACAGGTCAGGCATACCCTTTTATTTTAGGGTGACAACAAATGAAAATAGGAACGATTGACTTAGGAGAACGTCCGGTAATGCTGGCCCCCATGGAGGATGTGACCGACATCTCCTTTCGCTTGCAATGCAAGCAATTTGGAGCCGACATGGTCTATACGGAGTTCGTCTCGGCCGATGCCTTGATACGGAGTGTAGATCGCACGCAACAGAAGCTGCACGTCAGCGAGGAGGAGCGTCCGGTGGCCATCCAGCTCTACGGACGGGACGTACCCTCGATGGTCGAGGCTGCCCGGATCTGCGAGGAGGCGCATCCCGACCTGATCGACATCAACTTCGGCTGTCCCGTCAAGCGGGTGGCCGGCAAAGGGGCCGGAGCCGGCATGTTGCGCAACATCCCGCTGATGCTGGAGATCACGCGCGAAGTGGTCAAGGCCGTGCAACTGCCTGTGACCGTCAAGACCCGTTTGGGGTGGGATCATGAGAACCGGATCATTGTCGAACTGGCCGAACAGCTGCAGGATTGCGGCATTGCTGCCCTCTCCATCCACGGACGTACACGGGCACAGATGTACACCGGTGAGGCCGACTGGGAGTTGATCGGGGCTGTCAAAAACAACCCGCGGATGCAGATCCCCATCATCGGCAATGGCGATGTGACCTCGGCCGAGATCTGTCGCAAACGGTTCGACGAGACAGGTGTCGATGGGGTGATGATCGGACGGGGCAGCATTGGCCGTCCCTGGATCTTCCGGGAAGTGAAACATTTCCTGCAAACGGGAGAGCCCTTGCCGCCGGAACCCTTCAGCTGGTACCTCGACATCCTGAAGCGGCAGGTGCTGCAAAGTGTCGAGCGGCTGGACGAACGGAGGGGCATTCTGCATATCCGTCGCCATTTGGCGGCTACGCCACTTTTCAAAGGGATTCCCGATTTTCGGCAGACGCGTATTGCCATGCTCCGGGCAGAGACAGTACCCGAATTATTCGAAATTCTCGACAAAATCCCCAAAATCTATAGATTTGCCTAATTTTTACTTTGATTTGTGTCAATTTGTACGGTAAAGTAACGGTAGTGATGGGATTTGTAACCATAGTGTTTGTATAATATCCCAATGACCCGTATCTTTGCAGCGAGTTTTTTTCATAGTATTTTAGATCTAAGGTTAACAAGTCTTTGCAGGGAAAGAGTCGGGAGACTATTTCGTTGAAAAGCATAAAAAGCTGTTCTGACTGTTGAGTCAGAATGGCTTTTTAAGTATCTGCACACAACACCATCGCTTCGATTTGACATTTGACATTTGACAAATGAACCGTTCAAAAAAATAACCCCCAGGGAACTTTTTTGCCCACATGATGTAACGTCTTTCCCGTTCCACTCGTCTAATAGAGTAAAAATAAATTCAAAATAAAACGTACAATGAGAACATTCGGATTATGGATAGTTGCCTTGCTTTGCCTATCCTGTTGCTCCTTGGGAGCCAAAGTGATTGAAGGAAACGGAAAACTCGAAACCCGTTCCATCCCAGTTGCCACCTTCGACCAGATCGCGGTCGGCATTAGCCAACATCAGGGCTTCTCCCTATTCAAGAAGGGGAATTCGGAGAAGCAATTCGTCTGCCAATATGCCCAGCAGAACGATTGCACGTTACAGATTACGACCGATGCCAACCTGTTTGACTACCTCGAAACCAGCATCGAAAGTGGCAAGCTGATCATCCGAACCCTGACCAACACCTCTATCCGGGCTACCTCGATCCGCATCGAAGCTACCTCCAAGGAGTTGACCGGTGTCTTCATGAGCGGCGGGTTTGACTTCGAACTGACGACACCCCTGCAGGGCAAGCACCTGGAGTTAGGTGCCTCCGGTGGAGCCGACATCCACATGAAACCGGCTGTCAACCTCCAACAGTGCATCTGTCATGCCAGTGGAGGAGCCGACATCTCGTTCGACAACCTGACCTGCACCCGCTTCGAAGGCAATGCCAGCGGTGGATCAGACCTGGATCTGAAGGGACAGGCCGACGAAGCCACCTTCAACTGTTCCGGCGGATCGGACGTGGAGGCCGACGATTTTTGTGTCAAGCAGGTGGCATGCAATTGCAGCGGAGGCAGCGATGGTTACGTCTATGCGACCGAAGAGTTAAATGCATCTGCCTCGGGAGGAAGCGACATTTATTACAAAGGGAATCCCCAACGGTTCAACAAAGCGGCTTCGGGTGGCGGCAGCGTGAAAAAAAGATGAGAATTTCGGGCAGATTCGGTGTGGGTTACCTATTTTAATTCTATTTTTGCAAATGGCTTCGGCCCACTAACAGATATCAACTAAAATAGAAAAAGCGTATGAAAAGAATGGGATGGTTCTGGATAGCCCTCTTTTGCTGTCTGACCGTAGTTGCACAGGCCGCCGATCATGTGAAAGGCGATGGTAAATTGACCACAAAGAAGATCACGATCGATGATTTCAATGCCGTCAAGATGGATGGTGTCATCGACTTCACCTACATCCAGTCGAACGATCCTTCGTCCATCGAGATCACCATCGACAGTAACCTGCATCCCTACATCAACATCGATGTGAAGGATCGGATGCTCTCCATCGGTTTCAAAGGGGCGAAGGTGGATCATTACACGAAGTTTGTCGTGAAGGCCAACTCCCGCTGGCTGAGCGAGGCACGCATCTATGGCAATGCCAATTTCATGGTGAACACGGAATTGACGGGTGACGAGCTGAAGGTGAAGACCAACGACAACAGTTTGATACAGTTCAAGAAAACGGTCAAGGTGGGCAAACTGGATCTGAACGTGACCGGTAGTGCCAATGTGGTCGTGGCCGACGTACAGGCGAACCAGGTGGATTGCGACATCGACGGATCGGGCTCGATCACCATCAAGCAGGGCAATGCCCAACAGGGCAAATTCAACGTCTTGTCGAGTGGTGATATACACGCCTTGGGGCTCTTGGTCAGCCAGGCCAACTGCAACATGAAGGGCAGTGGCACGATCGAGATCCATGCGACCGACAACCTGAAGACCAGTGTGGTGGGCAAGGGTAAGATCCGCTACAAAGGCACACCTACCATGGACAAGAATTTCGTCGTCGGCAAGGGTTCCGTCGAACAGGTGAAGTAGGATCGCCCTACAACCATCCTTGCTGCCGATACCAGGCAATGGACTCCGCCAGGCCTCGACGAAGCGGATAGTCCGCCCGAAAACCCAATTCATCCTGAAGGGGCGCAACCTCACAAATCCAGTTGCGTTGCTTCAGGATGTAATATTTATCGCTGTTCAGGGTCATGCTCCGGTGCAGCCATCGGCCGATCTGTTCTGAACAGCAGCAGGCCAGCCGTACCAGCCCCAAGGGGATGCGGGCATGCAGCACCCACCGTTTGCCCAACAGTTCCTGAATCAGCCGCGAGAAAGAGGCATCGGTGTGCACATCGCCATCGGCCACGAAATAGCTCCGGTTCATGATCTCGGGCCGCTCCAACGCCAGGAAGACCACCCGTGCCAAGTCCTTCACATAGATGAAGGTGATCCGTTGCGGCACCCGCCCCACATTCAGATCCACACCATGGGCAATGCTCTGTATCTGGAGGAAATAGTCCCGCTCGCCCGGACCATAGACACCGGTCGGACGCAAAATCACGTAAGGGAAGCTGTGTTGCGATCGCACATACTGTTCGGCCTGCAGCTTGCTCTGGCCGTAGGCGGTGACCGGGGTTTGCGGATCGGTCAGCCGGATCGGCTCGAAGGTCTGCTCGTCACCCAGCCCGAAACTGCTCAGGCTGCTCATCAGCACGAACTTGCGTGGACGACAATCGGGTTGGGCCAACGCCTCCAACAGGCGATGGGTATAGTTGGCATTCACCTCCTCAAACAGCCGTTTGTCGGTCGTCTTGGTGAGCCCGGCATTGTGCACCACATAGTCCCAAGCCCCCTCTTCCCGGCAGAACTGCCTCACCTGCTCCTGCAGGCGACCCAAATCGCCATAGGCCAAGTCGATGAAACGGATCCGCGGATCCTGCAGGTGGCTGCGGGAGCTGTGAGCCCGCACACCTGCCCACACCTCATAGCCGCGATGCAGGGCCTCTTCGACCAAAAAACCGCCAATGAATCCGCTGGCACCGGTAATCAAGATCTTCATGGGTGGACGTGTGTTTCGTGGGAATGCGTTTGGTGGGAATGTGTTTCGTGCGCATGATTCTGCAAGACGCGATGGGGCCAATCTCCGTGGCCAATCAATTCGATCGGACAGGCATAGGTCTCGCCCAGCCACTCCTTCGAGATATCTGCCCCGGCATGGTAATGGAGGCTCTCGTTGACACAGGCAATGTTCTTCACCATCGAGAGGACCGTACCGATGTCGTGCGACACCAAGATCACGGCACTCTCCTTGTTGATCTCGCTCAGCAGGGAATAGAAGTGCGACTCGAACCGTTTATCGACATAGGAATTGGGCTCGTCCAGGATCAGCAGTTGCGGACGGGAGACAATGGAGCGTCCCAGGAGCACCCGTTGCAGCTGACCGCCGGACAACTCCCCAATCGCCCGGTCCCCTAACGCTTCAAGCCCCATCTGCTGCAGTACCGCCTCCACCCGTTCCCGTTGGGCGGCCGTAAAATCGCGGAAACGGGGCTTCTCGGCCATCAGACCGGAGGTGATGACCTCCCGTACCGAGATGGGAAATTTGCGGTCAATGCGGTTCATTTGGGGCAAATAGCCGATCTTCAGTGCATCTACCGGCTGGCCCCCTTGATAGAGCTGCCGGCTGCCGGAGAAGGGAGGCAACAGCCCCAAGATCACCTTCAGGAGCGTGGTCTTGCCGCCCCCATTGGGACCGATGATCCCCAAGAAATCGTCCGACCAGACCTCCAACGAGACCTCCCGCAACACCACCTTGTTGCCATAGCCGGCTGTTACCTGCGACAGTTCAATCAACTTTTCCATCGGACAAGGCTTTTGCGATCCGGAGCATCTCACCGCTCCAATCGGCATTCAACGGATTGATACGTACCAGGCGGCAACCGCTCTCCTCGGCCATGATCTCGGCATTCTTCTGGTCGAACTCCGGCTGGACAAAGACCACAGCCACCTGTTCGCTCCGGGCCAGATCCACCAGCCGCTTCAGCTGGGCCGGCGAGGGCTCCTTGCCATCCATCTCCAGACAGTGCTGATGCAAGCCATATTCGGCCGCCAGATAGGTCAAGGCGGGATGATAGATGATGAAAGAGGTTCCTTTTAAGGGAATGAGCAGCCGATCCAGCTCCTGACGGGTCGTTTCGATCTCCTGCAGGAGTGTCTGATAGCGCGACTCATAGTCGGCTGCATGGGCCGGATCAATCTGCTGGAAGGCATTACGGGTGTTCAAGGCAATCTGACGTGCCCCCTGAATGGAATTCCAGATATGCGGATCGACACCTCCGTGGTGATGATGGTGGTGATCGTGATGCAAGTCATGGTCATGGTCGTGATCAGGGTCGTGAACGGCTTCTGCGGACGATTCGTGGGTATCCGCGTGCTCCTCCTCCTCTTCATCCGTTTCGATCAAGGAGACACCCTGCGACAGGTCATAGAACGGCAGATCGGGATTCTGCTCGCGAATCGTAGGCATCCAGGCCCGTTCAAAGCCGATGTAGCCGATTTGCAGGTAGGCCACACTCTCGCTCAACTCGATCATCTGCCGGGGCGTCGGATCGTAACTCTCGGGACTCTGTCCGGCCGGCACCACACAATGGATCTGATACCGGTCACCGGCTATCCGTTCGGCAAAGTAGCGTTGGGGTTCCATCGTGACGGAGACCGTCGGCAGGCTCTTCCCCTTCGGGGTGCAGCCACAGAGACCCAGGAGGAGCCCCAACAGCAGTCCTCCCCATCCCATCCTATTCATTCTTGATTTCATGTACATACATTCGTTTCGTTGATCGCCAAGATCGGTGCAAACTTACAGATTTATTTTGAAAATAGCGGCATCTCCACCCCTACACCCCTTTTTCTGATGAAAAAATAATGCTTATTTTTGCAGTTGCGAAACCGTTGTTTCGGAAATGGCCGTTTCGCCACAAACCATTTAGAGTAACATTGTATCGCATGAGATTCTTTGATCGTACGGATGGCAGATGCCGGTCATAAGTGATGACTGGTCCCAGGCATAAGTGAAGACTGGCTTCGGTCTTAAGTGAAGACTGATCAAGGGCTTCAGTGGCTCCGGTCTGAAGAAAAGATGCTCCGGTCTGGAGAGAAAAATGTCAAATGTCACATGTCAAATCGATGCAATTGTGCATGTGCATACATCATCTAACCTCTCAAGACCTAAAGATATAGTTAAATATATATAAATATATAATATATATAATAATATAATATATATATATAATAATAGGTATAGATAGAATAGAGAAGAGAGAGGGATTGCACATGCACAATCGCATCGACTTGACATGTGACATTTGACAAACTTTCAGTGTAACGGACTAAAAACTAATTCTATACATAATCTCACATGTCAAATCAATGCGAAAGGGTATGTGCATGTGTGGTGGTCTTGTTTATGTTCTTGCCACTATTTGCTAATTGCCGACTCATAGGTAGTTATTCGCATCGTCCTTCATATAAAGCTGAAATGGGGAAAATCAGATCCCAATTGCGCCCCCACACAACATTTCCCATCTCCAATTTGAATCGCTTAAACTTTTTCTCATCCAAATAAGCATTATATTGGGGATGCGGATGATTCCTGATGAATGTACCCACATCCACCCGCTTGACAACTCCGTCATTGAATTCCAACTCAACGGAGAGTGGTGCTACATATTTAGCTGATACTATACTTAACATCATATCTTCTTTGTTATTCTTGTGAAACGAACTTTCTTCTTATATACAAAGAAATTGACCCATTTATCTACTATATTTCTATAGTACTTCCGAACAAAAGCTTCAGCCATAGCGATATTATTGATATGACAAAAATACATATAATCCGTGAGATTTTATATTGAGACTCAATAATAATGTCAAATGTCACATGTCAAATCGATGCGATTGTGCATGTGTGGTGGAGGATGGGAGGATGAAAAAAAACGGCTCGCCCCGAATGAGGGAGCGAGCCGTTTGCTCATTTAGCTTATGAAAGGATGATTACTTATTTCACAGCTACCTTGGTGCGCATCACGTTGTTGCCCTGTTCGAAGACAATACCGTAGATGCCTGCGCCAGCCGGAATGCGGGTGTCACCGCTGATCTCCTGCTGCTTGCTCTGACCATTCATCGAAACGATGGTGATGCGAGCGGCACCGTCACACTTCACAACGATCTCACCGTTGCTACCATAAATATCTACACCTTCGATGACCTCAGCACCCGTCGGTGAACCAGCGAAGATGGCCTTGAACTTATATGAAGTCTCCGTGATGAGCACATCGATCACGCTGCTGGTCTCTGTACGACCTTCCCAACCGACGAAGCGGCAGCCGGCAGCCGGTGTAGCTGTCACGCGGATCTTATCGCCATAGTAGAACTTCTGTGTTGAAGAATCAACAGCATCAGCACGCAATGAAGAGATCTTCGTAACGGTTACGGTACCCATTGACTTGCCCTGAGTTGACAGGTTAGCCTCAATCACGGCTTCTACCTGTGTCGGAGCGGTACCGGCCTTCATCGTGACGGTGATCGTCTTGTTGGCCGTAATGTTGATGATCGTGTAAGCTCCATTCGTACCTGTATAGATATTAGTACCGTCGCTGACTACCAAGTTAGCCAAGTCGGCTGCGAGACCCTTCACACTGAATGAATAAGAGGCACCCTTCTTCACGACATTACTGCTCGGTAATACCAACTCGATTCCCTTCACTGATGTTGATACAGAGACGGTGAATTCTGTAATCTCAACAAAGGTTGCTTCAACCTTAACAGATGTATTATTAGCTGTATAAGTTGTACCTGTGATGGCTGTACCATTTACCTTAATTGACTCTAACTTATAACCCTGATCCGGAGTAGCCGTAAATGTTAACGTACCATTGGGAACTTCATCGCCATTGTTCAACGTCTTGTTACCACTTGTTACAGACAACTTACCGTGTGTCGGGGTAATGATCGTCAATGTGTACTTATTAGCTACCTTAACCTTTACTGTTTTAGTCATGAAGGTATATGTATTATAATTATCAGAAGCAGGCTTAAAGATTACTTCTCCTTCGTATTCTCCACTACTGATTTCAGAAGAAGTCGGAACGTATGTCGGATCTTTCCATTCGAAAGTTCCTGCGATACCCGGAACGGCACCATCCGACAAAACTGACGAACCTAAAGCAGCACCCTTACCTAAATCAGATCCAGTAGGCATTTGAACTTTTGATTCATCGATTGTCAGATTAGCCTTCTTGATAATCAACTTCGTCTTTACAGTTGCTTCTTTATAAATTACAGCACTAGTACCAGAACCAATGGTTTCTTTAGCTACCGTTATAGTAACGTCGTACTCACCTGCATTGACCGGAGAATCTATTTTCGTTCCATTTTGACTGTAAGCATATGTAATAGTTGTATTATTCTTTATATCAGCAGCGCCATTATAAGACTTCACTGTCAAATTATCAGAGTCATAACTTTGTACCGTTCCGTCATAAGAAACTTCCGTAGCTTCAGCTGTAATCTTATAATCTTTGGTAGGAGCAGCAGTACCATCAGTTTCTACTTTGAAAATTACATTTCTTGTAATCGTATAAGTATTATTGGTTGTTATATCATAATCGGAGATCAATGACGTAGAACTTGCATCATCATTATAAACATTTTTTACAGTAACTCCTTCCGGCGTTGTAAACAATAACGTTAAAACTGTATTCTTTACAACAGAAGCACCATTTTGCAGAACAACATCGCCATTCTTAATGGTTGCTGTAACTCCTTCCGGCAACTGACCAGCTTTGATTGTATATTTCGTGAAATCGTTATTCTTATCACCCTTAATATCTACACTGGTAGTAGCAGTAGCATAATTAGTATTATCTGTCGGAATGAAAGTGACGTTAATCGAATGGTTAGTTCCTTGCTTATCAGCCGGTACTGACATATCTTCACGAGCTGCTTGATCTGTTTCACCTGCATTATCAGTCAATACAAATTTTCCCTGAACCGTTGCATTCGTATTTGTAGCTCTTGCCGAACCACTAATCTTATACGTCTGTACACCATTCGAAGCAATATTGATAGAACCCGATACATTAGATAATGCTACAGGAGCTGCAGCGATTGTTACCGTTGGATAACTAGACGTAATGCTTAATGCCTTATATGTTTTATCTTTTGCACGTGCATATTTAACATGATACGTTCTTGCATTTTTCGGTGTAGCTGTGAAAGTAGTACCTTCGTCATCACTATATGTTAATGTGACATCAGACAATTGAACCGGTGTTGTTGTATAAGCGATCTTCTTAACTGTATTATCATATACTAAACCCTGATTGGCTGGAACACTTGTAATACTAATCCCAATTGTTTCCAATTCCTTTAATTTAGGTTCAATCAATACTTTACCATTTGCAGGTGTCGTATAAGTCAATACAGATGTATTTAGATCGATCTCCTTTAATGAAGCTTCTGAAACTTCCTTATAAGACTTACTATTGATGAGAATGTCTTCAATGATATGAGTATCTTTATAAGCTGGATCCAACCCTAATCTGATTTCTAACTTTTTAGACGGTTGAATATCTGACAAAACTTTCTTAGTATCTACAGTAGACAAGTCACTATATCTATTAACACCGTCAACAAAAACATCCAAACCGGCAGGTCTGATCATAGAAAACTCAAAGTTAACAGAAGTTTTGAAATACACTGTAACATTCCAATCTTCCTTAATCATTGTAATATACTTACCACTACCATCATCTGGCAATAGGACACCATTAATTGTTACCTTATCTACAGTATAATTTGGATTAGCTGTCGGCTTGATTTCCAAAGTCGTATTATAAGCTACAGATGAGCCATCTGTTACAACAGAACCATCAGATTTAACAATAGTGAATGAGCCAGCAGCAGCCGGATCAACAGGATTGTAATTGATCTTGTAAGTATCTGTATTGTACGTTGCATTAGCCGTGATCTTTACATCATCCTTAATGCCACCTTTGACCGTAAACTCAGCCGGATTACTTGTCTTTGAAAAACCGGAATTCGGAGTTAAACCTGAATAGGTAAATTCCTTGAAAGTATAATTATCTTGCGGATCAACAGAAAAACGCAATACATCACCTTCATGAATATATTGAGGAGCAGATGAAGTAGTAGCTCTCAAAGAAGATGCGGACGCTTCTACAGAAGTTGTTGCAGATGCAACAGATTCATATAGATTCACAAAAGTACCATTTGCTTGCTTGATATAAACAGTCATTGTACCTTTAGTACCACCTGACAGATTTTTACCACCATCATTTGTAAAGCTATACGCAAACTGAGCTGGTGTAACTCTGATCTTTACTTCATACGTGTATCCACTATATTGCGTATCTGTATTCTGAATCATCAATACATAATCTCCTGATACATAAGCTGAACTGTTGTAGAATTTGTATTCACCTGGAGAAACTGGGTTTTCATGTGCATCACTTGACGAAAACTTATATGTTGTATTAGTTCCAGTCGCATCATTAGGGAATGGAGTTCCAATTTCACTTTTAACAGACGAAATTACATTCTTCCAAACATTTGCTATGGTTGTAACATCTTCAGTCAAATCAATCGTCTGCGTACCAAATGTCATCTTATAATTTGTAGCCATTGTTGCAGTAGGAACTGTTTGCAAATGATTAGAGCTACAATTTAAAGTGGTAAACTGAGGTGTAGAACTAACCTTCAAATTAGTTAATTGATTAACTGAACAATCCAACGAAGTCAATGCTGACAAACTGGACAGATCTAATTCTTCCTTTAATTTATTATTGTTACAACTTAAAGTAGCCAAATTAGAAGCATTGGTAACAGTTAAAGTCTCCAACCCAATACTATTCAATGTCAGTTTTGTTAACGTGGCATCAGTTGTACTTACTTCAAACTGTTTGACTGTTCCACCACTAACTGTAATTTCAGAAAAAAGTCCAGCAGAAAACGAGATCGCTTTAGCTTCTGTTCCTGCGTTATTCAGAATCGTAATGGTGTTTCCTGAAACCGTAAAATCGTTTGTTGCAACAGGCATTGTTTGATTGTCAGCCAGTTTCACTGTCACAGTCACTTTACCCGTATTGACAGGAATGGTCAATTTCGTGTCCGCCCACGTCGATCCCACTGATGCAAAGAGCACCAAGAGGGCTAAAAGTAATCGTTGTTTCATAATCAAATAATTTTAAATTTAATAATACTAATTCTGATTCAGGGCGAGGAGACTGCTCCCCGCATACGATCCGACGTGTGGTCTCCTCCGCAAAAATAAAGTTCAAAAAAGCAAAGGACGGAACACGACTTCACTAGTGGGGCAAAGATAAAAATCTTTTTTGGTAAGTATCACGGCTTTTCCAAAATTTTTTGATCAGGCTGAACAAATCGCATGGGTTTGGTGTATGAAGCCTCCTTACAGGAGGGGGACGACGGCCTTTTCCACGAAGCGGGACCAGGAGAGACGTACCTTCTCGCCGGCCAACTGACGGGCACAGGCGGTCAGCTGCTCGGGCTGGAAGAGTTGCTCGATGCCTGCGGCCAGGGCTTCGACATTGCTGTCTGCAACGACCAATCCGGTTCCGGGCTCGCCAATGCTGTGGGGGAAGTCGCCTACGGGGGTGGCCAAGACGGGCAGGTCGTAATGGTAGGCGACGGAGAGCACGCCACTCTGGGTGGCGGAACGGTAGGGCAACACGAGGGCATCGGCGGCGGAGAAATAGGCCGGAATGTCGGCATCGCTGATGTAATGGTTGTGCACCCGAATGCGGTCGCGTGCCGACGAGGCGGCCAACAGCCGTTCGTACTTGTCGAAGCTGCCGTAACATTCGCCGGCGATGAGCAGCTGATAGCGATCATCGACCCGATCCATCGCCTCGATGAGCAGATCCAGCCCTTTGTAGTCGCGGATCAGTCCGAAGAAGAGGAGCGTCGGCTTGGCCGGATCGAGCTGCAGCCGACGGCATGCCTCGGTGCGGTCGATCTTCGCCCCGAAATGGTCATACAGGGGATGGGGCGAAAGCTGACAGGGAGCCTCGGGACAGAGCTCGCGGACGGTCTGCCGCACCAGATCGCTCAGGACAATGAAGCCGCCACACTCGCGGAAGAAGAGCTGCAGCAAGGGGCGATCGAACCAGCGTCCTTCGTGGGAGATGGCATTGTGCACCAGTGCCACGACCCGACAGTCCCGCTTCAGGCGGTTGGCGATGTGGGCATAGGCGGGCACGAAGAAGGGCATCCAGTAGGCGATGATGAGCAGATCCGGACGAAAACGGCGGATGGCCGTCACCGTCCGGAAATAGCTGATGGGGTTGATGCTGTCCAGGATCCGTTGGCTCTCCAAGCCGGCCGCCTCATTGCCCTCCTCGACATATTGCGTCTTGCCGGGGAAGAGCAGATCGGGGTAGAGCCGCGTGAAGTTGAACGCAGCCACGGTATGGCCCTGCTGTTGCAGCTCGGCATAGAGCCGGTCACTGAACTGGGCAATGCCTCCCCGGTAGGGATAAAAGGGGGAGAGGATGGCGATCCGACGAACCTGTTGCATCTGATGATAGTCTGTTGAGTGATTAATAACGATAGTGATCGGCTTTGTAGGGACCCTCGACCGGCACACCGATGTAGTCGGCCTGCTTCTGGGTCAGCTTCGAGAGCTTCACACCGATACGGGCCAGATGGAGACGGGCCACCTCTTCATCCAGATACTTCGGCAAGCGATAGACCCCGATCTCGTAGGGCTTCTGCCAGAGATCGATCTGGGCCAGCACCTGGTTGGTGAAGGAGTTACTCATGACGAACGAGGCATGACCGGTTGCACAGCCCAGGTTCACCAGACGACCCTCGGCCAGCAGGAAGATGGCGTGACCGTCGGGGAAGGTGAACTTATCCACCTGCGGCTTGATGTTCAGACGCTGGATGCCGGGGAAGTTCTCCAGCTGCTCCACCTGGATCTCGTCGTCGAAGTGGCCGATGTTGCAGACGATGGCCTGATCCTTCATCTGCTGCATGTGCTCGATGGTGATGATATCGCAATTGCCGGTCGTCGTCACGAAGATGTTGCCCTCCTTGACAGCCTCCTCCATGGTGGTCACCTCAAAGCCCTCCATAGCGGCCTGCAGGGCACAGATCGGGTCGATCTCAGTCACCAGGACACGGGCTCCATAGGAGCGCATCGAGTGCGAGCAGCCCTTGCCTACATCGCCATAACCGGCAACGACCACCACCTTGCCGGCAATCATCACGTCGGTGGCGCGCTTGATACCGTCTGCCAACGATTCGCGGCAGCCGTAGAGATTATCGAATTTGGATTTCGTGACGGAGTCGTTCACGTTGATGGCGGGAATCAGCAGTTCGCCCCGTTCCATCATTTGATAGAGGCGGTGAACACCTGTGGTGGTCTCTTCCGATACACCCTTCATGTCGGCCACGGTCCGGTGCCAACGCTGGTTGTCCTCGGCCAGGATGCGACGCAGGGTATCCAGCACCACTTGCTCCTCGTGGTTATGCGGCTGGTAGTTCAAGCTCTCCGGATCCTCTTCGGCCCGGTAACCCTTGTGGAGCAAGAGAGAGGCATCGCCACCATCATCCACAATCAGATTCGGTCCCTTTCCATCGGGAAAACGCAAGGCCTGTTCCGTACACCACCAATACTCCTCCAAGGTCTCTCCCTTCCAGGCGAAGACCGGTACACCCGTGGCTGCAATGGCGGCAGCGGCATGATCCTGGGTCGAGAAAATATTACAGCTTGCCCAACGTACATCGGCACCCAATGCCACCAATGTCTCAATCAAGACAGCCGTCTGAATCGTCATGTGCAACGAGCCGGTGATACGTGCCCCCTTCAAGGGTTTCTGATCGGCATATTTCTCACGCAATGCCATCAGTCCCGGCATTTCGTGTTCGGAGATCTCAATCTCTTTCCGGCCAAAGTCGGCCAAAGCCATATCTGCCACCTTATAGGGCAGATTCGATGGAAATAATCCTGACATAATTCTGATTTAAAAATAATGGCGCAAAGATACGAAGATTTGCAGAAATAAAAAAAGGGAACCAATCTTTCGACTGATTCCCTTCGTTCTAAAACGGCGGCTACCTACTCTTCCACTGTTACGCAGTACCATCGGCGTGACGAGGCTTAACTTCTCTGTTCGGAATGGGAAGAGGTGGATCCCTC
>JAFBIU010000187.1 GCA_021531775.1 Parabacteroides distasonis | reverse complement strand
AGCGTGTCATTCGGGAAGGTTTTGCTTTTTCTCCCTGAACAGATCGGACAATCCCAAATAATCCTTACATTTGTCTTGTAGATAAATAGAAGGAGATAACACAATGAAATATCCGATCGGAATCCAAAGTTTTGACCAGATTCGTAATGATGGTTATGTGTATGTAGATAAGACAGCTTTGATCTACCAGTTGGTGACAA
>JAFBIU010000186.1 GCA_021531775.1 Parabacteroides distasonis | reverse complement strand
GTAGTTGGGAACAAGTGTCAAGACAATTACAGACCGGTTCGTTGGAAAATATCCGGAATAATCCTTACATTTGTCTTGTAGATAAATAGAAGGAGGCAACACAATGAAATATCCGATCGGCATCCAGAGTTTTGACCAGATTCGTAATGATGGTTATGTGTATGTAGATAAGACAGCTTTGATCTACCAGTTGGTGACAA
>JAFBIU010000185.1 GCA_021531775.1 Parabacteroides distasonis | reverse complement strand
TCCTCCCTCAAGCAGACCCGACTGCATCAGGTAGTCGTCATTTTCCGAAGCATTGATCTGGTGAAGTGCGAGGAGGTATTGGGAGAATGTCCAGAA
Organism: Parabacteroides distasonis; assembly: GCA_021531775.1. Classification (GTDB taxonomy): domain Bacteria; phylum Bacteroidota; class Bacteroidia; order Bacteroidales; family Tannerellaceae; genus Parabacteroides. The sequence goes on along the minus strand of JAFBIU010000185.1, from coordinate 105 downwards.
AAAATCTGATTTATCTTCAGTTGCCCTATTTTGAGAAGTCAGCTGAAGCATGTGAGAATAATTTTGATCGTTGGATTTATCTTTTGAAACATATGGAGACAATAG
>JAFBIU010000184.1 GCA_021531775.1 Parabacteroides distasonis | reverse complement strand
AAAGAAGATTTACACAAGCTTCTTCCAGAAGAGTGGGAAGATGCCTAAAGAATAACCTCTGATTTTTAATAATAGGGTGATTCCTTGTGGCCTTAATCCAGACTGAAAGGCTACTGTTCGTATCGCTTGTGCTCAAAAAAGGCGGAATACCCCCACTAAGGTACTCATGAACTCTGAGATAGGCAATACACGGATCACCGAA
>JAFBIU010000183.1 GCA_021531775.1 Parabacteroides distasonis | reverse complement strand
TGTATGAGAGCTGCCAGCTCAACAATGTGGATTTTGGTCATTACATCGAAGATATCCTGACCCGGATAGTGAACGGGGAAGCAATCGATGAATCCTTCATCCCTTGCAACTATGTAGCCCGTCCCTTAGAGGATGAGACCGTTGCATAAAGTTAAAATCTCAAATAAACAATTTTTAAACAAGACTCAGGTACACGTAACTTATTGTGGG
>JAFBIU010000182.1 GCA_021531775.1 Parabacteroides distasonis | reverse complement strand
CTGAGATATCCGACCTCGGTTCGTTGTCAAGAGAGGAACGGATGAAGTATGACGAAGCCATCCGGAAGTATCGAGATACGCTTTGTGTTATGCAAAGTCAGTTGGATGAAGGCATACAGATTGGACGTCAACAGACACTGGCATCTGTAGCCCGCAATTTGAAAGCCCAACATGTTCCGTTGGATGTTATTGCCTCAAGTACCGGATTGT
>JAFBIU010000181.1 GCA_021531775.1 Parabacteroides distasonis | reverse complement strand
CAATACACCGCCTGTCTGCATGGCCGAGGCTCCGGCATTACCATCAAAACCTTTTTTGCGATGGCGAAGGAGGGAGGTGTTGATCTGTCGGAAGTTTTTGCCACTTTTGCCAAATTGCCAAATGGCAAAAACAGGGAAAAAGAGGAAAAAATAGGGGTTTTTGATGATTTTGGGTATATTTTGCCAAATGGCAAAATGGCAAAAGTGGCAAAAAGTCCCA
>JAFBIU010000180.1 GCA_021531775.1 Parabacteroides distasonis | reverse complement strand
CTCTCCTATGAGGAATATGAGATACGGGACAAGGAGAAGCTGATGGCCTACGACGGGCAGTTCCAGCCCTTCTTCGCCTATATGGCCGACCGTCTGCAACGTTTTGCCTCCCAACGGGACCGGCAGAAGGGGGAAGCCTTTGTCCATGGGTTCACCTTGGCATTGACCAGCCAGTCGAAGTTCTACCGCCCCATCTCCGAACTGGACAACCAAGGGGGTTAT
>JAFBIU010000017.1 GCA_021531775.1 Parabacteroides distasonis | reverse complement strand
GAGGGATCCACCTCTTCCCATTCCGAACAGAGAAGTTAAGCCTCGTCACGCCGATGGTACTGCGTAACAGTGGGAGAGTAGGTAGCCGCCGTTTTAGAACGAAGGGAATCAGTCGAAAGATTGGTTCCCTTTGATTTTATGATATCTTGCGTATGCCTGAGGGATATCAACTGGAAAGGATTCCTCCTAATTATCATTCTTTTCAGCCTGTTTCTTTCGTTTTATTATCAAATAGACTGAATTTATATTGATTTTGTTTGTTGGTTCAAAAAAAGGCCGTATCTTTGTGCCGTTAAAAAAGAAAAGAACAATGAATCAGAATTTGCTAAATGGTCTTATTACTTCCCTATCAATTATTCTACTCTGCAATCAGAATAGGAAGTGAGACTGTGTATGCTCTTCTGGGTTTAGGAATATAGAAAAGCCTTTCTCGCTTCCATGTGAGAAAGGCTTTTTTAATGGTATGGAATATTAAACTATAAACTATATGTCAGACAGATTATTTATTTTTGACACGACACTGCGTGATGGAGAACAGGTGCCGGGATGTCAGTTAAACACGGTTGAGAAGATTCAAGTGGCTCGGGCCTTAGAGGAATTAGGGGTCGATGTCATTGAGGCTGGTTTCCCTGTTTCAAGCCCGGGTGACTTCCATAGTGTTGTTGAGATTGCGAAAGCTGTTACGTGGCCTACCATTTGTGCGTTGACCCGTGCTGTTGAAAAGGATATCGAGGTGGCAGCCGAGGCCTTGAAGAGTGCCAAGCGGGGACGTATTCATACCGGTATTGGTACCTCTGATTATCATATTCGTTACAAATTCAATTCAAATCAGGAAGAGATCTTGGAGCGGGCTATTGCTGCGACCAAGTATGCCAAGCGTTTCGTAGAAGATGTTGAATTCTATTGTGAGGATGCTGGCCGTACCGACAATGCCTATTTGGCTCGTGTTGTGGAAGCTGTCATCAAGGCTGGTGCTACGGTGGTGAATATTCCGGATACCACCGGTTACTGTTTGCCCGATGAGTATGGTGCCAAGATCAAGTATTTGATGGAGCATGTGGATGGGGTTCACAAGGCCATCCTTTCTACCCATTGTCATAATGATTTGGGTATGGCCACAGCCAATACCGTTCAGGGCGTATTGAATGGAGCCCGTCAGGTAGAGGTTACGATCAATGGTATCGGTGAGCGTGCCGGTAATACCTCTATGGAGGAAATTGCCATGATCTTCAAGAGCCATAAGGAACGTCAGATCATTACCAATATCAATACCACCCGAATTTTCCATACCAGCCGTATGGTATCCAGTTTGATGAATATGCCGGTTCAGCCCAACAAGGCCATTGTGGGACGAAATGCGTTTGCACATTCTTCCGGTATTCATCAGGATGGTGTCTTGAAAAACCGGGAAAGTTATGAAATCATCGATCCGAAGGATGTAGGAATTGACAACAATGCCATTGTCTTGACTGCTCGTAGTGGTCGTGCTGCCTTAAAGCATCGTTTGCATATTCTCGGTGTTGATTTGGAGCAGGATAAGCTTAATCAGGTATATGAGGATTTCTTGAAATTAGCTGACCGCAAGAAGGATATCAACGATGATGACGTGCTGATGCTGGTAGGAAAAGACCGTACGGCTATGCATCGTATCAAGCTGGACTATCTGCAAGTGACCAGTGGTGTGGGTGTACAGCCTGTCGCTACGATCTGTCTGAATATGTCGGGTGTCAAGCGGTATGAAGCAGCAGCCGGCAACGGTCCTGTGGATGCTGCGATCAAGGCTGTCAAGCATGCCATCTGCAACAGTGACATGACCATTCAGGAGTTCTTGATTCAAGCCATTAACCGGGGTAGTGACGATACGGGTAAAGTGCACATGCAGGTCGAATATAAGGGCTCTACCTATTATGGCTTCTCTGCCAATACGGACATTATAGCAGCTTCCGTCGAGGCCTTTATCGATGCGATCAATAAATTTATCGTCGAATGAATAATCTAAGACATTAAATAAAATGGGTAAGACATTATTTGAAAAGATATGGGAAAAGCACGTAGTGGATACGTTGGCTGATGGTACCATTCAATTGTACATAGATCGTTTATATTGTCACGAAGTGACCAGTCCGCAGGCATTTGCCGGTTTGCGTGCCCGTGGATTGCAGGTGCTTCGTCCGGCTCAGGTAACCTGTATGCCTGACCATAACACACCGACTCATGATCAGGATAAGCCCATCGAGGATCCTGTTTCAAAGACCCAGGTAGATACATTGGCCAAGAATGCCGCAGATTTTGGTTTGACGCATTTTGGTATGATGGACAAGCGCAACGGTATTATCCATGTGGTCGGACCGGAACGTGGTTTGACACTGCCGGGCATGACGATTGTGTGTGGTGATTCGCATACCTCAACACACGGTGCGATGGGAGCGATTGCCTTTGGTATCGGTACCAGTGAAGTAGAGATGGTGTTGGCTTCGCAGTGTATCTTGCAGTCGAAACCGAAGACGATGCGTATCACGATCGATGGTCAAGTTGGTAAGGGTGTTACGGCTAAGGATATCGCACTGTATATGATGTCGAAGATGACGACCAGCGGTGCAACGGGCTATTTTGTGGAGTATGCTGGTGAAGCCATTCGCTCGCTGACGATGGAAGGACGTCTGACGCTTTGTAACCTTTCCATTGAAATGGGTGCCCGTGGCGGTATGGTTGCTCCAGATGAGATTACCTTTGCCTATATTCAGGGTCGTGAGAATGCTCCGAAGGGTGAGGCTTGGGAGAAGGCTGTTGCCTACTGGCGCACGTTGAAGAGTGATGAGGATGCCCAGTTCGATAAAGAGGTGCGTTTTGAGGCTGCCGATATCCAACCGATGATCACCTACGGTACGAACCCGGGTATGGGTATGGCTATCTCAGATCACATCCCGACAACAGTTGGAATGTCAGATGTAGAAAAGGGCTCTTTTGAAAAGTCGATGCAATACATGGGTTTCCAACCGGGAGAGAGTCTGCTGGGCAAACCCGTAGATTATGTATTCCTGGGTGCTTGTACGAATGGCCGTATCGAAGACTTCCGCGCTTTTGCATCTGTAGTCAAGGGACGGAAGAAGGCTGATCACATCGTTGCTTGGTTGGTGCCGGGTTCTTGGATGGTGGATGCTCAAATTCGCGAAGAGGGTTTGGACCAGATCTTACAAGAGGCTGGTTTCGAAATCCGTCAGCCGGGTTGTTCCGCTTGTCTGGCCATGAACGATGACAAGATTCCGGCAGGCAAGTATGCCGTATCTACCAGCAACCGAAATTTTGAAGGTCGTCAAGGTCCTGGTGCACGTACCTTGTTGGCCAGTCCGTTGACTGCGGCTGCTGCAGCTGTTACCGGTTGTATCACCGATCCGAGAACACTCATTTAAGTTCACCCATTATTCATGTAGAAAAATGAAACAGAAATTCAATATACTGACGAGCACATGTGTGCCCCTGCCTTTGGAGAATGTGGATACGGACCAAATCATTCCTGCCCGTTTCTTGAAAGCGACAACACGCGAAGAGAAGTTTTTTGGTGATAATCTGTTCCGTGACTGGCGTTACAATCCCGACGGATCGTTGAACAAAGACTTTGTCTTGAACAATCCTACCTACAGCGGTCAGGTGCTGGTAGCCGGGAAAAACTTCGGTTCAGGTTCCAGCCGTGAACATGCGGCCTGGGCCATTGCCGGTTATGGTTTCCGGGTGGTTGTCTCCAGTTTCTTTGCCGATATTCACAAGAACAATGAATTAAACAATTTTGTCCTTCCGGTCGTTGTCAGTGAAGGATTCTTGAAAGAGTTGTTCGATTCGATCTATCAGGATCCGAAGACGGAAGTGGAGGTGAATTTGCCGGCACAGACGATTACCAACAAGGCTACAGGCAAGAGCGAACATTTCGACATCAACTCCTACAAGAAGGATTGCCTGATCAACGGTTTGGACGATATCGACTATCTGTTGGCCAACAAGGCAAAGATCGAAGCTTACGAGGCTAATAGATAAGGCTATGATCGAGATAATGGATACGACTCTGCGCGATGGGGAGCAGACTTCGGGGGTGTCGTTTGCAGCCCATGAAAAGCTGAGTATCGCGCAGGTCTTGTTGAGTGAACTGGGAGTCAATCGGGTCGAGATTGCTTCCGCACGTGTCTCGGAAGGAGAGTTTGAAGCCGTTCGTCGGATTGCTCGATGGGCTGAACGAACCCATAATCTGGACAAGTTGGAGGTGCTGGGATTTGTAGATGGCACAGTCTCGTTGGATTGGATTGAGTCTGCGGGTTGCAAGGTGGTCAATTTGTTGTGCAAGGGATCCTACAAGCATGTGACGGAACAGCTTCATAAGACCCCGGAACAACACATTGCAGACATTACCCAGGTGGTCAGTGTGGCACATCAACGAGGAATTCAAGTAAATATCTATTTGGAGGACTGGTCGAACGGTATTCAACATTCACCGGAGTATGTCTTCCAACTGGTAGATGCCTTGAAGTCATTACCGATCATACGCTTCATGTTGCCTGATACGTTGGGTATTCTCAATCCGGGCAATACCTATACTTTCTGCAAACAGATGGTGGACCGTTATCCGGAGTTGCGGTTTGACTTTCATGCACACAATGATTATGACTTGGCGGTTGCCAATGTCTATTCTGCCGTTCGGGCAGGCATACAGGGTATCCATACAACCGTCAACGGGTTGGGTGAACGTGCCGGAAATGCACCGTTGAGTAGCGTCTTGGCTGTTTTGAAAGATCAGTTGCAGCAGGAAACAAGTCTGCATGAAGAGAAGATCAACCGGGTGAGCCGATTGGTTGAAACCTATTCGGGTATCCATATTCCACCCAACAAACCCATTGTGGGCGAACATGTGTTTACGCAATGTGCAGGTGTGCATGCTGATGGCGACAGCAAGAACAATCTCTATTGTAATGATCTGTTGCCGGAGCGGTTTGGCCGGGTACGTGAATATGCCTTGGGTAAAACGTCGGGTAAAGCCAACATCCGCAAGAATCTGGAGGCATTGGGTATTGATATGGATGAGGCATCCATGCGCAAAGTGACGGAACGCATCATTGAGTTGGGCGACAAGAAGGAGATGGTTACTCCGGAAGATCTGCCCTATATCATCAGCGATGTGTTGCATCACGATACGATCGATGAGCAGAAGATCAAGATACTCAACTATTCATTATCGTTGGCACAGGGCCTTAAGCCCGTGGCGACGTTGAAGATCGAGATCAATGGGGAGGCTTATCAAGAGTCTGCTTCTGGAGATGGTCAGTATGATGCTTTCGTGCGTGCGTTGCGTAAAATCTATAGTGATTTGGGACGACCTTTCCCGATGTTGACGAACTATACCGTATCTATTCCACCGGGTGGCCGTACCGATGCTTTCGTACAGACGGTGATTACCTGGAATTATGCCGGTGTCGATTTCAAAACGCGTGGATTGGATGCCGATCAGACAGAGGCCGCTATTAAGGCGACTGTGAAAATGTTGAATAAGATAGAACAGTAATAAACAGATAAAAGACGATGGATTTTAAAATTGCCGTATTGGCTGGAGATGGTATTGGACCGGAGATCTCCGTGCAGGGAGTGAACGTAATGAGTGCTGTCTGCGAAAAGTTTGGACATAAGGTGAGTTATGAGTATGCTATCTGTGGTGCAGATGCAATCGATCGGGTAGGTGATCCTTTCCCCGAAACAACCTATCAGGTGTGTAAAGAGGCTGACGCTGTGTTGTTCTCAGCAGTAGGTGATCCGAAGTTTGATAACAACCCGACGGCCAAGGTACGTCCGGAGCAAGGTCTCTTGGCGATGCGTAAACGTTTGGGGCTGTTTGCCAATATCCGTCCGGTGCAGACTTTCAAATGCTTGTTGCACAAGTCTCCGTTGCGTGCTGAACTGGTTGAGGGTGCCGATTTCCTTTGTATTCGTGAGTTGACAGGTGGTATGTATTTCGGTGAGAAGTATCAGGATGATGAGAAGGCCTACGATACCAATATGTACACCCGTCCGGAGATTGAGCGGATCTTGAAGGTAGGCTTCGAATATGCCATGAAGCGCAACAAGCATTTGACCGTTGTGGATAAGGCCAATGTGCTGGCCTCTTCGCGTCTGTGGCGCAAGATTGCACAAGAGATGGCCCCCAACTATCCGGAAGTACATACAGATTATATGTATGTGGATAATGCTGCCATGCGTATGATTCAGGAACCGACCTTCTTCGATGTGATGGTAACGGAGAATACGTTCGGTGATATCTTGACAGACGAAGGTTCTTGTATCAGTGGTTCTATGGGATTGCTTCCTTCGGCTTCCACAGGCGAGAGTACCCCGGTCTTTGAACCGATTCATGGCTCATGGCCGCAAGCAAAGGGCTTGAACATTGCCAATCCGTTGGCACAGATCCTGTCTGTAGCCATGCTGTTTGAATATTTCGACTGCAAGGAAGAGGGTGCATTGATCCGCGAGGCTGTAGATGCTTCGTTGGATGCCCATGTGCGCACACCGGAGATCCAGGTAGAAGGTGGTGCCAAGTATGGTACCAAAGAGGTAGGCGAGTGGATCGTCAACTACATTCGTCAGAAATAACATTTTATAATATAATAGGTAGGGGTGTATCAAAAGCGACAGCTTTGATACACCCCTTTTTTGATTATACATGCTGAAAAATGAAGGATATATTTGGCGGTGAGGAAAAATAAATGTTACTTTGTCTACATAAATAAAAATGCAAACGACTTTGGATCGAAACCAGGAAAATATAACGCAATGGGTGTGTGAGTTGGCTTTGGCTGACTCTCAACAGGCTTTGAAAGCACTCTATTTGACCTACTTCGAACGGTTGATGCGTTTCGTGGCAACGTACGTCTCACCGCAGGAGTCGGTAGAAGAGGTGGTGTCGGATACATTTTTGGTTATTTGGGAGAACCGTAAGAAGTTATTGGAGGTGGGTCGTTTCGATGCCTATCTGTATGCTGTAGCTCGTAATAAGGCCGTTAGCTATCTTCGTACGCAACAGCAAGAGATGTGTTCCTTGGATGAGATACCCGTTGATATGTATGATGCCACATGTACCTCTCCCGAAGAGGATCTGATTAGTCAGGAAGAGATCCGTCTATTGAATGAAGCCATCCAGTCGTTACCGCCGAAATGCAGGATGGCCTTTAAACTGGTCCGGGAGGATCATTTCAAGTACAAAGAGGCTGCATCTATTTTACAAATTTCCGTTAAAACATTGGAGGCTCATGTAGCTACGGCTGTCCGAAAACTATATGAGGTGCTTCGTCGCAACCATTAGTAATTTTTTTATTACTTTTTTATCCATCGGACTAAGGGTTTTCTGTCAATCTTGCGACATAATAAGAAAACGAGGTTTCATGGACGAACGAATGTCACATATTATAGCTCATGTCTTGAGTGGTGAAAGCAACGCGAATGAGTTGTTGGCGTTGAGCGATTGGCTTCATGCGAATGAGGAGAACCGTACCTTGTTTGCCCGTATGAAAGCCTATTGGGATGCAGATGTCTCTTATCGTCATTCGATCGAACCGACATTGGCCGTAACTCAATTGTTAACACGGATCGAATATCAACAACGTAGGTTGCGTCGGCGTTCCTTCTGGTTGGTTCGTGTGCCGTTGGTTGCAGCCGTCTCGCTTTTGTTGATCCTTTCGACGCTCTTTACCTATACCTATTTGCATAGGGTAGATCCGATCGAATACTATACGTTGATGACCCAGGATCGACGGACCGATTTTACCTTGGATGACGGAACGATTGTGACGTTGAATCGGAATAGCCGTTTGCGTTATTCCAATCAGTATGGATCGGAAGAACGTCGTGTATCGTTGGAGGGAGAGGCCTATTTCCAGGTGGCACATGATGCACAGAAACCTTTTCGTGTCGATATGGATGGTGCTACGATTGAGGTATTGGGGACCACCTTCAATGTGCAGGCAGATACGGCCCAGCATCAGATTGTAGCCACGCTGGTTGAAGGATCTGTTGCTTTCCAGACCCGTCAGAAAAATATCGTCTTGAAACCGGAGCAACAACTGACCTATAGTCGTCTGACGCATCAATATCAGATTCAGCCGGTCAATACCGATCTGGTAGTCGCTTGGAAGGAGGGCCTGTTGCGGTATCGCTCTGTCCCCTTTGTCCAATTAGTGGAAGATTTGCGTAAGGCCTATCAGATACCCATTACCATCACTGATGAGGTGTTGCGTCAGCCCAATGTGATCGTGTCCGGGTCGTTTGACGAGAAGTTGTCATTAGAGGAGATCTTCCAGGTAGTCAACCGTAGTTTGCCGATTCGATGGCTTTTCCGAAACGGAGGGTATGAGGTGAGTCGAATCCGTCCATCATGAACGTAATGAACTAAATAAAATAACAGATTATTTACCATTTAAAACATGTAGCCTATGAATTAAAAACAGCAAGATTACCACTATAACTAGAAAAACCGATCTTGCCATAGTGACAAGATCGGCTGAAAAACACTCGAATTAATTCACCGTTCTTTCCATCCCGCGGCCAAACGACGATGGAAGGGGCATAAGTTCAATTGTAAATCACTACAAAAGTATGAAAATTGTATCACATGGCAAGTCTTCCAAGCAAGGAAGTGGCCATAAGGTTTTGGGTATCTTGCGGATCTCGTCCGCTATGATAGCCGCTATTATGTCACCCGTGATGGCTGAGAATGCTTATTCCCAGTCAGTTGTAAATTCGGTGATTACTTTGAAAACAGGACGTGTCGCTTTGACAGACCTATTTTCCAAGATTGAAAAACAGAGTAATTACCTGTTCTTTTATGTGGATGCAGATGTCAAAGATGTCAAGGTCAGTGTCAACGTGGTTAACCGTCCGATTCAAGAAGTCCTGTCTGAGGCATTGGCCGGAACCGATCTTACCTACTCCATCAATGATCGGAACATCAACATCATGCGGAAGTCATTAGCTCAAACACAACAGCAGTCGCGTCTGATCAGAGGTCGTGTGCTGGATGCCAACGGTGAGCCTGTGATTGGTGCGAACGTGGTGCAAAAAGGGACCACCAACGGTGTCATTACCGATATAGACGGAAACTTCTCATTACAATTGCCTGTTGGAGCTATTCTTCACGTCTCTTATATCGGTTATCATCCGCAAGAGGTGACAGTGTCGAATGCGAAAAATGATTATGTCATCCAATTGGCAGAGGATTCGCAGAACCTGGATGAAGTGGTTGTCATCGGTTATGGTACCGCTCGTAAGATTGACTTGACGGGTTCAACCTCTTCATTGGGTGGCGATAAATTACGGATGAAGAATACTCCGCAGTTGTCCTCCCAGTTGCAGGGTCAAATGGCGGGTGTACAGATTACCCGTACAAGCGGTGATCCCAGTGCCGGGGCTACGATTCGTGTACGTGGTGTGACGACGCTTTCTACCAATGATCCGTTGGTCATTGTCGATGGTGTACCAGGGACATTGATGGACATTGCCCCTGAAGATGTCAAGGATATTCAGGTGCTGAAGGATGCTGCTTCGGCAGCTATCTATGGTTCTCGTGCTGCAGCTGGTGTCATCTTGGTAACGACGAACCGGGCCAAGGACAAAGAGTTCCATCTCTCTTACAACGTGGAATATGGTATTGATGCACCAACAGCGAAGCCGAAGTTTGCGAATGCTGTCCAATGGATGAGCGGTTATAACGAATTGGCGTATAACGATGGTGCCAAGTCGCTCTACTCGGCTTATTCAGAGGATCTGATCAATAATTATGCTTCGTTACGGGCGAAGGATCCGGATCTCTATCCCGATACGGACTTTATGGCCTTGGGCCTGAATAGTACGACCCATCACCAGCGCCATTCATTCTCCTTGAGTGGGGGTACGGAGAAGTTGAAGACTAACTTCAGCTTGAATTACTATGATGCCGATGCGTTGTATGACAACAAATCGTATGAGCGTATCAATGTCCGTTCAAACAATGATTATACGATCAATAGTTGGATTCATGCCAATGTGGATGTGAACTTGATGTATGCCAAGAATACTGCTCCACATACCTCCATGTATAGTTACATGTTTGGTTCGCCTATTTATAATGCTTATTGGTCGGATGGAACCTTTGCAGATGGTAAAGACGGTGATAACCCAATTGCCATGAATCAGTTAAGCGGTACTTCGAAAACACAGAACTATCGGGTGGGTGGAAAACTGCAATTGGATCTGACGCCAGTCAAAGGATTGACGGTAACGGCGATTGCGGCTCCCCAATATACCTTCACGAAGGGGAAAGATCATCGAACGAAATACAGCGTCTATCGCATCAGTGGAGATGCGATTCCAGGCACTGGATATGAACATACCAGTTTGTCGGAGACGCGTAATGATACACATAGTCTGACGATGCAGTTCTATGCGAATTACAACTTGAAGTTGGATCGCCACAACATCAGTGTCATGGCTGGTTACGAGGATTATTCCTATGAGTGGGAAAATGAAGGAGCTTCTCGGTTGAACTATAATCTGGACAACTTCCCCTACTTGAATCTGGGACCGGAAGATTATCAATACAACAGTGGTAGTGCGGGACATAATGCTTACCGTTCCGTATTCGGCCGTATCATGTATTCATGGGCAGACCGTTACATGTTGCAGGCCAATATTCGTTCGGATGGTTCCTCCCGTTTTGCCGATGGTCATCGTTGGGGTACCTTCCCTTCTGTGAGTGCCGGTTGGGTACTTTCCGAGGAGCCTTGGTTCAACAAAAGTGTAGTCAATTTCCTGAAATTCCGTGGATCTATAGGTCAGTTGGGTAATGAGCGCATCGGTTCGGAATTCCCTTATCAAGCGAAATTATCTTTCGGTACGGGATTCATTCCCAATGCTGCTTCTGGATTGGCTGATGTAGTACAGACAGCCTATCAGTCCGATTACGCGTTCAATGATATCACGTGGGAGACCACAACGACATATGGTTTGGGTGCTGATATCACGTTGCTCAACAATCGTTTGCGTGGATCGTTGGATTGGTATTACAAGAAGACAACGGATATGTTGATGCAGGTTGGTTTCCCCTCTTACTTCGGTTACAATGCACCGCAGAACAATGCGGCAGATATGAATACGAAGGGTTGGGATCTGGAACTGTCTTGGAGTGATCAGATTGCCGACTTCCGGTATGGCGTTAGTTTTAACCTGTCGGACTACCGTTCCCGCATGGGCTATATGGCAGATCGGCAGAGCTTCGGAACGCGTACTATCACCGAGGAGGGTTCCTATTATAATGAATGGTATGGCTATCGGAGCCTGGGTATTATCTTGAACGAAGCTGCTATGACCGATGCCAATGGTAATAAGATTGCCGTTTTGACCAACAACGATAAACAGGGTAATCTTCGTTACGAGGATATCGATGGTGATGGTAAGATCACAGCCTCTGCCGATCGTGTTCGTTTAGGTAACTCGTTGCCGGAGATGCAGTATGGTGGATCGGTTTGGGCCGAGTGGAAGAATTTCGACTTCAATCTGTCGTTCCAAGGCGTGGGTCATCAGCTCTCCTATTGGACATGGCCTATTACTCCGTTTGAATACACGGCTTATTCGTGTCCATTGAATCTGTATGAGAGCCATTGGAGTCCGACGGCAACCGATGCGGAAAATGCGAAAGCGAAATATCCGAAGTTGACCACCAATTCCGCCAATATCTATGCTACCAGCGATTTCTACCTGTTCAATGGTGCTTACATGCGTATCAAGAATATCACGTTGGGCTATACCATTCCGAAATCAATCACGGAAAAGTTCTTTGTGAACAAATTGCGTGTCTATTTCAGCGCCAACGATTTGCCCGCTTTTTCAAAGTATCCGGATGGGTATGATCCCGAATGGAATCGTAGCAGCGATTTGATATTGTCCTCTTATATCTTTGGTTTGAATGTTTCATTTTAATAAGGAATCCAGTTATGAACAAACTATATAACTTACTATTTGCCGGTATCATGGTCTGGAGCCTGACGGCTTGTGCTGACCTGGACTTGAATCCGTTGTCTGAAGGTTCAAGTGAGAACTGGTATCATGACGAATCAGAAATCGAGATGTCATTGAATGACTTGTTGCGTCCCGATTTCTATCCCATTGACGATTTGTCATGGGATGATGATCTATTGAACCGTAACGGTTCCAATGAGATTACGTTGGGAACGATGACAGCTCAGTCTGGAGCTGTATCCGGGCGTTGGACGGCTCTTTATAAAGCCATTGCACGTGCCACGAAAGTGATTGACGCATTAGAGAAGGAGACGGCTACCGGTGTGAGTGAAGCCAAGGTTAATCAATACAAAGGGGAGGCCTATTTCATGTTGGGGTTTGCCTATGGCGAACTGGCCACCTACTGGGGTGATGTAGTCCTGAACAAGGGTATGACTTTGGACGAGGCTTATGTGGCTACTCGCTCACCCAAGAGTGAGGTGTTGGCGTATGCTTACGAATGTTTGGACAAGGCAGCCAGTTTGTTGCCTGCTTCGTATGTGGGTCAGCAACGTCCTACCAGTGGAGCAGCTTTGGGATTCAAAGCTCGTTTTGCATTGTGTGCGGGAGACTGGCAACAGGCGGTTGATGCTTCGGCTAAAGTCATGAATTCAGGTGTATATACCTTGCATGAGAATTATGCTGAATTGTTCAAGGCGGATAGTTCTCCCGAATTGATGTTCTATTTCAAGGGTGACTTGAGTCTGAAAACGGGATTTGGTCTGTTTGGTGGTGTCAAGAATTATGTCATTCGTAAGTTGGGCGGTTATTCGAACCAGAGCCCCTCTTTGGAATTGTTCTGTTCTTATACCTGTACGGATGGTAAGCCGATTGACCAGTCGCCGTTGTACAATCCGAAGGATCCGTTTGCTAATCGTGATCCTCGTTTGGCGATGACTATCCAACCCTTCAAAACCAAGTATTCGGCCGACTATGCTGAGTATGAGGCTTCGAAACAGGATGGTACGTTCCCTGAAAAGTATCCGGATTACATTACATTGGGGTATGAATACAATCCGAGTCCCTATGCTAACCGGGTCTATGAAGTGGCTTCGGGACAGATGGTGCTGAACAATGATGCCAAGGCTTCCAACCAGCATTCCGCTTATAATGGTTTGATGTTGCGGAAATTTGTCAAGGATAATTGGAAGGATTACAATTCCTACGGTGGCGTTTCGGATAACTGTTATCCCTATCTGCGCTATGCGGAGATCCTGATGACCTACGTGGAGGCCAAGAATGAGTTGGGTACCTGTAGCCAGGAGGATTTGGACAAGAGTATAAATCTGGTACGTGCACGTGCCTATCAGGGGAGTGGTATTGAATACCCACGTGTTGAGGCAACGTCTCAGGCTGCACTCCGAAAGATTATCCGGATGGAGCGTCGTTCTGAATTTGCTTTCGAAGGTATCCGTTATCGCGATTTGTTGCGTTGGCGTATTGCCGAGAAGTCGCACAACAAATCCATGTATTATTTGGACCGTTCCTGGTCTGGTTCTGCCGATTGGAATGGCCTGACGGGTGCAGAGTCCAATGTGGAGCTCTCAGATGGATTCAAGCAGATGCTGAAGAACTGGGATGAGGGTAATTTCCCGATAGGTGGTGTACCGACGATCGACGAAGATGGTTTGCCTAATTTGGCTCCGATGGAGGCTGCTGGCTATATCACGACCTTCTATAAGATGTCGTTCGATCCGGCCAAAAACTATTTGTGGCCTATTCCGGCAAATGATATCTTGGTCAACAACAATTTGACACAGAATTCGGGCTATTAATTCATAGCGTATTGAGATAAGTTGGGGAGAATCGGCAGGATCCCAAAGAGAAATGCCGGTTCTCTTTTTTATAGATTCAGTAAGTGTAGCATGATATGAAACAGTGTGGTAAATGGATAATGCTGGTTTGGGCCAGTGTGTTGGTCGCTTGTCACCCGGCAAAGGATACGTCCGGTGAGGTACGCGAGGTCGATGTTTGCGTCTATGGTGGCACGTCGGCTGGGGTCATAGCCGCCTATTCTGCTCAGCAAATGGGTAAATCGGTCTTGCTCATCGAACCGGGTAAATATCTGGGAGGCATGACAACTGGAGGGCTGGGTATGACCGATATTGGCAATAAATATGCAGTGACGGGGTTGGCTCGTCTGTTTTATCGACGGGTTGGCGAGCATTACAATAAATTCGAACAATGGACATTCCCACCGAGTGTGGCTACGAAAACCATGAATCGTTTTGTGGAAGACGGGGGCTTCGATGTGTTGTATCAATATCGAATCACCGAAGCAGATGTGCAGAATCGTACCATTCAGACGATCACTTTGGAGAGTTCTGAAAATCCAGCGGAGAATCCGTTGGTACATGTACAGGCAAAACAATTCATTGATTGTACCTACGAAGGCGATTTGATGGCACGTGCGGGTGTCTCCTATTTTGTTGGGCGTGAAGATAATGCGGATTTTGACGAGACGTTGGATGGCGTTCAGCTTTCGACCTATCACCAATTCCCGGATGGAGTCGATCCCTATTTGGTAGAGGGCGATTCGACCAGTGGCCTCTGTTGGGGTATCCAACCGAACACGTTGCAACCGACGGGTAGTGGAGACAAGTTGGTACAAGCCTATAATTTCCGGCTTTGTCTGACCAGTACACCGGAGAATCGTCGTCCGTTTGAACGACCGGCTGATTATGATTCGACACATTATGAATTGTTGGCGCGAGCTTTACGGAAGATGAATCCGAGTATCAATGAGGTGCTCATCTTCAATTGGGGACAGATGCCCGATAATAAATATGACGTGAACAACCGTGGTCCGCTCTCGACGGATATGATTGGCATGAACTATGATTATCCAGATGGTGATTATGCAACGCGTGAACGGATTTGGAAGGCCCATGAAAGTTATACCAAGGGGTTGCTCTATTTCTTGACACACGATCCGCGTGTACCGGAATCGTTACGGAAAGAGGTAGGTGAATTTGGATGGGCGAAGGATGAATTTACGGATAATGACAACTTCCCGACCCAACTGTATGTGCGTGAAGCTCGACGTCTGAATGGTGAATACATCATGACGCAGAAGAACTGTCAGGGAGAAGAGACGGTAGGTGATGCCATTGGAATGGCAGCTTATGGAATGGATTCGCACAACTGCCAACGTATCGTGACGAATGGTATGGTGAAGAATGAGGGGGATGTGGAATACCATGGTTTTCCGCCCTATCCGATTTCTTATCAGAGCATCACGCCCAAGCGGGAAGAATGTGTGAACCTCTTGGTTCCGGTCTGTGTCTCATCGACCCACATTGCCTTTGGGTCGATCCGTATGGAGCCTGTCTTTATGGTATTGGGAGAGTCTGCAGGTGTGGCAGCTGCTCAGGCTATTGATGAGGGAACTTCCGTACAGGAAATTGATGTACAACGACTTCGTAAGAAACTGAAAGAGGATCCCTATTTGGATGGTTCTATTCCGGAAATTTTAGTGGATGATAGTGACATTGACAAAGCCGGTGGTTCAGGAGGATGGAAGAAGGATCAGGGTGCCCATTATAAAAGCAGTTTTGTCCGGTGTGCCAATACGAAGCCGAACACTGATTATACATTTCAGCCGGTTGTCAAACAACGTCATCACTATGAGGTCTATTTCTATTGCACGGCCTTACCCGATGCAGAAATGCCGGATCAGATGAGTTTTGACATTCAAAGTGCCGATGGCTTGAAACAGGTAACGATGAGTCCGCGGGATCATAAAGGTACCTGGGTGAGCCTGGGCACTTACGAATTTGAGCAGGGTTTCCGGAACTCTTTCATTCGGTTGGTAGGTGCACGTTCGCAAGGTCCTCTATTTGCGGATGCTCTCTTATTGGTCCCACGGGACAAATGATTATCTTTACTGCCAATTATAGTAGAATCTTATATAAGCTATGATAACACGTCGGGATTTTTTGAAAGTGACAGCTGCTGGAGGTGTGTTGGCCTCGATGGGCAGTGTGCGTGAGGCGAAGGCGGCTATGCGTTCCGCTATGCCGGATGAACAGTTCTGTTATGAAGGGGAACGGAAAATTCCTCTTTTGTCGGAAGTAGATTTAGTCGTTGTAGGGGGCAGTTCGCGTGCGGTGGCAGCGGCCAGTGCGGCAGCGCGTAGTGGTTGTCGTGTCTTTTTGGTGTGTGCCTATCCCTATTTAGGCGAAGATATTTGTGGGGCTCACCTATACGATCTGCGATCGGGTGAGACGTTGCAAACGCCATTGGCACAAAAGATTTTCAGTGGTAAACAGCGTCCTACTCCGTTGCAGGTGAAGAAGACGCTGGAAGATGAGCTGATCGATCAACAGGTTGATTTTCTCTATAGTAGTATGGTGACGAATGTCTTGGTCGATTCGACCGGACAGTTGACCGGTGTTGTGATCGCCAATCGTTCCGGTCGCGAAGCCATCCGTTGTAAAACGATTGTGGATGCGACCCATGAGGCGATTGTAGCCTCCTGCTTGGATGCAGAGCGTACACCATTCCAAGCGGGTCCTCAAACGTTTGATTTCACAGTTATCGGAAACAGTCCCAAGCAGGGGACACCGATTGTGGCTTCGGAGCGTTGGAAAGAGCCTCTACAGGTAGCTGGAAAGTCGTATCGTGCTACACGTTATACCTTGCAGTATCCCTTGTCGGACTCCTCCTATGCGACATTGGCTGCTGTGGAACAGCAGATTCGTAGTTTGTTGTGGGATGCTGATCAAGTGGACAGTTCCGATTGTCTTTGGTATATGCCTACGCAACGTGTGATCGGACAGGTATCTTGCAATGAACGTCCCCCATTCCTCTATCAAATACCGCAGGGTGTCTTTCAATCTCGGAATGTACCCCATCTGTGGATTTTAGGTCCGATGACAGATCTCTCCAGAGATTGGGTGGCCGATGTGATGCGACCGGTACCGGCTATGTTGTTAGGTACGATGGTAGGTGAGTGGGCAGCCGCAAGTACACGCTTGTTGAAACGGGCGGATAACGTGGTGGTTCGCCAACCAAAAATGGAGGCATTCCATCAGGGTGAGGTCTGTGAACTATTGCAACCGCTTCGTCCGTTAAAACACCGGCAATTTGTCGATTCGCCCGCAGGCTCTTTGCCGGTGTTGGGTCGTTATGATGTCGTGGTCATGGGTGGAGGTACAGCCGGTGCTTCGGCGGGTATCTCGGCAGCACGTCAGGGGGTGAAGACATTGGTGCTGGAGTACCTGCATGGCTTAGGCGGACTGAGCACCTTGGGTATGATTGGTGTCTATTGGGATGGCTTCCGGGGTGGCTATACATCGGAAGTGGATCGGGGAGTTTTGGGGATGGCCCCGGCTGATCATCCGAGACAGCCCAAGAAAGAGGGCCACTTTCCTGCCGATTGGAAGATGGAATGGTTGCGGAAGGAGCTGTTGGCAGCCGGTGGTACACTCTGGTTTGGCGTGATGGGCTGTGGTGCCCTGAAAGAGGGCAATCAAGTGAAAGGATTGATTGTGGCTACACCCCAGGGACGAGGCGTTGTCTTGGCGGACATCATCATCGATAGTACAGGTAGTGCCGATATTGCCATTGCTGCGGGGGCTGCCTATGAATACACGGGAGGTAAGAGCTTGGCTGTTCAAGGAGCCGGAACCGGCAAATGGGCACCGGGTGATTATTACAATAACAATGACTGGTTGTTTGTGGACGATTCTGATGTCTTGGATATTTCACGCGCGTTTGTACAGGCGAAGACCAAGATGCAACAGGAGTTCGATATCGTGAAGATTCCCCAGACACGCGAACGTCGGCGTGTGGTCGGGGATTATGCTGTTACGGTTTATGATGTGATCGCACATCGTCGTTACGCTGATACCATTTCTTATCATAAGAGTTCGTTTGATACACATGGTATGACGGTAGATCCCTATTTTACACTGAATCCGCCGGAGAAGCGGCACAAGATCTATGATGCCGATGTTCCGTTGCGTTGTCTGTTACCGAAAGGATTGGAGGGTATTCTGACAACCGGATTGGGTGCCAGTGCCGATCGGGATGCCATGCCTGTCATCCGTATGCAACCCTGTTTGCAGAACCAGGGGTATGCAGTCGGTTATTTGGCAGCTCAATGTATCAAGAGCGGCCGTTCACCACGTCGGGTCGATTTGAAGCCGATTCAACGTCATCTGGTCAAGATCGGTAATTTGCCGGAGCGGGTTTTGCACGACAAGGCCTTCAAAGGCTATAGCAACAAAGAGATGAAGGAGGCGGCTCAGCAGGTTGGCAATCACTATCAGGGATTGGAACTGTTGTTGACCGATCCGCAACGCGGGTTACCGCTTGTCCGCGAACAATTGACTCGAACAACAGCTCCGGATCAGGTACTCAATTTAGCCAGTATTCTGTGTCTGTTGGGGGATGCCAAACCGGTTTCCCATCTGGTGGAGGCGGTTCGTGGATATGCAGCTTGGGATAAAGGTTGGCATTATACCGGTATGGGACAGTTTGGCGAGTGCTTGAGCCGCCTCGATACCTTGTTGATGTCTTTGGGAGGTTCTGGTGATGCGGCTGCTTGGCCGGCTGTGGCTGAGAAGGCCCAACTTTTACAACCCGACGATGCTTTTTCACATTATCGGGCGATAGCGATCGCTGCCGAGGGCGTGGGTCATGAGGCTGCTGTTGCTTCTTTGACGATGCTTCTCCAGAAGCCAGGTATGCGTTTCCATGCCTTAGACTCGTTTGCCGATGCACGCAATCGGGTTGTACCGGGTTCAGAAGACACCTCTACCCGAAACCGTGCTTTGAAAGAACTCTTCTTGGCGGGTGCACTGTATCGTTGTGGCGACTCGGAAGGTCTCGCAAAACAGGTGTTGGAACGGTATGCCAAGGGACTGCAGGCACACTATGCGCGCTTTGCGTATGAGGTGCTTCAGAGCCGGTAATAGATCGTAAAAGAAAGGGCTGAATGGTTTTTTGCAATGAAACCGTATTTTCATGCCCTTTCTTTGGCTTTTCTCAAAAGTTTTACGTAATTTGCCGCACAGATTAAAATAAGAGGTCATGAAGCACGAAAAATTTCACATCGAATACATTATGGAGAATGTCTCCCGGCATAGTCTATGGAACCACCTCACCACACCGCCTGGGTTGGCTTCCTGGTTTGCAGATCGCGTTACCATCAAGGGTAATTGCTACACCTTTTATTGGAACAAGGAATCCCAACAAGCCGTTGTGTTGGAGATGAAGCCGGAGGAGAAGATTCGCTTTCGCTGGACGGATGAGGAGTGTCAAGAGATCTATTTCGAGTTTATCATCCATACGATAGAATTGACCGGTACCACCGCGTTGGAGATTACCGATTTCTCAGAACCGGAAGAAAAAAGTGATTCCATCGATTTGTGGGATACACAGGTGGAAGCACTCAAACGGTCGTTGGGCATTTGATTCGTT
This sequence comes from Parabacteroides distasonis, assembly GCA_021531775.1. Classification (GTDB taxonomy): domain Bacteria; phylum Bacteroidota; class Bacteroidia; order Bacteroidales; family Tannerellaceae; genus Parabacteroides. Next base: position 60,136 of record JAFBIU010000017.1, on the reverse strand, counting down.
GATGGATCTCTGTCAGTAATTCAGCAACACTATGGGTGGTTTGCTGGGAACCGTCAGGCCAAACCAGTTGATGCTGGAGGGGACTGATGCAGTGAATGTTGAGCCTATTTGGATCAGCTACAGAGGGTTGGAACCCCTGTCGTATGAGGGCATTTCCTACCCAAAAAGCGGTATGCTGATCACCCGTTACTCCGATCGGTTGCATCTGCTGTTGCATCTGTAATTTGCCGGTCTGGGGATCAAATTGGATATTGTCTCGATCAAAGAAATCTTTAAAAGCTCCGCTCATAATCAAATCTTCCGGCGTACCACAAGCCATGGGGCGATCTTTGGCCTGTAACCACAGACAGTCACCCATTTGAATGGCCAGATCCAGATCGTGCGTGGAAAGCAGGATCGCTTTTCCTTGTTCGCTGGCTAACCGGTGAAGCAGAGCCATGGTCTCGATACGGCTGGTGACATCCAGGAAGGCGGTAGGCTCATCCAATAGAATGATGGGACATTGTTGAGCCAAGGCCTTTGCAATCATGATTTTTTGTCGTTCACCATCACTGAGTTCAGCAACGTAACTACTGGTTTTGTGTGTCATGCCGACGTCTTCCAGGGCGTGGCGAATAATGGCTTTATCCGTTGCTTTGAGGTGTCCGAAAAAGCCCGTATAGGGATGACGACCCAGAGAAACCAATTCGAAAACAGTCAGTCCTCCCGCAGTAATCTTCTCTGTCAGTACCACACCTACCGTCAGTGCAAAACGGCTTTGTGAATAGTTTTCCAACGGTTTGCCCATCAAACGGATCTCTCCTTGCAAGGGCGGTTGGAATCCACAGAGGGTCCGGAGCAGAGTCGATTTGCCTGCTCCATTCAATCCTAAGAGGCACGTGACTTCTCCGGCATGTAATTGCAAATCCAACGCTTCGTGTACGACTTTGCGCTGACCTCCTTTTAGCTGATATCCGATGGATAATGATTGGGTCTCTATGGCTGGTGTCTGCTCCATCTGATTACTAATTAAAATATTGAATGTTTTTCCGATTGATGATAACATAGATGATGACGGGTGCACCCAACATCGGAGTAACGGCATTGAGGGGGAGTATTTGATTACTGCCCGGAATGACCATCAGAATATTGCACAACAGTGCCACGCATGCTCCTGTCAGCATCGTAACGGGAACTAACAGGGTATGGTTGGAAGACCCCAATAGCAGTCGGGCCATGTGAGGTACAGCCAAGCCAATGAACGAAACAGGTCCACAGAAGGCCGTTGTTGTGGCTGTCAGCAATCCGGTACAGATCAATATGAATAGGCGGGCGCGTTTGACGCGAATACCTAAATTGGCCGCATAGCGTTCTCCTAACAGGAGCGCATTCAACGGTTTTACCAGTAACAACGATAGCAATAATCCGGAGATTGTACAGATCGAGAAAAAGGGTAGTTGTTCCAACGATACACCGGAAAAATTACCCAATCCCCACATGACAAACGCATGAACCTTATCCGTCGAGGCATAATAGTTGAGGATCGATATCAGGGAGGAGGTCAGATAGCCGATCATGATACCGATGATCAACAGCATCACATTGTTCTTGACCTTCGCCGAGAAATAGATGATGAGGCTTAAGATCAGTGAAGCTCCCACAAAAGCGGCTAAAATGATGGCCGCATAGCCACTGATAGGCCAGTCGGTCACTTGTGACAAACTTCCTCCGAAATAGAGAAGAACCGCTGCCACACCCAGATTGGCTCCATCACTGATTCCCAAGATGGAGGGACCTGCCAAAGGATTGCGGAATAGTGTTTGCAACAGCAGGCCACTGACGGCTAAGGCTGCTCCGGCCAATACTGCTGTGATGGCTTGGGGTAGGCGGGATTGCAGCACGATGCTTTGCCAGGCAGGACGTTCCACTTCGTGACCGGTCAGGATCTGGAGGACCTGGTCGAATGGGATGGAGACGGCTCCATAGGCCAAACTGACTGCAAAAAGAATCAGCAGGCTCAATCCCAAGGTACCACAGAACAGGATCGGATAGGAACGTAAGGTTGTCATCGACTTCTTTCTTTCTCCTTAATTATTCCACTTCGAAAAGCAAACAATAACTTTTGCAAATCGCTGATTTGCGCCTGAAGATCTCGCCCTTTGTCTGTATCGCGTACCAATTGCCGATGCGAACTCAGTTCGACGACGATGGTCGTTGACTTAATGTCCAGTCCTTCTGCAATCGCCTTGGCTGCCGACTCGAAAGGTTCATGTTGTACCAACTGGAATCCACGGGAGTGATAGACCAAAGTGTAACCCGCAATACCGGTTTGGGGATGATAGGGTTTCGAGAATCCACCATCAATCACAATCATTTTACCATTGGCTTTGATGGGATTCTCCCCGCGGATCGAGCGTACGGGCACATGACCGTTGATGATATGGCGGTGGGGACCTGTTACCTCAAATTCGTCCAGAATCTGATCGCAGATAGCCTCTTCATTGCGAAGCGTGTAGTAAGCCCCCTTTTCCTCTTCATGTGTTTCCGGAGCTTCTAAGAAACAGCGTTCGAAGGTGGCCATCCGGCTTTTATCGAAGAGGGGAGAGTCGGGTCCACACCACAGGTACCAGATGAAGTCATGGGCAAATTCGCACTCTTCTTGGGAACCAGTCTGGAAATAGGCCGTACGCACCAATTGGTCCACCCGATCCATGAGTGCTCGTCCGGCATAGTAGTTGTTTTGTATCTTGATCTGCTTGAACGATCCATCCGGATTCATGGGAATGGAGGCATGGAACAGCAGATTGGAATTGCATACCTGATACATCGCACCATGGGTAAAGAGGCAACGCATGTGTTTCTTGAGTTTCTCACTGCTCTCGAACGAGTGTTTCAACTTATAGATCAGCTCCTCTTCTTCCACTGAGAGGCGGTAGGGATCCCGCATATCCAAGGTGGGCAGGTAGGTGTCGCGCAATGGATAGTCGGTTGTACCCAATCGGATAGTCCCCTTCTTCAGGTCGATGTGATGCAACAGCAAACGGTCATCCATGCCAAATTCCGGACGACGACGGATAATCTCGCCCTCCAATTTGAATTGAATCACCGTAATGGCTTTCAGCATCTGGCTCATAAGACGCATGGTTTTCTCGTCATAGACACTATCGGAAAACTTGGTCTTCGGCCGGAAAATCACGGCCGGATCATCGTTGTAGGTGTCCATGGCAAAGGTGGCCAATGGCAATAGATTGATTCCATAGCCATCTTCCAAGGTTGCCATATTGCCGAACCGCAGACACATCCGGATGACATTGGCGATGCAGCCTAAATTACCGGCAGCCGCACCCATCCACAAGACATCGTGATTACCCCACTGGATGTCAAAATTGTGGTATTGGCAGAGTGTGTCCAGGATGATATGAGCTCCGGGTCCTCGGTCATAAATATCCCCCACAATGTGCAGCAGGTCGATGGTCAGCCGCTGGATCAGATTGCAGAGGGCAATGATGAAATCGTCGGCACGCCCCGTTGTAATGATGGTGTTGATAATCTGATCGACGTAGGCAGACTTGTTAGGCTCAATCGATGATTCATGCAGGAGCTCCTGGATGATATAGGAAAATTCCGTCGGGAGTGCCTTGCGCACTTTCGAGCGGGTGTATTTAGAGGAGACGTTTCGGCACACCTTCACCAGCTGGTTCAACGTGACTTGGTACCAATCCTCCAGATCCTTCTCTTTGGATTTGATCAACTCTAACTTTTCGGCTGGATAGTAGATGAGGGTACAAAGTTCCTTTTTTTCGGATTCGCGCAATGAATTGGTGAAAATCTCATTCACTTTTCGTTTGACAGCACCCGAAGCGTTCTTCAATACATGACTGAATGCCTGATCTTCTCCATGGATATCACTCAAGAAGTGTTCTGTACCCTTCGGCAGGTTCAGAATGGCTTCCAGATTGATAATCTCTGTACTTGCATCTGCAATGGTGGGAAAATTCCGAGCCAACAACTGCAAATAGCGCAAGTCTTCCAATACACTTTCTGTGGTAATCTGATTTGTCATACGCTTGTTCCCTTTCTATGCTTATTTTTCTTTGACCTCTTCGTAATCAACATATTCACCTTCATCTTTGTTGAAAATCTTCCGGCGTGTCGGTCGGTTGGGCTCTTCATAGACTGTACGCCCTTTCCGTGCGTGGGACGCTGAAGAATGACGATTGGCTGATCGATGCCGATCATCGCCACTTCCGAAAAAGAAGCGTTTGAAACTGCGCAGAATGGAAAAACCCATCAGAAACAGCAACAGCAGAAAGAAAAAGAAAAGGATGAATAGAAATTTAAACATGACAATAACGATTCAGCAATGATAAAATAACATACAACAAAATAGTACCTGCGATACCTAAGATACCCCAAAGTACGACAAACAGGATCGCGCATCCCACCAAGAGGTAGCGCAATTCGTTCCCTTTCCAGTTTAATGATTTGATTTTCAATGAAAACATCGGTAACTCAGAAACCAATAGCAGTGAACTGGCACAGGCCAATAGGATAACTGATACGGCAAAAACAACCGGATAGGCTTGCATCCAGGGACGTACGGCATAGAGGATCGAGGTCCAGAACAGGGCATGGGCTGGAACCGGCAATCCCAGGAATGAGGTGGTCTGCCGGTCGTCGATATTGAACTTCGCCAACCGAAGGGCTGAAAAGACTGGAATGACACAGGCCATGTAGGGTACCCATGTATTATAGGAACCTAATGGCAGATGGAGGGCCACTAACCGGAGGGATTCATAGAGCATGAGACCTGGAGCAACGCCAAAACTGATCACATCGGACAGTGAATCCAACTCTTTACCTATGGGGGAGAAGGCCTTCAGCAGGCGGGCTGCAAAACCATCCATGAAATCAAAGAGGGCAGCCAACATCACCCAGATCACTACGTTGAAAAATTCTCCTTGCAGGGCCATGACACCAGCGATGAAACCGGAGGCTAAACTGCAACAGGTAATTGTGTTTGGAATATACTTTTTCATTGTCTTTTAGGTAAACGAGCAATAACAGTTTGATTGCCGGTCACTTTCTGATCCATCTCAACCAATACCTCAGAATCGACCGGCAGGAATAGATCGACACGGGAGCCGAATTTGATGAAGCCCATGTGCTCATTGACATTGCAAGCCTCGCCCGCTTTCGGGTAGGTCACAATGCGACGGGCCAAGGCACCGGCAATCTGTCGCATTAGGATGTCGATTCCTTGGGTGGTGGTGATGACCACTGTGGACCGTTCATTCTCCGTACTACTTTTTGGCAGATAGGCAGCCATGAAACGTCCATTCTGATGGGCTACATATTTGACAGTTCCATTGACAGGAAACCAGTTGGCATGTACGTTGAACACGGACATGAAAATGGATACTTGCAACCGTTTCTCCCGAAAGATCTCCTTTTCGACCGTCTCCTCAATGGCTACAATGGTGCCATCAGCCGGTGCAATCACGAATCCTTCCGGATCGAAGGGAAAGCGTCGGTACGGGCTACGGAAGAAGTTGAGTATTAATAGGAAAAAGATGGCAGAAGTAAGTGAAACTGCATAAAAGAGCAGGCCGCTTTGTACGGTATAGTACAAAACAACATTGACGATAAAGAGTATGGTAAATAACGTCAGCAGTAAGCCTGTTCCTTCTTTGTGTACTTTCATTCCTCGCTTATTTACTATTTTAATTTGCAAAAATATTCATTTTTGGCGAAACACAAAACTATATTAGCTATTCACCGGCATTATTTTGTTTAATTCAACATACCAAAGGTAGCCTTCGACCTGTGGATACCCCATTTTGCGGATGAGTTGGAGGTATTCCTGCACCTGCTGTTGGTGTGCCCTCAGCTGCTTCTGTCCGAACTTGTAGTCAATAACTGTCACCTGTTTGCCTTTGATGATGACCCGGTCCGGCCGTTTGGTATGTCCCTTGCCGATGAGGATATCGGTTTCGTTCAATACTTGGGCTGTACCGTCGTACCAAGCAGCCACTTGTGGCTGTTGCAGCAGATCGTTGAGGCGTATGATCAGCTGATCCGCTTCGTTACGATCGACGACACCGGTCTGGCAATAGTGCTCCATAGCCGGCAAGATGTCGTTGACGGTCCGGATGCTACTCAACAACTCGTGCATCAAGGTTCCATGTTTCCGTTGCGGATTGTCGAAGAAATAATTCTTTCCGCGCAAGCGCAATTGCAGGCGGTCGTTCGACGGAATGACTTGGATCCGTTGCATCAGTATCTCCTCGGCATCCGTTCCAGACGTATGCGTTTCCGGTTTCCACCAGGTTCCCCGTTCAAAACAGCCCGTCTCGCGGTCGAAATCGGCAGGTAAGGGTTTGAATGGCTCCCCTTCTGCCGTGTCGCTTACCGGCAGGCGAAGACTTGCCCAAAGCAGGTCTCCGATCGAACTGATTCGGCTGACATCTCCAGTCGAATCCAGCTTCCTGGGTCGTGGTGCCATGATCAACAACTCCTCTTTGGCACGGGTCAGGGCTACATACAGCGTATTCAGGTTATCGATGTAGGCATGCAGTCGCTCTTGGAAATACGCTTCGGCAAAGATGGTTTTGCTGAGGGATTGTCCATAACGTACCGGTATCGTATGCAGTCGGTTGAAGGGCTCACGGGTCGGATGACACCACAAAATGACCGATTTCATCGGTTTGTGGTCAATCTCCCAATCACCAAAGGGAATGATCACGGCCTTGAACCCTAATCCTTTCGATTTGTGTACCGTGAGGATCCGGATCGCATTCTGCCCATCGGGCGTGGCGATGGTCTTGCTTTGTCCTGTCTCGTCCCACCATTTGAGGAAATGGGTGAGGTCGCCCCCCTCTTGTTGCTTGAACTCGGCTACTTGGTCGAGCAGAGCTTGCAGGAACACCTGCTCTCGGTCTGGGAAGAGGGAGTCAAAAAGCCGATAGAGCCCCTCCACCGTTTCGTAAAGGGGTTGGCGGGTCAAGTTCTCCCATTGGGCCGATTCGATACCCAACGCTTCCCAAAGCGGTTGGGAGAGTGTCCGGCTTCCAACCGTTCCGGCTAAAGCCTCGTGGGCATAGAAGGCCAATTGCTGTAGGGTGGTGTTTTCCGGATCTTTGAGGTAGTGTAGCAAGGCGATCAGGAATCGGACAGCCGGTGAGCTGTTGATATACAGGGCCTCATCCGAAATGACATCGTAGCGATAACCATCCTCGGCATGTGTCTCTTTGTATTGCAGCAGATGGGAGGCCACACGGGCTCCTTCGGCATTGGTACGTACTAAAATGGCAATGTCCCGGAGGGCATATCCCTGTTGTTGCAAGGTTTGGAGCCAACCGGGCAGCTGGTCCAAGGCTTGTTCTTTCCAGTCCTGCTCCTCCGTGGACTCCATAAACTGGATGCGTACGTGTCCTTCCTTGTCTTGCATAGGTCGGGGGACCTGCTGATAACAATGTCCATAAGCACGCATCAGTTTAGTTTTGAACTGATCCTGTCTGTCCAACGGGAGGGAGGAGCTCTCTAACACCTCGTTGTAGCTATTCTGTAGAATGGCTGGTGCTGCTGTGAAGAGGGCGTTGTTGAATTCGACAATGTGGCGGCAACTTCGCCAGTTGTCACGCAGGGTCTCTACCCGTATTTCATCGCTCCGGAAATGCTGTTGCAACTGTTCGTCCAGCAGTTTCCAGTCCGAATTGCGGAATCGATAGATACTCTGTTTGACATCGCCCACCACCAGGTTGTCGCGTTGGTTCGACAGACTCTCTGCAATCAGCGGACGGAAATTGTTCCACTGCATACGGCTGGTGTCCTGAAACTCATCAATCATGAAATGGTCGATGTAGGTGCCTGTCTTTTCATAGATGAATGGAGTCTCATTGCCGGCAATGACCTTGTGAAGCAATTCGTTGGTGTCGGCAATCAGCATCAGGTTATGCTCCTCGCGATAGGCGGCAATCTGTTGGGAAACATCCATCAGAATGCCTAATGTATAATAGTAGCGGGCAATCTCTTTGGCAGTATAATAATTCTCCAGGTGCGAGAAGTGATTGACCGCTTTTTTGATCTGTCGGTTCAAACCATTCTCAAAGACACACCCGATCAGTTCCTGCTGGCTCTTTTTCATGCTTTTGGTCAGACATCCATTCAGATTGTCAGCCATGGCCATAAATGTGGCGGAGGGCTCTTTCAGTTCTCCATTCGCCCATTTCTCAAACAGAAGCATCGGAGAACGGGATCCCCCCTTGAAGTCAGTGGGTTTCATGCCATATTCTTCCATCACGCACAAGGCTTTTTTACCTAACGATTGGGTCTGATTCTCCACGTTGGTAATCAATTCGTACAGTTGCTTCTTGTAGGTCAGCAAGACCGATTTATCGGCAATATCCCGCGAGACTTGCTCGCTCGCGAGCTGATAACTCTCTTTAAACAGTTCTCGACTCAGCGAACGGATGTCCTTCCGCAGGTTCCATTCGCCACCAGATTCAATTTTTTCTTCGGAAAAGCGTAATAACCATTCCAACAGCTGCTCGTGTCCCGGCTGGTCCAGATCGGTTAACAGACGGTCAATCGCTTCGTTCAGGACCCGCTCTTGATCCATCTCGATATTATAGCCCCCTTGCAAACCGATTTCACGGGTGAAAGCACGCATCGTCTGTTGGAAGAAGCGGTCGATGGTACTGACACTGAATGCCGAGTAGTCATTCAGAATCGAAGTCAACAACTGTTTGGCCTGTTTGCGTAAAGCCGCCTCTCCGGTAGGATAACAGGAGGTCAGCAGTTGGAGATAGTCAGACGGTTTCCCCGCGGCCAACTGGTATAGTTCGTGGATAATACGACTCTTCATCTCGTCTGTCGCCTTGTTGGTGAAGGTGACAGCCAAGATCCGGCGATAGGCTCCCGGCTGGGAAAAGAGCAGCTTCAAATATTCACCGGTCAGTTTATGTGTCTTACCTGCCCCAGCCGAGGCTCGATAAATGGTCAGCATTTAAATGATCCGGCTTTTAGTGTATCCCTCTTTTTGTAACAATTCCAATACCTTCGTACGGAAATCTCCCTGAATGATGATCTCTCCCTCTTTGGCAGAACCTCCGACCCCACATTTGGTCTTCAGTAGTTTGCCCAATGTCTGCAGGTCATCGGTTGTCCCCCGGAATCCGGTGATGAGTGTAACCACTTTCCCACCACGGTTCCGTTTGTCCAACTGAACACGCAAGAGCTGTTTCTCGGGAGCGAGTGTATCCTCTTCCGTCTCCTGTACCGTCTCGTAGTTGAAATCGGGATTGGTTGAGTAGAGCACACCCAACCGATCTTTCCAGTCGTTCTTTTTCATGGGATGATTATGCTTTAGTGATTAATACGGTGGCATAGGCTGCAATACCCTCCTGCCGACCGGTAAAACCCAACTTTTCGGTCGTGGTCGCTTTGATGGAAATATCATCTTCCTCTACCTGCAACACCTCTGCCAAAACCTGTTTCATGGTGGGAATGTGCGGGTTCAGTTTCGGACGTTCGGCCGCTACGGTTGCGTCAATGTTGCCCAATTCATAACCCGCTTCCCGCAATAACGCCATGGTTTTGCGCAGGAGAATCTTGCTGTCAATGTTCTCATACTCGCCAGCTGTGTCTGGAAAATGATATCCGATGTCGCGCATGTTGGCAGCACCCAGGAGTGCATCACAGATGGCATGAATCAACACATCGGCATCACTGTGTCCCAACAGACCCAGCGTATGTTCGATCTGAATGCCACCCAACCAAAGGGGACGGTTCGGAACCAGCGCATGCACATCATATCCAAATCCTACTCGTATCTTCATCTTCAATTGTCATTTTAGCGGAACAGATTCTTGATGCCATCCATGTCGAACGACAAGGAGAAGCGCAAGGTCTGATCCAAGGGGTTGCTTTGTACGGTACTGATCAGGTAGGCGGCATCCAATTGGAATACGCTCATCCGGAAACCGGCACCCAACGAGAAGTACTGACGATTTCCCTGGTTCTGATTCTCATAGAAATAACCACCCCGCACAAAGAATTGTTGATTATAATTGTATTCTACACCCACCGAGGCCATGACCTCCTGCAACTCACCTTTGAATCCATTGGGCGAATCGCCGAAAGACTTGAAGATACCGCTGATGGGCGACATGTTGTTGTAGTCATCCACGGCCTGTTCGTAGGCCTCCTCCTCTTCGGGAGTTGAACCCGTGCGAACTGGATAGCTGGGTACCAAGTATTTGCTCAGATCCAGATAGAAACCAATCTGGTTGTAGTCATCCAACGGGTAGAGCAGACCGGTTCCCAAACGGAGGGTGGTGGGAATGAATTGGTTGGTCTCGCCTCCGTTATAAGAGACTTTGGTACCGATGTTGGAGACGTTGAATCCGAAACTCCACATACATTCGCGACTGCCGAGAATGACATACTTTTCCAAATAACCGGCAATGTCGGCTGCAAAGGCATTGTCCGGAACCATCTCGTAATCACTGCCTCCCATATCGGAACGGATGAACCGCAATCCGACAGCCATGGAGAAGAGATCCGAGAGTTTACGGCTGTAGCTGACATCAATGGCCATCTCGTACGGATTCAATGTCATCACCGCACCACCTGTCTCCATGGTGGATTGCCGCACTTCACCCAATGAGAAGTAGCGGACTGAAGCTCCGACCGCCTGCAGATCGCTATCTCCTAATTTATAATAACCGGTCAGGTTGATGAGGGCCACATCGTTGACCAATTTACGCAACCAGGGTGTGTAGGAGAGTGCTACACCCGCCTTGCTAAAGGCGAAGGCATATTTGGCCGGATTCCAATATTGTGAAAAGACATCCGGTGTGCTGGACACACCATTATCACCCATACCACCACCTCGCGCATCAGGAGCAATGGAGAGGGAGGGAATGGCGGTGTGAACCGGAGCGAATGTATTTTTCTCATCTTGTGCCCATAGGAGGGAGATGGAAGCCATCCATCCCATGAGGAGTACAGATAGGGTACGTTTGATCACTTTCATGCTGTATTTTGCTGTTAATTGATACATATACTAACTTTAAAAACGAGACTTTATTGTGCCAGGATGATTAATTTGTTGGCCTTCGTGACCTCTTGGGAATAGGAGGTACGGATCGAGCCTCGGTAGAGATAGACACCGGGACGTAGTCGCGAACCCCCTTGATTCGTCAGATTCCACGTAACGACGTATGATTTGAACAGTTCCGAGGAACCCGATTCTTCGGTCCACCATACCCGTCGTCCCGCCAAGTCATAGACAAAGATGCGCACCTGCATGGGGGTCTCCGGCCGGTTGTGGTCTAACCGGAATTCCACCTGGTTGCGAGCCGGATTGGGCGTGGCATACAGATCGATCAGTTCCGGCTTCAACCCTTTGACCACTTCGAAGGTGAAACGGACGGTGGTGGAGTTGTTCTGCACATCCCACACCTTGAATTCGGCTGTATGCAACCCTTCTGCCAGTTCGGGAATGGCATACTGGACGATCCCTTCGCCATCCGTACCTGTCAGCATCTGGTAATAGCTGTTCAGATTATAGCTGCGGGAGGTCTGGTTGTCGATGGTGAGCATGATGTCGTGTCCGATGCTGCTTCCACTGACGTTCACCCCACTCTGGTCCCACAACCGGACGGCAAAGAGGGGGGTCGGATTGACCTGTCCCCCTTCGACAAAGGTGGTGTCGTTGAGGAAGAGGGCCCGAATCTCCGGACCGACCGTATCTTTGGCTGCAGTCTCATCCGTTCCGCCCACCCGGAAATTCAGGAATGCCCCTTGAGCCTCCTGACCCGACGTGTCGGCAGCCGCATACAGGTTCAACTTACCGAAGTTGTTGGAGTAGGAGATATCCTTCGGGACAGTAAAGGTGAATTGGAAGGTCCCGTTCCGTACCGAGTCGTTTCCGATGTAGAGCGTATTATTATATAATGTATAACTGAGGGTATCTCCTTGTGCATTGTTGTCCAGGGTGCGGGCCGTAGTCTTCGCATCCAGAATGGTCGGATAGAGGACACCCGTGAAGTCAGTGGCCCGTTGTCCGGCGGGATTCAGCACTTCGCCTTCGATGGTGACCTGTTGCATGGCCTTGAAGGTAAAGGGCTCACTGCCGACATCCGTTCCATTGATGCGGGTAACCTGCATTTGGTATTCCGGATAGGCCAGTTTCATTGCCGGATCACCAATCAGAATGAAGTTCAGTTTGTTGCTGTTGCATCCCAACTGGTTTTTCGTGATCTTCATCACTTCGCCCAAGGTGAGCCGGCGGCCCTGATTTTTTTCAAAGAGATGTTTGAGCAACTCCTTGTTGATTTTGAAGTTTTCGTCCGGATAGACGGCACGTGTTGTGGTGTAGAGGGCCACACCCCCACTGCTTTTATGCAACAGCACATCTTCGCCAGCCGACGTGTTCAGATCGTCAAAGCGGGTGAAGTCGCAGGTAGCGGTAATCCAAAGGGGCAGACAACTGTATTGCGACTGCAGGATGTCGGTTTGTGTCAACACTTTCTCATCACTCCAGGCCTGCGTGTTGCCATGACCCGTGTAGTTGATGAGCAGCAATCCCTCTTTGAGCAGCTGCTGGATCTTGTTGCGGACCGCCGGATAGGTGGTTGTACCGGAGGCATCCTTCTCCTTTTTGTAGGCATCGAAGAAGAGCTTGTTGACTAAAAATTCCGGGTAATTCTCTTCAATGTAATCCGCCTCTGTATTCGCCTGGGTCATGTGCAAGGTGGTGTAGTTGTCACTCGCACTACCGTCATCCGCTACAAAGGCCACTTTGTTTTTCCATGCACCAGGCTGTCCATTCTCCATGTAGGTGATCAGTTTGTTTACCACCTGGTTCGCTTCTGCCAAGGTTCGCACGGGAAAACGTCCGACACCAATATCCATTCCGTCGCAGGCGATGCGGGCTCCATCCGTATCATCCAGGAGGCCGAAATAGTCGTCCGTCACATACGAATTGATGTTGAGCGATTCTTCCGACTGATAGGTCAGCAGGAGGTTGTCGCGGCTGAGGCTACTGAGGTAGAGCCCCCGGTTGTCATACACGCCATCACCGAACAGGAGCAGGTATTTGGGTGCGTCAGCTTCGGAGGTTTGTCGGTCGTAGAACATTTTCAGGAAACGCCGGTAAGCGGTTGCATCGGGCGTTCCACTGGAGAATTCGTTATAAATCTGTTCGGGCTGTACCACCAGCACGCTCAATCCGTCCCGGTCGCGATGCGCTTGGGCCAACGTTTCAGCCGGTGCGAGGAAGGCCTTCGGGGCAATGATCACGAAGTCGGTCTGGGGCAAGGCATGTAGATCCTGGTTCTCCACACTCCCTACCGTGGTGGGGGTGGGAAAGGATTGGTCGCTTTGTACCACGGCAAACTCGCGCAATTCACCCGCCGGAATGACAAACGACAGTTCCGATCCGTTGAGTTGGGCATCCATCAGCTTGGGCTCCACCGGATCCGTCACATCCCACACCTTCGTTTGGGCGGTTGCCTCCTGAAGGATGAAGCGGGTGACATTACCTATGGAGGCAATACTGCGGAAAAAGGTACAAGCCCCATAGGGTTTCAAGGTGCGTTGAGCCTGCACACGGATGTAGTCCAAGCGCACGTTCTCGTGTCCGGTCGTACTGTATTGCACTTGTGTACGGAACGATTCGCTCTTTTCGCCTGTCCAGGTACCAATCCCCGAATAGGCAATGGCCTTGGTGTAGTTGTCGCTCTTGGAACTGTTCCGGATGGTACCGTTCAGGATGCGTTGGTCACCGATGCTGAGGCTGACTGTCCCGTTGCCGGAAGTGGCTTTGGCCACAAAACGCAGGGTCACTTTCCCCTCTTCATTCGTTATGCCGGGCATCGAGAAGGCAAAACTCTGGGACAGGTTGGTGTCGAACGATTCCCCAAACAGCTGCCGGCCCGATTCATTGAGAGAGACCAACTCCTTCTCGTGCAGTTGGTAGTCGTCAAACTGACGAACCGTCAATGTGGCACCCTCCACACTGGAAACAGTTTCCATCTCTTTGGGTTCCGTTGAGTCCGTAATAAAGTAATAGCCTGCTGTAGCATAGGGATTGTTGGTATGTTCGAATGCACCATTGGTCGCATTGTAACTCCATTGGATAGGTCCACGGGCATAGAACAACAAGCCATCTGCCGTACGCCAGACGGCTGTGGCAGGCAGGTCATCCATGTAAGGTTGGGCAAAATCTTCGGCCAAGGGCCATCCGCCATATCCGTGGACAGATACCTTCCCAGGATCCGAAAACCCCATCTTTTGCAGATCGGCATTCGTTAGTTTGTAAATGCCAGTCTCATTCACTTGTATTTTGACCCATTTGCCCGTCGATAGGCAGGAATTGGCTGCATACTCCGCAGGAGGATTGGCCGCTACGTTCTTTCCCAAACATAGCAGCAACATGCATATTCCCCACCACAGGAGGAGGCGAAGCCGATGGATCTGTTGTCTTGTCTGTTGTCTCATTCGTTATCTCACATAAAAATCGAGCAGTTTCTGCTCTCCAATGTATCCTTGCAGATGATCGTCAATCTGCACCGGGCCGACTCCAACCGGGGTACCTGTATAGATCAGGTCTCCGATTTTCAAGGTGAAGAAGCGGCTGACGTAGGCAACGATCTGGTCAACGGTAAAGAGCATATCTTGCGTATGGCCCTGTTGAACGGTCTTGCCATTGATGTCCAGGTGGAACGGGATCTGTTGGATGGCTCCACCGATCTGTTCCAGCGGAACAAACTCACCAACGACAGCCGAGTTGTCAAACGCCTTGCTCAGTTCCCAAGGCAATCCCTTCTCACGCAATTGACGTTGTAGGTCGCGTGCCGTAAAGTCGATGCCGACCGTCACCTCATGATAGTAACGGTGGGCAAACCGTTCGGCAATGTTCTTGCCGAGCCGATCGATTTTGACGACAATTTCAGTTTCATAATGCAACTCCTGCGTAAAGTCAGGAATGAAAAAGGGTTTGCCATCCTTCAGCAAAGCCGAGTCCGCCTTCATGAAAATGGTCGGTTCCGTCAATACTAACGTATGGTGCAACTCTTTATTGTGGGCGGCATAGTTCATGCCTACAGCTATAATTTTCATTGTTCTGTCCTGTTATGATTATTCGCGAAACAAAAGTACAAATTATTTTGTGGAGATGGAGAATAAGTGTTAAGACAATTACAGATCTGTTCGTTGGAAAATATCCGGAATAATGTTTATCTTTGCCTTACAGAATTATAGAAGGATGTAACGCGATGGTGACGACTTGAATATGGCAGGAATTTATATACATGTCCCTTTTTGTACCAAACGATGTCTCTATTGTGATTTCTATTCCAATACGGAAATGAAATACAAGGAGCCCTATTTGGTGGCCTTGCTGCAGGAAATGGAGTTGCGGAAGGCCTATTTGGCAGGCGAAACGATCGAGACGATCTACTTTGGAGGAGGCACTCCTTCGCAATTGCAGCCGGCCGATTTTTTCCGCATCTTTGATACGATTAACCGACTGTTTCGGGTGTCTGACGATGCCGAGATTACCTTGGAAGCCAATCCGGATGACCTGCAGCCGGCTTATGTGCAGGCATTGCGTCCTTTCCCTTTCAACCGGATCAGCATGGGGGTGCAGAGTTTTGACGATGCGGATTTGCGTTTCCTGAACCGGCGGCACGATAGTCAGCAGGCGGTTCGGGCCGTTGAACTCTGTCAGGATGCCGGTATCACGAATGTAAGTATCGACCTGATCTATGGCTTGCCGGGACAGACCGTCGAGCGTTGGGATCGTAACCTGGAGGCGGCCATCCGGTTGGATGTGCCCCACCTCTCGGCCTATCACTTGATCTACGAAGAGGGTACAGCTCTCTACAAGCTGTTGGAAGCCGGTCGGGTCACACCCGTGGAGGAATCGGTCAGTGTGGATCTGTTTACCCGGTTGATCGATCGGTTGACAGCTGCCGGCTATCTTCATTATGAGATTTCCAACTTTGCGCGTCCGGGCTGTTTCTCGCGTCACAACAGCTCCTATTGGTTGGGCAAGTCCTATTTGGGGTTGGGTCCATCAGCCCATTCTTACAATCAGCAGGAGCGTATGTGGAATGTAGCCTCCCTACCTTTATATATAGCAGGCATGAAAGAGGGCTGTCCCAACGTCGAGCGGGAGCCTTTACCTTTGGAGACCCGCTACAACGATTTTATCATTACGGGACTGCGGACCATGTGGGGTATAGACTTGGAAGAGGTGGAACGACGCTTCGGCAACAGGCTGGCCGACTATTGCAGGCAGGAGGCTGCAACCTATTTGAGGCGTGGATTGTTATCTCTTAAGGGGACTGTCATGACCCTCTCGCGGGCGGGTATTTTTGTTTCGGATGGCATCATGAGTGACCTTTTGTGGGTCGATTCTTGACGAAATTGCCGCTTTGGACAACAAAAAGTGGAGAAAAACGTACATTTTCTGCACAAATTCAACTTTTTTGAGAACAAAACCATACATCGTATTAAACTATTCTCTATATTTGTCCCGTCAATAAAACAGTGAACAAGTGCCCTACTTATACATCATATCAGGTTGCAATGGAGCCGGGAAGACAACAGCTTCCTTTACAATTCTTCCGGAGATGTTGAAATGTAAAGAGTTTGTCAATTCCGATGAGATCGCAAAAGGTCTTTCTCCGTTCAATGCAGACAGCATTGCTGTGGCTGTAGAAGCCAGCCGTATTATGTATAAGCGCATCAAGGAACTCATCTCGCAAGGTGAGACCTTTGCGATGGAAACGACACTGGCCACCCGGTCGGTTGCAAATCTGATCCGGGAGGCACAAAGGGAAGGATATTATGTGACATTACTCTATTTTTGGTTAAATACGCCAGACTTAGCAGTGGAACGTGTCAAGATGCGTGTGGCCGCAGGTGGCCATAACATTCCGGAAAACACGATTCGTCGTCGTTACCGGGCCGGTATCCATAATTTGTTCGAATTGTATCTGCCCATTTGTGACTATTGGATGATTACTGACAATTCGATGTCTCCGATGGAAGTGATTGCCAAAGGATTCAAAGATGAAAAGATAGAGATATTTAATCAGGTAGTTTATACTAAACTTCAAAATTATGAGTGAACAAGAGGTTAGAGAATTTGAAGAGAATATTGTCAAAGGCGCGAACATTGCATTCCAGCGTTTGGTAAGTCAGAAGAAAAAGGAAAACGGGGAGCTGGTCTTTTCGCGTAACGGACATATTTTCCGTGTGAAAGCTGCCGATTTGGAAGATTTCGCATAAAGGGGGTTATTCGGTATAAAGCTTAACTAATGGTTGCCTTTGAGGAAAGGCGACCTTATTTGTTTAATAGTATGAAAAACGAACGTATTGTTTTCGTGGACTACATTCGTGTCATTGCCTGTTTCCTGGTGATGCTGGTCCATGCCAGTGAGAACTTTTATGGTGCAGATCCTTCGGGTATGGCAGGTGACATGTCGGTGTTGCTGAATGAGAGCAACCGTTTTTGGGTGGCTTTCTATGATGGGGGCTTGGGACGCATCAGTGTCCCACTGTTCATGGTGGTATCCGCTTTCCTGTTGGTTCCCTTGAAGCCGGGCGTGACCTTACGGCAATTCTACCTGCATCGCATTAAACGTATTTTCCCTCCTTTCATTCTTTTTTCCGTTTTATATTGCCTGTTGCCCTTGGCTTGGGGCGGTATGTCGATGGAGCAATCGATCACGGACTTGAAGAACCTGTGGCTGAATTTCCCCTCGATGGCGGGTCATCTTTGGTTCATGTATCCGCTGATCAGTCTTTACATCATCATGCCGTTGGTTTCTCCCTGGTTGGAAAAGGCGGATCCCAAGGATGAACTGGTCTTTTTAGGGCTCTTTGGCCTATCGACCTGTCTGCCCTGGCTGCATCGTTTTGTCTCGGCAGAGGTGTGGGGTGAGTGTTTCTGGAATCCTTTCGGTATGTTGTGGTACTGTTCCGGCTATTTAGGCTATTTGGTGCTGGCTCACTATATCCGTTTTCACATCCATTGGTCGGTTGCAAAACGTTTGCAGATCGGTCTGACCTGTTTGGTTGTTGGGGCTATTTTTACAGCTTGGTCTTTTTGGTGGAAGGGCGTGCCCGGACAACCGATTGAGACACCTATGCTGGAATGGTCGTGGGAGTTCTGTACGCCCAATGTGCTGTGTGCCACTTTCGGAGCTTTCCTGCTCTTCTCTTGCATTCAGCAGCCCAAGGCTCCTGCTTTTATCACAGGCATCTCCAAGTTGTCTTTCGGCATGTATCTGATGCACATGTTTTATCTGGCTCCCATCGCCAGCGCCTTTGTGCAAGGTGATCCGGCTAATCCGATTATTCCGGTGTGGGCCGCTATTCCTTGTATCGCCATCTTGAGCTATATCTGCTGTGTGGTGACCACTAAACTGCTCTCTTATTTACCGGGAAGTAAATGGATCATCGGTTGAACGACCAGATTCGGATCACGGGTGCGTACGAGAACAACCTGAAGCACATCTCGCTGTCGATCCCGAAGTGGCAGATTACGGTCTGTACGGGGGTGTCCGGTTCGGGTAAGTCTTCCTTGGTGTTGGACACGATAGCGGCCTGTTCGCGTCGGGAATTGAACAGTACATTCCCCAGTTTTGTACAGCAGTACTTACCGAAATATGGTCGTCCGCATGTCGATCGGATCGATAACCTGCCCGTCGCCATTGTGATTGACCAGCGCAAGCCGGCTCCCAATGCACGTTCGACGGTCGGAACCTATACCGATTTGTATGCGATGCTTCGTCTGCTCTTCTCCCGGGTAGGCAAACCCTTTGTGGGCTATTCAGATACCTTTTCGTTCAATCATCCTCAGGGACGTTGCACACGTTGCGATGGGTTGGGTGAGGTGCGTGAACTGGATGTGCATCAGCTGGTTGATTTTGACAAATCGCTCAATGATCCCGATGTGATCCATTATGTGGCTTTCCAGCCGGGCGAGTGGCGTTGGATCCGTTATGCCAACAGTGGGCTGTTTGACTTGAACAAGAAAATCAAGGATTATACACCGGAAGAACTGGAACTCTTTCTCTATTCTCCCCAGATCCGGCTGAAGAATCCACCCGTAGGCTGGCCCAAGACAGCCAAGTATGAGGGATTGGTCACGCGCATGTACCGCAGTGTCATCAATTCTGAAGAGGGCAAATTGCATCCGGAGTTATTGGAGCGGATGGTGACGATGGGCGTCTGTCCGGAATGCCACGGAAGCCGGTTGAACCCGCATGTACTCTCCTGTCGCATTGGAGGGAAGAACATTGCGGAGGTGACAGCCATGCCGTTGCCGGCTCTGTTGCACTGGTTACGTGCGATCACGGATCCATTGGCAGCTGATTTGCAGGCTGCGATTGCGGCTCGTTTGGAGGCCCTGATGGAGATCGGGTTGGGCTATTTGACCCTCGACCGCAACATGGGGACGCTTTCAGGGGGCGAGGCACAACGTTGCAAGATTGCGAAATACATCAATTCCTCTCTTTCGGATATCTTATATGTATTGGATGAACCGAGTGTCGGGTTGCATAGCCACGATATTCGGTTGCTGAAGGATTCGGTACGCAAATTGCGTGACCATGGAAATACCGTCTTGTTGGTAGAGCATCACAAGGAGATGATCCAGCTGGCAGACCATATCATCGATATGGGTCCCGGATCAGGGATGGAGGGGGGCTCCATTTTGTATGAGGGGGACTATGCCGGTTTGCTCCAAAGTGGAACGATGACAGGCCGTTTGATAGAGGAGAAACGAGGCCTGAAACCGGAGGTGCGTCAGCCGCAAGGTTGGTTTGACGTGTCCCATGCCTCCTTGCATAATTTGCGCGATCTGAGTGTCCGACTGCCCAAGGGGGTGCTGACCGTCATTGCCGGTGTGGCCGGTTCGGGCAAGAGTTCGTTGATGGAGTGCTTCTGTCAAAGTTGTCCGGAGGAGGTAATCTACATCAGTCAACGGAACATCGGGATCAGTTTGCGTTCTACACCGGCTACCTATTTGGGCGTGGCGGATGACATCCGTAAACTGTTTGCCAAAAAGAGTGGGGCCGGTTTGAGTATGTTTACGTTCAATGGCAAGGGCGGTTGTCCCATGTGTGGTGGCAAAGGAGTCATTGTCTCAGAGATGGCCTTCATGGATTCCATCGAGACTGTCTGTGAGGCTTGTGGCGGACTTCGTTATTCGCCGGAGGCGTTGCAGTATCGGGTGGATGGCCTGCACATTGCCGAAGTGATGGATCTGACCGTCCGGAAGGCATCCCAACGTTTTGCGGGTACGTCGATTGCCGAAAAGCTGTATCCTTTGATGCAGGTGGGTTTGGGCTATCTGCATCTCAACCAGTCGTTATCGACGCTTTCCGGTGGCGAATTGCAACGTGTCAAGTTGGCTTCGTACCTGAATAACCGGGGCAGTGTGTTGGTGCTGGACGAGCCCACCGATGGGTTGCATCTGAAGGACATCCAGCAGATGATCGCTTTGTTCGACCAGTTGGTGGATCAAGGCAATACGATCTATTTGGTGGAGCACAACTTGGATGTGATCAAGGCGGCCGATTATGTGGTTGAATTGGGACCGGCTGGAGGTGAGATGGGAGGCACCTTGCTCTTTGCCGGAACACCGGCTGAGTTAGTGCGTTGTGAGCAGTCTGTGACAGCTCCTTATCTGCAACGCGCGTTGGAACAAGCACGATGAATTTCAACTTTAAAGCGCTTTTTTCTTACGATTTCTATTTTATTCGCAAAAATAGTTGGAAAACTGAAACTTTATTTTCATATTTGCGCCCCGAAAAAGGATAGCAACTAATAATACAAATAATACAAAAAACAATGTCAGTAAAATTTTATCGTGAAGAGCACCAAGTACCTCTGGAAATGCACAAGGTACGTGTCGTACAGAAATTGTTCTTGCCTACCGTGGAAGAACGTGTTGCCAAGATGAATGCCGCAGGTAACAATACTTTCCTGCTCCAGAATAAGGATGTATTTATGGATATGCTGACCGACTCAGGTGTCAATGCCATGTCCGACAATCAGATGGCTGCCATGATGCAGGCCGATGACTCTTATGCCGGTTCTGAAACCTGCAATCGTCTGTTGAAATCGTTGGAAGATGTTTTCGGTACGAAATATTTCTTGCCCGCACACCAGGGTCGTGCCTGTGAGAACATTTTGGCTGAAACCTTTGTGAAGCCGGGTGACGTGGTTCCGATGAACTTCCACTTTACAACTACAAAGGCACACATTACCCGTATGGGTGGTCGTGTAGAAGAGCTGGTTTGTCTGACCGGTTTGGATCCGCGTAATACAGACCCGTTCAAGGGTAACTTCGATATTCCCCGTTTGGAGGCTTTGATCAAGGAGGTAGGTCCGGAACATATTCCGTTCGTGCGTATTGAGGCCGGTACAAACCTGATTGGTGGTCAGCCTCTCTCGTTGGAGAACATGTTGCAGGTAGCTGCTTTGTGTAAGCAGTATGGTATCATGACGGTTTTGGATGCTTCGTTGTTGCAGGATAACCTCTATTTCATCAAGGTGCGTGAAGAGGCTTGCAAGGGCATGACCATCCGTGAGATTACCCGCAAGTTGGCAGATGCCATGGATTTGATCTACTTCTCCAGCCGTAAGTTGGGCTTTGCCCGTGGTGGTGGTATCATTTCGAACAACGAAGAGTTGATCCTGAAGATGAAGGCATTAATTCCGTTGTTCGAGGGCTTCTTGACCTATGGTGGTATGGAGGTTCGTTCGATGGAGGCCATTGCGGTTGGTTTGCAGGAAACAATGGACGAAGAGGTGATCAGCCAGGGTCCGATCTTCATCGAATATTTGGTGAAGGAGTTGGATGCCTATGGTGTACCGGTGATCCTGCCGGCCGGTGGTCTGGGAGCTCACATCAATGCTTCCGAATTCTTGGAGGGTATGCCGCATGATCAGTATCCGGCTGGTGCGTTGGCTGCTGCCTTGTATATTGCCGGTGGTATTCGTGGTATGGAACGTGGTACGATCTCCGAACAACGTAATGAGGATGGTACAGAGCGTTATGCCGAACTGGAGCTGTTGCGTCTGGCTTGTCCGCGTCGTGTATTCACCCTGTCCCAGATCAAGTATTGTGCCGACCGTGTGAAATGGTTGTATGACAACCGCAAGTTGATCGGTGGTTTGAAGTGGGAAGAGGAACCGCCCGTATTGCGTTTCTTCTTCGGTCGTCTGAAACCGCTGAGCGACTGGCAAGATCAGTTGGCTAAGAAGTTCCGTGCTGATTTTGGCGATAGCCTGTAATCGATTTCTCTCGCTAATCTAATATCGATCCCCGATGCGAATGGCCTTCCGGTTGTTTGTATCGGGGATTTTTCGTGTGCAGAGAAGGGTTGGAAGTGGGAAAAATCCTATCTTTGTCCTCAATTTGAATGCAACAATCATTGAACAAGTAGAATCAGTTAGAAATCATGTTAGGTACAATCGTGAATACCGGTACCATTTTGGTCGGTAGTGTGTTTGGGGCTATCGTCCGCGAGGGTATTGGCGAGAAATACAAGAAGGCCATGTTCGATGCGCTCGGACTGGCTTGTCTTGTGTTGGGGGTGAATGCTTCACTGCCCAATATGAGTAAAAGTGAGTTTCCCGTTCTGTTTATTCTCAGTTTAGCCATAGGCGGCTTGATCGGAACGAAGCTGGATCTGGCCGGACGGGTCGATCGGGCTTCGGAAAAACGGAAAGGGGCCATCAATGGTTTGGTGACCGGTATCTTGCTCTATTGCATCGGTACCTTCAGCATCGTGGGGCCGGTCTTGTCCTGCCTCTCCGAAAGCCAGGGCTGGGCGTTGAGCGAACCGGGGAATACCTATTTATATACGAATGCTACCCTCGACTTGGTCACCTCGGCTGTGTTGGCGGCTACCTACGGGTGGATTATGCTGTTGGCTGCTCCGGTGCTTTTCTGTTGGCAGGGATTCTTCTACCTGTTGGCCTACTGCTTCAGTGCGGCCATGCCCGATCCGATGCGTGTAGAGATCAGCATTGTGGGTGGTGTGCTCATCCTCAGTTCCGGACTGTCGATTCTCGGCATCAAAGATTGTAAGACCATCAATCTCTTGCCCTCTTTGCTGGTTCCGGTACTCTTCTTTTTGATAAAATCTTGTTTTTCCTAAGTAAAATCAGATACGTATGCAACCTTTTGTTCATCTGCATGTACATACGCAATACTCCCTGTTGGACGGTCAGGCTTCGATCGATTCGTTGATCGAGAAGGCCCATCAGGATGGAATGCGTGCCTTGGCCGTGACGGATCATGGTGTCATGTTCGGCATCAAGGAGTTCTTCAACAAGGTCAATAAGAAAAATGGCAAGTATCAGGGTGAGATCAAAGAGGCCGAGAAGGAGTTGAAGGCACTTCGTTCCCAGGAATCGTTGGATGGGGAGGCACAACAGCAGGTCTCGGAGTTGGAAGCGAAGATTGCGAAGGCAAAGTCCAATATCTTCAAGCCGATCATCGGATGCGAATGCTATTGTGCCCGTCATGGCCGGTTGAGTAAATTGGCCTCGCAGGACGACCGAAGCGGTTGGCACCTGATCGTGCTGGCCAAGAATTTGAATGGCTACAAGAATTTGATCAAGATGGTCTCCCTTTCCTGGACAGAGGGTTTCTACGGGCGTCCCCGTATCGACAAGGAGCTGTTGGAAAAGTATCACGAGGATCTGATCGTCTGTTCGGCCTGCTTAGGTGGCGAGATTCCACAATTGATTATGCATGGGCATGTGGAAGAGGCGGAGGAATCTATCCGTTGGTTCAAACAGCTGTTTGGCGATGACTATTATCTGGAGATGCAACGGCATGAGACGCATGATCCGAATGCGGATTGTACCATCTTCCCCAAGCAGCAGGAGGTCAATCGGGTGTTGATCCAGTTGGCCCAAAAATATCAGGTGAAGCTGATTGCGACCAATGACGTGCACTTTACCAATGCCGAGGATGCCGAGGCACACGACCGCTTGATCTGTTTGAGCACGGGAAAGGATCTGGACGATCCGACACGTATGCGCTACTCCAAGCAGGAGTGGATGAAGACAACGGCCGAGATGAATGCCATTTTTGTCGATATTCCGGAGGCATTGAGCAATACCTTGGAGATTGCGGACAAGGTGGAGTTCTATTCCATCGACCATGGTCCCATCATGCCGACGTTTGCGATTCCCGAATCGTTTGGCACGGAAGAACTCTATCGGCAAAAGCTGTCGGAAAAGGAGCTGTTCGATGAATTTACGCAGGATGAAAATGGCAATGTCGTCTTGAGCGAAGAGGAGGCCAATGCCAAAATCAAGAAGCTGGGCGGTTACGATAAACTCTACCGAATCAAGTTGGAGGCTGACTACCTGGCCAAATTGACCTACGATGGGGCGAAGGAGTTGTATGGCGATCCCTTGAGTGATGAGGTGAACGAACGGTTGAAGTTCGAATTGCACATCATGAAGACGATGGGTTTCCCGGGCTATTTCTTGATTGTACAGGACTTTATCCGGGCGGCACGCGAAGAGTTAGGGGTGTCGGTGGGTCCCGGTCGTGGTTCGGCAGCCGGTTCGGCGGTTGCCTACTGCTTGGGTATTACCCGGATTGACCCGATTAAATATGATTTGCTGTTCGAGCGTTTCCTGAATCCGGACCGTATCTCGTTGCCCGATATTGATACCGACTTCGATGATGATGGTCGGGGTGAGGTGTTGCGTTGGGTGACGGGCAAGTATGGGGCTGAACGGGTGGCACACATCATCACGTATGGTACGATGGCGACCAAGTCGGCCATTGCCGATGTGGCGCGTGTCGAGAAGTTGCCATTGGATGAATCCCGACGATTGACCAAACTGGTGCCGGACAAGATCCCGGACATGAAGAAATTCAAGTTGAAGGATGCGATCAATTATGTCGATGAACTGAAAGCGGCTGCCACTGGCAATGACCCGTTGTTGCGCGATACCTTGAAATATGCCCAGATGCTGGAGGGCAATGTGCGTAATACGGGTGTCCATGCCTGTGGGGTCATCATTGGGCGGTACGACATTTCGGATGTAGTACCGGTCAGCACGGCCAAGGACAAGGATACGGGCGAGGAGATGCTGGTGACCCAGTATGAGGGATCGGTCATCGAGGAGACGGGTCTGATCAAGATGGACTTCTTGGGGCTGAAAACACTTTCCATCATCAAGGAGGCGGTGGAGAATATCCGCCAGACAACCGGTCAGGAGTTGGACATCGATCACATCAGTCTGGAGGACAAGGCCACCTACCAGCTCTATTGCGAAGGGAAGACAACCGGTACCTTCCAGTTTGAGTCGGCCGGTATGCAGAAGTACCTGAAGGAGTTGCAGCCCTCCAAGTTCGAGGACCTGATTGCCATGAATGCCCTCTACCGTCCGGGACCGATGGACTATATTCCTTCGTTTATCGCCCGTAAACAGGGAAAGGAGGAGATCAAGTACGACATTCCGGTGATGGAGCGTTACTTGAAAGATACATACGGCATTACAGTCTATCAGGAGCAGGTCATGCTGCTCTCGCGTCTGTTGGCCAATTTCACCCGTGGCG
The DNA here is from genome assembly GCA_021531775.1 of Parabacteroides distasonis. Lineage (GTDB taxonomy): Bacteria > Bacteroidota > Bacteroidia > Bacteroidales > Tannerellaceae > Parabacteroides. The sequence continues at coordinate 34,533 of JAFBIU010000017.1, read as the reverse complement.
AGAGCGATGCCTTGCGTAAGGCAATGGGTAAGAAGCTGATCGACAAGATGAACCACTTGAAGGGCAAGTTCATGGCGGGTGGTCAGGCCAATGGCTATAAGGCAGAAACGCTGGAAAAGATCTGGGCCGATTGGGAGAAGTTTGCCTCGTATGCCTTCAACAAGAGTCATGCGACCTGCTATTCGTGGGTGGCTTACCAGACTGCCTACTTGAAAGCCAATTATCCTTCGGAATACATGGCGGCCGACATGAGCCGCAACTTGGCCAATATCAGTGAAATCACCAAACTGATGGACGAATGCAAGGCGATGAATATCCAGGTGTTGGGTCCGGACGTGAACGAATCGTTTATGAAGTTCAGTGTGAACAAGAATGGAAACATCCGGTTTGGGTTGGGAGCTGTCAAGAGTGTCGGTACAGGTGCGGTCGAGAACATCATCGAAGTGCGGAAGAAGGGAGGTCCCTTCAAGAGCATCTTCGATTTTGTAGAGCGTGTCAACCTGACGGCCTGCAACAAGAAAAACATCGAGGCATTGGCCTTGGCGGGTGCCTTCGACAATTTGAACATCAAGCGGGAACAGTTCTTTGCCAATAATGCCAAAGGGGAACTCTTCTTGGATACCTTGGTCCGTTATGGCAACTGCTATCAGGTGGATCGGCTGAACGCCATGAACACCCTGTTCGGCGACGATGAGTGCATGGCCATTGCCAAGCCGGAGGTACCGGTCGGGGAGAACTGGAGCATGTTAGAGCGTCTGAACCGGGAGAAGGATTATGTCGGCATCTACCTTTCTGCCCATCCGTTGGATGAGTTCCGGATCATCTTGAACTATGTCTGCAACACACGCATGGTGGATTTGGAGGATAAGGAGGCCCTGGCCGGGCGCGATTTGCTGTTGGGTGGTATCGTGACCGATTACCGGGAGGGTACTTCCAAGGCGGGTAACCCCTATGCAGTCCTCAAATTGGAAGATTATAGCGGTAGCCACGAGATTCCGCTCTTCGGACCGAATTATATCGAATACAGCAAGTATGGCCGGAAGGGGATGTATCTGTTGATCAATGCCCGTATGGAACCGGGACGTTGGAATCCGGATAAACTGGAGTTCCGCATCTCTTCGATCCGTCTCCTGTCCGACGAGAAGGACAAACTGGTCGAGAAATTGAGCATCACGTTGCCGATCCATAGTCTGGATGAGTCGATCATTACCGAACTGGCCTCGTTGATCAAGGGGCATCCGGGTTCTACTTCGTTGTATTTTAAGGTGGTGGATAGCGAACACAATGTGTCGTTGAACCTCTTTTCGCCCAATACACGTCTGACCGTTACCCGTCAATTGGTCGATTATCTGGAGGAGAACGAAAACATCGATTTCAAAATTAACAACTGACATGCTTGATAGGATAAAAAGAATTGCTACTTTTGGAGCCGAATTAATGAACTGGATCAATCCAATAATAATAGAATAAATTATGGCATTACAAATTACAGATGCAAATTTTGAAGAGCTGTTAGGTACTGGTAAGCCGATGGTTCTTGATTTTTGGGCAGAGTGGTGCGGCCCGTGTCGTATGGTATCACCTATCATCGATGAATTGGCACAGGAGTATGAAGGTCGCGTGACGATCGGTAAGATCAATGTGGACGAAAACGATGATGTCGTGGGCCGGTTCGGTATCCGTAACATTCCGACGGTCATCTTTTTCAAGAATGGCGAAATGGTAGATAAAATCGTTGGTGCTACCTCTAAAGATAAGTTTAAAGAAAAGGTTGAAAACCTGCTGAAATAAGAAAAATCGATGCCAAAGATAAAAGGGTACCCGTTGGGAGTACCCTTTTTTTATGTAGTTGTTTCTTAGATAGAGAGTGTTTTTGTACTTTTGCAGGTGATTAAGTTGGCAGAAAAATAAACAATAGATAAATATGGAAATTGCAAGTAAGTATAACCCCGCGGAAGTGGAGGGAAAATGGTATCAATATTGGTTGGATCATGGATTCTTTAAGTCGAAACCGGATGGTCGTGAACCCTATACGATCGTGATTCCACCACCCAATGTGACCGGTGTCCTTCACATGGGGCACATGCTTAACAATACCATTCAGGATATCTTGGTCCGTCGTGCCCGCATGATGGGCAAGAATGCTTGTTGGGTGCCCGGTACAGACCATGCTTCCATCGCAACGGAGGCGAAAGTGGTCAAGAAACTGGCTGAACAGGGTATCAAGAAGAGTGACTTGACACGTGAGGAGTTCCTGAAACATGCGTGGGATTGGACACATGAGCATGGTGGCATCATCCTGAAGCAGTTGCGCAAGTTAGGTGCCAGTTGCGATTGGGACCGGACGGCTTTCACGATGGATGAAACCCGGAGTGCCAGTGTGATCAAGGTGTTCTGTGATTTGTATGACAAAGGATTGATCTATCGCGGTTTGCGTATGGTCAACTGGGATCCGAAAGCCCAGACGGCTCTGAGCAATGAGGAGGTGATCTACCACGATGAAAAGAGCAAGCTCTACTACTTGAAGTATTACGTGGCAAACGATGATATGAGTGGCGAGACAGGTGCTGAAGAGGAGGTGGTTCACCGCGATGCGACCGGCCGCCGGTATGCTGTCGTTGCTACCACTCGTCCGGAGACGATCATGGGTGATACGGCCATGTGTATCAACCCGAAAGACCCGAAGAATCAGTGGTTGAAGGGCAAACAGGTGATTGTCCCCTTGGTAGGCCGTGTGATTCCGGTGATTGAAGACCGCTATGTCGATATTGAATTTGGTACGGGTTGCTTGAAGGTGACTCCGGCACACGATACGAACGACTACATGTTGGGCAAGAAGCACAACTTGGAGACCATCGACATCTTCAATCCGGATGCAACCATCAGCGAAGCAGGAGGCCTGTACGTCGGTATGGATCGCATGGAGGTGCGCAAGCAGATTGCGGTCGATCTGGAGGCTGCCGGTTTGATGGAGAAGGTAGAGGATTATGACAACAAGGTGGGCTATTCGGAACGTAATGCAGACACCGCTGTTGAGCCGCGTCTCTGTATGCAGTGGTTCTTGAAGATGCAGCATTTTGCAGACATCGCTTTGCCGCCGGTCATGAACGACGAGTTGAAGTTCTATCCCCCGAAATACAAGACAACCTACAAGAATTGGTTAGAGAACATCCAGGACTGGTGTATCAGCCGTCAATTGTGGTGGGGACATCGGATCCCGGCCTATTTCTTGCCGACGGCAGAGGGCGAAGAGGAGCAGTTTGTGGTGGCAGAAACCCGCGAAGCTGCCTTGGAAAAGGCACGTCAGATCGCTGGTTTCGAGCAGGTACAGGCCGACGAATTGCGCCAGGATGAGGATGCGTTGGATACCTGGTTCTCCTCTTGGTTGTGGCCGTTGTCGCTGTTTGACGGCATCAACAATCCGGGCAATGAGGAGATCAACTACTACTATCCTACCAGCGATTTGGTGACCGGTCCGGATATCATCTTTTTCTGGGTGGCCCGTATGATCATGGCCGGTTATGAATATCGGGGCGATATGCCGTTCAAGCATGTCTATTTTACCGGTATCGTACGCGACAAGTTGGGCCGAAAGATGTCCAAGTCGTTGGGTAACTCACCGGATCCCTTGAAGTTGATCGAACAGTATGGTGCGGATGGTGTCCGTATGGGCTTGATGTTGGCAGCTCCGGCCGGTAACGATATTCCGTTCGATGAGGCCTTGTGCGAACAGGGACGTAACTTCAACAACAAGATCTGGAATGCCTTCCGTTTGGTAAAGGGCTGGACCGTCGATGCTTCGGCTGCACAACCGGAATCGGCTGCTGTGGCTGTGAAGTGGTTCAAGGCTCAGTTGGACAAGGTAGGCGCAGAAATGGAGGATCTTTTCAGCAAGTATCGGTTGAGCGAGGCCATGATGACCGTCTATAAACTGTTCTGGGATGAATTCTCATCGTGGTACTTGGAGATGGTGAAGCCGGGTTATCAGCAGCCGATTGATCAGGCTACCTACGAAGCCACTTTGGGCTTCTTCGATGCGTTGCTCCGTCTGTTGCATCCCTTCATGCCGTTCATCACGGAGGAGTTGTGGCAAGCATTGGAGCCCCGTCAGGAGGGTGAGAGCCTGATGGTTGCACAAATGCCGCAGGTAGCACCGGTCGATGAGGCCTTCTTAGCTGGCTTTGAAGTGGTCAAGGAGATCATCGGTGGTGTCCGTACGATCCGTTTGCAGAAGAATATCCCCAACAAGGAGCCGCTTACATTGCAGGTGTTGGGTGCACATGAAGCTGCTTTCAACAGTGTCATTGCGAAACTGTGTAACCTGTCTGCTATTGAAGTTTCTACAGAGAAGGCAGCCGGTGCTGTTTCCTTCTTGGTGCGTACGACTGAGTATGCCGTTCCGTTGGGCAATCTGATCAATGTGGAAGAGGAGCTGGCCAAGCTGCAAGAGGAGCTGAAGTATCAGCAGGGCTTTTTGGCTTCGGTCATGAAAAAGTTGGGCAACGAAAACTTTGTCAGCAAGGCTCCGGCCAAGGTGATCGAGATGGAACGCAAGAAGCAGGCCGATGCGGAGAGCAAGATCAAGTCGATCGAGGAGAGCATTAAGAATTTGTCGAAATAACTTATATAGATTCATAAGATATGAAGAACACAAGACGAATGTTTTTTAGGCAAGGGTTGGCAGGAGCCCTGTTGCTGGGAGGTGCAGCCTCCGGCATTCAGGCTCTTCCGGACCCGGTGAAACCGAAAGCAGCCAAGGCTGTGAATCCGTTCCATTTGGGAATGGCAGGTTGGACATTTGTGAATTTCGATCTGGAGACGACTTTGAAGACATTGGAACGTTTGGACATACATTATTTATGTATTAAGGACTTCCATCTGCCGTTAGACAGTACAGACGAACAGATCCAGGCTTTTCATGCCCAATGTGCAGCCCACAAGGTGACGGGCTATGCCGTTGGTCCGATCTACATGAAGAGCGAGGCAGAGATTGATCGTGCGTTTGCCTATGCCAAGCGTGTCGGGGTGAAGACCATTGTGGGAGTGCCCAATTATGAATTGCTGCCTTACGTGGATAAAAAGGTGAAAGAGTATGACTTCCATTATGCCATCCATTTGCATGGACCCGATATCAAGACCTATCCCGATGCAACGGATGTATGGGAACATACCAAAGACTTGGATCCCCGCATCGGTATGTGTCTGGATGTCGGTCATGACCTGCGGAATGGTTGCGATCCGGTTGCCGACCTGAAGAAATATCATACGCGCGTGTTTGATATGCACATCAAGGATGTGACCGACTCTTCCAAAGCGGGTGTCGGCATTGAGATTGGTCGTGGTAAGATCGATTTCCCGGCACTGATCCGGATGATGCGTGAGGTCAACTACACCGGCATGTGTAGTTTGGAATATGAAAAGGATATGAAGGATCCCTTCTTGGGCATAGCCGAGTCGATCGGTTATTTCAAGGCGGTTAGTGATATGCTATGAGGTTGATCCTGTGTCTGTTGTTTGCTGGAATATTGGCTGGATGTAGTACATTGACTTATGTGGATATCCAGACCTGTAATCCGGCGGAGATTACATTCCCTGCAACGGTAGGTAAGGTGCTGGTGGTGAATCATGCCGTCGCACAACCTGCCGACAAAGGGTATGTCTATCTGTTGGGCGACGAGAAGCAGGATACCTGTCGGGCCTATGCTGACAGTGCGTTGATGGATGCCTGCCGTTCGTTGGGAGAGCAGTTGGTAGCAGGGGATTATTTCAACGATGTCTTGTTCTATCACGATCCGTTGCGTACAGACGACCGCTATTGGGAGGATCGGAAGATGGATCGTCGGGTGGTCGATTCGCTTTGCCAAGCCACGCAGGTTGATGCCTTGATTACCTTTGACCGGTTGCTTTTCGACATGGAAAAGCAGGTGAATGCCCATACCGAAGGGTATGAAGGGACAATTCGGGTCAAGATAGGGGGTGTCGCCCGGGCCTATCTGTCGGGACGCGACCAGCCGTTGGCTACGGTCTATGTGCAGGACAGTATCTATTGGCAAGAGTGGGCCGGCAATCAGAAGATGCTGGATTTTCTGTTGCCTACGCCAGACGAGGCCTTGCGTACGGCAGGAACCTATATCGGTAAGCAGCTCTCTCCCAATTTTGTTCCCCATTGGGACAATGAGACACGGTGGTATTTTTCCACATCGGAAGCCAAATGGAAAGAGGCAGCTGCCTATGCTGCCGCTGAAAAATGGGAGGAGGCCTTTGAGCGTTGGAAGATGATCTACGAACGTGGCAATTGGAAATCGCAGGCACGTGCAGCCTCCAATCTGGCTCTGTGTGAAGAGATGCGCGGACATCTGCGCGAAGCACATACGTGGGCGAAAAAGTCGTACGATCTGTTCAAGGAGCATACCGGCGAAGAGGCGGTTTACACCAAACTCCTGGAGGCCTACGAATCGGTGTTGGCCGAACGGGTCCAGAAGGATCAAAAACTGAATGTTCAATTTGGAGAAGAAATAACGAAATAGTATGAGTACGAATAATTCAAAAGTGCAGACCGTCATTGAGGCGGCATTCCAGACTGCCATCGACCGGTTGGCAGCCGATACGGCAGGCAATCTGCTCAGCGATCTGTATGTGCAGGTAGATCAGGAAACCGGCGAATTGCAGATCTACGATGAGGAGGAGCACTTGATCGAAAAGACCATCATTTATGATTGGGTCAACAGTCAAGAGGCGGAGGAGCAGTTCGTCAAGCGGGTAGTGGGCATCCTGAAAAACGTGTTGGCCACGTTTGCCACCAAGAATAGTTTTGATGCACCTCGTTTTCTGAAACCCTTCTCGGTGAGCTTGACGGATGAGGATTTTGTTGTTGTAGAGGAACTTATGTTCTTGGATGACGATTTGCTCCGTTTGGATGATCCGTTGCTGCAAAATTTAGATAAAGATTTAGATGATTTTTTGGCAAAACTTCTTCCAGATATCAAATAAGTTTCCTATATTTGCACCCGCAAACGAAAAGGAACTGCCGAAATAGCTCAGCTGGTAGAGCAACGCATTCGTAATGCGTAGGTCGCCGGTTCAAGTCCGGCTTTCGGCTCTACAGGGATACGCTAATAATCGTAAGGTTGTTAGCGTATTTTTTTGTGCCGAATGGCAGGTGAATGCCTACTTTTGTCTATTTTTGTACTTTCTATTAACGCATATTCTATATGGTAAGAAAACCAAGTCGTCGAGGTTATGGACGTGCAGCCACGACACCCCGTGGGCGGAAGGTCGTCCTGCAGGAAGAGGCAGTGTTGTTGCCCTTTCTGTTTAAGTTATTGAGTGATCAGAGCCGTAGTTCGGTGAAGGCCCTGTTGGCACATCGCCAAATCTGGGTGAATGGCAAGGTGACAACCCAATTTGATACGCCATTGGCCGTTGGAGATGAACTGGTCATCAGCTATGAGCGGGGAAAACCGGAGTTCAATAATCCGTTGCTTTCGATTATATGGGAAGATGAGGACCTGATTGTGGTCAACAAACGGGAAGGGTTGTTGTCGGTATCGACAGCTCGTGTCAAGGAGCGTACGGCTTACCATCTGTTGAGCGATTATGTGAAGAAGTCCGACCCACGGAATAAGATATTCGTCTTGCACCGGTTGGATCGCGATACCTCCGGCTTGATGATGTTTGCCAAGAATATCCACACCCAAAAGAAATTGCAGTCGGATTGGAATCAGATGATCACCGAGCGTAGCTATGTGGCAGTGGTCGAGGGCCAACTCGAAAAGGAGAATGGACTCATCACCTCCTATCTGAAGGAGAATGCCCAGATGCAGGTGTATGTGACCTCGGAAGGGGACGGCAAGGAGGCCATCACCCGCTATCGGGTAGCCCGGACGAATGGCAATTATACCCTGGTCGATCTGGATTTGGAGACGGGCCGGAAGAATCAGATCCGGGCACAGATGCAATCCATTGGACACCCCATTGCCGGCGATTATAAATATGGAGCCGAGACCGATCCCGCCGGACGGCTGATGCTGCACGCACGGAAGCTCTTTTTCATCCATCCGACCACGGGAGAGGAGATGAAGTTTGAGACCCGTACACCGGATGCTTTTGTCTCGTTGACGCGCTAACTATTAATCTCTAAATAAAAGAAGGATATGAAGAAGTTGATTGCTACGTTATGGCTGGCCTGTTTGGTTTGCTTTGTACAGGCGCAAATCCTCACTCCTGTTACGTGGAAGATTCACCTCGATGATACAGGAGCATCAGAAAAGTCGATTGTATTTACGGCTACGGCGGATAAAGGATGGCATCTCTATGATATGAATCTGCCGGAGGGAGGTCCCATTTCGACCTCGTTTACCTTCGAGACCCTGACGGGTGCAGAACTGATCGGTACCCCCACGGCATCGGTGGCCCCGACTACAGTCTATGATGAACAATTCGCCATGAATCTGCGTTGGTATCCCGGTACGGTCTCTTTTACCCAGAAATTTAAGGTGACCGATGCGGCCAAGTTCAAGATGGAGGGACAGATCGAGTTTATGGCTTGTAATGACGAAACCTGTCTGCCTCCCGATCAGATCGATTTTTCCTATACAAAACGGGATATCCGGATGGATGGTGCGGCTACTGGAACCGCGGAAGAGACGGTGGAACCGGAACCCTCTACCGAAGAACTGACTGAGGCTCCTGCCACTCCGGCAACTGATACACCCGCTGTGGGAGATCAGCCGAAGAGTCAGGCCTCCCATGCTCTGGCTGTTTTGACCGATGCTCCAGCCTTGTGGACACCCGTGATCGATCAGCTGAAAGCCTTTGGCGATGCTACGGTGGCAGCAGCAGATACCTCTTGGCTGTTTATCTTCTTCGCCGGCTTCTTGGGTGGATTCATTGCCCTGTTGACACCTTGCGTATGGCCGATGATACCGATGACAGTCAGCTTCTTCCTGAAGCGTACGAAAGATCGGAAGAAGGCGATCCGGGATGCTGTCACCTATGGTCTGTCCATCATTGTGATCTATTTGGTGATGGGCTTGCTGATTACCGGTCTGTTCGGTGCCAGTGCGCTGAACAACCTCTCCACCAATGCCATCTTCAACATCATCTTCTTCCTGTTGTTGGTGGTGTTTGCGGTCTCCTTCTTCGGAGCTTTCGAACTGGTGTTGCCGGCCTCTTGGACCAACAAGATGGATGCAAGAGCCGATTCGACAACCGGTTTCCTGAGTATTTTCTTTATGTCCTTTACCTTGGTGTTGGTCTCTTTCTCCTGCACAGGTCCGATCATCGGCACGTTGTTGGTACAGGCGGCCTCCATGGGAACAGCTGTCGGTCCCGCCATCGGTATGTTTGGCTTCGCCTTGGCCCTCTCCATTCCGTTTAGTCTGTTTGCCATCTTCCCCAATCTGCTGCAGAATATGCCGAAATCGGGTGGCTGGTTGAACTCCGTCAAGGTGGTCTTGGGCTTCTTGGAGTTGGCCTTGGCCCTGAAGTTCCTGTCCGTAGCCGACCTGGCCTATGGCTGGCGACTGTTGGATCGGGAGACCTTCATCGTGTTGTGGATCGTGATCTTCTGTATGCTGGGTGCCTACCTATTGGGTAAGATCAAGTTCAGCCACGACAGTGAGGTGAAGTATGTATCCGTTCCCCGTCTGTTCATGTCGATTATCTCCTTTGCGTTTGCCCTCTATATGGTGCCCGGCTTGTGGGGGGCACCGTTGAAGGCGATCAGTGCCTTTGCACCTCCTTTATACACACAAGATTTCAATCTGTATGAGAGCGAGGTACATGCAGCCTTCGACGATTACGAAGCCGGTATGGCCTATGCAAAAAAGGTCGGTAAGCCCGTCATGATCGACTTCTCCGGTTACGGTTGTGTCAACTGCCGTAAGATGGAGGCTTCCGTATGGACCGATCCGAAGGTGAAGCAGCTGCTGGAGCAGGATTATGTGCTGATCACCCTCATCGTGGATGACAAGACCAACCTGCCGGCTCCGATTGAGATTCAGGAGAACGGTAAAGTGCGTAAACTGAAGACTGTCGGCGACAAGTGGAGCTACCTGCAGCGGAGCAAATTCGGGGCAAATGCACAGCCCTTCTATATCCTGTTGGATGGAGAGGGTATGCCGTTGGCTCCTTCGTACGCCTTCGATGAGGATGTCTCGAAGTATATCCAATTCCTGCAGGATGGATTGAAACAGTTTCAACAACACTAATTTTGAATGATGAATATGGGAAAGGGGCGGCATCAGAACGCCCCTTTCTGCTGAATGTAAAGTAATATGAGTACCAGACAAGAAAAAATGGAGGCCTTCGGCCGTTTGTTGGACATTATGGACGAATTGCGTGTCAAATGTCCGTGGGATCGTAAACAGACCAATGAGTCTCTCCGTACAAACACCATCGAGGAGACCTACGAATTGTGTGACGCCATCATGAAGCAGGATGACGAAAACATCAAAAAGGAGTTGGGCGACCTGCTCTTGCATGTGGTCTTCTATGCCAAGATCGGTGAGGAGAAAGAGGCTTTTGACATCAAGAAGGTGTGCGATGCCCTGTGTGATAAGTTGATCTATCGTCACCCGCATGTGTTTGGAGAGGCGCAAGCCGAAACCGCACTGAAGGTAGAACAGAGCTGGGAGCAGCTGAAGTTGAAAGAGAAGGGCGGCAACAAGACCGTATTGGAAGGTGTTCCCTCCTCGTTGCCTTCGGTGGTCAAGGCGCATCGTATCCAAGACAAAGCACGTAATGTCGGCTTCGACTGGGAACAGCGTGAGCAGGTATGGGACAAAGTGCAGGAAGAGTTTAACGAACTGAAGACCGAAATCGACCGGATGGATCCGGATAAGATGGAAGGGGAGTTCGGAGATCTATTCTTCAGCCTGATCAATGCGGCACGTCTCTACAAAATCAATCCGGACAATGCGTTGGAACGTACCAACCAAAAGTTCATTCGCCGATTCAACTACTTGGAAGCACATACCATCCAGCAGGGCAAATCGTTGAAAGAGATGAGTTTGGAGGAGATGGATCAGATCTGGAACGAAGCGAAATCAAAAGGGTTATAAAAAACAAAAGGGGAACCGACATCACGTCGCCACCCCTCCCTTAACTTAAACGCCAAAACTAAATCTAAACAAAAAACACAAATAATGATAATATTCTATTATTCAACTCTTTTGTATCTTACTTCTGTTTACCTTCTCGCTTTTTCATGAAATTCCGTAGGAATGTCATTTCTGCGATTCGATATTTATACAGTTTCTCCGGTGAGATCACCTTCTTAAACTGTTCGTAATAGTCCCGTTCAATCTGAGCCTCTTTGAATTTAATCTCCAATTCAGCATCGATCACCTGTAAGTAATCTTCGTCTGTTGGCTGCTTTTTCTGATGCATCTGTCTGGAAAGTTTCCGACCACTCCGACCGACTTCAAACAATTTCTGTCTCATTTCAGTACAGAGAGGAATGAATACTTCCGCTTCTTCCGGTGTCAATCCGACTTCCGCAGTAATGTATGCGTTCCGTTTGGCCTCAAAAGCCTCTCTGTCGAAACCTGAGTTGGCCTTCTCTTTCTGACCCTGTGCAAGTGCCTCAGATGAGAACTGAACTAAAAACGCTACAAATGTAATGTAAAATATTTTACGCATACTATGTATCCTTGAAAAAAATCTCATATTTAACATAACTCTATATTTATTCATCTCCATTTAGCTCATTAGCGATTAGATCGTCCGAATACTTCATTTCGATGTATTCCAAATACTCCAAGTCTTCCTCCTGTTCGTCCTGTATTTCATCGGGAGATACCAACGGCCGCTCCGATTGGACAAGCAGACTGTCCTCCTTGTTCTCTGTTTGCGGCATGACGCCCACGATGGTTTTGAAGAAGATCCCCAACCCGGCAAACACAGCCGCGAGATAAAGCCACGGACGTACGCGGTCTGCCCACGAGATGACCAGCGGTTCTTCGGCTTGCGGTCTCTTTTCGGGAATCTGATTCATGATACGGTCCGTCAATCCGTCCATATAGCCCTTGGGTACGGAGAAGGGTTGTTTCCCCCGCAAATTGTCCAGATTGTATGTTTTCTTGTCCATATCTTTGTTGCTTTTAGATTGATACTCCTATGACGATGGTTGTGGCCGAAAGTTTAATCGGCATGTGTTAAATAATCTTCTATTTTTTTGACGGCATGATGATAGGAGGCTTTCAAGGCTCCCACTGACGTGCCCAAAATCTCCGACATCTCTTCATACTTCATATCGTCAAAATATTTCATGTTGAAGACGAGACGCTGTTTCTCAGGGAGGGTGAGAATCGCTTTCTGCAGTTTGAGCTGGACCGCATCGCCATCGAAGTAGCTATCGCTCTCCAAGCGATCCAACAGGAACAGGTCGGCATCATCCATCGAGACCTGATTGAGACTCCGTTGGCGATTCAGAAACGTAATGCATTCGTTGATGGCAATCTTGTAGAGCCAGGTCGAAAGTTTGGCTTCACCGCGAAAATAGTCGATGTTGCTCCAGGCCTTCAGGAATGTATTTTGCAGCAGATCGTCCGCATCGTCGTGACTCAGTACCATTTTTCGGATCTGCCAGTAGAGCTTCTCGCTGTAAGTGGCTACAATCCAAGTGAAGGCGTCGCGTTGTTGCGCCGGATCGTGCAGACGTTCGATTATTTCTTCCTCTGAGTAGTGTTGCATGTATCTCTATTTTGGGGGTAAAAGTAATAAAAAAAATAAAGCGGGCAACAAATTTGCTGTCCGCTTTACTTGGAATGTGCCCAGAACAGGACTCGAACCTGCATGCCTCTCGACACACGCACCTGAAACGTGCGCGTCTACCAATTCCGCCACCTGGGCCTATTCATACTTTGCATCCGCAATCTCTCTCAATTGCGGGTGCAAAGTTATCTATTATTTTGGATATACCAAATGTTTTTGCCTCTTTTTTTATCGGATAAATAACAATTCGCGGTATTTGGGCAACGGCCACATCTGGTTATCCACCATCAGCTCCAGATCGTCGATGTGTCCGCGGATACTATCCAAATAGGGGGCTACCGTGTCATGGTAGGCGATGGCACGCGTACGCCAGTCGCTGATGCGGTTGGCCCGCTTCCGGCATTCCACCATCTCATCCACCTGTTTCGTGACGGCACCAATGTGCGAAGCGATTTTCCGAACCAGCCGGCGCGGCTCTTCAGCCAGGGCTTCATACTCCTCGCCACTGAAGGTCTCTTTCAGCTTGGTCAAGTTGTCCAACAGCAACGACTGGTAACGAACGGCCACCGGAATGATGTGGTTGAGGGAGAGGTCACCCAAGACGCGCGCCTCGATCTGGATCTTTTTGATGTAGATCTCCCATTTAACCTCGTTGCGTGCCTCCAACTCCTTGCGGCTCAGTACACCGGTCTCTTCAAACATGCGGACTACATCCGGATGGAGGTAGGCATCGTATTGCAGGGGCACACTGTTTTCGCAGTCCAGTCCCCGTCGTTTGGCCTCCTCTTTCCACTCCTCGCCATAGCCGTTGCCGTCGAAGCGGATCGGTTTGGAGGTCTTGATGTACGCTTTCAGTACCTCGAAGATGGCCACCTCTTTGCTGACACCCTCCGCCCGGCGTTTCTCCACGTCGCAGACGAACTGCTCCAATTGATAGGCCACAGCCGTGTTCAGGGCTAACATGGCCGAACCGCAGTTGGCCGATGATCCCAAAGCACGGAACTCAAAGCGGTTACCGGTGAAGGCAAAGGGAGAGGTACGGTTGCGGTCTGTATTGTCCAACAGCAGTTCCGGAATCTGGCCGAACCCTAAGTGGAGTCGTTTCTTCTCGTCCACTTCGATGGCATCTTCGATCGAACTGTTCTCGAACTTGTCCAGAATCTCGCTGATCTGTGTACCCAAGAAAGAGGAGATGATGGCAGGAGGTGCTTCGTTGGCTCCCAACCGATGCTCGTTGGTGGCTGAGGCAATGCTGGCTTTCAGCACGGAGCTGGATTTATAGACTGCCATCAGTGTGTTGACGATGAAGGTGATGAACCGGAGGTTGTCTTCGCGGTCCTTCCCCGGTGAGAAGAGATTGATGCCGGTGTCCGTTCCCATTGACCAGTTGCAGTGCTTGCCCGATCCGTTGACTCCGTTGAAGGGCTTCTCATGCAGCAGCACACGAAAATGGTGGCGACGGGCTACCCGCTTCATCAGCGACATCAGCAGCTGGTTGTGGTCGTTCGCCAAGTTGCACTCTTCGTAGATCGGAGCCAACTCGAACTGGTTAGGAGCGACCTCGTTGTGACGCGTCTTCACCGGAATACCCAAGCGGTAACACTCGACCTCCAGATCCTTCATGAACTCCTGAACCCGTGCTGGGATGGCCCCGAAATAGTGGTCATCCAGCTGCTGGTTCTTCGCGCTTTCATGCCCCAGCAGGGTCCGTTCGGTCATGGAGAGGTCCGGACGGGCCGAGTAGAGGTCCTCGTCCACCAGAAAGTACTCCTGCTCCCAACCCAAGAACGTGATGACTTTGTGTACATCTTCATTAAAATAAAGGCACACCTTTTGGGCCGCTTTGCCCAATGCCTCGATGGAACGAATCAGCGGAGTCTTATAGTCCAGCGCCTCACCCGTATAGGCGATGAATACGGTCGGGATACAGAGCGTATCATCAACGATGAAGGCGGGTGAAGAGGGATCCCAGGCCGAATAGCCGCGTGCCTCGAAGGTGTTGCGCAGACCCCCATTGGGGAAACTGGAGGCATCCGGCTCCTGCTGTACCAACAGCTTACCGCTAAACTCTTCGATCATACCGCCGAAGCCATCCAGCTCGGCAAAGGAGTCATGTTTCTCGGCCGTACCGTCGGTCAACGGTTGAAACCAGTGCGTATAATGGGTGACCCCATTCTCTAAGGCCCACATGCGCATACCGGCGGCCACATGATTGGCAATCTCCCGATCGATCGGTTCGCATCTGTCGATGGCTCGCGTGAGAGCATCAAACGTTTCCTTGGTCAAATACTTTTGCATGGTCCGTCGGTTAAACACATGTTCACCGAAATATTCGGACACTTTCTGTTTCGGAGTGACAGCTTCTACAGCCTGTCTGTTGAAAGCCTTCTCCACAGCATTAAAGCGTGAAATTGACATTTGTTGTTTGTTTTATGTTTGTGGCTGCAAATTTACATGAAATTCTTGAGTAATATGCGAAGCCATGAACGAAGATAAGATGATTACAGAGATTAACTTCAAAAATGGTCTATTATTCATTCGCTCCGTCTCATCGTTTTTT
Organism: Parabacteroides distasonis; assembly: GCA_021531775.1. Lineage (GTDB taxonomy): Bacteria > Bacteroidota > Bacteroidia > Bacteroidales > Tannerellaceae > Parabacteroides. The sequence goes on along the minus strand of JAFBIU010000017.1, from coordinate 19,256 downwards.
ACGTCATTCGTTCAGCCAAGGCTGAACGGTGCTTGAAGTGAACTTCAGGTGACCATGAATTGATCTTCGTTGACCGTTCAGCCTTGGCTGAACGAATAAGTAAGGAATATAGACAGAAACTGGATAACATAAACAAGGATCAAGTATGGCAATTAACATCGAATGGCCAGTTAAGCCTCCAGTACACTCGTGTCACATTTTGTGATGCATGATAGCTATTGTCGTATATTCTTCTTTATGCGACCCGACTTTCACTTTAACCCCATCTCCGAATAGACGTCCATAGTTGGCTTATACATACGCTTCTCCCTTTTCTAATAGCGGCTTTTCCGTAAACTCATGCAATCTGCAAAAGTACTGCATATCATTTTTATAATTTAGTTATTATGGATTTGCCAATAACCACCCTTGTCAGATCCTATGCGTTGAATAATCCCTTTATCAACCAACATTTTCAAACGACGCTTGACACTACTTTCATGAAGTCCTGTTTTACGTGAGATTTCACTTCTACTTATGTAAGGATTCTCTTTTATCAGTTCAAGAATCATTTTTATCTGGTCGCTTTTCTGGTCGCTTTCTGGTCGTTTCTGGTCGAATGTAGAGGTATTTTGCCCTTCCCCCAATACATTAGCCCATACAGAGGCTTTCATGATGAAGGCGACCAGATGATAGTGAGGCTCCTTCGTACCGATGGCAGAAAGCTCACGGCACATACGATCAACGCCTTCGCCAAACTCCTTAACATAATCGTAGGCTTTCAAGTATTCGGCAATCTTGGGATTGCGGGAGAAGTGGGTATGGCGGATGTTATCGGTTCGGACAATACCAGGTAACTTGCCAGGTGTTTCGAACACCAGGCGGTCGTCGAACATCTTTATCTGTATCTCTGTGCCCTTGATACTATAATCGCGGTGGCAAACAGAGTTCACCGTCATCTCTTGTATCACGAACTTGGGATATTCCCTGTCCGTCTTGAAGAGTCCATCCTCGCCGAGATAGGAATGTTCCTTCACCTGGGTTTCGAGGTAGTCGATGGTTTTCTGTATCTGGTCGAGAATGCGTCCCTCGAAGGTGACATCCTTGATTACGTTCATCTCCCTGCCGACTTTCTCCTCTGTGCCGTAGTACTTGATGAAACGGACACGGGCACGAGGGAAGAAGTTCTGTGGACGTTTGCCGAAGAGTAATATGCAGGCAGTGCTGACTTGTGGCACATCTCCCTTGTAAGTCAGGAATCCTTTGTTCTCTTGCAGGTATTCCATCGGAGACTTACCATAACCAATGCGCTTCATGTATGCTTTTACGGCATCCATGTCAATGTCATCGATGGTGGCATCGTAGGCTGGGCTATCCTCATAATAGCGTTCACCCTTGTCATACATCAGTTGTAGCCGTTCCTCGAAAGACAGCTTGCGCGACTTATCGCCCACTCGCCAAAACACCTCATCTGCTTGATTGGCATGTAAACGAGGACTGGCAGGTACATGAATGATGAGGATATGGTTGTCGTTGCTGTCGCTGTCTTGACAAGGCATGAACTCTGTTACTACGGAAATGGTGGGCACACAGAAATCGAACGGTGTGCGCAGTATCTCGTTTAGGTGCGCCTTGTCTTGGTCAACACCCTCGATACGGCGAGTCTTGTCGGATATTCCTACGGCAATCATGCCGCCATCAGCATTTGCCATAGCAACAATAGTATTGGCAAGAGCCTTCGGTTCGATGTGAATGCTCTTGCAGTCGAAACTCTGCCCTTCGGGCATCTGACGTATTTCTTCAACGGTATTCCTCATATCTGTTTCACTCTGTTTTGGTATGGCAAATCAATTCGTGTATATCCACATTGAGAACCTCGGCTATCTGTGCCAATGTCTTCAAGTCAGGTTGTACATGGTTGTTGTATCACTTGATACGATTCAAATCTGCCATGCTTCAATTGAAAGATTGTGTTTGTCGCAAAGTTATTGCTTTTATGCGAGAACAAAGAATAAATCCAAATAAATCAGTCAAAAAGAGTGTGTGTTTACCTAAGATCTGGCCATTTCATCAGAGAGATCTTCTGACGATTCTATTTAGCCTGGATAACTATAGTACTTAGATGTAGTAAGTAATTCCTCTCTCGCGTGAGGCCCTTTCCACCACCATGAAAGGATTCATTTCATACACATTAGCTTACGAACCCATCTTGAAAAGGCTACGGCTTGACGGTTTTGCTACCACGCGTGGTAGCAATTGTTACTACGTGTAGTTGCATAATTTTCCTCCTCGTGGTCGTGAACTGAGGGATTGATGAAGGTCATAAATGAGGGGGTGGAAAGAGTTCCTGCTGTTGCGCGCATGTTGTTCAAACAAAATCGGTACCTTTGCACATCAAAAATGAAATGATGAAGAATTACCGTCCTTTATTGGCTCATTTGAGTCTCTTTTTTGCCAGTACTTTCTGGGGGCTGATGGCTCCTTTGGGCAAAGATGCCATGATGCATGGGCTGACTGGTATTGATATGGTCACGTTCCGGGTGACAGGTGGGGCCTTGCTTTTTTGGGTTACCTCCCTTTTTCTGCCGAAGGAGCCTGTGCCCAAGCGGGATTTGCTGCTCTTTGTCGGTGCGGCAACCCTCGGATTGGTCACCAATCAGTGCTGTTATACCATCGGGCTGAGCATCACTTCGCCCATCAATTCCAGTATAGCAACCACCTCCATGCCGATCTTCGCCATGATTCTCTCGGCTCTGATTCTGCATGAACCGATCACCAGCAAGAAGGCATTGGGAGTCGGCCTTGGTTGTGCCGGTGCTGTCATTCTGATCTCGACGAGTGCGGTGGCTGCCAATAGTAAGGTGGGCGATATACGGGGCGATCTGCTCTGCATGGGAGCCCAATTGTCGTTTGCGCTTTACCTCTCACTCTTCAGTCGCTTGGTGAAGCGCTACTCGGTTTTTACCGTCAATAAATGGATGTTCCTCTTTGCCTCGCTGATGATTGTGCCCTTCTCTTTCAGCCATGTCTCGGCCATTGATTTTGCGCAGGTGCCCCTCAAAACCTGGTGGGAGACCGCCTTTGTGGTCTTTTTTGGCACCTATGTGAGCTACATCTTGATGATGAACGGCCAACGTACCCTTCGCCCCACGGTGGTGAGTATATATAATTATGTACAGCCGATGGTATCGGTCTGTGTGAGTGTCCTGACAGGTATCGGTGTCTTGATGCCCAGCCAAGGCCTGGCCGTGGTTTTGGTCTGCCTGGGTGTCTGGTTAGTCACGAAGTCACGTTCACGAGCCGATTCAGCTGTCGAGCCCGACATTCAGAGGCTGTCCGATTAGCCAAACTCCAATGTTACCTTTCTGTTCGGGATTGGATTCCCGCCATTGCTTTGCCGTCATGCCGAACATTGCCACGTTCTTCCTTTTTAACCCCCTCGAATTCGATGGTGTTAAAACCGGGATTATACAGACTTTCCCATTAGTCAGCTTCATTGTAACTGACCACCGTTATTTCTGTGTTTTGTACGTTTATCTTTGCCATAGTATTCCTATTAGAATGCAAAGATAAACGTTTTGCATTAAAAATGAATATGTTTGTCTCAATGAAGGATGTAAGAATGAGACTCTTGACATTTATCTTTTACAAAATGTTCCGCTATTGCAGCCATCGTATGGAAACCACAGAGGCTTATCCGACTGAGTCGGAAGCCGATTAGGCATGCAAAAATCGCTCATAGACTGTTGATGAAGTCTTTTTCTTAGCCAGATCATCGACTAACTTGTCCAAATAACGGATTTCTTGCATCAACGCCCTTTCTTCCAATATTTGCCTATATAGAGTCTTACATAATGAGGCGACCAAATGATATTAAGGCTCCTTTGTGCCAATGGCAGAAAGGTAATGACACATACACGGTCAACACCATCGCCAAAAATAACACGCCATAGTGGAAATAGGTCGATAGCCTGTTGATCACCTTTTTTCTGCTTACAAAGTGATCTTCTTCCAGGGTTATACCGAATACAAACGGTTTCTTCATATCCTTTACCTGTATCTGTTTTTGATCAAGGATACAACGCCAAATCAATAACCTTAGTCTTTCCTACCATGGCTGTGTATCGTATGTTAGATAAGATTCTACATACAATATACATGAAAAGAGCGGAAAAGTGAACGGATATACTCCGTTTTTTTTAAGCCGATTTCAAGCTGATTTTATGCTCACAAGTGGCTGGATTGAACCGCCCTTAGTGGGTGGGTATGCTCCGTTTTCGCCAATATACATACCATGTTTACCAAGCATTACTCTATTATACTGTTTCATGCTACTGCTGAAAAATGTTTTGTTTATTACAATTTGATTTCTAAATAATTCATACCCATTTCTTCTGGTGAAAAGTGTGAATCTTTTTTGTAAAACATTATTCGATTCTTGTTGGATGAATCTAATACATAACCGCAAGAACACACAATATAACTTAATGAATCACATTGCCAACTATTTATTTGCAATGAACAATCTGGGTCAAAGCATCTAAGTTTGTCTCGCAAATCCATTGCATATAGCTCGTAATCATCAATAAAGGTGTCAAGAGCATCTGATATTTTCTTCTGTTCCATTCGGCTCTTATCCTTATAGTCGTCGCTGTTTAGAACTGTATCACGCCATTTGTTTTTGTTGAACTCAACTATTGGATATTTTGTGAAGATATAACTTGGCACCTTTGCATCTATTTGAATGCATGTAATAAACGTTGCAATCAGATTGTAATAAGGAAGAAGTATTCGCGGCATTTCATAAGCCTTGAATAATGTGTTCTCTACATACTGTTTCAACATTTCTTTCCTTAAAATGATTGCAATACGTTCAACGCAAGTAATATCTCTTAATGAAACTGGAATTATATTAGCAGAATTAACCGATGACCTTACATATTCGTCATCAGCATCATTGTTGTCATATGCAATTATATAGGTGTTCTCTGGTAATAATAGACTGCCAGACAAGTAGGGAAGGTCACAAGTTACTATAAATCTTAACTTTTTAGAGCCAACCATAACATTGATTACTCCATACTTGTCAACGGAAAGACGTATGTCTGGACAATTCTCACGTTGCGCCTCCCATTGTTTATCCGTGCCTACGACATTATAGTCAAGGTACTCGATGTCTTTAACTGCATAATTGATTATTGATATACCGTAATTTCGGACATTGTTGATAATATATTCATCAGCATCTGCCTTATTGTCGTCTGGGTTAGCATTTTCTTCTTTGAGTAATAAAACCCAAAGTTTCTTTAGATACCTATAATGTTGGTCGTTAATCAGAACGTTTGTGTCATGATATTGTACAGACTTGACTAAACGTTGATCTACATTATAAAACAAATCATACTGACGGAGCTTTAATAAGGAGTCTCTTAATTTTTTTAGACGCTTCATTGTGGAAGTCACAATCTGAATGTCAGCGTTTGCTGCCTTATAATTCCCAGATTGTTCGTCATAAACCTTGCCGGCAAGACTAAGTTCTCTCCTTACTTTCTTATACCAACAATCTTCTGATTTCTCATGTTTTTCTATCAACTTGGAATATTCAATGAGAAATTCTGTAATGTCACGTGTATATCGCAACTTTCTTTCCAGAAGATGTGCTGCTCTTGTGACCAATGCAATAAGCAATTGATTTTCGAAAACATTCTCATCGGAAATTATTTCTTCAGTCAATATACGACTTGGCCTAAAACTAACTAATCCTTTATGGAGCCAATCTTCTGTGTGAGCAGCCAAATATTGATTGCTTCTATTTGAAATACGCTTTGCTCTTGAAACGGGTACTTTTTCGATTGTACGATTGAGTTTAGAGTATGGTGCATGGAAAATTGCTTCAATATGCTTAAAGTCTTCTTCCATTTGCGTTGCAAAATCACCAAATTCCAATCCATTCTTAATTCCCTGCAGCAAAGGAATTGATCTAAAATCACCGTTCTCTACAGATTCTGAAATGATTTCAAAGATATTATGCTTATCTGTGTTAACATCATCTAAAAGTTCCTGATGAATACGTTGACCTTCTTGAACTTTATAGCTTTTTGATGTCAACTCCTTATAGGTTGAACCCATAGAAATAGCATATCTTCCTAACTCAATATCGCCAGGAAGATTGCTATCATTAAGGATTTTTCCAGTATATCTGTCTATTATTTGCATTATTTTTTTAAAATCTCAGCATTTAACAGTTTATTTCCTTCAACAGGTTCTTGTTTCTTGAATGCCTCAGTGAACAATTTGTTATATTTCTTTTGGAAATCCTCCAAATTGTCCGCAGTCAAGTCATACCTATTCTTCAACGATCTGAACAAACGACTTGTAATCAAGTGGTCTGCTGCTTCTGCAAGACATTCGGTGGTATTTTCTCCAAGTGCAATATAGCCACATATGAACTTTCGTGCCTGTTCATCAAAACGGTTGCCAATGCCTATTCCACGGTCATTTAGCCAATTACAGAGATTTTGAGTTTTGATGAATTTGTCAAATTCCTCATATCTACTTATGTATTGTACTTCTGCATCAGCAAATTGCTCCCTAAGCCAATGATAATCTACAGAGAGTCTGTCTCTGCTTGTCGGGTTTCCAGACTTAGCCGACTGAATCTCTTCCATTACCTTGCTTTTGTCGTTGGTTCCCATAACCATGACGTTGGAGCGGTCATAAGTTTTTGGGGCGAAGTCCAGGGTTGTTTCATCATGATTGGCAGTTCCGATGAATCTCACATTAGGAGGTAACTGCATCTGACGACCCTTGAACAACTTCGGCAAAAGTTCTTCATCTGCATTTATCTTGATATAGCGGTCACCGGTGCTTTGTTCCATCAAAGAAAGGAAATCAGCAAAGTAATGCTCTGGATGTGACAGATTCATCTCGTCAAGAATGATGAGAAAAAGGGTATTCTTGTATTTAGGTTGAGCTGCCAAATACAATGCTTTGAAGAAATCCGTTTCCTTGTATTTCTTTTCAAAGTTGTTGTAAAAGCCCATCAAGTCCATATTATCTCGCCAACCAGATTGAATGGCGCAAATACGGTATGGTTCATTTCTGTTTCCATTATCGTCCTTACCAGTGTAGCCTTCTGCGCCAGCAACAAGAGCCTTTGCAATTTCACGGGGCAAACTTGTCTTACCTGTACCACTTATACCTTGCAAAATACTAAGGAGTGACATGTTAAGTCCGGCCATGAAGGTACGAATTGTCTTCTGATCATAATAAAACGGCTTGGGGTCTTTGGCACTGGCCATGTACTTCTGCAAATACTCAACAAGTTCCTTTAGGCTATTAGGACGGATATATCTTAACTTGCGATTTGTAAGTTCAGGGCTCTCATCCATGTGTCTTGTCTGTTCAAAAGCACTTTGCTTGGCTTTCTCCTCATCTTTAAGTTGATTGATGGTCTCATGCAAGTCTGCAACAGTTCTCAACAAACTTTTTTCTCTTGCCTTTGAACTGTCAATCTGTGCCTTATATGTATTGATTTCAAGTATATAGGCATCGGCATTGTGTAAAGACAGTCTAAGTTCGCTAAGTCTTTCTTCGCTGACTTTATTTTCCATCTCACGAATTTTAGCCTTCAATTCTGTGACAGCATTCGCTTTTTCTTCGTATTCTGCCTCAGAATGGCGGGAATTCAACTCTGCCTCAAGTTTCTTGCATTTCTCTTTGAGGATATTTTGTTCTTTGATCATCTTCACTGCATCAGAAGACTCAAAAGCAGACATGAGTTCGCGCTTGAAGTCGGATAGTGATTTGTTTTCTTTTTCCAACTTCACGTTCTTGCTCTTTAACGAGAACTTTTCATCCTCCAAGTCATTAATCTTATCATCATACTCATCTTCAATTTCCTGCCTGATGCGTTTCTCTGCAGATTTCTTGGAAGACTCAAAAAGTTTACGCTTTCTTTCAAGTTCTGCTTTATCAGCCTCCAACTGAAGATTTTGCTCGTCTAATTCCTCCTTCTTCTTGTTGAGTTCAAACAGTGAGTTGATATAAGATTCATGCTTTTTCCCCATATCTTCAACCAGTGTTTTGGTCGAATTAGTAATTTCTTCTTCGGTAGAGCGCATCGAATCCAAAAGGCTTTTTATAACAGTGGTATATTCTCCATTGTCTATAGCCATTTTCTCCTCGTCAAGCTTCTTCTGCCTATCGTTATTCAGCTTCCTTTCTGATTCAAGCTTCTCTTTTTCATCTTTTTTATAAACCTCAAAATCTTTTTTGTCTTTATCCAATGTAGCTTGTTCTTGAAGATGCCTGTTTTTAATTTCTTCAGCTCTTTTTTCGATGGCCTTGATTCGAACCAACATATCATGGAGTTTGCTGATGTAACCATCAACATTGCCAGTCTTTTTAATGTCTTCTATCCTTTGAGCATCCTCTTTGGTATCAACAAGTTCCTCCGCAGGGATTTCTGCTGCTTCAACAGGCATTTCTTCTTCAGAAAATGTTGTAATCTTATCAACTTGTTCTTGGGGAAGATCTGTCACAACCTTAACATGAGAATCAATATTCTTATTGCTTTGGTTGTTCTTATTCTTATTTTTGTTCTTATTCTTTGCCATTATTCCAGTGTTTTAATATAATCATTAATTAAATCTGTCATAAAGTTGAAATACTCTACAGCATCCGCTCCAGTAAATGCAGAACTTCTGTCTTGGGACTCAGTAGTACCATGACCAACATGATTACGCATTTCTGTTATGCCAACAATAGTATCAATTCGATTCTTGAATACTTTAATGACCTTACAGTCTTCAAGGTTCGGTTCACATGAAAGAGACATAATGAACTTCATCAGATAATCGAGAAGAGAACGCCCTTTCCAATTTTTTGTTTTCAATTTTAATAAAACATTTGGAACGAAAGTGGTATCAGAAAGGATTTTTTTCCTATATACTGCCTTCAAGCAGTCTTGTCTGTCCACCTGTGCAGCATATTCACCATAATTGTTGTCCAGATCTTCATAAATATCCTCTCTATCAGTTTGGTCTTGTATTAAGATACTCTCTATAGCAGTTTGCATATTCATGAAGAACATTTGCTTTTGATCGTGACAAATTGACTTGAAGTCATTACGCTCCATTCGCATATAAGAATTAACGACGTTATGTATGGCTTGCTGAATATTAGAGTCCATCTTCTGAAAATCATCATCAAAAACGATAGCGATTCTTTCCTGGACCTGTTCCTCAAACCATTTCATGCTTTCGTCAAACTTTCTATTGTTTTCTGTTACAACATCCTTGAAGGTGTTGAAGAGAGCGGTTGAAAACTGCCTGTTGGTTTTCTTTTCTTTTTCAAGATACAGCTTCAGCTCATAATTGTTCCCTTTGCCGAAAGGATCAAGAACAAGCCAGTCATCATCATACCCATTGTCCCCTTGTGGGAGATATATGTAGGTACATACCATCACTGTCTCTGGCTTGTTGTTGGGGATATACTTAATCTGAAACATTTGTTGAGTAATGTCTTCAATATCGCCATCGCTCTCTATATCCCTGTAGGTGGAATTCTTTATAACTTGAAGAATTTCTTCCTCTGAAGGTGGAAGACCCAACGTGTTTAGACTCTCAATAATGTTCAATGGAGCCTCTACAGATCTTGTCCCCCTGTCTGTATTATAGACCAGTTCACTATTGGAAACATCAGCAAAATTTACTTCTCTCTGATAGTAAGGAAATAGTTCATTACCGTCATCGTATGAGAAGATATAGCCAATCTGCCTCTGAGAATCATCTACTATGAATCCATCAGCATTGTTACGCATCTCTTCCCCTTCTGGGGTCAGGAATCCTGTGCTAAGTAATAGTCCCTTACTTTCAAGTTGTGAAACAATAAGATTGATCAAGTGCTCGTCAAGATGCAACAACTCTGCAATCTTTGCATTACTAATCTGAGGCATATACTTTAATTTAAGTACAGCCTTTTGAAAGTAATTCAAACCCGATGTAAACTTATTGGTCTGAATTCTATACATGCTCATTGGAATAGAAACCAATAGACATTTGTCACTTGGTTTCGCCATTCCCATGAAAATTGTCTTATTAGATTCTATTGCCATATGGTTTGCTCTTTGTTATATTTGTACAAAAATTGTAAATACCAGGCACATACTTTTCAGCATAGCTATCTTCGAACATATTGGCATCGCCAACAACTATGACTAATTTCTGTGCTCGTGAGAAGGCTACATTCAAACGGTTCTTCAAAGTCAAGAATCCAAAAACTCTCTTTTCATTTCCGTCTTCTCGACTTTGACTATTGGAACGAACTGTGCTGAGAATCACAATGTCAAATTCCTTTCCTTGGAACGAGTCAACAGAGCCGATACGGAATTTTTCCTTATCTCCATCGATTGTTCTATATTTAGGAGCAATGCTATAACCATCCTTGTCTTTTATAACATAACCATGTTCAGGTTTTGCAGCTTCTTCAAATAGCGTTGTGACCTGCTTCGAATAGAAGGTAATAACACCGACAGAAAGATTTTTGAACTCAGGATCTTCTCTAAGTTCGTCTATAATAGACATGATTCTTGCGGCTTCAGCTTGTCTACTCTTACTCTGACCTTTGCTCTCTGGTTTGTCCCCCGGAACATTACAGAATATCATTGTCTTGTCTTTAGCCCATGGAATAGACAAATGATGTCGCTTTGTCTCGTATAATTGTTCACTGCCTGGTTTAAGCATACCTTCTCCTGTTTTGGGGTCTGTATAGTACGTGTTACTAATAAAGTCGCCAATAGTAGGATGCATTCGGAATTGTTCATTAAGGGTGATACATCTTTGACGTCTCGCTTTCTGAACATTCTCAAATATAATACCAAACAATGACTGTTCATAGAGTCTGCGCTTTTCTTTCTTTTCATCAATGTCTTCTATCATGGCAAGACTCCTTTCTGCAACGTCGGATTCGAGAAGGTGAGGGAGCTGATTTTGGTCACCAACCATAATAATACGATCCTCTGCCTTGACCATCGGAATGATTAAGTCAAGGGGATTAGAACGTGCGGCCTCTTCCAATATTACATTCTTTATATGGGGAAAATCCTTCATTTCCATGCTTCCTGCCAACTGATTTGTGGCTGCTACGGTGTCACCATACTCTTGAAGTGAATGGCGAATATAGGATGAATTTCCATGAAGATCCTTTTTTAAATCAGACAGGACAGAGCGGATAAAATCATCCTCATTTTCGTAGTTCGTCTCTTCATACCTACGAGCGCAAGCGGCAGCATCTTCAAGCCATGATAACATTTCATTCTGAAAGTTTTCTTCTACCTGAACTTTCTGAGCTGTAATTTTCTCAACCATAGATGCCTTGAAAGTAGATAACTTCTCCAAGCAATCAGCGTCTGGATTAATCTCAGGTGCATCTTCGAGGAACTGGATATCTTCTTCATTTAAGTCGAATCCTGCCTGAAGCACATCAGCGATGATCCCAAGAGTATTACCGAAGTTATATTCATCTTCGGTAGTTGGAATGCTGTTAATCAATTCAAGGTCTCGTTCATTCTTTCTTATAAAAGATCTAACTCCGCTTCGTATCTCGCGTAACCTGTCAAAGGATATTCCTGTGATAGGAGTATCTTCTGGAACTATTTCCGTTACTGAAGCGATTATTTCATCAGCATTGTTTTCCTTTGAGAACAAGGCTGCGAGTGAACTGAGTCGTGAAGAAACTCGCATTTCAGATTCTCCACCACGAGAATCGATTTCTTTTTGTAGGTCTTTCTCAAAATCTGAAATGAAGCGTTCTTCAGCTCTTACACCCATAGTTTTCTTTCCCATTTTAACAGTTGGAAGTCCATGAGTGTACACCTTAGATGCAAGATGCTCTATGGTGTCGTTCTGAAAAGCTGATGCTAAGATAGTCTTGACTGCACCATCTTTTTCTTTTTTGTCGGCAAGTTCCAATAGCCTGTGACAAATTGCTGCAACAACCGTGGTTTTACCTGTTCCTGGAGGCCCTTGAATAATCGTAATATCATTCCTGTTATTAAGTGCTATTTCAACAGCCTCTTCCTGGTTCTTAGTAAGATGTTCTATACCAAATTTCTCTCGAAGAAAATTCTCAGTCTTTTTACTCCATGCAGATATATGTTTGTGAGAGTCCTCAAGCATCTTATCTGCTTCGTTTTCAATAGCAAACAATAAATTCTGAAGAACGATAGTACGCCCCTTAAATAGTTGTTTTACAGCCTGAGATCGACGCTTATCTACAATTTCATTGCCAAGCAAAGATAACTCCAAGATACCTGATGAAGGAAGACGGTATAACTCATCTTCAAACTTTGCTTCGCGATTATGTGGATTGAATTTGAGCATTGTAACGATAGGTGGCTGAGTCTTATCGCATACCAATTGAAATTGAGGTTCTGAAGATGCAAGACGATACAATAATGAAGTCTGATCTGGATTTATCTCTAAAACAAGATGGGCTATACCATTTTTAGGTTTAGCACTAAAATGGTATGCAATCTTTCCAAGCTCGTCACTCTGTTCTCTTGCAATCTCTAACTCAATTCTAGAGTACTCTGTCCATAATCCCATTAAAGCTTCTCCACTGTGAGCTTTGTTCACTAGAGCGTCATGAGCTTCCTTTGCCTGGCCGATGTCAACAAAGTTGATATTCTCGTATGCAAGTACATCAATCTCGTCAAATCTTTTTGGAAAACAAACTTTTGAGAAAATCTCTTTTTTAACAACTCTGACATTCTCCTTATGCTCATTCTCAATCAGAGGGACATCTATAAATCGTGGATTGTCTTTCTCTTTATCTGAACGAATACCATAAATATTCCAATTCTTGCCTCCATTTTGCCATGCTTTAACAAACAAAAGTTTATATTTGCCGGCATCAAAGACATAATTGTTTGATAAATTCTTTTTCAGTTGCTCTGAATCAGCAGTTCTAAAAGAAATCTTAGTACTGTCATCATAGGCTATGTCCAATTGCGGGAGGGGCGTGACAGTTCCACACTCAATATACTTGAATGTAAACAGCCCCTTATCTTCTAATGGCTCAATCCAAAAGAGATAATTGAATGAAGGTGGCTCCGATGGAGCTATATTGGGAGTTTCTTTAAATCGTATAGTGATTGGCTTATCTTCCATGCTATCGTTGTTCCCCTTTTGTCGAATGGTAAAAAGAGGACATAACGTGTCCCATTTTTGGAGATATATAGGGGCACAACCTTCTACATGAATATCATCATCTATACGACATTCAAAAGAATTGCCAAAAGCTTCTTCAGCAAATAACTCATATATCTTTTCAATCTTCTGCATATATCATATCGTTATTAAGTTGTACATTTAATACTCTTTGTGATTCATCAATTTGTCGTAAGGAGAGTACAAACTTCCTTGGATTGTTTTGTGGAAACACAATTCTTGTTGGTTTAGTGATGGGACGTTCATATCTTTCACCTTTAACGGTAGAAGCATAGAAAGAGAATCCATTTAATGGTTCCAAAACTACTGCTATGTTTGGATCTCCATCAGTTGATACAATCTCGATAGACAGAACATCCTTCACATTAAATGTGTCTGTCAATAGGTGTCTTGAATTAACATATAGTTTATTCGACTTGTTGACAAGTAAAACACAAACTGGATCTGGATATAATACATTCTCTGTCTCAGAGAATGTATAAGTATCTAAATCAAACTTCTTGTCAATATGCTGTATGGCAACAGCAATAGGAAAAATCGGCTCGTCTTTACAGAAAGGACAGAAATCATCTTCTTCAGTATAGATGAAATCAGTTTTGCAATGAGGACAATGTTTAAGATGTGCAGCTGCTTCATGTAAGGCATCTATCCACTGAGACATCGATGGCCTTTTCATAGGATCCTCTTTTCCAATCTCAAAAGTTTGCTTGAACAGTTCATGTATATTAGGAGTAGTAAAAAAACTATCGTAATAACGTCTAGTTAACCGATTAAGAGGGTCTTCACTATCATCTATCCAAGGAAGATTACCTCTCATGGCTTCGTCCATAGAATACGTTTCGTCTATAACAACATCGCCCACAAAAGGATGGCAGAATGACAATAACTCGTGCGCAATAATTGCAAAGGAATAGCAATCGCTCATTGGAGTATTTGGCATACGCCTATTAACAACTTCCGGGGCTGCGTGGCTGGCATATATGAACACATTTCCCAACCCAGAATAGTAGTAATTTGTTTCAGGAATTGTTGCCTTGACATTCCATTTGGAACTTTCAATGTTGATATATTCTGGTACAAAGTCTTTATAGACCTTGTTCTTTCTATGGTAATCAGCCAATTGTTCAGCCAGAGAAATGAGAATTTCAAATCTCTTCTTAATACCTCCAGTAGAGATAAACCACTTCTCGAAATCATCTTCCTGATTTGCCCAACGGTAGTTTGTTATATTTTCTACTACCGTTTTCGACGTATTACTGCTGTTTGAAGATTTCCGTTTTAAGAAAGAACCGTATTTCTCGTTAAATGACTGAACTTGATTCTTACGTGACTTATCATCTTCTTTCTTTTCTTTCTCTTCTTTAGGCTTAACAGGTTCAATCAATTTAACTTCTTCTTGTTTAGCAACTTGTTCAAAAGAAGGAAATCCAAATTCATTGACTGAAACGAGTCTGCAATATATATTTTTGGGAGTCGGCTGATCTTCTTGCCAATCGAACATTTGAACACGACAAAGGGTGTCCTCATATCTTACGATATAGGTCTTTCTCCCTTTTATTAAAACAACCTTTTCTACAGGAAGTTTCAATTGTGCTCCGATGTTATGTTTAACCGTACCCATTCTTTGTGAATTATTAAATGATACTGTATTGAAGTTTTTTATATACAATTGTCTTTTATTGAAGAGACTATGTTGGCATCTAACCTAAAAAATTCATAGCCCCATAAAAAAGAACACCCTTCTTGCATATATGCAAGAAAAGTATTAAATTTATAGTACTAAAAATCAAATTAATACTGGCATTCTTATGAGCAAAGATACAACGAAATACAGAGTTGGCCAAGAAAATAATCTTTTTTCTTTTTCAGACGTGCTCCCTGACAAGAAAATCCAGGTCGATTTCAATTCCCAGGACCTATCGTCGAATGGAGGGCAGGTGCTTGTTGGCCTCATGAAAGAAAGCATCGCCTGGAAGGTCGCGCGCCTGATTCCGGATCACAGGAATCAGCTTTTTGTGTAGCATTCTTATGAAGAGATGGTATGTCAACGTGTCGGGCAGATCATGTGCGGATATGAGGACGCTAACGACTGCGACCGTCTGCGTCATGACAGTGTGCTGAAGATGAGTGTGGGCCGCAAGGCTTCGGATGCTATATGCCGATGGTTATTTTCGACGGGATGAACGGCAAGCTTATACTTCCGTTGCTCAGACCAGGAAGGCGCAACAAGTCCCTGAACATCTTCGGCATACTGCGCAGAGTCATTGAATTCATCCATAAGGAATGGCCTCATACCATGATAGAACTCCCCGGTGACAGCCATTTCTGCAGCCATGAGTTTATGGACCAGAATGCATCTTTATGTGAAGTTCACCACCGGCCTGACAGAATGTCCTGCAGTTCTTTCAAGGCCAATATGTTCCGTTTGTTTCTGTATGGAGCAGCTTATGCTGAGTGCCGTCTTCATAACCGAGAAAAATTCCGATAACGCACCTTAGTCAGATATACAGAGTATGGACTTACGCGTTTTAGCTCACTCAACGACATCCCCTATAAATAATGTAGGTTAAATCCAAATCATATGGCTTTCCTCGATAAGTATACCCTCACTACTGACGAAATGAGGATTTTGTATGTCATTCCTATTCATTGTTATTTGGCTTTATACTATGTTGTTGTAAAAGTAATGAATAATAGTAGAGAATGAATGGTCAAAGGGTCAATTCAAGAGATGGCGAGGATATAAGCGTTGATTTTTATAAAATTGCCCCATAAATATTCATATAAAATCTGATTACGCCCATTGTATGATTAATAAATTGTATATTTGCATACATAATGACAGAATACACGTAAATTTAAATAGAGAAATAAAAACGAAGAAATGAGTACAATGGATTTTAAACAAACAATTGGTAGGAGGATAGAAGACTACCGTAAGAAAGAGGGGATGTCACAAGCTGATTTGGCCCAAAAGATGGAAGGACTATCCAAGTCATCCATCGAGAAATTTGAAAAGGGCGAGATGGCTCCTTCTCCGCAGAATCTGAAACGGTTGGCAGAAGTACTGAACGTAATGGAGGAGGATCTGGTCAGGCCCTATATTTTAGAGATAGATTATGATGTGATACGGTATCGAAAGCGAAGTAAGTTGCCGAAAAAAGTAATTGCGGCTATCCAGCGTAAGTATGGTATCATGTTGGAACGTTACATCGAAATAGAAATGATTATGGAGGATAGGGTTTTATTTCCATTCGACTACAGCGATATGCCGGTGTCCTCTCCTCAGGATGCCCGTAGGGTAGCTCGTCGGTTTCGGGCCGATATGGGTTGGGATGACCGTCCCATTGTCGCTCCAATCTGTCAGTTGGAGAAGAAAGGGGTCAAGGTCTTTACACTGGATCCAACGGAGAGCGAGAACAAAGATTTCGACGGCATGTGCTATCGGGAGGGGAACTTGGCCGTTGTAGTGGTCAAGAAATGTGAGAATACGGAACATGACCGTTTCACGCTCTTTCATGAGATGGGTCATCTGTTGATGAATACAGGAGATATCCAAGGGCGTGAACTGGAAAGGTTGTGCCATGCGTTTGCTTCGGAAATGTTGATTCCCGAAAACAGGTTCAAGGTCTTGTTCCCGAAGGGGCGGATATACCGTGATACGTTGAAAATGATCCAGCGGGAATGGGGTATCTCGTGTGATGCTCAGCTCTATAAGGCAAGAGATTTAGGAATGATTACAAAGAATAATTTTATTAGTTATTGTGTTCAGAAAAACAGGAGTAGCTCCTTGAAACAGGAGATGGAGCAATCTCGCTTCGAGGCGGAACAAGGATGTCGTTTCGAAACCTTGGTGATGCAAGCCTGGCAGGATTTTCGGGTGACCGGTGCGAAGGCTGCCTCTCTGTTGGGGTGTACACTGGATGAATTGAATATTAAATACCAATCTGTAAATGGATAAATGAAAGGAGGAAATAGCGATGCAATATTATGTACTGAATAATGTGGAAATTCTCTCAGATTTATTGACTGTTGTATCGAGCGAACGTGTCAAACGAATGGGGTTTGAGTTTGTGGTTGTCAAATCGGCTCTGAACGAGAAACAGTTGGCGATCGCAGTCACATTGAAAGAGATGGGACTTCTAAAAATTGAAGAGTTGAAGGATGATGATACAAAAATGCTGTGCGACCACTATTATTTGAACATGTCATCCAGTGAGCTGAAGAATCTGTGTTATGCCATGCATCATCATCTTCCTTTGATGACGAACGATCCCAGTTTGCTCCATCACGCTCGAAAAATGGTTCAGGTGTCTGACATGCATCCCATCGTTGAAGCGTTGCGGCAACGAGAGAGCTATGAACATGTTGAATGTTATCTGATCCGGCATTTCAACAAGAAGCGATTCAATTGGGTTTGGTTTCGACAGCAACATACCCAGTATCAGTCATTGGCTATTTAAGAAGTAGGTTAGATGAGATAGTATGAAGCCTGGCCAGTCCATAGCAAATGCGACGAGGGTTGAAATGAATCAATTCTTGCAGCGAAGTCCCGAAGATCGGTTCGTGGATGCTATGGGTACGGCTTTCGCTATGTATAAAGAAGAAAAGGATCGTGAAGTGGAGCGTTGGAAAGCAACGTGTGAGCAACAACAAAATCGGATAGAAGGATTAGAAGCGTTTATTCGATCATTGGGCTTAGAGGTCCCGGATATGCAAACGTTATATAGTAGCATGATAACAGCCAAGAAGTCACCGAAGGACATCGTGTTTGCGGATCTCATCCAACATCCTGACAAGGAGAAGGTACTGAAACGTCTGCATTTTTTGATTGATGGTCATGGCGGAAAACAGGTAGCTGTCATTCTTCGGAGAACTTTCGAGGAAAAATTAATAACAAAACTTCCTTCTGCAAAAGAGTTTTCTTCCGAATTCAAGGATGTAAAAGGTAAATGGGATTCGATCAAAAAGTATCTGAGCTCAACTGTGACGGTAGATACATCCAACATCCAAATCTTATCTGGTGAATCCTGACTTCCCCTTTTCGGTAGCCAACAGTCCCTTTTAGTAGCCATTTTTCCCCGGGGAAAAATGGCTACTCGCTTTATTTGAGCCGGCAATCTGTGCAGTTTACTTTTGCATTGTCTTCTTCGGAGAGATGCACCGGATAGTCTAGTGCACGTCCAACCTCCGGAGCGAGATCATCCCCATGGCGTCCGGAGGGGTTGGACACCGGGCGACGCGCATGAGGGGTATTCAAAATGATTGATGTGAATATTCCCAACGAGCGAAGTTTGGGACTAGATGGAAGTGGCATTTCCCATGCTGAATTGTGGGCACGAACCATCTCTTACTACAAACGGCCGGTTTCGAACACTCGGCCTACTTCCCGTGTCTCGATCGGACACATCGTCGAGTATATCCGGGGTGACTATTACCGTCAGGAGACGGAACAGTTGCGTGCCATTACCGACCCCAAGGAGCGTCGGAAGTTCAAGGCGACGCATTTCGACTCGGTGACCTTCTGTGGTCTCTTTGCCGAACGCAAAGATGATCAGTTGCTCTGTCCGACCGACTTTCTCTGTTTGGATTTCGACCACGTGGGCGATCGTCTGACGGAGGTAGGTCGGCAATTGATCGACGATCCGGAGTTTGAAACCGTTCTGTTGTTCCGTTCGCCCTCCGGTGACGGACTCAAATGGGTCGTAAAGATTGATTTGAACCAGTGTGACTATACGACTTGGTACAAGGCTATCTTGAATTATGTGTATGCCACCTATCAGGTCAAGGCGGACGATCAGTGCCGTAACCTTTCTCGTGCCTGCTTCCTCTGCTACGATCCGGAAGTGTATGTGAATCCCTCTTTTTATCCATCCGAACTCAAAAACAACTCCTATTATGCAGAAAGATGATCTTTTGAAATGGGCACAGATGAGCCCGGCACCTGTGGCAACTGAACCGAACGTATCTCGGTCCGCAACGACAACCATGATTCAACCGGCCGATCTGGAAACGGAAGTCCAGCAAGTGGTGCAGGCATTGACC
>JAFBIU010000179.1 GCA_021531775.1 Parabacteroides distasonis | reverse complement strand
CGGAAGTCCAGCAAGTGGTGCAGGCATTGACCAGTCGCGGGATCGACATCACGGTGGGTTATGCCAATTGGCGAAACCTCGCCTTTGCCTTGGCCGACGGCTTGGGTGAAAGTGGCCGCTCCCATTTCCATGCGTTGAGTAGTCTCCATCCAGATTACAATTATACCGAGTGTGACAAGCAATACACCGCCTGTCTGCATGGCCGAGGCTCCGGCATTACCATCAAAACCTT
>JAFBIU010000178.1 GCA_021531775.1 Parabacteroides distasonis | reverse complement strand
TTACGTGGAGCCTTGTCGAAGGATGACATATAATCCTTGACAAACAACTCGGCTATTGCCCATAAAGTCTTTTTGTCAAGATGGTTTTCCAGCCGTGTCATCGTCGGTTGTGAACACAGGTCGGGATCCGAAGCCTTGCGGCCCACACTCATCTTCAGCGCGCTGTCATGACGCAGACGGTCGCAGTCGTTAGCGTCCTCATATCCGCACATGATCTGCCCGACACGTTGACATA
>JAFBIU010000177.1 GCA_021531775.1 Parabacteroides distasonis | reverse complement strand
GCCAAACGAAAACCATCATTCTGTTGGATTACAACACCTGTTGCGAGGTGGATGATCCGACAAAACCTCTTTCACACGCCTATTTGGTCAAGGCGTATGCAGAGGGGTTATATCCTTATAATTTAATTAACACATGATGATTATGGAGAAGAAAAGTAATTGGCAGAGTTTTCAAACCATTATAGAGCGTGAAGGGATTACCAAGCTCTATCATTTCACCGATCGGGACAACTTGGCCT
>JAFBIU010000176.1 GCA_021531775.1 Parabacteroides distasonis | reverse complement strand
ATTTCGACTCGGTGACCTTCTGTGGTCTCTTTGCCGAACGCAAAGATGATCAGTTGCTCTGTCCGACCGACTTCCTCTGTTTGGACTTTGACCACGTGGGTGATCGTCTGACAGAGGTACGTCAACAATTGATCAATGATCCGGAGTTTGAAACCGTTCTGTTGTTCCGTTCGCCCTCCGGTGACGGCCTCAAATGGGTCGTAAAGATTGATTTGAACCAGTGTGACTATGCGACTTGGTACAAGGC
>JAFBIU010000175.1 GCA_021531775.1 Parabacteroides distasonis | reverse complement strand
CGCAGCAAAGCGGAGTAGCCCAGACGGTGCAGCCTTGACCTTTTGGTTCTTTTGGGTCAAGCCAAAAGAACGATACATTCAAGCCAAAAGAACGGAATCATTTTTCCTCCGAATTTTTTTCGAAAAAATCTTCCCCAACTATTGAAACCGCACTTCCGCCCCTCTACCTTTGCCGTCGAAAGCAAGACGAAAAGCAGAGAGACCCACCATCGGAGGGACGCTCGACAGCCGGCAGAAGGGCACCACCCGAAGGACTC
>JAFBIU010000174.1 GCA_021531775.1 Parabacteroides distasonis | reverse complement strand
ATCATAATCTACACCCTTCAACCGGCTATTCCGTCAGCCGGCAGGACTGTCACTTCTCCGTCTCCACATCACTCTTGTCGCCAGTACAGGAATATTGACCTGTTCTTCCATCGGCCGCGCCGTTCGGCTTTGCCTTAGGTCCCGACTTACCCTGATCCGATTAGCGTTGATCAGGAAACCTTAGTCTTTCGGCGGGCAGGTTTCTCGCCTGCCTTATCGTTACTTATACCTACATTTGCTTTTCCATACGCTCCAGCA
>JAFBIU010000173.1 GCA_021531775.1 Parabacteroides distasonis | reverse complement strand
GAGATAGAGAACCTATCCTGATTGGAGATGTTGCAGTTTCCTATACTACTGATGTAGAGGAATTACCTTTGCATATGAACCTCTTTACAATATGAGCTTCCCCCTTTCAGGCACCCATTTTTTGTGTCATGTCACAGATTTGTGTGCCTAAAAGGGGGATTTTGGAAATCCGTGCAAACAATCATTGAGATTGCATTGTTTCACTCCTTACAGTTCTTACAGATATTACAGTTCAAATAGACATACCCGAATAGTCCCA
>JAFBIU010000172.1 GCA_021531775.1 Parabacteroides distasonis | reverse complement strand
CTGAGATATCCGACCTCGGTTCGTTGTCAAGAGAGGAACGGATGAAGTATGACGAAGCCATCCGGAAGTATCGCGACACGCTTTGCGTTATGCAAAGTCAGTTGGATGAAGGCATACAGATTGGACGAGATCAAGGCATACAGATTGGGCGTCAACAGACACTGGCAGAGGCTCAAATGCAAATCCAGCAGAACCTGGCATCTGTAGCCCGCAATTTGAAAGCCCAACATGTTCCGTTGGATGTTATTGCCTCAAGTACCGG
>JAFBIU010000171.1 GCA_021531775.1 Parabacteroides distasonis | reverse complement strand
GTTCAAATTGGACGGTTCTGCCGAACAAGCTCTCCAGCAGATCAAGGACAAGGGCTATGCCCGTCCCTACCTGACCGATGCCCGGAAGCTCTATCAGATTGGCGTCAACTTTTCATCGGAAACGGGAACGATCGAGGGGTTCAAGATTGAGTTGAGGGGATAGATGACTCGTTAGTAGATCAGTTCATACCCTCCTTTCCAATAAGTGCGGATTTGAAGTGAGGGATCCCATTTTAATATTTGTCGTAAATGGCTGATACTGTTGT
>JAFBIU010000170.1 GCA_021531775.1 Parabacteroides distasonis | reverse complement strand
GCGGAAGACGGGACTCGAACCCGCGACCCTAACCTTGGCAAGGTTATGCTCTACCAACTGAGCTACTTCCGCGAACAGTGTGTCAATTTTTTTTGTACTCGAAGCGGGACTTGAACCCGCACAGCTGCAATAGCCAAAGGATTTTAAGTCCTTCGTGTCTACCGATTCCACCATTCGAGCAGCCTCTCTCTTTCGAGATTGGAGCGGAAGACGGGACTCGAACCCGCGACCCTAACCTTGGCAAGGTTATGCTCTACCAACTGAGCTACTTCCG
>JAFBIU010000016.1 GCA_021531775.1 Parabacteroides distasonis | reverse complement strand
TATTTACTACTCTATCTAGGATGGCATCAGCGGCAGAGACATTACTATCGAGGGTTTCATACCAGTTTGCTACGGGTAGCTGGCTTGCAAAGATGGTCGACTTGTTACCGTATCTGACGATAGCACTGAATCGGTACCATGCGTAGAGAAATGTATCCCGAAAACAAGTTTACGGATGGCCGAAAGGTTTTGAGTTGCAACCAACTGGAGAAAAATAATTGTCCAGTAGGGGAACTGTTTTTTGCCAACTGGAAAGGTTAAATATTATTATTCCCTCTGTTTTTGTGTGGAGAACACTTGTTATTCCCTCTGTTTTTGTGTTGATTTGTAGTGATATTTTCTGAAATGAGATAAACAGATTTGAATTATGTGTAGAACGGCCATCGAACAGTTGATAGAATGGAAAGACAGTTGGTGTCGGAAGCCTCTGATTGTCGAAGGAGCACGTCAGGTAGGAAAGACGTGGCTGGTAAAAGTGACATTGATACAACAATTCACAGAGAGTCATCGATTGGAAGCTGAAATAATGAAGTAATTGGATGCTTTGCAGTTCAACAAAAAGTAGGAAACAATGAGTAACGAGATACAGTTTTTATTATATAGCCTGCCTGATGAACAAGGGAAGGTGCAAGTCGTTATCAAAGATGAAACGATTTGGTGTACTCAAAAGGCTATGGCGCAACTTTTTGGGGTTGATAAGTCAGGTATTAGTCGCCACATATCTAATATTTTTAAGGAAGGTGAACTGCAGCAGGACACGACGGTTGCAAAAATTGCAACCGTCGTAAATCGAGGCATAAGAGGCGAGGTTGAAGAGCTGGTTGATTTCTATAATCTTGATATGATTATTGCTGTTGGCTATCGTGTATCTTCTCCAAAAGCTACCAAGTTCCGTCAGTGGGCTACCAAGATTCTTAATGAGTATATCAAGAAAGGCTTTGTGCTTGACGATGAACGCTTAAAACAGGGAACGGCAGTATTCGGAAAAGACTATTTCCGTGAATTGCTTGAAAGAGTCCGTTCCATCCGTGCCAGTGAACGGCGTATTTGGCAGCAGATTACCGATATATACGCAGAGTGCAGTATTGACTATGACAAGAACTCGCCTACCACACACGATTTCTATGCCATGATACAAAACCGTTTTCACTATGCCATTACCGGGCAAACGGCAGCAGAAATCATCTACACTAAGGCAGACCATACCCAAGAACACATGGGGCTGACCACATGGAAGAATGCTCCTGATGGACGTGTGTTGAAGTCGGATGTGACAGTCGCCAAGAACTACTTGCAGGAAAAGGAAATCCGACAGTTGGAACGTGCCGTATCATCCTATTTTGATTACATTGAAAACCAGATTGAGCGGCAAAACACTTTCAATATGGAACAATTTGCTGCAAGTGTCGATAAGTTCCTTACGTTCAATGACTATAAGATTCTTCCCGACAAAGGGCGCATTTCTGCTACGCAAGCCAAACAAAAGGCAGAAAGTGAATACGATATTTTCAACAGAACCCAACGTATCGACTCTGACTTCGATAAACAAGTTAGAGGAATGCTGGGAGATAAACAGTAGAAGTTATGGAATTGAAGAAATATAAGTTGGGAGAAATTTGCCCAGAATTTCATGCCGGCAATGGCATTCTCATCTTCATTTCCCGTTTTGTAATCTGTAAAACTCCTTTTGCTGTTCAATCATTGCGATGACACATTGCGCTGCAATGTGCGAGTACTCCACATTTCATTGGCTGCCTCGTTTTCATACCATGTACGTCCATCAGCCATAAGTTCCTGCTGAATGATGTTATAATGAGTCCATGACAAGCGGATGGGAGATTTTGCAGTCAGTGATTGCAAATTGTTTGTGTCTGCATCTGTTGTTCCATTTTCAACCTTCATCAGGAAGTAGTCTTGATGATCCTGTTAGAAGTCAATGAAATAGTAGAGATTTCTCATAGAGAAACCTCTGCCATATCGTTTTACCAATCCTTCCGATAATGACTTTATCACTTGTTTGCCATACGCTGCACGTTGTTCTTGAAGTATTTCATGTTGAATACGTAAGCCGAGCAGCCAGTTGCGCTTGATCAACATTTCGTTTACTGCACTATATGCTGTCTGTTGTGCCTTGTCGATGATAAGGCAAGCGTCTTTATACAGACTTTCAATTTGTGAAGCCTGTATACTCACATCCTTTTTTGTTATTCCGTTGTTTGCCATGTGCGCTCAGATATGAGCACAAATGTACTAAAAACACGGGATATAGAGGGTGTTTTCGTTAACCAAGATACTTTTTGTGAGCCATTTTTACATTGTTTTGATTCACAATGGCATATTGGAGTGTTGTATCTATACGTACATGCCCCAATAATCGTTGTACTTGTTCTATGGGCATACCTTTGTCAATCGCCATTGTTGCCAGTGTTCTACGGAACTTGTGCGGATGGACTTTCGGTATAGAAAGGGCTTGTCCTAACTTCCGGATTCTTACTTCCACGCCACTGATTGTTAACCGAGTATAAGGAGAGTGGAGGGAAACAAATAAGGCAGGATTGTCGTCTGTACGTTCGTCAAGATACTGTTGCAGATGTAGTTTGGTTCGGGCATTGAAGTAAACGATACGTTCCTTATTGCCTTTTCCAAATACTACGCATTGACGTTCATGAAAGTCTAAATCTTCACGGTTCAGTTGTACCAACTCGCCCACACGTATTCCTGTGGATATAAGAATGTCTATAATGGCAAGGTCTCTCTTGTTGGTGCAACAATCACGAAGTTGCTCTAATTGTTCGTCAGAAAGTACCTCCTTTACAAGAGAATCCGTCTTTACCTTGTGGATACGTCTTACCGGGCTTTTGGCTATATAATCTTCATCTTCCAACCATGCAAAGAAACTGGAGAAGATGCGTCTCATGTTATCAATAGTTACTTTGCTCGATTGGTGTTCTTCTTGATAATTGGATAGATAGGTGCGTATGTCCGATGTGCTGATGTGGCAAACAGTCAAAGAGAGTGAAACCAACAATCGCTCAATGGTATTGCGGTAGTATGCCAATGTTTTCTCTGAACATCCCTCTATCTTTTTTGCTGAGATAAATGAGTTTAACATATACTCATTCTCTTGTATTTGCTGTTTGGCACAATCCTCCTTTTCAATGATTTCCACATTATGCAGTTCTGATGCAAGCACTGCTTTAAGCCGTGCTATCTGTCTGCAGTCTAAGTCACGCTGCATCTTCGCAACTATCGCCTGAATGATGTTTTCCTTCATAATTTTGATGTTTATGTCCTTATATTAATATAAGAGACGGCTAAATCAGAATTTACCGTCACCTGACCGTTCATTAAGAGCGGTAGAAGTTCGTCTCGCTGCTTAATTAAAATGTTATTCTTACTTATATTTTGATCAATCATTAAATGATATTGCGAAACAATAACATGAAATTTTTCAATGAGTTGTTCTTGAGCTTCAAACCAATGATTTGCTAAGAATACATCTGTCTGAAAGTTTTTAATACCAGAGGTTTTACCTTCAAAATTAAACATGTTATCATTATCATAGAGGTTTCGCCATAGGTAGTAAAAATACTCAGAATACGTTCGTTTCTTCATACTAAATGACTGACAAAAATTAGAGCACACTAAGGCTCCTTCATTTCTTTCGATTACTCCTTTTGTTATCAATGCAACTCTACCCGTTGCTTGTACTGGACTACCACCGGAAATTTCAATCACAATATCTCCATCTTCTAAAAGTCGATCAGAATGTTTCGATGTAATATGTCTTGTAGGTACATCATTCAGTTTAATTATATCAGCTCCACGGACACAACCTACTTTTATTGTCCCATCCTTGGGTGTATCATATCCCCAAACTCCGCCTTTATTTTTATCTATAAAGGCATTAAGCGTAATATCTTTCCATCCTTCCGGAATCTCTCGCTTTAGTTTCTCATTCCAAACCATCTTGCCGCCACTTGACTTATATGGTCTTCCATTCTCATCAGGAAAGTCAAACTGAACAAACCAGTAATCATAAAGCTGTTTTGCCATTGCCTCTAAATTCTGATTTATCTGCTCATTGAGCCGGATTTTATAGTCAAGATTTAAGAAAAACTGCCAATGCTTTCTTCTATGAGGATAGTGCTGAATCGATACCATGCGTAGAGAAAGATATTCCCGAAAACAAGAGGAGGGCAATTGTTGTATATTTGAAATCTTTTTTCTGAACATTGCACCGTAAGTCTATTTTAATCCAAGTTTGCCCCAAATAATTATTTTACATGAGTTTTAAGCTGAACCGCCCTTTCTTGAGACTCCGTTTGTCATTGTACCCTTTTATCACCTGAAAAGCAAGTTTACGGATGGCCGAAAGGTTTTGAGTTGCAACCAACTGGAGAAAAATAATTGTCCAGTAGGGGAACTGTTTTTTGCCAACATCCATCGGGTAAACAGTGTGAAAGCACCACGTATGCCACTCAGAAGTCAAGTCGAGCCTATCGTTTTTCGATGAACGATTACCGACAGGAAGAATGGTTGACGAATATTCCGCTTTATGCTGTTGAACATCTGATTCTCAAAATTAACTGCACGGATCATTACAGGGCTCTTCTGATTTCTTCAATGACCCGAGACAATTCCTCTTTCGTGAGCGAAGCATAGCCGATGCGGACTCCCATGCGTCCATCCGTTAAATGGAAAATGGGTATAGAGATTCCTTTACCAACTAACCGAGTACGTAGGATGGGTTCCGTGAGGTGTTCGGGGAGTGTGAGCCAAAGGGCCAGGCCACCATGCGGTGGTCGATAACCGACAGAAGTACCCAATACACGTTGGATTTCCTGTGTGGCAAAAGCCAAACGCTCCCGATAAATCTTCATCGAGTGGCGGATATGTCTGGCCAGTACTCCGCTCTCCATCATTTCACAAAGTGCTCGTTCTTGTACCGTGTCACCCTGTATGTCGATCAGCTGCCGATAAGCCGCGATCTTTCTGATGGTCTCTGTGGAGGAGATGACATAGCCCACTCGGATGGCAGGTGCGAAGATTTTGCTGAATGTACCTATATAAATTGTATGCGCTTTGTCCAGCATGGACGAGATAGGCAGCAAACGCTGCCCTGAAAACTGAAAATCAGCCCCGAAATCATCTTCTATCACGATGAAGTCATATTTTTCAGACAACTCCTTGATGCGACGACGACGGGGAAGAGATAGTTTGACGGTAGTGGGGTATTGATGTCGCGGTGTGAGATAAACCGCTCGGATTGGCTCTGATTGGCAAAGTTCTTCCAGCAGAGTCACATCGATTCCCTCCTCATCTACGGGAATGGCATGGATGGTCAGGTCTGCTGCCCGGAAAGCATCGTACGCATTCTGATAGCCCGGAGACTCCATAGCAACACGATCACCTCGTTGTAACACAGCATGGGCCACTAGATAGAGGGCCATTTGTGAGCCACGCACAACGCACAATTCTTGGTCGCTGATGGCCAAACTACGTGAATGACTTAACATGGTGGCAATAGCTTGACGAAACTTCGGATAGCCTGTTGGTTCGTTGTATCCCAGGCTTTTCCATTGAGCAGCCCGATTGAAAAGTTTGCGATAGGCACGGGTGAACTCTAAGAATGGTAACAGACGGGTATCCGGAAATCCATCGTTGACCTTCAGCAGAGGAGCGCAAACGGTTTCTTTTTCCTTTAGACTGACGTTATCTTTCGGTATCGGTGAATCCGTCGTACTGGAGGGGTTGGCTACGAACAGTCCGACCCGGTCCTTGGAAAGAAGGAACCCTTTGAGTTGCAAGATTTCCATGGCTTTTACAATGGTTTTGCGACTTAACCCTAATTGGCTGGCCATCTCGCGACTGGAAGGCAACATTTCTCCCTCTTTCAGGATACCACAACAAATGTCACGCTGAATGGCCTCCACCAATGCTAAATAGATTGGTGTTGATTGATTATCAGTTTGTAGATCTATCTGAAAATTCCATCTGTTATTCATCTGGACTCCTCCTTTTTATCATTTTTGGATCACTTTCAGTTGGCGAAATTACATTATGTTTGCCAACAAAAAAAGAAAGATATGAAAAAGTCAGCCAATTTATTCAGTATTCTTCGCCTGTCCTATCCGCAAAAGGTGTTGCTATATACGCTTTGCGGCGTCATAGTCGGGCTGGGATTCTATTTCCTTTATCTGTTGAGGGCACATACCTATTTGGGAGATGATCCCAAGGCTTGTATCAATTGCCATATCATGACTCCCTATTATGCCACTTGGATGCACTCTTCGCATGGACGCGACGTGACCTGTAATGACTGTCATGTACCCCATGAAAACATCGCCCGTAAATATTTCTTCAAAGGGACCGATGGTTTGAAGCATGTGTTTGCATTTGTTACACAGGGAGAACGACAGGTTCCGGAGGCGCAATTGGCCTCTTCGCAGGTGATCATGAACAATTGCATTCGTTGTCATACAGAGCTGAATGCGGAGTTGGTCAAGACGGGAAAGATAGATTACATGATGACACAAGCAGGTCAGGGAAAGGCCTGCTGGGATTGTCATCGTCAGGTGCCTCACGGAGGTAAGAACTCGCTGGCGGCAACTCCCACGGCGGTTGTACCGTTACCTGATAGCCCGGTTCCGGAATGGGTACAACGTTTGATGAACCAGAAATAATTGGAAACTAAACTAATTTAAAAATAGCGTATTATGAATAACAGGCAATTAAAAACATGGCAAAGCTGGTGTCTCTTTGGTGGAGCCATGGTGATCGTGTTTATACTGGGTATTCTCGTTTCTTCGTTGGCTGAACGAAGAGGGGAGGTGGCAAGTATTTTCAACAACCGGAAGCAGGTGTTTGAAGGACAGGAGAGTCGTAATGAACTTTTCCGATCGGATTTTCCTCGTGAGTATGATACATGGGCAGCTACGGCGGAAACCTCGTTTCAGTCCAAATACAATAGCAGCGAGGCAGTCGATGTATTGGCCCAACGGCCTAACATGGTTATTTTGTGGGCGGGCTATGCCTTTTCGTGGGATTATACGACACCTCGTGGACACATGCATGCCGTAGAGGATATGCGTCATACGTTGCGTACGGGAGCTCCGACAACTACGACAGATGGATCCAACCAGCCGGGTACCTGCTGGACTTGTAAGTCTCCAGACGTGCCACGGGTCATGCAGGAACAGGGCGTTGCTAACTATTACAAGGCTAACTGGGCGATGTGGGGAAATGAGATCGTGAATCCGATCGGTTGTTCGGATTGCCACGATGCGACCACAATGGATTTACGCATTTCTCGTCCGGCCTTGATCGAGGCATTTGCCCGTCAGGGAAAGGATGTGACGAAAGCTACCCAGCAGGAGATGCGTTCGTTAGTTTGTGCACAATGTCACGTGGAGTATTATTTCAAGGATGATCCTGCTACACCGGAGAAGGATCAATACCTTACTTTCCCGTGGGATAAGGGAACGACTGTTGAACAGATTGAGGCTTATTATGATGAAACAGGCTACTATGATTACCTGCATGCCCTCTCGAAAACGCCTATCTTGAAAGCACAGCATCCAGGTTATGAGACCTCTCTGTTGGGAATTCATGGCCAGCGGGGTGTCAGTTGTGCTGATTGTCACATGCCTTATACGGCAGAGGGTGGCGTGAAGTTCTCGGATCATCACGTGCAGAGCCCGTTGGCTCATATCGATCGTTCTTGCCAACAGTGTCATCGTCAAAGTGAGGAGACCTTACGCCAGAATGTGTATGAGCGTCAAGCAAAATGCTTGGAGGTACGTGATCGTTTGGAAGAGGAGTTGGCCAAAGCACATATCGAGGCCAAGACGGCTTGGGAAGCTGGCGCAACGGAGGCAGAAATGCAACCGGTGCTGGCTGCGATTCGGAAAGGACAATGGCGTTGGGACTTTGCAGTGGCCAGTCATGGTGCTTCATTCCATGCACCGCAGGAGATTACCCGAATGATGAGCCATGGACTCGACTATGCACATCAGGCCCGTCTGGCTCTCAGCAAGGTGCTGATGAAACATGGCATTGAGGAGGTTCAACTGCCCGATATCTCGACCAAAGCAAAGGCTCAACAATATATCGGCTTGGATATGGCGGATAAAGAGGCCAAGAAGGCTCAATTCCTGGAATCGATCGAACCGCAATGGCTGAAAGATGCACAAGCCAATAAACGATTCGTAACACTTTGAACTGTATGTGGCAGAAACCGTGGACAACGAAAGAGGGCTTGACGATTGGGGCAGGATTGGTCGGTATCGGTCTCCTGCTTCAATATACCTTAGGGCCGATTGATTGGGAACTGTTCGCTTTTCCGATCAATACGGTTGTGTTGATCCTTGTGCTTTTGGCCGTAGGAGTAGGGTATGCGCTCCATACGCAATTCTATTGGATCCGGTTTCTGATGACGGGTTCTGCCGCAGTCGCTTCACTGGGTTATGTAGCCTTCTTCACACTACTGATGGGGTTGATCCCACAGCTGGCAGACAGCTCTTCAGATGAGGAATTGGGCATGACGCGGATGCTCTCCTTTTGGCCATTCGTGTTGGTCTATCTGTGGATGACCTACATAGTAGGTCTCCTGACGATTCGTTTTTTATGGCGATTGGTGACGGGGAAGCGGTATGCACTGTTTACCAGTTTGTCACATGGAGGACTGTTTTTGGCGTTACTATGTGGAACGTTGGGAAGTGCCGATATGAAACGTTTGACCTTGACGACGAAAGTGGGACAACCTGAATGGCGTGCACAAGATCCGAAAGGGCAGGTCGTAGAGCTTCCACTGGCAATTCAACTGCATGAATTCCGGATGGATGAGTATCCGATGCAGGCACTGCTGGTAGATAACCAGTCGGGTCAGGTCGTGGACGAAACGGCGGATTGGGAGATTCGTATGGTGCGGCAATTGGATTGTGCGGCTCCGATGGTACAGGATACCTTGCAGGTCGATTATGTGCAATGGCTCAGTGTAGGGGCGGCGAGTGCGGCTTATGTAGAGGCCGTTCACCAACCTTCGGGCAAACAGGTGGAGGGTTGGATCAGTTGCGGCTCTTTTGCATTCCCCTACCAAGGTTTGAAACTGGATGAACACTATTCCGTGGTGATGCCAGAACGTGAGCCCAAACGGTTTGTTTCGGCCGTCAGTGTCTATACCCAATCCGGCTATACGATTAACGATACGATCCTGGTCAATCGGCCTCTCTCGGTAGAGGGATGGAAAATCTATCAATTGTCGTATGATGAACGCTTAGGACGTTGGAGCGATCTCAGTGTGTTTGAATTGGTCAGAGATCCTTGGTTGCCGGCTGTTTATGTAGGGATTGGCCTGTTATTGATTGGTGTGATCGGATTGTTTTTTAGTCACGAAAAGCAGGGAGGTGCAACGCGATGATTACGTGGAATGTATTTGCAGGGTTTGCCGTACCGGCTGTTGTATTGTGGGGCATGGGAGCTTGGATGGCTTGGCGTTCTCGGCCTTTGTCCTCTGTTGTGTTGACAGTTGTGGGTACAATGCTTTTTGCTGTGTTTATCATGGGATTATGGGATAGTTTGGAACGTCCGCCACTACGTACGATGGGGGAGACCCGGTTGTGGTATTCCTTCTTTATGCCTATAGCCGGTTTGCTCACGTATGCACGGTGGCGATACAAATGGGTACTTTCCTTTTCTACCTTGATGGCAGCAGTCTTTATTGGTATCAACCTGTTGAAGCCGGAGATTCATAGCAAGGCGTTGATGCCTGCTTTGCAATCTCCTTGGTTTGCTCCGCATGTCATTGTCTATATGTTTGCGTATGCGCTGTTGGGTGCAACGGTTCTGCTCGCATTGTGGATGTTGTATAGGGGAAGTGACCTGGAAATTGAAATGGTTGATAATCTGGTGAATGTCGGTGTGGTTTTCCTGACTATAGGCATGCTGTTTGGAGCCATCTGGGCCAAGGAGGCATGGGGGCACTATTGGTCCTGGGATCCCAAGGAGACGTGGGCGGCGATCACGTGGATGTTATATCTGCTCTATATCCATCGACGTTATGCCGCACCCAAACAGATCCGTCCGGTTCTATGGTTGCTGCTGTTCGCTTTTCTCTGTTTACAAATGTGTTGGTGGGGTATTAATTATTTACCTGCGGCACAGGGTTCTTCTATTCATACATATAATATAAACTGATTTTGAATATGAAACGATTCCTTCTTATGGCATTAGCCACGTTGAGTCTGACTGCTGTGCAGGCTCAACAGCATTGGGGCGATCTGCAAGTGGATGCCCAACTCCGTACCCGAGGCGAATATCGAAATGGTACACTCTCATTACGGGATCAAGGTGCTACACCTGCTCTGTTTATCAATGACCGTGTGCGATTGGGTATCGGTTGGGAACGTCAACAACTATCGCTCAAATTGGTGGCTCAACATACGGGTGTGTGGGGAGATGATTCGCAGACGAACAATTCCAACAAAGGGAATATCAATCTGTTTGAGGCGTGGGCGAAGTTACGTTTCGGACAGGGTGGTTTCTTGCAATTGGGCCGTCAAACACTGGTGTATGATGATGAGCGTCTGTTAGGAGGTTTGGATTGGGCAGCAACAGGACGAAGTCATGATGTGTTGCGTGTCGGCTATGTGCAAGGTGAACACAAGCTACATGCCTTCGTTGCCTATAATCAGGATGCTGAGAATCGGATTGATAACTATTATAGTGGTAAGGCCGTTTATAAAACCATGCAGGCTGTTTGGTATCATTATGGAGTTAAATCACCGCTGGGACTCTCGGCCTTAATCTTGAATCAAGGGGTCGAGACTGGGGATGCAGATGCTCATTCGGTCAAGTATATGCAAACCATGGGACTCTATGCAACCTATCGTGCTTCTATTCCTTTGAGTGGCAATGCCTCTTTCTATTATCAAACAGGCAAAGACAAAGCCGGTAAGTCAGTTAGTGCCTATCTGCTCAGTGTCAATGCCAAATGGCAGTTCCTTCCGTCGCTGAGTTTGGCGATAGGAGATGATTATGTGAGCGGCAGCAAGGTGAACAGTCAGAAGAACAACACATTCAACGTTCTCTATGGTACCCATCATAAGTTCTATGGTACGATGGACTATTTCAATAATACAACCATGCCTGCGCAGGGTTTGAATGATTTGAACGCAACCGTTACCTGGAAAGCCTCTAAGGCGGTGGATAGCTCCGTGGCCGTGCATTATTTTGCGACAGCACAGAAACTGGAGGGATACGATAAAAGTTTAGGCACGGAGGTGGACCTGCAGATCAACTGGCGGATTCTAAAAGACGTAACGTTGCAAGGAGGATATAGTGTCATGGCTGCTACACGTACGATGGAGTATTATAAAGGTGGTAATCACAATTCTTGGCAGGATTGGATCTGGGTCTCACTCAATATCAATCCGACCTTGTTTACGACCAAGCGATGAGCTTGGAAACCGAGAGAAGTACAGGATGGCTCTCAAAATTTGGAATCCATTGTTTGTATAATCCAAATCTTTTTCCGAATATTGCACCGAAAGTCTATTTTAATATCATATACGATGAAGAAAATTTTTGGATTGTTATTCGCATGTCTGCTCATGACAGCATGCCAGACAAAGGAGACCTATGTAAAAGATTTCAACAGTTTTGTAGAGAAGATTCAGAAAGAGGCCGCTGACTATACCGCTGAGGATTGGGAAAAGGCGGACAAGAAATTTGAGACGCTCTCTACTGAAAACTATACTCAATTTGAACAAGAATTGAGTGTAGAGGAGAAAGCCGAGATCATGAAGTTGCAGGCCACTTATGCCGCTACCAAGGTGAAGGCTGGTATCAAGGATGCAGCCAAGAAAGTGGATGGTTTCATCAAAGGCTTGAAAGAGGGTAGCAAATAATGCCGGTTTGAAACAGTTGGGTTGTTTAACCCTGTCGAAGATAGTTGTGTGAAGCCGCAAATAGTCGAATAGGTGACTATTTGCGGCTTGTTTTTGTTATTTTGGTTGCAGAATGTCACCTGTATGTTACTATCGTTTGATTATTGTCAAGATATAACTTTTCTGATGAAAATATATAGCTGCAATAGAACAATGTTATTAAACATGTTTGTATATTTGCAGTGTCAAAAAGAAAATGTAGAGAATGTCAGAAATGACATTAAGGCATAAAGATTAGATTTAGGTTTTTGTTTAGGTAATTAAAATTAGGTATTATGAAACGTTTTGGAATGTTAGTAGCTACGATGTTGTTAATGGCAACCGTAGGATTTGCCCAGGAGGCAAAGAAGTCAGGTGAAGTGTCGTTTGAGAAATTGAGCAAGTATTTGAGCTTGAACGTAGAGCAGTACGAAGAGGTTTCTCGGATTAATGACTACTTTGTGAATCAGTTGGGTCAGCCGTTGTCTGGCGAAGCATTGTGTCACAATGCCAAGCCGCAGGAAGAGATTGATAAGGCTCTGCTGTGCAATCTGAAACTGATGAAGAAGGCGCTTTCCAAAGAACAGTATGGCAAGTATGTTGCGTTGATCAACGTTACGCGTGCCAATATGGAGTCGAAGGTAAGCAATCCAATGTTGGATAGTTTCTTGGCCGAAAAATAAGGCAAAGAAAGATTGTGTTAGGTTATTAAGTGATTAGGTAATAATAGGTAATTAAGTTAGTTATGAGAGGTTTAGTGTGTGGACTTTTGATCGGTTTGTCTTGTGCAACCAGCGGCTTCGCGACGAAGCCGGCCGATCGGGAGCCGTTTGTAATGCGTGTGGAACAATTGGCTAAGTACTTGGATTTAACTGCTTCCCAGCGGGATGAAGTGGAACAGATTTGCGCTTATTTCCAAGAGCAACAGCGTGAGAGTCTGAAATCCACTACCCGCCAGGAAGCCAAAATGGAAGAGGCCGTATATGGCAATTTGAAGTTGATGCGTAAGACGTTGACAACTGATCAGTATCGTAAATATGTGATGCTGTTGAATGCAACGTACAATAACAATCGCTTGGCTATGTTGGATAAGAGTTTGCCTGATGTCTATCTGGCAACAAATGAATGATCATTCTATTTTATTATTAATTGGTGAAGAAAGAGATTGCACTTCGCATGTGCAGTCTCTTTTTTTGTCTATCTTTGCGCCCGCAAACAACAATAAAAAACATTTAAATTTATTTGTATGAACATGAAACAGTTGAAGCCTTCGCAGGGTGCCATGAAGCAATACCTGACGGATTATTCGCTGATTGTCGTAGGCGCATTTCTACAAGCCTTATCTTATGTATTATTCATTGCCCCTTATAAGATTGTACCGGGCGGTGTCTATGGTATTTCCATTGTGGTCCATCATGTCACGAAGGGATTGCTGCCTTTCTTGCCCGATGGTTTCCCGATGGGTGTGACTGCCTTGTGTTTCAACATTCCTTTCATGATCTTGGCAGCAAAAAAGATTGGTCTCTCTTCCGGACCGAAGACCGTCGTCACCTTTTTGCTGATCTCTATCTTTACCGATTCGCTCTCTTATTTCGTGGGTGAACCGTTGGTGGAGAACGATCCCTTCTTGGCTGCCTTTTATGGGGGTGCCATTTTGGGAGCGGGCGTGACCTGTATCTTCCGTGCCCAAAGTACGAGTGCCGGAACCGATGTGGTGGCTCGTGTGATTGCCAGCGATTCGAACTTGAAGGTGAGCAATATGATCATTGCACTCGATTCAGCCATCGTCTTGTTGGGTCTGTTAGTTTTCCAGGATTGGGCTGTACCTTTGTATTCCTGGTTCACCATTTTTGTCTATGGTAAGATTGTCGAGATGTTCCAGACCGATAACCCCAGCCGGGCTGTCTTCATTGTCAGCAAGAAAACGAATGAAGTCAAGGATTTGATTGTAAATAAGATGGGTCTTGCAGGTACCTTCCTGCATGGACGAGGTATGTATGAAGGCAAGGAGACGGAAATCATCTTTACCATTGTGGAACGGAAAGATATGCCCCGGTTGAAGGATGAGGTGAAGGTGATTGATCCCCACTCATTTGTTTCGACAATGCACGCAAGCAAAGACGCTCCGCGACCCAGTATTTAAATTATTTACTATCTTTGCCCCTTGAAACAAAGATATGATAAACGATAAAACAAGATAAGAATGCCCAATATCTCAGAAAGAGGAAAAGAGATGCCCGCTTCACCGATTCGGAAACTGGCACCCTTGGCTGATGCAGCCAAGCAACGAGGAGTACATGTGTACCATTTGAATATCGGTCAGCCTGACCTGCCTACACCTCCCGAGGCGTTGGAGGCCATTCGCAACATTGATCGGAAAGTGCTGGAGTATAGTCCCAGCCAGGGTTATCGTAGTTACCGGGAGAAGTTGGTGAAGTACTACGATTCGTACGA
Organism: Parabacteroides distasonis; assembly: GCA_021531775.1. Lineage (GTDB taxonomy): Bacteria > Bacteroidota > Bacteroidia > Bacteroidales > Tannerellaceae > Parabacteroides. Next base: position 65,696 of record JAFBIU010000016.1, on the reverse strand, counting down.
TATTCATCTGACCGCAGATGATATCATCATTACGACAGGAGGATCGGAGGCGGTGTTGTTTGCCTTCATGAGTTGTCTGAATCCGGGCGATGAAATCATTGTACCCGAACCGGCATACGCCAACTACATGGCATTTGCCATCTCGGCGGGTGCTGTTATCCGGACTGTTACAACCACTATTGATGAGGGTTTCTCTTTGCCGAAGGTGGAAAAGTTTGAAGAACTGATCAACGAACGTACCAAGGCAATCTTGATCTGCAATCCGAACAATCCGACCGGTTATCTTTATACGCGCCGGGAGATGAATCAGATTCGTGACATTGTCAAGAAGTATGACCTCTATCTCTTCTCAGACGAAGTGTATCGTGAGTTTATCTACACCGGTTCGCCCTATATCTCGGCTTGTCACCTGGAGGGAATCGAGCAGAATGTGGTGCTGATCGATTCCGTTTCAAAGCGTTATTCAGAGTGTGGTATTCGTATCGGAGCCCTGATTACGAAGAATAAGGCTGTGCGTGAAGCGGTGATGAAATTCTGTCAGGCTCGTCTGAGTCCTCCTTTGATTGGTCAGATCGCAGCCGAGGCCTCCTTGGATGCTGGGGCGGAATATGGACGGGAGACCTACGACGAGTATGTGGAACGTCGTAAATGTCTGATCGATGGATTGAACCGTATCCCCGGAGTCTATTCACCCATTCCTATGGGAGCTTTCTATACGGTGGCCAAGTTGCCGGTCGATGATGCCGACAAGTTCTGTGCCTGGTGTCTCTCCGACTTTAACTACGAGGGAGAGACGGTGATGATGGCACCGGCATCGGGATTCTATACGACACCTGGTTTGGGCAAAGACGAGGTGCGTATGGCATACGTGTTGAAGAAAGAGGATTTGGTACGGGCTCTGTTTGTCTTGTCAAAAGCATTGGAGGCCTATCCGGGTAAAACCATAGGACATTGAATCTATCCCTATTCATAGCACGACGGATCTACTTCAGTAAGGATCAGGAGCAGAGGGTGACTCCACCGGCTGTTCGTATCGCCATGATCGGCATTGCCTTGGGATTGGCGGTCATGATCCTTTCTGTGGCGATCGTCGTGGGGTTCAAGAAGGAGGTACGGAACAAGGTGATCGGATTTGGTTCGCATATCCAGATCTCCAATTTCGACAACAATGCCTCGTATGAATCTTCGCCAATAGCTGTCAGTGATACGCTCTTGGCTTCGTTGCGTGCTTTCCCGGGTGTCCGTCATGTGGAGGCTTTCGCGACGAAACCAGGTATCTTGAAGACCGACGAGGATTTTCAGGGAATTGTTCTCAAGGGTATCGATTCCGACTTTGATTGGACCTTTTTCCGCTCGAATCTGATACAGGGAGATACCCTCACCTTGCATCCGGACAAGACCTCAACGGATGTATTGATCTCTCGCTATTTGTCTGATTTGCTCCGCCTGCAGGTAGGTGATTCTTTCCTGACCTATTTTGTGCAGGACGATGTGCGTGCGCGTAAATTTCACGTGACTGGTATCTATGAGACCGGCTTTGTCGATTATGACAAGCTCTTTGTCTTGGCGGACATGCGCCAGATACGCCGACTGAATGGCTGGGCTGACGATCAAGTCAGTGGCTTGGAACTGTTGGTGGAGGATTGGGATCGGGTGGATACCGTTTCCGAAGAGCTTTTTTACCGGATGGAAATGGAGCAAGATCGTTTCGGTAATACCTATTATGTACGTTCGATCAAAGAGTTGAACCCGATGATTTTCAGCTGGCTCGATGTGTTGGATATCAATGTGGTCGTGATTCTGGTACTCATGATGGCCGTTGCCGGTTTCACGATGATCTCCGGTTTGCTCATCATTATCTTGGAGCGTACGCAAATGATCGGTTTGTTGAAGGCCATGGGAGCCGACAACACCCGCATCCGACACATCTTTTTATATGTCTCCTTCTTCCTGATAGGTAAGGGTATGCTGTGGGGAAACGTGATCGGTGTCCTGCTCTGCCTGGTGCAGCATCGTTGGGGAGTCGTTTCATTGGATCCTTCTATCTATTATTTGAATGCAGTCCCGATCGACCTGAATCCGATCGCTTGGTTGCTTCTGAATCTGGGAGCCTTGACGGTTTCCATGTTGATGATGTTGGGTCCCTCTTACCTGATTACCCGTATCGATCCTGCCAAAAGTATTCGTTTTGAATAATTTCTCTCCAGAGATACCTCTTTTGTATCACTTTGGAACAATTTTTTGTACATATAGACGAAGTTTCTCTCCTAAAATAAGGAGAACTTCGCACGTTCAATCGGTTTAAATTTATGAGGTTTTATATGAAAAAGTTCTTTTTGAGTCTTTGTGTGTTGTTGGGTACCATGAGTGCCTGTAGCGATCAGCCGAAAGAGACAAGCATTCGTAGTGTGATGTTGACGAAGCCTGAGCCCTTGGGTATCGAACAGACCAAACTGTTTTCGGGGGTTATTCAGGAGGCGAAGACGATCAGTTTAGGGTTCAAGACACCCGGACAGATCATGCGTATTTTGGTGAAGGAGGGAGATGCCGTGCGTCAGGGGCAACTGATTGCCACGTTGGACGACAAGGATTACAAGCTGGGGGTTGAGGCTTTGGAAATCCAATACAAGCAACTCTCTAACGAAGTGGCCCGTATGAAGAAACTGTTTGAAGGAAAGAGTATTTCCGGAAATGATTACGAAAAGGCAGTGGCCGGATTGGAACAGGTACGTGTCCAACTGCAAACCAATCAGAATAAATTGGATTATACACGTCTGTATGCTCCGGTGAGCGGCTATGTCCAAAGTGTCAACTTTGAGGTAGCCGAGATGGTGGATGCCGGTCGAGCCATCATCGATCTTTTGGATGTCAAACAATTGGAGGTGGAAGTGGATTTGCCTTCCAATCTGTATGTGCAGAAGGATCGTTTCGGTGGCTATTTCTGTCGGAGTGCCTATGGCGATGGACAGGATCTACCGATGAAACTAATCAGCATCACACCGAAAGCCGATGGCAATCAATTGTATCGGATGCGTTTGGCTTTCGATGGTCCGACAGCTCCGAAATTGACACCGGGTATGAATGTGGAGGTGGGTATCCGCACGTTGGGAGACGAGGGAACTCCCCGTTTTTCTGTTCCGTTGCATGCCGTTTGCCATGCCGAAGGCAAGGATTATGTGTGGGTATTGACCGATGATTCAAAGGTGACCAAACGGGAGGTTGAACTGGATCGGACGAAGCAGGCACAAGGGGCTGTGGTCTTGTCCGGTTTGACAGGCAACGAACGACTTGTGAAAGCTGGTGTCGATTATCTGCATGAAAACGAATCGGTGATGGTAATTGAGAAACCGGCTGAAACCAATGTAGGAGGATTGCTCTGATGAAAATGACTGAATTTTTTGTACGTCGTCCGGTCCTGTTCTGGTCGTTGATGGTCGGAATTCTGATTGCCGGCGTACTTTCGTTTATCCAAATGCCCAAATTGGAGGATCCGGCCGTCCCTGTCAAGCAGGCGATGGTGATTGTCTCCTATCCGGGTGCCTCGGCTCATGAGGTGGAATTGAAGGTGGCCCAGAGTATGGAGGATGAGTTGCGGGCCTTGCCGGATGTCAAGAAGATCAAGACGGAGTGCCGTCCGGGCTTGGCCATGCTGACGGTCGAATTCCAAATGACAGTCTTGATGAAGGATCTGGAGCAACACTTCGACCTGTTGCGCCGGAAGGTGAGCGATACCAAACGGTTGTTGCCGGATGGTTGTTACGAACCGATCGTCATGGACGATATGATGGATGTCTATGGCATCTTCTATGCGTTGAAGGCCGATGGCTATACCTATCCGGAGATGAACAAGTATGCGAAATACATCCGTCGGGAGTTGTTGAGCGTGCCGGGTGTGAAGCGCATCTCGATTGCCGGAAATCGTGACGAGGTGATCAATATCATCCTTTCCAAAGAGAAGATTGCCCGCAATGGCGTCATCCCGACACAGATCATGATGTCGTTGCAGAATGCCGGCAAGATGGTGAATGCCGGTGCTTACCAGCAGCAGGACGACAAGATGCAGTTGCAGGTCAACGAGTCGATCCAGGACGAGGAGGATATCCGTAACCTGCTGATTGCTACCATGGATGGGAAGCAACTTCGTTTAGGCGATATTGCGACCATTGAACGTACTTATGCCGAACCCCAGAAGAATGGTTTCTTTGTCGATGGAAAACCGGCCTTGGCCATTTGTATAGCGATGGAAAACAGTGCGATCGTACCCGATGTCGGAAAGGCGGTCGATGCCCGTTTGGCTGAGGTGATGCAGACCGTACCGGTCGGTATGCAGATGGATAAGATCTTCTTCCAGCCCGACAAGGTGGATGAGGCTATCAATTCCTTCATGGTGAATCTGTTGGAGTCGGTGCTGATCGTGATCCTGGCCCTGGTGTTTACGATGGGCTTCCGCAGTGGTGTCATCATCGGTTTCGGTTTGGTTTTGACCATTGCCGTCTCGTTCCCGATCTTGTTGAACCTGGGTACGACATTGCAACGTATCTCTTTGGGTGCCTTTATCGTGGCCATGGGTATGTTGGTGGATAATGCCATTGTGATCATGGATGGTATCTTGGTCGATAAGAAAAAGGGACTCCCGCAAAACATCTACCTGTATCGGATCGGTAAGAATACAGCCATGCCTCTGTTGGGGGCTACCGTCATTGCCGCCTCTACCTTTATTAATGTCTATCTCTCGCCGGACTCCTCCGGAGAATATGCGCGTGACCTGTTCTTCGTGCTTTGTGTCAGCCTGCTTGCCAGTTGGGTATTGGCGTTGGTACAGGTGCCGATGTGTGTGAAGAGTTGGTTGCCGGCCACAGAGGGTCAGTCATCGGATGCAGTTGCTGGCGAAGTGATGAATTCACCGATGCACCGGATGGTTCGTCGGACCATCGCTTTCCTGATCTCCTATAAGAAGAGCACCATTCTGGCCGCTTTTGTCCTGTTGGTGGTGTGTGTGATGTCTATGGCCAAGGTGAAGAACCTCTTCTTCCCGGATTTCAACTACAAGCAGTTTGTGGTGGAGTATGCCCTGCCGGCACAGACCGACCCGAACCGGGTACGGCAGGATTTGATCGAGATGTCGGAATTGTTGATGCAGAATCCGAAGATCGAACGGGTTGCAGCCAGCATGGGAGGAGCTCCTGCCCGCTACTGTTTGGTGCGACCGATGACGGCTGGTGGTGACAGCTATGGCGAGTTGATGGTCGATTGTGCCGACTATGAGACCATTTGCGAACAGATTCCCATTGTACGCAAGCAGTTGCGTGAGAAATATCCGGATGCCTATATCCGTCTGCGGAAATACAACTTCTCCATTTCGACCACGCATACCGTAGAGGTAGAGTTTACCGGTCCCGATCCGGAGGTGTTGCGCCAGTTGAGCAAGCAGGCAGAGGATATCATGCGCCAGTGCCCCTACGTGGATCCCTATTCTGTTGAGAACAACTGGAAGCCGAAGGGCAAGACTTGGATTGCCGATTATGTCCGTCAGGATGCCTTACGCTCGAACATTGAACGGAGTGATGTGGGCAATGCCTTGATGGCTGCTACCGATGGTATGCCGGTCGGTGTATTGAACGATCAGGACAAGATGGTCATCATCAATTTGATGGTTCGCAACGAAGATGGCACCAGGATTCAGAACTTGAGTGATATTCCTGTATGGAGCATGATGAATCTGCGGATGACGGAAGAGGATCTGGAGGGGGCCATGGCCGGAGGAAAGAAGATGGCCAATTTGCAGGATCAGATGTTCCGGAGTACTCCGTTGAGCAATGTTACCCGCAACCTGCGCATGGATTGGGACGAAGAGGTGATCCAGCGACTGAACGGACAGCGGGCCATTGAGGCTGAATGTGATCCGGACTATGAGCAATACGAGGCTACTCCGGCTAAGGTGTTGGCTTCCATTCAGGATCAGATCGATGCCATTGAGTTGCCCGCCGGCTACCATAAGCGTTGGGTCGGTGAGATCGAGGTACAAGGTGAGGCGATCAATAACTTGATGAAATACCTGCCCATCATGTTGTTCATGATCTTGGGCGTCCTGCTGTTGCTGTTCAACAACTGGAAGAAGGTGATTCTGATCTTGGTTTGCTTCCCGTTCGTGATCTGTGGTATTGTACCGTCGTTGTTGGCTACCCGTCAGCCCTTCACCTTCATGGCCATCATCGGTATGATGGGTTTGATGGGTATGATGATCAAGAACTCCATCGTATTGGTCGATGAGATTAACCGGCTCTATAGCGAAGAGCATCAACATCCCTATCATGCGGTGTTGAATGCGACTGTATCGCGTGTACGTCCGGTGATCATGGCCTCGTTGACCACCATCTTGGGTATGTTGCCATTGGTGGTTGATCCGATGTACAGTTCGATGGCGATCACCATCATGGGTGGTCTGACGGTAGGAACCCTGATTACCTTGGTGTTGCTGCCCCTGTTCTACACGGCCCTGTTCCATGTGACGAAACCGGTTGACGAAAATAAGGTATCCTGTTAAAGAATAGAATGATGAAAAAGATAATAAAGATCGTTTGTGGTTTATTGCTCTGCCCCTGGCTTACGATGCAGGGGCAAGAACTGCAGCTCTCGCAGGAAGCGTGTCGTCAGATGGCACTGGCACACAACGAGGATCTGCAGAAAGCGGACAATGCCTTGCGTCAGGCTGAACTGGACAAGGCGGTGGCATTGGCGGCCTTCCTCCCGAAGGTGGATGGCTCGTTGAATGGCATCTATATGTCGCCGGACATCGAGATGTCGGGTATGAAGTTACAGATGCATGGCATGTACATGGCCGGAGTGAATGTGACCCAGCCACTCTATACGGGTGGTCGTTTGTTGGCCGGACGAAAATTGGCTGGTATCGGGAAAGAGAGTGCTGAGCTTCAGTTGAACCAGACGCGTCAGCAGGTATTGGCAGATGCAGACCAGGCCTACTGGACATTGGTCTCTGTCCAGCGGAAGGTGCGGATGCTGGAGGCGTATGAACGTCAGATGAATGCGTTGTACGATCAGGTGAAGTTGGCTGTTGAGGCCGAGATGGGTACGGAGAATGAGTTGCTGCGTATCCGGGCCAAACGCAGCGAGATCCAGTACCAGTTGCAGAAAGCACGTAACGGTTCTGACCTCTGTCGGCTTGCTTTGTGTAATGTTTTGGGTGCCGAGTTGGATACCCAGATTGAACCGACCGATACCTTGATTCAGGTACGTATGCCACAACAGTTGGATGACGACATTTCGTTGCGTCCGGAGTTGGCCCTGTTGCACAAACAGATAGCCGCCCAACAGCAGCAGTTGAAGATGACGCGGGCAGGAATCTTACCTACGGTCGGACTCTCTGTCGGCTATTCCTACTATGGCAATATGAAGGCTGTGGCAGCTGTGGGAACCGAGAATCTGCATGATGGTTATTTTGTCGCCATGGCTTCTGTCAGCATTCCGCTTTTCCATTGGGGGGAGAACCTGAAGAAGATTCGTCGTGCCCGTTATGACATTCGGAATGCCGAGTTGGATTTGCAGAAGAACAGTCGGCTGTTGAGTATCGAAGCACGTCAGGCCGTACAGAATCTGACAGATGGTTATACGATGGTAGAGACTGCCGAGTTGGGACGGAAAGAGGCCATCGAAAACCTGCGCGTGATGCAGGAGCGGTATGACGTGTCGATGTGTACCTTGACAGATCTGTTGGATGCACAGACCCAATGGCAGCAGGCCGAAAGCAATTTCATTGAAGCGCAGACCCAATACAAGATCTACGAGACGGAATACAAGCGTACGACAGGCCGCTTATAATCCAAACAAAAAAAGTACCCTACTTAGACCCCGTAACTATGCTGGTTAGGAGGTCTAAGTAGGGTATTTAGCATACGTAAGTAAGATACTTATTTTTCTTCCGTTGTAGCCTCTTCGGTAGTCTCTTCTGCTACCTCGACAGGCTGAGCCTTGATTTCAATCGGTGTAAACTCGGTAACGCCAGCATTGATCAGTAGATTGTACCAACTCAACAATTTCTTGATGTCGCTCGGATAGACACGTTCGCGGTCGAAATCGGGCAATACCTCAGCCATGTAGGCACGCAACTCTTCTGATGTTGCCTTGGACGGATTGAGGGAACTAACGGCACCATTCTCTTTGTTCTTTACATTTGTCAAAACTTCATGCAAAGGGACTTCCGTTTCGTTCGTATAGATAGCAATGTCACCTAACGAAATGACTTTGTCTTTCGCGTATGCAGGAACTTTGCGATGGTCAGCCAGCGATTCGACAATCAACATGTTTTTACCGCGGGAAACCAATCTGAATAATCCCGGCTTACCTGAAATGGACAGAATAGTCTTCAACATAATATTTCTCTTTTCTAATCGTTTTTAAAATTCGTCGTGCAAAAATAGCATAACTCGGGGAATAATGGACACAATCTGTTCGAAAAAACGCATTTGATTACTTATTTTGTGTCACTCCGAATCGTGTTATGGATGGTTGTAAATAGGATAGAAAGTCTTGGATTTGCGGAATGAGTGCCTGTTGGTCGTCATTGTAGATGACAAAGTCGGCACGCTCTTTCTTGACTTCATCGGGCCATTGGCGACGGATGCGGGCGAGCAGGGTTTCGCGATCGGCTCTATCCCGAACCATGGCCCGCTGCAGACGTAACTCCAACGGAGCATAGACCATCAGGCGTACATCGACCAACTGGTCAAACCCCGACTCGTACAGAATGGCTGACTCTAACGCGCAATAGGGCCCCGATTGCCGTTGTACCCACTGTTGGAAGTCCTGACTGACAACCGGATGGATGATCGCATTGACCCGCTTCAGATTCTCCGCATCGGAGAAGATCAGCGAAGCCAACAGGGACTTGTTGAGCCCTTCGTTGGTATAGAGCGCATCACCGAACAGTTCTGTCAGGGGCTGGCGGATCAGGGGTGAATGGGCTGTCAGCCGTTTACTCTCGTCGTCTGCAATATAGACTGGAATGCCCTGCAGGGCCAATAAACGGGCAACGACCGATTTACCGCTACCCAAACCTCCTGTAATACCAATGCTGATCATACCTTATTGATGTTGTTCGATGATGAATTCAATTTGTTCCGGGATGAGGTGGGGCGAATGTACCCATTCCGGTTTGGAGACCAATTCCACCGGTTCCGTTCCCGTTGTGTTCTGTTCCAGTTCGCTGAAATCCACTTGAATGGTAAACAACTCTTCCGACAACTCCTTGAAACGGGAGAGGGGAACGGAGCAATTCACCTTGACATGCGTTGGAAACATCCGGACCGTATAGTGTTCCGGCACATGCATGCATTGTACCGGGATCTCCAATGTCTTGTCGGCATACTCCTCAATCGGAATGGTTACCGAGACCGCGTTAGGTGCCAAGTTAGCCCCGGCAATGGGTTGCAGCTGCAACGTGCGTTTGAACGTTTTGCCACCCTTGCGGATGTCGAACTTGGCTGTCTTGACTTCGTGGATGGTGTCTAATGTAGCTTGGCTGGCATAGACCGTTACGGAGGAGGGTTCCAGATGAATCTCGTCCGACACTTGAAAACCCGGCAGGGTCTCGATCTCGCCTTGGAAGACTACGGGCACCTGTTTCTCTTTCCGTTGGCTGTAGCGCAACTCGATCTGGGCCGGCGTGATCTCCATCAACTGGGTCGTTGCCATCAATTGCTTGGTCACTTCGTTTTCAAGGCTCTTGGGGGTGAGCTGCTCTTTGCCGTTCGGATGTTCGGCAGCCCGTTTTAGGTTGACATCGATCGGCAGGAAACGCTGGCCCAACTGGTAATTCAGCAACACACTGCCTTTGTCCTTAATCCGGATGGTCACCTGTTGTGGAATCGTATCCTGAAAGGCAATGTTGTCGGGCACATTCTTATAGCGGATGGGGATAGTCATTTCAATCTCGTACTCCTGTTGCAGACTCTGCAACATCCAGAATCCGAAAGAGAGCAGTACGAAACAAAAAAAGACCAATGTCTCTTTCCATCGTGCACGATGGATCAAGACCTTAGCCTTTTCTTCTGTGGACTTGAAGGACTCCCACATGTTGTTTTCAAGCCGTGGCATAAGCAAACCGGTTTATTGTTGCTTTGCGTCTGCGGATGAGGCAAAGATAGAGGACTTGTCGATACGGATCGTCACACCGTTAGCCACTTCGATTGCCATATAGACGTCACCGATCTCACGGATTCGGCCATAGATACCACCTGCTGTCACAATCTGATCACCCACTTTCAAGGCCTCGCGAGCCTTCTGGATCTCCTTCTGCTTCTTCTGTTGCGGACGAATCATGAAGAAGTAGAAGATAGCGACGATGACGACCATCATCAGGATGCCGGACCATTGGTTACCGCCGGCAGCAGCTTGCAATAAAATATTCAATGCGTTCATATCAATAAAAAATTTGCTTGACAAAGATAGCCAATAAAACGATTACTTCAAGAGCTTGCCCTCTTTTTTCAACTGGTTCGTCACCGAATCCAACACACCATTGATGAAATTACCGCTCTTGGGCGTGCTGTAATGCTTGGCCAAGTCGATGTATTCGTTCATCGTGACGTTGGTGGGGATGGAGGGGAAGTTGACCAACTCAGCTACGGCCATCTGCATGATGATGAAGTCCATGCTGGCGATACGTTCGCTTTCCCAGTTGCGCAGATGCTGTTCGATCAGCTCGCGATACTCCTGTCCTTTGACCAATGTCTTCCGGAACAGCTGGACAGCATAGGCTTTGTCCTGTGCATCCTTGAACATCGGCAGCAACGGCTGCTTGGCACCCTTAGCCTCTTCGAACTGCTTGATGCTCTTCAGTACAAATGTCTCTACGATCTCGATGTCGTCATTCCAATAGATACTCTTGTCTTCCAGATACTCTTCCACGAACTCGCTGCCACAGATCAGTTTCTTGAAGGCTGCACGCCAGAACTCCCGATCTGTCTCGTAGTTGTCTTCCGGATTACGTACATAGTCTGCATAGAGTTCAGATGCCTTGATCTGCTCCAGCAACCCTTTGAGGAATGCCTCATCATCCGCCCAGGAGATGCCCTGTTCTTTCTGATACTTCTGCAACAACAGATTATCAGCCAACTGGGCCGTAAAACGGTTGTTGACCAGACGCATGTCCGGATTCAGGTCTTCCACGGTCGGCATGTACTTGTTCTTGCGTGCCTCCTGGATGCGTCTTTCCATCTGGGTGAGTTCAACAATGAGGAGTAAAAGATAGTGGTATAAGTCGTACGACTTTTGCAGGCTGAAAAGCAACTCGTTTTCGGCCACTTTGAGGTCTCCGTTTCCATTCTGATAGTATGAATAGACTATCTGCAAAACTTTTATACGGATTAAAATTCTGTTGATCATCGTTTGAAGGAACTACTTGTTTCTAATTTAGGCTGCAAAGGTAGTGATTCTTTTCATTCCATGGGCTCTTTTCGAATCTTTTTCTTTTTATGTTGATTTTTTCCCTTCTAACTTGTCTGAGTTTAAAAAAATATACGCATATTTGGACCTGTTTATGAATTAATCAGGAAGGGAATTAGAATGTTGTCTGTTTATGGAAGAGATTAAGAATGTACATGTTGAAAAAGGGGACAAGGAGATACTATACTCCAAGTCCATCAAGGCTGGGAAACGGATTTACTATCTGGATGTAAAGCGAAACCTGAAAGACGATCTTTTCTTGGCGATTACCGAGAGTAAGAAGATACAGCCAAAGACGGGGGCGCCGGTTACATTCGAGAAGCATAAGATCTTTCTTTACAAAGAGGATTTCGGCAAGTTTCTGGATGGAATGAAAGAGGTGATCCGTTACATTGAACAGTGCAATGCGGAAAAGGATGCGCAAGCGGCTTCTGACGATTCGGAAATCAAATTGGATATTGAGTTTTGACTTCCGAGGGTGAATGGAAAGGGAACAAAAGAAGCGGACTGTTGCTTTCAATGAAGAAAGAACAGTCCGCCTTTTGTTTAAGGGATCGATTGCTTCTGCCATCTATAATCCCGTCTGTTGCCGCGGTTGATTATTCAGCCGGGTGGATTGCTTCTGTCGGACAAGCGTCTGCGCAAGTTCCACAGTCAGCACACATTTCAGGGTTGATGCTGTATTTGTCACCTTCTGAAATTGCTCCTACCGGGCACTCATCGATACATGTGCCGCATGCAATACAATCGTCACTAATTACGTAAGCCATTTTGTAAAATATTTAGTTGATAACTTTTGTTGGTGCAAAAATAGGGCTTTCTTTGTATTTAAAAAATATCTGGGGCGATATTTTATCAAAAACATTGTTTTTTGCAATAACGGTCGCTCTTTTTCGTTATAATCGAAAACAGTCATGATGTTGAAACGTCTTTTATGCATAGTAGCAATAATAAGTCTGGCCATTGGGCCGGCTTGGGCTCAAATGGAGCGGGTGAAGAATCAACCCTATGCGGATCTGAAATGGTTACATTTGGGATTCCATGTGGGGGTACATGCGCAAGACCTGCTGTTGACCAACAGTGGGGTCGCTACGGAATCGGGTGAAATCTGGTTTGCCGAGATACCCTCCTATTCACCGGGCTTCAGTGTCGGTGTGATTGCCGATATGTATATGAATCCCTATTTCAACCTGCGTTTCCTGCCGACGATCCATTTCGGTGACAAGAAGTTCAAGTTTATGGAGCAGAACTCCGGCGAAACGTTCGAGACCAACGTGCGTTCCAGCTATGTGTCGTTACCGCTCGACGTGAAGTACAGTGCGTTACGCCTGAACAACTACCGTCCTTACCTGATCGGAGGCGTGTTTGGTGCCCTGGACATTGGCCGTAAAAAAGGAAATCCCATCCTGTTGAAGGGACGGGATTTCGGTTTGGAATTCGGTATCGGGTGTGATATCTATCTGCCCTATTTCAAGTTGTGTCCGGAACTGAAGTTCAGCTTTGGTCTGGTCGATCTGCTGGAAAAGAACCGCGACGACCTGGTCGATCAGGATTTGATGAAATATACCGATGCCTTGACGAAAGCCACTTCTCGGATGGTGACGCTCACCTTCAATTTCGAATAAACCATTCTATATATAGGTAAGCGGCTGGGATCGCAAAGATGACACTGTCGAAGCGGTCCAGCATACCTCCATGGCCTGGCAGCAACTTGCCGGAGTCCTTCACCTGTAAGGTCCGTTTCAGCAGGGACTCCACCAGGTCTCCCCAAGTGCCTGCTGCCACGATGACGGCTGACAGTCCTAACCAACTCCACCGGCTGATGGCCGGTTCATACCAGGCAAAGAGTTGCGAGACAACCATGGCAAAGAACATACCTCCAAAGAAACCTTCCCACGACTTCTTGGGTGAGATGCGTTCGAAGAGCCGATGCTTGCCGATCAGAGACCCCACTAAATAGGCTCCCGTGTCGTTCAGCCAGATGCACACGAAGATGGCAAGAATAAACAGCGGGTTGTAATGGGCACTGTCCAGTCCGACCCGTTGCGAAGCAATGAAGTTGAGCAGGGAGAAAGAGCCGGCACAATAGACCTGTCCCCACAGCGCATAGGCCCAGGCATTGATTGGATTGTCCTTCTTGTGATACAGCTCCCGGATAAACAGATACATCAGAAACAGCAGGTAGGGCAGGAAAATGTGGCTGCTGGCTAACCCGTAGGCATAGCCAAAAGTGGCTGCAAACAGATAGACGCCACCCAAACAGCCAATGATGCGTTTCAGGTGTGTCCCTTCATGTTGGTTCAGCAAACCTTGGAATTCCCAAAGTGAAAGCCCTGTGATGAGGGCAAACAGGGCGAGATATGACAATGGATGCCAACAGATGCTCCCGGCCAATACGACCACAAACACAATCCCCGTAAGTGCTCTTGTGATTAGATTTTTCAAAATATCGACTTGTTAGTTTATTGTTTAATGTTTCTATTCTGGCTGCAAACCTACACATTTTAATTGAGAAAAGCAGCAGTTTTGGGGGAGAATTGAGATAGGAGGGGGTATAAAAAAGAAAAGGTTGTCTCCCGACAACCAATCTTCATTGTTAACCTTAAATCTAATACCATGAAAAACACAGTGCAAATATAGAGCTTTTATGTTATGTAGCATACAAAATAGTTTGGAAAATTCATTTGCTTAACGTGAATTAACCAATTCCTGTTGTAAAACATATATTGTTTACAGAAATTTTCTGTTCCTTTGTGCCCAAACTTCAACAAGAGATATAGAGATGAAGAAAAATGTAGTTCCTATACTGCTCCTGACCGGTTATCTGGGCAGTGGAAAGACAACCTTAGTCAATCATATTTTGGCCAATCAGCAAGGCATTAAGTTTGCTGTCATCGTGAACGACATCGGCGAGGTCAACATCGATGCCGACCTGATCCAGAAAGGAGGCATTGTCGGACAGAAGGATGATAGCTTGGTGGCTTTGCAGAACGGCTGTATCTGCTGTACCCTGAAAATGGATTTGGTGGAGCAGCTCAATGACATCTTGAAGATGGATCGTTTCGATTACATCGTGATTGAGGCCAGTGGTATTTGCGAGCCGGAGCCCATTGCACAGACCATCTGCTCCATCCCACGAATGGGCGGCCAGTTTACGAAGTATGGCATTGCCCGCTTGGATGCGGTTGTGACGGTGGTGGATGCCTTGCGCCTGCAAAGTGAGTTTGCCTGTGGCGACAACCTGACGCGTCGGGGCATTGACGAAGAGGATATTGAGAACCTGATCATCCAGCAGATCGAGTTCTGTAACATCATCCTGCTGAACAAGGCTTCGGAGGTAAAACCGGAAGAGCTGGAGCGTATCAAGCAGATCATCCGGGTGCTGCAGCCCGCTGCAGAGATCATCCCGGTCGATTATGCCCAGGTGGATCTGAAGAAAATCATCCATACCGACCTGTTCAGTTTCGATCAGGTGGCCACTTCGGCCGGATGGATCCGTGAGATCGAGAAACACATGGAGGTGCAGGAAGAGGAGCATGAACATGAGCATGAACACCATCATCACGATCATGACGATGACCATGACCATGACTACGATGACGAGGATCACGATGATGATGACCACGATGACCATGAACATCACCACCACCATCATCACCATCATGACGGTGGGGAAGTCGAAGAATATGGCATCGGGACCTTTGTCTATTACCGTCGCCAACCCTTCGACCTGCATAAGTTCGACCGCTTTGTCGGTTCCAAATGGAGTCCTAACATCATCCGGACCAAGGGCGTTTGCTACTTCAGTTTCAATCCCGACATGTCCTATCTGTTTGAACAGGCCGGCATCCAGAAGAAGGTGACTGAATCGGGCCAATGGTTTGCCACCATGCCGGAAGAGGAACTGGCCGACCTGCTCATGCGTGAACCTGGCTTGCGTCGGGACTGGGATGAGAAATATGGCGACCGGATGCAGAAACTGGTCTTCATCGGTCAGCACCTCGACAAAGAGCAGCTGATCCGTGATCTCGACAACTGCTTGGTCAAGTAGGCTGCATTAAAAGACGGGAATGGAATAGACGAACCCCAACGAAATGCGGCTTTGGTCCGATTCGACCGCTCCCAATTGCAAAGCATTCTTTTCCAGCTTGACACCCCGGTAGGAGTAGAGCAGGAAGATGAGGAGTTCACTATTCTTCATCGGAAAATATTCCACGCACGCCTGTGCGTTCCACGAACGGCGATACAACCCCTTGTTGTAGGCGCCGTTCGCTTTATAGACCCGCCCGATCTCGTACGTCCCCTTCACATACGCATTCCAGTGATCGTGAAAGCGGTAGTCAAAGTCCGCAATGGCCGAAAAATACTCCGTGTTGCAGGCACCCCGTTCTGTTTCCACCAGATTACTGATGATGCCATGCTGGTCCAGCTCCTGTCGGGTGTACATCAAATCCAGGTAGGTGATGACCGGTCCGGTCTCGATGACGTTACCGCAAGTCGCATAGAACGAGCGATACCCCTTGGCCTGTTCTGCCATGGAGAGTGCATACCGCAGCTGAAGCACCTTGTCGAAGTAGAAACTGTTCCAGTTCAGGCTGTAGAAGAAGGGAACCTTCGCTGCTTCGACCCCTTCCGGCAATCCACCGACAAAGGTCTCTTCGATACTGCCGCTTCGGTTGTTCATGATCTGGAAACAGAGCTCCTGGTAGGGCGTGATGGCCCATGTGCCTGAAATACCCGCCTGGTAACAGCTGATTTGGTTGTTGAATTCACTGAACTCCCGTACCTTGATCGGGTTCACGTAATATTCGTAGCCCCCTAACGCCAAAGCATGCTTGCCGGTCGTGATGATGAACTGGGGGGTGACTTCCAAGTTGACGTATGCCAATTCCACCGACGAGGAGAGGTTATCCAACGAGTAGGGATCGGAATACTTGTTGAACGACTGCCGGTAGTGGTAGGAGAACCAGTTGTTTACATCCCCTTTGATCTCTAACTTCACCCGGTTGAGCTTGAAATCCATATTCTCCAACTCGTTTTCGATGAAATTCGCATTGGCCGATGTGAAGACCTGGAAGTTCACATCCACATGCTTGATGTCAACCTTTCCGTCTGTCAGTCGGTTGACTAAAGTAGGTTGACTACCATCGTAGATATTCTCCTGAGCCGTGGCGAAGAGTGTCATCAAACAGCAAACGCCCATAAAAAGTCCTTTCATAAATTGAAAATTGAATGTTTGAAAGCCTCAAAAGTACAAATAAATTCAAGAAATAGCCGTACATTTGTCCCTCGTTAGACGAAGATTGTATAGGGTTATATGATAAAAGCTGTATTTTTCGACATCGACGGAACGTTAGTCAGTTTCCAGACACATACCGTACCACCCTCAACGGTGCGGGCATTGCACCTGCTTCGGGAGCAGGGGGTCAAAGTATTCATCTCGACAGGTCGCGCCATGCGCTCGATCGACAATTTGGGCGATCTCTCTTTCGATGGTTATGTCACCCTCAATGGAGGTATCTGCTACGAAGGCAAGGAGCGGATCTTTTACCGCCATCCCATTCCCTCATCCGACATTGAGGCCCTGTTGCAACTCCTGCAACGTCGCCCTTTCCCCTGCGGATTGGTCACCGAACATGCCATCCTACATAATTATATAAACGCGCGCGTAGAGGAGATCTATGCACTGCTCAATTTCCCGACACCACCTGTGGTGGATCTGTCCGCACTGAATGGAGCCGCCGTCTATCAGCTCATCGCCTTTTTCACCCAGGAAGAAGAGGCGGAAATCATGTCCTTCTTGCCCGGTTGCGTAGCCACCCGTTGGAATCCGCTCTTTACCGATGTCGTTGCGAAAGGCAGCAGCAAGGCTGTCGGTATCGAACAGATGGCCGCCCATTTCGGCATCTCCGTAGAAGAGACGATGGCCTTTGGCGATGGCGGTAACGATGTAGCCATGTTGCGACGTGCCGGTATCGGAGTGGCCATGGGGAATGCAGAAGCCTCTGTACAACGCGAAGCCGACTATGTGACCACTTCGGTCGATGAGGATGGTGTTTGGAATGCCTTACGCCATTTTGGGCTCATTAGGTTGTGAAAACTCATTGAATAGGGCTCTTAAAGTTTAAACAAGGTTAATGCAAACGATTTGTAATATGTTTTACAGCATCAATTCGGGAAAAATGCCTATATTTGCAGTCGAAAAAAGAATTGTTTAGATTATTAACCAGTCTCCGGTAATCGGGGACATAAACAGAAAGAGTATTATGGTAATGAGTGTAAATGAAAAGGACCAGCGCACGCTGGCTATGTTGCGTTATCAGGCCGATCGTTACCAATCATTAGGAAATGGTTCGATGTGCCAACGTTTGAATGCTGAAATTCGTCGCTTGATGGATCAAAAGCAGCTTGACAATACAGAGAAGAATTAAGGTTCTCTGTCTTCTGGGATAATATTTTTTAGTAATGTACATATCTTTCTCTTGCTACGTCGGGTCGTGGCAAGAGATTTTTTTTTATATTTGCCGGACAGTGCTTAGAGAGCGCTAAGACTAAGTATAACTCATAATCAACGATAAATGAAAAAGACAGGATGGCTGTTGGCTGCTCTGATGATGGGCAGCACAGTGTGGGCGCAAACCCCACAAGAGAAGGGCTTGCAGTCGATTAACCAACTGACAGCAGAGGCGCATGTGGCTTTTTTGGCCGATGACGACCTCGAGGGACGCGAAGCCGGTACACAAGGCGGACGCATTGCCGGCGATTACATTGTCTCCATGTTGAAGTCGCTGGGCATTCGTCCCGTGGGTGATTCCTATTATCATCCCTTCGAAGTCTATCATGCCGAACGGCAGAAAAAGGGACAACGCTGGCAAGTGGAGCCCGATTCCATTGCCAAACTGAAACAGGTGGTTCATCAGAAGCTCTCGCTCAACAATGTATTGGGCATGATTGAGGGCAAGAACAAGAACGAATATGTCATTGTGGGAGCCCATTACGATCACTTGGGCATCGATCCGATGCTGGATGGCGACCAGATCTACAACGGAGCCGACGACAATGCTTCGGGCGTATCGGCTGTGCTTCAGATTGCCCGAGCCTTCTTGGCTACCGGTCAGCAACCCATGCGCAACGTCATCTTTGCGTTCTGGGACGGAGAGGAGAAGGGGCTGTTGGGCTCGCGTGCCTTTGTGCAGAGCTTCCCGCAGATCGATCAGGTGAAGGGCTATCTGAACTTCGACATGATCGGACGCAACAACGATGAGTCCAATCCGACCCATGTGGTCTATTTCTATACAGAGTCGCATCCTGCCTTTGGCGAATGGCTGAAGCATGACATCGAGAAGTATCACCTGAACCTGACGCCCAACTATCGTCCATGGGACAAGCCGGTCGGTGGTAGTGACAACGGTACGTTTGCGAAGCGCGACATTCCCATCATCTGGTATCATACCGATGCACATCCGGACTATCACTTGCCGAGCGATCATGCCGAACGCATCAACTGGGACAAGCTAGTCAACATCACGAAGGCCTCTTTCCTGAATATGTGGAACTTGGCGAATGAAAAGACATTCTGATTGCATCCGGGTGTAGCCAGCCGGCTACATCCGGATTATACACGCTCTCAACTTTATGAATGAAACACACCTTCACGCGAGTGACATAGGCAACCGTCCCTAACCGATATCGGTTCAATACCGCTGTTTGGGTGAAACCAGAATATTTAATTATTGTCAAAATTAAGGACTCACATCTCTAATCACCTTGCAGTTCTCAAATGCTTTCGTAGCTTTGTAAAGAAAAGTCCCTTGAAAAAGTGGCGTGAAATAAGAAAAGTCCCTTGAAAAAGTGACGCGAAATAAGAAAAGTCCCTTGAAAAAGTGACGCGAAACAAAAAGTCTCTTGAATTTATGGCAGAACTAAGAAGAAAAATCATGGAGGTACTCAACGAATGGAAACATTCAGCAGACCGGAAACCGCTTGTCATCAAAGGATGTAGGCAATGCGGGAAGACCTATTCTGTGAGGCAATTTGCATCAGCCAATTATGCACACGTAATCTATCTCAATTTCATGGAGAATGATGATTACGGAAGTATATTTGAAAAATCGAGACGAATAGATGATATCATCTTGAATATTTCAACCTTTATAGAGGATGCTGTATTCATACCTGGACAGACCTGCATCATACTCGACGAAATACAGGAATGTCCTCAGGCCCGTTCTGCACTCAAGTTTTTCAAACTGGATGGTCGTTTTGATGTAATTGCGACAGGATCACTGTTGGGTGTAGTGGGATATGGTGCGAACAAAGCAACAATCCCCGTTGGCTATGAAACGATTGTTCAAATGTTTCCGCTTGATTTTGAAGAGTTTCTTTGGGCTAATGGCATTCGAGATGAGGTAGTGGATAAACTACAACAATGCTTAGACACGTTATCTCCTGTTCCGGAGGCTATACACCGTAGGTTACGTGAATTATTGCTACAATATACCATTGTAGGTGGAATGCCAGAAGTGGTCAATCTGTTTTTATCAACCCACAATATCAATAACGTGATCAAACTCCAACAGACAATCATCAGTCAATATGAAGATGACATGTTGAAATATGCCGATGAGGCAGATAAATCACGTATTCGGGAATGTTTTGAGTCGATTCCCAAACAGTTGGCAAAGGAGAATAAGAAGTTTCAGTATTCGTTAGTTCGGAAAGGAGGAAAAGCCTCCCAATATGCAGGCAGTATTCAATGGATCGAGGATGCTGGCATCATTCGTCGATGTTACAACCTAAGCATTACTGAATTACCATTAGACGGAAATGCAATTGCTGATGTATTCAAAATCTATATGGTGGATACAGGTCTCTTCATTTCAATGCTTGAACCCGGCACACAAGCCGATATTCTGCGCGGTAATCTCTATGGTTACAAAGGGGCTATTTTTGAGAATCTGATAGCTGACATATTCTCCAAAATGCAACGGAAACTATATTATTTTCGGAAAGATTCAGGTCTCGAAGTGGATTTCGTCATACGCTATGAGGGGGAATGTACCTTAATAGAGGTCAAGTCATCCAATGGGAATGTAAAAAGCACAAAAACTATTTTGGCACACCCGGAAAAATACCATATCAACAAGGCTATCAAACTGTGCGATATGAATATAGGAGTCAGCGATCAGGTCATCACATTACCCCTCTATTTGACTTTTCTATTACGAACATACTAATCCCGGGTGTAGCCAACCGGCTACATCCGGATTATACACGCTCTTAACTTTATGAATGAAACACACCTTCACGCGAGTGACATAGGCAGCCGTCCCTAATCGATATCGGTTCAATACCTCTGTTTGGGTAAAACCGGAATATTTAATTATTGTCAAAATTAAGGACTCACATCTCTAATCACCTTGCAGTTCTCAAATGCTTTCGTAGCTTTGTAAAGAAAAGTCCCTTGAAAAAGTGGCGTGAAATAAGAAAAGTCCCTTGAAAAAGTGACGCGAAATAAGAAAAGTCCCTTGAAAAAGTGACGCGAAACAAAAAGTCTCTTGAATTTATGGCAGAACTAAGAAGAAAAATCATGGAGGTACTCAACGAATGGAAACATTCAGCAGACCGGAAACCGCTTGTCATCAAAGGATGTAGGCAATGCGGGAAGACCTATTCTGTGAGGCAATTTGCATCAGCCAATTATGCACACGTAATCTATCTCAATTTCATGGAGAATGATGATTACGGAAGTATATTTGAAAAATCGAGACGAATAGATGATATCATCTTGAATATTTCAACCTTTATAGAGGATGCTGTATTCATACCTGGACAGACCTGCATCATACTCGACGAAATACAGGAATGTCCTCAGGCCCGTTCTGCACTCAAGTTTTTCAAACTGGATGGTCGTTTTGATGTAATTGCGACAGGATCACTGTTGGGTGTAGTGGGATATGGTGCGAACAAAGCAACAATCCCCGTTGGCTATGAAACGATTGTTCAAATGTTTCCGCTTGATTTTGAAGAGTTTCTTTGGGCTAATGGCATTCGAGATGAGGTAGTGGATAAACTACAACAATGCTTAGACACGTTATCTCCTGTTCCGGAGGCTATACACCGTAGGTTACGTGAATTATTGCTACAATATACCATTGTAGGTGGAATGCCAGAAGTGGTCAATCTGTTTTTATCAACCCACAATATCAATAACGTGATCAAACTCCAACAGACAATCATCAGTCAATATGAAGATGACATGTTGAAATATGCCGATGAGGCAGATAAATCACGTATTCGGGAATGTTTTGAGTCGATTCCCAAACAGTTGGCAAAGGAGAATAAGAAGTTTCAGTATTCGTTAGTTCGGAAAGGAGGAAAAGCCTCCCAATATGCAGGCAGTATTCAATGGATCGAGGATGCTGGCATCATTCGTCGATGTTACAACCTAAGCATTACTGAATTACCATTAGACGGAAATGCAATTGCTGATGTATTCAAAATCTATATGGTGGATACAGGTCTCTTCATTTCAATGCTTGAACCCGGCACACAAGCCGATATTCTGCGCGGTAATCTCTATGGTTACAAAGGGGCTATTTTTGAGAATCTGATAGCTGACATATTCTCCAAAATGCAACGGAAACTATATTATTTTCGGAAAGATTCAGGTCTCGAAGTGGATTTCGTCATACGCTATGAGGGGGAATGTACCTTAATAGAGGTCAAGTCATCCAATGGGAATGTAAAAAGCACAAAAACTATTTTGGCACACCCGGAAAAATACCATATCAACAAGGCTATCAAACTGTGCGATATGAATATAGGAGTCAGCGATCAGGTCATCACATTACCCCTCTATTTGACTTTTCTATTACGAACATACTAATCCCGGGTGTAGCCAACCGGCTACATCCGGATTTTATCTATTTCCCTCATTTCTTTATGAATGGAACACACGTCGTTTGAGCCAAAGAGCCAAGATGGGATCGGACATCACCAATTTTTTAGGAGAATAGGACATGATCAGATCTTTGGCAGTCAGTGACTTCTTCAAGCGAGTAACATTGGCAGCCGTCCCTAACCGATATCGGTTCAATACCTCTGTTTGGGTAAAACCGGAATGAACTCCCTCCACTATGGCTCGTAGGAAATTCATCTGATAGGCCGACAAGTCTTCCGTTTGTTGGATAAATAGAGGTTCGTTGGCATCCAACAGGCGATTGATCGCAAATTGCACATCCTCCATCGTGGCCGTATGGGTTGTTTTCAACCAAACAAACCAAGCTAGTTGCTGAACGTAGGAGGAATAGCGTTCCGTCACCCGACAGATTTCGGTGGCTAATTCAGACGCAATCTCTTTGCCGGTAGCTTTAAAACGATGGGTAATGTACGCAACCCAATCTGCTTCGCTGATCTTTTCCAAGTAGAAAAAGTCTCCAAAGCGATAGAAGGGATAACTGGCATTCTGAAACATTTGCTCCATCAGATGTTTTTTGCTACCATACAGACAATAGGAAACATGGTTCTGTAATTGCCAGACGCTACGCAACTTCTTTTGGAATGTCAATGAGTCCGGAAACTCGCCCAACTGCTGAAATTCGTCAATACAAACTACTATCCGGATACCTTTTTCGCGTGCAATGAGTTCAGGTAGTTGTAGTATATCTCCCTTCATCCACTCTTCCCATTTGGAAGAGGTGGCGCGAAGGACAGCTGTCGCAAAGGCATTGATAAAATCCTGTTCGGATCGACAACCAAAAGCGTCCATCCGTGCAATTCGGATGGAATCATCTACCATCAACGAACAGACCTTATCTACCAACGAGGTCTTTCCCATACGACGAGGAGAGATCAGGATTGTATTGATCCCATATAGGAAATTCATCTTCAATCGTTCGGTCTCTTCACGACGATCGGTAAACGTATCGCCTTCAACGCGAACGCCAAATACAAAAGGTGCCTCATATATCGTTGCCATAATCCAAACTGTTTTGAACTGTTATCCAGGCAAAGATACGACTTTTCTTTCACTTTTAAACAATGCTGTTTAAAACAACCTTGTTTAAAGGAAGAAGGTTTTACTTCTTTAATTCGACATAGCTGGTTTCAAATGCTAAAAATTTATGTGTCCCTATTTGTCCCCAATTAAACTGAAGCGGATCTGGTAAAACTTGATAGATTTGGTTAAATCCGTCAGCCATACCATCCGTAGGAACTATGTTTCGATTATCTTGGGCTGAAAGAAAACATATTTTATGAGCAAAGCCATTGATAAAATCAGCAATGGTTGCAGATTTATAAAGCTGGTTTAGTGTGTCGGACAGTTGCTTTCTTGCAGTCTTAATCTTTTTACTGTTTTTCTCGTCTGATAGTTCATGGACAATAAAGTATATTTTATCCTTGGATTTGTCAAAAACCAAGAAATCTGCCATTCTGACCCCATCCTTTAGTCTATTTACAGAAGGATGCCCTTTTCCGTCATTAAACGAAAATTGATGGAGAAAATCATCATAGCAAATGATTTTGAGGTGATAGGTATCATTTTCATTTCCATTGATATAATGGGCAGTCCCTGATTCGAACTGACGAATAGGATTACCATCTTTGGAATCTACTAAATCAAATTGATATGCAGAAGTTTCAGTTGAAGATGGCATTAATTCATTACTCTCCAGTTTGGGAGCTTCACCACGCTGAATGGCATT
This sequence comes from Parabacteroides distasonis, assembly GCA_021531775.1. GTDB lineage: Bacteria > Bacteroidota > Bacteroidia > Bacteroidales > Tannerellaceae > Parabacteroides. The sequence continues at coordinate 41,529 of JAFBIU010000016.1, read as the reverse complement.
GAGTATCCCTACAATTTCATCTTTCAATATATGGTCCATGACTACAGGGCGTTAAATTCTGAATACATGGCAGAGATTGGGTCAGACATGGAACGAGTATCAATAATGGCCCTTCCATTCAGACTCTTCAAAGGCCCTGCATATCCATCATAAATCTCATATACATTCACCTTGTCAGGATTTAGAAACGTGCGTCCAGTCTCCTTTGATCGGCGAATCAAGACATTTATATAATTGACAATATAGGGGCTATGTGTAGCCATCATCAAAGTCATATTGTAGGGATGCTCTGTCATGAAGCATCTGTCAACCAGAAAGTCAATCAACTGGCTTTGGCTCTCTGGATATAGACTTAACTCTGGTTCTTCGATGAATAGATGCACATTTTTTGCATTGATCTCACCGATATTCTTGGTCGTATTAAAGACATCGAGTTTGTCATTATCCTGTAAGTACTTGAATAAAGATTCGTTCATGGACTTTTGTGAATCGAACTTTTTCGCGTAATATTCTACAATCAAACTCAAAGGAGTAACAGTTTGGGTACCGGATGAAGCATTGCGTAATTGGAGAGAAAAAGAGTTCCCATCTGTCCCCTTGATAACGTATTGATCACCCTTGTTACTTTTTTCTATCTTCAACTCCACATGAAGATAATCCAAGGAGAGTTGTTTGATCGAATCGGCAGCCAATAGGAAGTTGCTTAATGTATCTTGAAGATGATAGTTCGCATTCTTTTTATCAATCTTATTTTCTAGGAAGTCTGGAATCATAGAACGCTTGTCCGAAATATAACAGATCTTTTCCAAGCTAAGCTGGTTTGCCGGAATGTCTGCTTGCGCATTCAATTTTCCATTGGCATAGGCAATGGTATAGTTGTCCTTTCGGTAGATTATTTCAGAATCAGATTGAATGTATTCATTCAGCTGCGAAGTCTTTAAAAGGGTTTTCATTCGGATACCTAAATCTGTCTTTCTAATTCCTGCTTGTCTGACGTATGAACGTAATACGACACGCTTGTATATCCATCTAAACATAGAAAGCACTTTCATGACCGTACTTTTACCACTTCCTGATTCACCGATGAGAATAGTAAATGGAACAATATTGTCAATCTCAATATCAATGATTGGACCAAAGTTTTGAATCCTTAAATATTCTGCCATATTTCCTTGGTTTTTGATTGTTCAGTGCAAAAGTACTGTTTTTTATGAGATAATGGCAAGAAACACCGCCCTGAAAAGGACCTACCTACGGAGGCAGCATCCCTTTCAGGGCGATCATCTTTTATCTATGATAGCGTCAACGGATTACCACTTCAAGGCAGCGGGGCCCTGATCCGTCTCGATCCAGACAATGAAGTGAGCATCTGAAGCGGGGAGGAGCCGTATCGTGCCAGTCGGAACCTCCTGCCAAGAGGCGACACATTGGCCCGTCAGCCGATAGACCGTCAACCGACGAAGCGGCTGTTTGACAACCAACTGCCATGTGTCAGCCTGCCGCTCTACACGAATCCATTCCTCCGCATCGATCCGCTCGATCGCATCCGTGCCCTCCAGATAGACCGCCTCAATGACCGGTAGGGTAGTGGCTCTCAAGCCCGTTCCTGTACCCGGTGAGGTCTGCAGTTGCGTCAGTTGAGTAATGTCAAAGTCATACTCCTTGTCCTGCGACAACAGCTTACCCGCCAAGAACCAGCCATAGAAGTAATGACCCTTTTTCGGACCAGCCGACAGGTGAGCCGTATTGCCCCGGAGCTTGCTCACCTGGACCAACCCCTTCTCCTGCTGATTGTTGTCCAACTGGAACGGAATCTCGCGGAACTTGACCGTCACGCTTGCCATGTCATGCTCCACAATGAACTGATAAACCATCTCGGCATCCTCGATCAACACCCCATTGATGTACCAGCCCTCGAAAGCAAAGCCCTCTTTCGGCTCGGCTGTGATCGTCACCTTCTGTCCCGGACGCATCACACCCGTTACCTGTACACTACCCTGGTTGGCCGTGGAAGGATCCACCTGTACCGGAATCTCCGGATAGTCAGGCACCTCAGGTGTACCTGGGTCGGGAGTCGGAGTCGGTCCCGGTACATCGGGTGTACCCGGATCCACGGGAGTCGTCACTTGGGCAAAGCGAGCCTCCAACGTTGTCCGGTTCTTCGAGATTGTGTAGGTATAATTATGGAGTTGCGAGAGAAGGGTGTTACCCTCATACCAGCCGAGGAAGCGATAACCATAAGCAGGTGAAGCCACCAACTGCACCTCACTGCCCATCGCATAGACACCATTACCACTTTGCGACACATTGCCCGCCTCGTTCAAATTACGTTTCACATAGAGCCATCCGACCGACTGACCCGGTTCAGCCGGACTCTCCGGATTCCAGGTGAAGACAGCCGTCACGTAGGCATGTGCCCGCGGCATTGTATAGTCCAACGACTCCTCCTCGCCAATCTTCACCCCCTGTTCTTCCCAGTGGCTGAAGTCATAGTCGGGATAGGCACTGGCCCGAAGCGTCACCTTCGTACCCGGCTGGTAGAGACCTGTCGTCTGATCCTCCCCGATGAACTGGTTCACCAGACCGCCATTATCGGGACTGCTCTGCGTAATCAGCTTGTAGTAGCCGTTGCCCGGTTCGGCCGGGTTATCTTTTGGATTGAAAGCCAACAGAGCTGTCAGCTTCCGGTTTTTCGTCACCGTGAAGGCATATTCTGCCTGTTGCGATACCTCGTTGCCGTTCTCATCCAACCAAGCCACAAAATCATAATCGCTATAAGGCGTCACTCGCACGGTCACAGCCTCGTTCGGCTCATAACGTCCGTCCGTATGCGTCTGTGAGAAATTGGCACAACCAGCTGGCAGTGAAACCAATGTCACAGAGAGTTGCCCCGGTTCGGGAGGTGACTCCGGATCCCATGTACTTTGCGCCTGTGCCTCCCCGAAGGCTCCGATCAGGAGCCCCATGAGGAACCACAGTTGAAACATCATCCTTTTCATACGCTTACTCCTTTACCATGATACGTTCTGTCCGTGTAGCCTGCTGTGTGCGGATGGTCAGGTAATAGACACCCACTTGCGGCAAAGCCAAGCCCGAAAGTTCGTCTGAAACGGTCCGGTCGCAAACCGTACGGCCCATCGTATCGTGTACAATCACCCGTGCGTTTGTAGGCAGACCTGTCAGGAAGAGCTGGCCGCCACGTACCTGCCACTGGAATCCGGCAATCTCTTCCATACCTGTCGGATTACCACTCCGCAACTCGAAGCGATCGTTGCTCTCGCCCACCTCTGCCGAGAAGCGATAAGCCTGCTCCTTCAGATTGGTCTGAGCTCCCGTCACCTTATCCACCAAGATCAGATCCTGCTCGACTGTCTCCTGCAAGGCAATGCTGTATTCGCCCTTCACACCGAAGTTGCATCCCAAGCGCACCACACCATTGTCCCACGGACGTTCGTTGATGGCCAACTGTTGATTATCCGCATCGATCGAATAGAAGGCTGGGGCATTCGGATTCATGCTGCGGAACTTCGAAGCATCCAAGCCCAATTCATAACCCGCCTTGGCTGCCTCATTGAATACAATGCGTGTCTTGTCGCTCAACGAATCGTTGGAGAGTACCAGGTTCAGCACCTGCCGACCGTCTCCACTCCGCAAAGCCGAAGCACTCCGAGTTGTTCCCTCCGGTAATTTGGCGGCACGGCCATCCGGATGGAAAGTCACGCTCGTTGCCTGATTATGCTGCACGAAGAAGGCGGTCAATGGTGCAATATACGCATCATCATCTTGTGTATAATATTGGTAGTTCTGAATGTCACTGTCCCAAACAGTAATGGTTCCGTCCAAACCACCCTCCTCAAACAGGCTCTTCGTTCTGAAGTAGCAGGGGAATGGGTTACCAATCAGGTTCCAGTTGGCATCCGGCATCGCTACCGATTCATGTTTCTGCAATGGGATGGTGACGGCTTTGGTGGTCAGCAAAGCTTCCATACCAGTAGATGTGTTCAACGTAAAACGTGAATCTCCATTACTAGCTTTGAAAATGTATCCCTTATTTGCTTCTAATTTATCTGTTTTTTTCAATTGTTTCCATGAATTACCCGGTCCATTCTTTGCACGTTCGTTTCCATCATAGTAACGAACAACGAATTGACTTTCCATTTCATGCCATTTTATGTCAGTAATATTTAACTCATACGGAAGGAACAAGAATCTCCATTCGTATGTATAATACAGATTCAGATTGATGTTGTTGGTTTCAACTGGAGATTCGATCAAGACAGAAGACCAAGGAATATTCATTTGGATACTATTAAGTTTCCAAATCTCATTACCAGTAATTGTTACATTCCGATTGAATTCAACGTCTTGATCATCCACTTTCTTAGCATCAGAGATGGTCGTATTCTCTAACCAATTGGCTTTACCCTCAAAATGAGGACTAATTGTTCGTTCTTTACTTCCATCTTTCACTTGCACAGTTACTGTCTGATCTTTGGATATACATACATCATCTTCATACCAGCCGGTGAAGAAAGTTTCTGAATCTAAGTAGGTCAGATCAATAGTAGCAGTGACCGATTTAGTGTCATAATTGACTATCGTTATCCAGTCATTGTTATCACTGAACAAGATACGTTCAAATATCGCCTTGATGGCATGATCCTGATTGTCTGCTGTTAACTGATAAGTAGTTTTCTCAGACAGTTTCTGATCACCTTCAAACCATCCTACAAAGAGATATCCATATTTATTTACATAATTGTTTATCCAATCGTGACAAGTTGCCCGTAAGATAACTTGATCATTCTGATCATAGGCACCACTACCTGTTACGGTTCCCCAATCGCTATTGTTAGGAGTGGCCATGATTGTATTGCCAAAGCCAACAATATTGTTTCGGTAGTCGTACCAGTAAGTGTCTAATTTGTAATTCTCTACCAAACTGTTAGGAACGTAAATCTTAAAATTATTCAGATCGACATTGGGAAATGCGTTCTTTTTATCCAATATTACTTTTTCTAAATTCCTAAATTTAATAGAAGAGAATTTAGCAGTGTTGAAGGCACCTTCCCTGATGTACGATAGAGTTCCTGGAAATATCCAGTCGCCCGTCAATTGACAATCATTAAATGTATACCAACCAATTGTATTAATAGATGTTTCTGAAAGATCTATGTAAGTAATACTGGAACCTCGGAACGAACCAATTTCTTTAACAGAATTTGGTAAAACTAAAGTTGATGGCAAGGATGTACATCCGTCAAATCCACCAATATACTCTAATGAAGTGCAATCTCCAATGTTAATGTCTCCCAACATAGAACAGTATGAGAATCCATCCAATCTTTTTAGTGTAGTTGGTAAAACGACTTTTGAAAGACGTTTGTAGTTCCAAAAAGCATTAGAACCAATTGACTGTAAACCTTTAGGTAGTACCACTTCTTTTAAAAAACGTAATGCAGGACCTTCGTAGTCCATGCTCCAAATAACAAAAGCACTTTCTGGCAAATAATCGTTTTCCATTCGAACATCCAACATATTCAACTTTTGTAGTTTAGACATAGTGCAGATCTGCTCTATGTCTCTCCAATCCATTGGACCAGCAATAGTCAATTCTGTCACATTCTCTACATTGATTTCGTTAATGGTCAAGTAGTTTTCCAAACTACCCTTTTCTGTCAATGTGATTACAAGTGATTCTCCTTTTGGGGCTTCTTCTTCAATGATATTTGAGAAATCTCGCCAATAGTCACTATTTTTATAATCAGTCATACTTCCATATGGAACATAAACCTTACATTCTTCTTTATCCGTGGAAGAAAAGTTCCCCTGGTTTAACCAAGTGTTGAAAGCATTCAGGTGTATCTCACTTACGTTTGCTTGTTCAAAAGCATACGAATTAATAGTACTCAGACTCGCCGGAAATGATAGTGTCCCCGTTATTGGACAATCTCTGAATGCTTCGCTGGAAATATTCTCTATGTTAGTGTTAGAGAAATCTATTGTCGAAATGTTCGTACCTTTAAAGGAGCTATATCCAAGAAACTTAATAGAACTTGGTAATTTGAGCTCAGTAGGGAAGGAGGGACAGTTGAAAAATGCGGATTGTTCAATTCGTGTCAGCGACGAGAGTGCATCGAGATTGATTGATTTAAGCGACGGACAGGAATGGAATGCCCATTGATCAATTGTTTCAACAGTTGTGGGCAAAATAATTTCTTCAAGTATTGTATGTCCGTAGAATGCTTCATTCGGTACAATATTGTTTTCTAATCTTGCTTCACTTAAATCTAATTTCCTCAGATTATGCATTTGTTTTAAAGTCGGGAAATCGCTGGATTTTACATTTCCAGTGATCTTGATTTGCGTTATCATATCGGTAACAACGTCTGTAAGTTGACTTGCTAAAGTTTGTGTACCCTCCAAATGAATTTCCAACATCTCACTCTCACCGGCTTTGATAATCCGATAATCTTTCCAATAATCTTTACTCTTGTATGCTTCCAATCCCTCTTCGGGAACAATGATCACAGAATTCTCTAAACCGATGGAAGCATCCAGCTTGATAGGAGTTGCAGACTCCATAGTGACTTTCAAGTTCATGCGAATCGAAGGTGAATAATAAGCTTTTTCACCAAACGCATCTGCTTCTATTTCTGATATACTCGACGGAATATTCACGTTTTTCAGATGTGTATTGTATGGAAACGCATCTATATATATAATTTGAGTAGAAGTAGGAATCTCATACGATGCATCAGTCTTGCCTGCCGGATAGAGTTGCAAAGCCTCTTTATCGTAAGTTCCAGTTTTTAATCTGAAAAGAACATCATCTGTTGTCTTGTAATAGCTGTTGTCAATGATTACTCGTTTCAATGATGGACAATTGGTAAAGGCATTTTTCTGTAAGGTACTTAATTTGGAACAGCCAGTGAAGTCAACAGTTTCCAATAGATCACAATCTCCGAATGTGTTGGATGAAATGACTGTTAATTCCGGACAATTAGCAAAACTGATACTGGTAATCTTGTCGCAGTCATTGAATGCACCTACTCCTAACTGACTGATTTGAGATGCAAAAGTGATTTCCCCAGAAAGTCCTCTTCCTGCAAAGGCATTTGCTCCAATACTATTTAGGGATGTCAATTGGGAAAAGTCAAAGTCTAAGTATGCATTATTTGACCATCCACCAAAAGCATTATTATCAATGGTGCTCAGTGCTGTACAACCGTTAAGTTTTACTGTTGTTAATTTAGAGCATCCCCAGAAAGATTCTTCTCCAATAAGGGTTAATCTATCACAGTTATCTAAGTTTACGGTTGTCAAGGCAGAACATGCGTAAAAAGCATAACCCTTAATTTCTCTCAAACTCGAACAATTGGAAAGATTTACACTTTTTAGACCTGTACAATAGGAAAAAGCATTGTCAATAGTTTGTAATACAGAACAGTTTGACAATGTTATTTCCAATAACGCAGAACAATTATTGAATGCAGAACTACCAATGGTATTAAGTTGAGTGGCTAAAGAAAAATCTGCTTTTGATAAACTAGTACAACCAGAAAAAGCAGATGATTCAATTATTTCCAAACATGCCGGGAAGATTACTCTCTCTAACCCTAATTTTGGATTCTGTCCTCCAAATGCTTCTGAAGGAATCATTTGCATACCATGCCAGTCTCCAAAAGGAAGTTGAGTAACTCCAGCCATATCAATGATTTTTAAGGCAGACATGCCTCTCATGGTTGTAAAGTCATCTTTTGTCAATGGTCCTACTAATTTCAAATAGAGAACTTCGTCTTTCTGATCTCCTAATAATTCAGCCAAAGTCTGGCTACCATCCAATGTGACCGTAGTTATTCCATCTACCGTACTTGGATTCTGATTCTCTTCCGAAGTCTGTTCCTGAGATTCTTCAGGATTGGGGTCAACGGACTCTTGCCCCACTGCCGCGAACCCGAAGCTGACGAGAAACGCGAACATAAAAAGTAATCGTTTCATCATGATGTTATGAATTTAATTGATATTGTTTTTCAGCAATAGAAAGTGGCTCTCCTTTGGTTCATCCGCACGCTTAAGTAAAAATACTGTTCCATTCTCCTTCCAAAAGAAAAGCGTTAGGCCTGCCGCTATTACCCACTTCTGAGGTATCCCCATACCTTTGCCTCGATAATAGACAGCAGACCCACGCTTTATTTTATAGTTATCCGCACTTGGAATATCTATATAACAAAGCATGGGCGTCTGTTGCTACTATTCCGAGGCTGAGAATTGGGGATTTGCCAGAAGTCGGAATAATATTGTCAACGCCACACAATCGTTTACCTATTTATATATATAGGTAGGGAAACGCTCTTCCCTACTGTTTGCAAAGATAAAGGTTTATTCGTATTCCGTAGTCTTTGGGAAAGTTTTTTTTGTAGCTGTGAAGAAAACATGTCTTAGGTACATACATTATCGGGCGTAACGTAACGTTACGTTACGATCGAAAATGCAGCAATAGCCTATGTCTTGCACCAATCAATCATAAAATGTGTGATGAATATGATAGTACCCTAAAAATGGGGTATTAGTTCAAGTTTGTACGGAGAAAATCTATTAAAGGAATCAATGCAGTTCTATTCAGATCCCAATACATAGTGTCCCCAAACAACCAATTACCTGCGCCCAATTTATCTCTCTTGGCATTGGATAGTTTTTGTGAACTGATATAAGTATGTAACTTCGCCTTGCGGTTCGGCATCAAATAACGAGGAGATCCATTGTCATCTTTCGCACAACTTACACACTTTTCATAATCTTCAAAACAATCCCACCAGCTTCCATGTAACTCTTTTTGTGCTAACCATTCCATTAGTGTTTCAACATCACCATCATCAGCATGGTTCGGATACAAGAATAAAGGGAATTCCAAGTTATGCTGCTTTTTCTTGTTGTTAACCTCTTGAAGTCTTGCTTCAAAACCGAAACCTTTCTCCTTCGTATCAGCATCCAAGATAACTATCACTTGGTCTCCATCTACAATAGCTTGGTTCATCTGGTTTCTATTGGTCTCATTAAACAGATTACCTACGCCATTCATGCAAACAAATTGCACTGCCTTATCAGGAAAGAATTTAGCTAATATAGCTTTCAGGAAGTTACATTCTGCAGTCTGTTCCTTCTTTGATTCAATGAAGATCTTATTCATACTATCTGATCTCAATTTCCTGATTCAACGAATAATCAACACTTTCAAGCGAGTAATGATAGGCTCTCAACTCGGATTCATGAGTCTTCTGCAACTTGAAACAAGCGACCGTATTCTCATCGGTCAGCAGAGCGGCATCACGTAATCCCTTAATGGAGTCAATATCGTGTGTTGTAGCATATACTTGAACATGATTCCGGTTGGCTGCATCAATGATGACACGCCACAATCCTTTCATGACTGAATAATGGAAACCATTGCTGATCTCATCAATCAAAACGATGCCATTTCTGCATTCATAGAGTGTTGTCAGCATGGAGAGTACCTTGCGGGCTCCGTCTCCCATCATATTGATGGGGATGCGTTTGTCGTAACCAATATCTACAAGTACTTCATCCTGAGATAAGACCATATCCTTCAGATTGGGTTCAATCAATCTTAGTGCATCCAAGATAAACTGCTCATCTTTATTCTTGATAACATGCACCAAACCTGCAATTGAGGTATAGAAATCATATTTGGGAGTCAAGTACCTGCAACTCAAAACTTCCTTGTAGTTACGATCCAGATTGATTTGCTGCTCAAGTTCTGTCTCACTCTTTTTGGACAGTACGATGGCTGATTCACAAGAGATCCCATTGATATAGCCCTTCAAGGCAAGTCCATACCTGTTGTCGGTATCCGTCGATGCAATTTTGTTTTCATCGCTTAATAGATCCACTTTTGTTTCTGACGATTCCACCAATGAAATATCCAGCTCACGTTTTTCGTCATTCCAAGCAATGATAGATATAGGTTGTGATGCATCCAGGGCATAGAAATCCAGCAGCATATCGGACTTGTCCAGTTTTCTATAATTGCGGAGAATATTTACATTCAAGGGTAATTTGGGATTCGATAACCCGGCAATGAGAAAAACAGCATCCAATAGTGACGATTTACCACAATTATTTTTTCCGAAAAAGAGATTAATCTTTCTCAGATTATCGATCCGAGCATACTTGATGCCCCTGAATCGTTCTATTTCGAGCGTACTAAACATATCCGTATTGAATGCTTCTGTTTTATTACCCTTGCTATGGCTCTGCCGGCAAATGCCAACATACCTTTGTATAGTGGATTCAATAGCAAAATTAAGGGATTTATTCCAAACTGTCAAATTCCAATTCGTTTTCTACAAAATTTTGATGTGGTAGCGTTGTCTATCCTTCGATAACCTTTCGAGATGAGAGCTGACTGGTATCTCAGAGATTTCTGCCTATAGGTTGTAATGGCTATAGAAGTAGGGTTACATGCTCCTTGAACATAGGTTGGGATCTCGTTTGATAGGATATTCATAGGTATGTTGTATGTCGTCAAACGATTGTTTGACGGCTGTCAGGCGACTGCTTGATGTCCGTCAGACGATCGTTTGACGACGTCCGGACACCCTTCGATTGACTGTTCAGGAGGGATTGCAATAGGCTACCTTTTGAGAGGTGTTTGACGAGCCAGCGGCATTATCGTACGCAAATATAATCGATTTGCGCAAAGATTCCAACAGGTTTGGCCTCTTTGTAACGGAGAGGATTACCATCGTATGGGACCGGAGCAAGGACTTTTAGATAGGGGGAAATAGCCCTTATAGTTCGATTTGAACGGAATCCATGTAAATTATGTTAATTTGGAGTGGTTTTTTATCGGAATAGCTTGCAGTGTAATGAAAAGTCTCTATATTTGCACTGTGTTTTTCATGGTATTAGATTTAAGGTTAACAATGAAATTGGCTGTCCGGGATGGATAGCCTTTTTTTATCGTTAATCAACCTGATCTAAACCAACATCATAAAAGTAAACATTCGTGCTTAGATTGTGGGTAAACAGACATAATCTTTGCATTGTTTTTCATGGTATTAGATTTAATAAAGCAAAAGTATTGAAAGAGCTGTCCGTGATGGATGGCTTTTTTTGTATGGAACTCTTTTTAAAGGACGAGAAAAATGGTTTTTCCAAAGAAATCCATATCTTTGCATCTATTCTTCCTCCCTGTCATATCAGGGTGGCTTGAATCTACGATGAAAACAGCAAGATACCTCGTCGCGCTACTCTGGCTTTTAACTGCTATTCCGCTCATGGCACAGCAAATGAGCGTGCGGGAGTTCGTATGTGAAAAGCGTGCGGCCAGAAAGGCACATGCCGTCCAGTTGGATAAACGGCAGGCTGTCTTGGATTTGCGTACCAACGAGTCGGGCTTCTTGTTTTCCATGGGGGCGGAGAAGTTCACCCCCGAAGAGGCGGATGGTTATGTGCGCCTCTTGCTTCCCCACAAGTGTACATACCTCACCATTGCGCATCCCGATTACGGTCAAATCTCGTGGAAGATACCCGGTAAGGGGCTGAAAAAGAAGAGATACTATTCGGCCGATCTGATCACGAACAGCCTGGACAAGGAGTATAAGCCTGGCAAGCAGTGGGCGGTCTTTCAGATCAATCCGTCCAATGCGGTCCTCTATGTCGATAGTGGTTTCTTCCGTACGCGCAACGGTTTCGTGCAGGTCTATCTGCCATTGGGCAAGCACACCTATCGGGCCGAGGCTCCTTTCTACCAGCCGGTGGAGGGCGAGGTGGAGCTCGACGAGGAGGAACGGGAGGTGACGCAGGTCAATCTGCAGCCCTTCTATGCCATGTTGCATGTCTATACGGCCATTCCGGAGGCGGAGATCTGGATCGACGGCAAGCGTGTCGGACAGACCGGTACCCAGGTGGCTCGTCTGGCTCCCGGCCGTTATCACCTGACCGTGACCCATGATCAGGTCTGCTATTACAATGGGATGGTCACCTTGGGTGCCTCCCAACGGAAACGGATCGATCTGCGGGAGACGGATTTTGAGCCCTATCCCTATTGGAACGAGGAGGAGTTGCTGTTGGCTCCGGCTAACCAGCTGGCCAATGCGGATGAGGATGCCGAGCCGATCACACCCGATCAGCAGGCCGATCTGTTGGATGCCTTGGAGCCTGATACAGCCCGGGTACGCATTGAGGCTTTCGACGAACAGACGGAGATCTGGGTGAATCGCGAGAAGGTGGCGGATGGCAGCTGGGAGGAGTCTTTGGCTCCCGGACGTTATGCGATCAACACCCGTAAGGAGGGTGTCGAATCGAAAACGCGTATGATCGAGATTGGTTCGCAACCGGAGGTGAACTTGAAGACAGGTGCGCCTTCGGCCGATTATGGACGGATCAACCTCTCCAGCAATGTGGTCGATGCGGAGGTCTATCTGAATGGTGTGCCCGTGGGGCATACGCCTTGTATCTTGAGCGACCTGCCTGCCGAATCGATGCAGGAGATCCTCTTGGTGAAGAAGGGCTATCGCGAGGCCTACAAGCGGGTGCGGATCAAGGGCAATGATATGCTTAATCTGGAGCTGAAGATGAAAAGAAGATAATCATATAATATATTAATGTAAGAAGAACGATGAGAAACAGTGTAAGAATACTGCTGAATGAAGCGCAGAAGAAAATGAGCGGGTATGCAGCCCTCATGTGTTACCAACTGGCCAACATTTGTGTGAAGGCTGATCCGATGGCCTTGTTGGAGGTCAAGTTGTCATCTGCCTCTGGCGACCTGAACCTGGAGGAGGTGGCACAGGTGGCTTTGCCCAACGACTATCAGTTTATCATCATTCCGAATGATGAGAAGTTGTTGTTCTCCATCGGCCAGGCTGTGCTGAAGGTGCATCCGGAGTTCAAGCTGGAAGAGCGCGAAGGCCTGGATGACTTGCTGGACGAAAAGGAGCGTCAGGAGATGGAGGAAGAGAAACGGAATATCGGAGATACGGGTTCGGACGAGGATGACATGCATGTGCTCCGTTGTACCATGCCGGAGATCAATAAGGACCGGCGTGATGTCTGCATGGAGGCTGTGAAGGCCATCTGCGAAGAGACTGACGGCAAGATCCAATATAACTTCGGACTCTATACGCAACGGATCACGGCCAAGTTGGCAGGTGCGAAAGCGGAAGAGCTCGATGAGGCGAAACAGGCTTTGGAAGAGGTTTATAATCAGCACAAAGACATCTGTAAGGAGTATCGTACCAACAAGGAAAAGGATATCGAAGAGGCTTATCAGAAATACCTGAGCCAGCAGCAGGAACAGCAACAGCAGCAGCAGGAACAGCAGGCTGCCGAAGGCGACCAGACGATCCAGAGTATGGTGATGGGTGGAGATGATGAATAAGGTCGAAGTCTAATTTGGAATAATCTGTGTAGTATTTGCTGGAAGTGACGCTTATATTCCAAAAATTTGACTACATTTGTTGCAACGATTATTCTCTTAGTATAAACTTATTATTTTTTTCTTCATGAAAAACCGAAAATTAAGAATGGGTATGATAGGCGGCGGTAGCGACGCCTTTATTGGCGCGATTCATCGTCGTGCTGCCTTGATGGAGTGTCAGATCGAGTTGGTATGTGGATGTTTCAGTGTCAATCCGGAAATTTCCCGTAGCTCAGGCCGTTCCTATTTCATCCCGGACGACCGTATCTATGACACCTACCAGGAGATGTTTGAACACGAAATGACCTTGCCGGAGGGCGAACGGATGGACTTTGTAACGATCGTTACTCCGAACCGCTGGCACTTCGAACCGGCCATGATGGCTTTGGAACGTGGTTTCCATGTGGTGATTGACAAACCGATTACCTTCTCATTGGAAGAGGCTCACCTGCTGGCTGACAAGGTGAAGGAGACGGGACTTGTATTGGCATTGACGCATGTCTATTCAGGTTATCCGGCTGTGAAAGAGGCAAAGGCCCGCATTGCAGCTGGTGAAATCGGTGAGGTTCGTCGTGTGTTTGTAGAATATACACAGGGCTGGTTGTCTCAACGTATTGAGTTGAAGGGTGGCAACAATGCCGGCTGGCGTACGGACCCGAAGCGTTCGGGTAAGGCTGGTTGCATGGGTGACATTGGTACACATGCTTGGCATCTGTTGGAGTACATCACCGGTCAACGCGTCAAAGAGGTTTGTGCTGATCTGCATTCGATCGTTCCGGGTCGTCCGATCGATGATGATGGAGCCGTCTTCCTGCGTTTTGAAAATGGCCTGACAGGTGTGTTGATGGCTACTCAGGTCTGCACAGGCGAGGCTAACAACATCCGCGTACGTATTTATGGTGACAAGGCTGGTCTGGAATGGCGTCAGATGGATCCGAACGTGCTGTTGGTGAAGTGGGGCGACCGTCCGATGGAGACTGTACTGGTGGGCAACAATTCCAATATGCATGATCTGGCTGCTTGGAACACACGTACACCGGCCGGACATCCGGAAGGCTTCTTCGAATCATTTGCCAATATCTATCGGAACTTTGCGCTTACGGTTCGTGCCAAGGCTAATGGCGAGACTCCGACACCGGAAATGCTCGACTTCCCGAACGAACAGGATGGTTTGCGTGGTATGCAGTTTGTGGAGACGGTGGTAACCGCCAACGAAAGCGAAGCCAAGTGGCAGCCCTGGATTGAATAAGCAGTCAATTGTGTAGTTGATTAAAAATAGTTGCGGGTGTACGACTTTCCCAAGTTGTACACCCGCATTTGCCTATGAGAGTATATTTTGTTAGTTCTTAGAGAATACCTTGTGCCATCATGGCCTTGGCAACCTTCATGAATCCGGCAACGTTAGCTCCCTTCACGTAGTTCACGTAACCATCTTCCTGCTTGCCATACTTCACGCATTGTTCGTGAATGTTCTGCATGATGCTTTGCAACTTCTGATCTACCTCTTCTGCACTCCAGCTCAGCTTCTGGGCGTTCTGGGTCATTTCCAAACCAGATACAGAAACACCACCGGCATTGGCAGCCTTACCCGGAGCATACAGGATCTTGGCCTTCAAGAAGGCATCGATAGCTTCCGGAGTTGAGGGCATGTTGGCACCTTCTGAAACGGCAATACAGCCATTGGCCAACAGTTTCTGTGCATCTTCGCCATCGATTTCGTTCTGCGTAGCACTCGGCATGGCGATGTCGCACTTCTCACCCCAAGGACGAGCACCTGCAACGTACTTGCAACCGTATTGCTCGGCATATTCACGGATACGTCCGCGGTAGAGGTTCTTCAGTTCCATGATGTAGTCTAACTTCTCGCGGTCGATACCGTCCGGATCGTAGATGTAGCCGTCTGAGTCAGACATGGTCACTACCTTAGCTCCCAAGCTGATGAGCTTCTCGACTGTATATTGGGCAACGTTACCAGAACCG
Organism: Parabacteroides distasonis; assembly: GCA_021531775.1. Lineage (GTDB taxonomy): Bacteria > Bacteroidota > Bacteroidia > Bacteroidales > Tannerellaceae > Parabacteroides. Next base: position 26,105 of record JAFBIU010000016.1, on the reverse strand, counting down.
GATACACAAACGGTCTTGCCGGCCAGTTCGATGCCACGTGTATTCAGCATCTGCAACAGGAAGTACACATTACCGTAACCTGTAGCTTCCGGACGAACCAGTGAACCACCGAATTCCAATCCCTTACCTGTGAAGGTACCGGTGTTCTCGCGTGCCAACTTCTTGTACATGCCGTACATGAAACCTACTTCACGACCGCCTACACCAATGTCACCAGCCGGAACGTCTGTGTCCGGACCAATGTGGCGCCACAATTCGGTGACGAATGCTTGACAGAAGCGCATGATCTCTGCATTGGACTTACCACGGGGGCTAAAGTCAGAACCACCCTTGCCACCACCCATCGGCAGGGTAGTCAATGAGTTCTTAAAGGTTTGTTCGAAGGCCAAGAACTTCAGGATAGACAGATTGACCGATGCATGGAAACGGATACCGCCTTTGTACGGGCCAATGGCATTGTTATGTTGGATACGATAGCCCATGTTGGTCTGCACGTTACCCTTGTCATCTACCCAAGTAACACGGAATGAGAAGATTCGATCGGGAATACAGAGACGTTCAATCAAGTTCGCTTTGTCAAATTCAGGATGTTGATTGTAAGCCTCTTCGATTGTACCTAACACTTCAGATACGGCCTGATGATACTCGGGTTCGTTCGGAAAACGTCTTTTCAAATTGTCTAAAACTTCAGTAGCTTTCATTGTTTCGTTGTTTTTTATTGCTTGTTTTATGATTACTTTCCTAATTATTTTTATGCTCATTTGATGAACAACGGGCGCAAAGGTAAGTTAAAAATTTGTACTGACAAATATTTGACAGAAAAAATCGAGAAAAAATATCAATTAGACGCTTTTTACAAGTAAAATCTACAAAATGTCACTTCTATCGCCGGCGGAAATTCTTATAGATGGGTACGAAGACGATGATGGCCGAGGCGATCAACGCAAAGAGTATGTCGAAGGTGAGTGGCTGGCCGGAGGTCAGCAACATGAAACAGAGTGCGCCCCACAGGAGCGTGATGCAGACAGCTTGACTGTTGGTTATTTTTCTACGTGCCATGATGTTTGTTTTCTTCTTTATATACAATGCTAATTGCAACTGGTATGTTTGCGACTGCAAAGAAAATGCTTTTTGGCCAAGCGTGCAAAGAAATTGGGGAGGGGTGGCGGTACAAGCCTTGATAAATTGTACTTTTGCATCCGATTTTCAACAATGCGTATGACAACAAGACAGGAGGAGGAGCGTTTGCTCCACAAATTGGATGGAAAGGTGAAGCGGGCCATTTTCGATTATGGCCTCATTGAGGATGGCGACCGGATCTTGGTGGGGCTGTCGGGTGGTAAGGACTCGTTGGCTTTGCTGGAACTGTTGGGACGTCGTTCCCGCATTTTCCGTCCCCGTTTTGAACTGGTCGTGCTGCATGTGGGGATGCAAAATATTCCCTATCAGCTGGATTTGGACTATTTGCGTGAGCGGGCGGCCCGGTTCGATTTGCCGTTGCTCTATCGGGAGACGGCTTTTGACCCCTCGACCGACCGACGTAAGACGCCCTGTTTCCTCTGTTCCTGGATGCGACGCAAGATGCTCTTTGAGGTGGCGAAGGAGGAGGGGTGCAACAAGATTGCCTTGGGGCATCATCAGGATGATATCTTAGAGACATTGCTGATGAACCTGTTGCATCAAGGGGCGTTCGGCACGATGCCGCCACGGCTCCGGATGGACAAGTTCGCCATGGAGATCATTCGTCCGCTCTGCTTGGTGGAGGAGCGCGACTTGAAGCGTCTGGCTGAGTTGCAGGCATTTCATCCGCAGCTGAAGAATTGTCCCTACGAGACAGCTTCGGCCCGAACGGCCATGAAGGGTCTGTTGGCCCAATTGGAGCAGCTGGCTCCGGATGCGCGTCACAGTCTCTGGGGCAGCATGACGAATATTCAATCCGATTATTTACCTATAAAAGTTCAATGATATGCAAGGTGTTTATACGATTCTTCTTTTGATCGTTTCCAACATTTTCATGACGTGTGCCTGGTATGGACACCTGAAAATGAAGCAACAGTTCAGTTGGTTTGAGCATTTGCCGCTCATTGGGGTCATTCTGTTCAGCTGGTTTCTGGCCTTTTTCGAGTATTGTTGTCAAGTGCCTGCCAACCGGTTGGGATTCCGGGATAATGGCGGTCCGTTCAATCTGATTCAGCTGAAGGTGATTCAGGAGGTGATTACATTGGTGGTGTTTGTGGGTTTCAGCACGATTGCCTTTAAGGGGGAGTCTTTCAAGTGGAATCATGCGTTGGCATTCCTGTTCTTGGTAGCGGCTGTCTATTTAGTCTTCAAGAAATAGTTCGTGGCGCAAGAAGTCGAAGATCTCAGGTTCCGCCTCCGGGTGGAACCAGTGAATCTCCGGATCGCGCTTGAACCAGGTCATTTGCTTGCGGGCATAGACCCGCGAGTTGCGCTTGATCTTCTCCACCGCCAGGTCGAGCGACCATTCGCCATCGAAATAGCGGAATAGTTCCTTGTAGCCGACCGTGTTCAAGGAGTTGAGGTGGCGCAGGGGATAGACCCGTCGTGCCTCTTCGAGCAATCCGTCTGCCATCATCTGATCGACTCGCTGGTTGATGCGGTCATAGAGCTCCTCCCGGTCACGGGTCAAACCGATCTGCAGGATGCGGAAGGGACGTTCCTTGCGGCTATGGGTGCGAAAGGTGGAGTAGGGGAGACCGGTCATCCGGCAGATCTCTACGGCATGAAGTACCCGTTTGTAATTGTTCCGATCCACCTCCTCGTAATGGAGCGGATCGGCTTGGCGCAATTCTTCCAACAGGGGAGCCAGTCCTTCGGCTTCGAACTGACGGTAAACCGCCTCTCGGATCGCCGGGGTAACTGTCGGCATATCATCGATTCCTTTGGTTACCGCATCAATGTACATCATGGATCCTCCGGTCAGCACCAGGTTGGGATGCTTGGGAAAGAGGGTGGGTAACAGTGCCATGACCTCCTCTTCGAAGCGGCTGGCACTGTAATAGTCTGTCAAGGCGAGTGTTCCCACCAGATAATGTTTGACGCGCGCCAACTGTGCTGCGGTAGGCGCGGCCGTTCCGATGGGAATCTCACGATAGAGCTGACGGGAATCGGCTGAGATGATGGGTGACTGGAGCCATTCGGCTATGCGTAGGCTCAGTTTCGTTTTCCCGACGCCTGTCGGCCCAAGTAATATGACGAGTGTCGGCTTCAATAGCGATCGTCGTAGGGATTATCGATGTAGTTGTCGTTGATGCCGCCAAAGCCTTCGTCCAATTCGTCCGGATCATATTCGGAATCTCCATAGAAATCTTCGTCCACCTCGGTATTGGCATTCTTGGCGTCAAACTCCTCGATGTCCATGACCTGAACCGGAGGCTGACCCACGGACTTGGTGCAAATGGGCTTGTCCAAATCCTGACCCGTAATGATGGCACGCAATTCCATGAAGAAGGCACGCTCGGTCATGTAGTCGAACACAAACATCAACTTCTGGTGTTCCTCTTCCAACAGTTCATCCAAATGGGTGGATTCCATGATGTAGTTATCGACATCGGAAGAGGTGTCCATCGGGATGAGGGTGATTTCTGTCTTTTTCGACCAGTCGTCATCGCAAATGAAAAACGAACACATCTGATCCTTCGTATAGCCTACGGATTCCAGAATGATGTCGTGCAAATCCAGGAAGGTAGCTTCGGAGTCGATCTTAATGACACGCTTGAAGTCATCTACTTCATCTGATAGTACTAAAAATCTGTAAATCATATCTTTTTAGCTGTTTGTTTGGTTGTTGTATCTTATTCATCAATGGATCCACGCACGATTCCACGCTTGGAGGCTTTGATGAAATTGAGAATTAAATCGCGCTCCTCACTCGGCTCGTATTCCGTCTCGATGGCTTTCAACGCATCGGAGTTGTTGAGTCCTCGTGTATAGAGTGTCCGATAAATGTCTTGAATCAGATAGACCTGCTGGTTGGTGAATCCGCGTCTGCGTAAACCCACGATGTTGATGCCGCAATAGACGATCGGGTCACGGCCGATGAGGGTGTAGGGCGGAATGTCCTTACCGATGCGGGAGCCACCTTGAATCATCACATGCTTGGAGATGCGGGAGAACTGGTGTACCAAGGTTCCACCGCTGATGATGGCAAAGTCATCTACCTCCACCTCTCCGGCAATCTGGGAGGCATTCCCGACAATGATGTTGTTCTTCAGCACACAGTCGTGAGCCACGTGCGAATAGGCCATGATGAGGCAATTGTTGCCTACGACTGTCTTGCCTTTGGAGGCTGTTCCGCGGTTGACGGTGACGCACTCGCGCAGGGTGGTGTTGTCTCCGATCTCTGCGGTGGTGATTTCACCTTTGAACTTCAGATCCTGTGGGATTCCGGCTACGACAGCACCGGGGAATACCTTGCAGTTCTTGCCGATACGGGCACCGTCCAAAATGACAGAATGGGGGAATAGATGGGTGTTGTCACCAATGACAACATCTTTTTCAACGACTACAAACGGATCAATCTGTACGTTTGCTCCGATTTGGGCCTCCGGATGGACAACGGCCAGGGGTGATATTTGGTTCATAGGATTTCTAATTTGAGTTATTTATTCTTCACAATCTGTGCCATGAATTCGGCTTCACTGACGAGCTTGTCGCCTACGAAGATGTGTCCCTTCATGGTCGAGACACCTCGACGGATCGGAGCCACTAACTCCAGGCGCATGATAAGTGTATCGCCCGGAACAACCTTTTGGCGGAATTTGACCCCATCGATCTTCAGGAAATAGGTCGAATAACGCTCCGGATCGTCCAGGGAGTTCAGTACCAACAGACCTCCTGTCTGAGCCATCGCTTCGATCTGCAGGACACCCGGCATGACCGGTTCCTGCGGGAAATGGCCTTGGAAGAAGGGCTCGTTGGTCGTGATATTCTTGATACCCACAATGTGGTTGCTGCCGATCTCAATGATCTTATCGACCAACAGGAACGGGTAACGATGCGGCAACAGTTCGCGGATACGGTTGATGTCCAATACGGGTGCGGCATTCGGGTCATAGACGGGAGCCTGCACTTCGTTCTGCTTGATGTCTTTGCGGATGAGCTTGGCCAACTGGGTGTTGATCTTGTGGCCGGGGCGTGTCGCAATGATGCGTCCACGCAAGGGTTTGCCTACCAAGGCCAAGTCACCAATCACGTCGATCAGTTTGTGACGGGCTGGTTCGTTGTCGAACACCAATGGCTTCGTGTTGAGGTAACCCAACTCTTTCACATCCATGTGCGGAATCTGCATCATGTCAGCCAGCCGGTCCAACGATTCCTGCGGGATCTTCTGGTCGTAAATGACAATTGCATTGTCTAAGTCTCCACCCTTGATCAGGTTGTGCTGCAGCAACATTTCCACTTCGCGTACGAAGACAAATGTACGTGATGCTGCTATCTCTGTCGGGAACTCGCTCAGGTCGTTCATCGAGGCATATTGGTTGGAGAGCACAGGCGACGGGAAGGAGATGAGTGTGTTGACGCTAAACTTCTCGTCCGGCAAGATCATGATGGAAGCACCTGAGGCTTCATCTTTTACCTCTATCTTATGCTTGACAATGTAATAGTCTTTCTGGGCCTCCTGCTCTTGGATACCCACCCGTTGGATGGCTTCCGAGAAGAAGCGGGCACTACCGTCGAGGATCGGGAACTCCGGTGCATCCACTTCGATGAGGCAGTTGTCTATGCCGTGTGCATACAACGCGGCCATTGCATGTTCAATGGTGCTGACCTGTACTTTTCCTTTGGCGATTACGGTACCGCGTTCAGTCTGGCAGACATGCTCGGCCAACGCATCGATGACCGGAGCGTCTTCCAGATCGACACGTTTGATTTTGTAACCATGGTTTTCAGGTGCCGGATGGAATGTAATGTGAATGTTCAATCCGGTGTGCAACCCTTTTCCTTCCAAGGAGAAGGGGGCAGCAAGCGTTGTTTGTTTATGCATATGACCTTCTACTACTTCTTTATTTATTAATTTCTTTCTTGAGTGTTTCCACTTCGCGCTGAAGCTGTCCGATGGTTCGGTACAACTCGGGCAAGCGGTTGAAAATGGCACTGGACCGCATGAAGTTGCGTGCCTGAATGGCTGGTGCACCCAACAGGGTCGTGGCCTCTTTGACGCTACTGATGACACCAGCTTGTGCGCCCAGCGTCACGTCGTCTGCAATCTGAATATGTCCAGCCAGACCTACCTGTCCGCCGAACATACAATGTTTACCCACTTTGACCGATCCGGCAATACCCACTTGGGCTGCCATCACCGTGTTCTCGCCTACCTCTACATTATGAGCAATCTGGATCAGGTTGTCCAACTTGACTCCTTGGCGGATGATGGTTGAATCCATGACGGCACGATCAATGGTCGTATTGGCTCCGATCTCGACGTTGTCTTCAATGACCACATTACCCAACTGGGGAATCTTCTTATACTGCTCACCTTCGGGAGCAAAACCGAAGCCGTCTGCACCTATGACCGAACCGGCATGCAGGATGCAATGCTGTCCGATGCGACAGTCGTGATAGACGGTCACGTGCGGATATAGGATGGTATTGTCGCCAATCTCCACATTGTCACCAATGTAGGCAAAGGGATAGACTTGGCAGTTGTTGCCTAACTTGACCCGTTCACCGATGTAAGCCATGTTACCGATGTAACAGTCCTCGCCTACTGAAGCGGTGGGGGCAATGAAGGCAGTCGAATCGACTCCACTTTTCTTGCTCTTGGCCTGTTCCACCATGTTCAGCAATTGAGCCAAGGCGGTATAGGCATTCTCCACACGAATCAATGTGGTGTGGATGGGCTCGGTTGGTGTAAAGTCTTGATTCACTAAAACAATGCTGGCCTCTGTATGATAGATGTGATGTTCATACTTTGGATTGGCCAGAAAGGTCAATGTTCCCGGTTTTCCTTCTTCAATTTTAGAGAAATTGCTCACCTTTACCTCCGGATCACCTTCGACGATTCCTCTGAGGAAAGCGGCAATTTGTTGGGCTGTAAACTCCATGTCTTGTTTGTTCTATAATAATGTTACTTTTGCAAATTGCCCGCCACAAGGGCAGACAGTTTGCAAAAGTGGTGAAAATTCCTCAGATGACCTATGCTTTTGGAGAAATAATCGCTTTTTCGACCAAATAATTAGCCATTTCTTCCTGTACGGCCTTAGCGGCATCGCGAGCGGCCTGTGCAAAGTTCTCCGTCTTGTCGGCATAGATGATAGCCCGAGAAGAGTTGACGATCAGTCCACAATGGTCGTTCATACCATACTTGACCACTTCGGCCAGACTACCGCCTTGGGCTCCTACACCCGGAACCAACAGGAAGTGGTTCGGCACAATCTTGCGGATGTCTTCAAACATGCGTCCTTGGGTAGCACCTACCACATACATCATCTGCTCATCCGAAGCCCACTCTTGCGATTTGCGCAACACCTTCTCAAACAATCGTTCACCCTGTGCATCTTCCGTCAGCTGAAAATCGTGTGAACCCTTGTTGGAAGTCAATGCCAACAGGATGACCCACGCTTCCGGATAGATCAGGAAGGGTTTTACACTGTCTTCGCCCATGTAGGGAGCGACAGTTACGGCATCCACGTGCATATAGTCGAAGAAGGAACGGGCATACATTTCAGAGGTATTACCAATGTCACCTCGTTTCGCATCGGCGATGATGAATTGGTCGGGATAGTTCTCACGCAGATAAGCGACCGTCTTTTCGAAAGCCAACAGTCCCTTGGTACCTAAACTCTCGTAGAAGGCCAGATTAGGTTTGTAGGCGATGCAATAGTCGGCCGTCGCATCGATGATGGCTTTATTGAAAGCGAAAATCGGATCCTCCTCCTGCAACAGGTGAGGCGGGATCTTTTTGATGTCTGTGTCCAGACCGACACATAAGAAGGATTGCTTCTTTTGTATATTCTCGAATAATTGTTGCTTGTTCATGTTGTTTTTCTGTTTATAGATATGATGTTTACAATTCTGATTCTTTCAGCCGTTCTGCATTTTCGGCAATGATCAGGTGGTCGATGCAATCCTGAATGTCGCCGTCCATGAAAGCGGAGAGGTTATAGATCGTATAGTTGATGCGATGGTCCGTGATGCGTCCCTGCGGATAGTTGTAGGTGCGGATCTTGGCCGAACGGTCGCCCGTCGAAACCATGGTCTTACGCTTGCTTGCAATCTCGTCGAGATACTTCTGATGTTCCTTGTCGTAGATGAACGAACGCAAACGTGTCAAGGCCCGCTCCTTGTTCTTGGGCTGGTCGCGCGTCTCCGTACATTCGATCAGGATCTCTTCGCTCACACCCGTATTCGGATTCTTCCAGATGTAGCGCAAGCGTACCCCCGACTCGACCTTGTTGACATTCTGTCCACCGGCTCCACCCGAACGGAAGGTATCCCATTTGATTTCACCTTCGTTGATCTCCACATCGAACTCGTCTGCTTCCGGCAAGACGGCTACCGTAGCTGCTGAGGTGTGGACACGTCCCTGTGTCTCTGTGGCCGGTACCCGTTGTACCCGATGCACACCCGATTCATATTTCAAGATACCGTAGGCCTTCTCGCCACTGACCGTGAAGATGATCTCCTTGAAACCACCTGCTGCCCCTTCGCTGAAGCTCGATACGGCCACTTTCCATCCCTTCGCTTCGCAATACTTGACATACATCCGGTAGAGGTCGCCTGCAAACAGGGCTGCCTCGTCACCACCCGTACCACCGCGAATCTCCACGATGGCATTCTTGTCATCTTGCGGATCGGCCGGCACCAGCAGTAGTTTGATCTCCTCTTCCAGTTCGGGCAGTCGGCTGCTACAAGCCTCCAGCTCCTCCTTGGCCATTTCACGCATTTCGGGATCAGACTCCTGTTCCAGCAGTTCGCGCGCTTCGGCAATCCCGTTGAGTGTCTGTACGTATTGTGCACGCGACGCAACGATCTTCTCCAGGTCACGATACTCCTTATTCAACTTGACAAACCGTTTCATATCGGCAATGACTGCCGGGTCGGTGATCAGTGTACCGACCTCTTCGAAACGGCTCACCAAGCCGTCCAACCGCTGCAATAGACTGTTTTCTGCCATTTATTTCTTATGCCTTTTTGTTTGTTGATAATGTTGTCGCCAAGCGATAACGCACACCGCCAGGGCGAGAATGATAAACAGATCCATCGTTTTAATAAGTAAACCGTCCCTTTTCGCTTTCGATGATCAGTTCGTTCTGTTCAGCCTCTTCCACACGACCAACGATGCGGGCATCGATACCAAAGCTCTTCGAGATGGCCATGACCTCTTCGGCATGTTCCGGAGCGATGTAGATCTCCATCCGGTGACCCATGTTGAACACCTTATACATTTCACTCCAGTCCGTGCCGCTCTGCTCCTGAATGATGCGGAAGAGGGGAGGAACTGGGAAGAGATTGTCTTTGATCACGCGCTTGTTGTGTACGAAGTGCATCACCTTGGTCTGTGCACCACCCGAACAGTGGACCATACCGTGGATCTGACCACGCAACTTGTCCAGCAACACCTTGATTACCGGCGCATACGTACGGGTCGGAGAGAGCACCAGTTTGCCTGCATCAATGCCCAGACCGGCAATCTCGTCGGTCAGCTTCAATCCACCTGAATAGACCAGTTCATCGGGAACGGCTGCATCATAACTTTCCGGATATTTCTGTGCCAAATATTTGGCAAATACATCGTGACGGGCTGAAGTCAGTCCGTTGCTGCCTGTACCACCGTTGTAAGACTTCTCGTAGGTGGCCTGTCCGAACGAAGCCAGACCGACAATCACGTCACCCCCTTGAATGTTCTTGTTGTCGATGACGTCTGCCCGTTTCATACGGCAGGTTACCGTACTGTCAACGATGATGGTACGAACCAAGTCGCCTACATCGGCTGTCTCGCCACCTGTCGCATAGCAACCGACACCCATGTCGCGCAATTCCGCCAACAGTTCGTCTGTACCGTTGATGATGGCCGAAATCACCTCGCCGGGAATCAGCAATTTGTTACGTCCGATGGTTGAGGAAACCAAAATATTATCTACTGCTCCGACACAGAGCAGGTCGTCGATATTCATGATCAGGGCATCTTGTGCAATGCCTTTCCAGACAGACAGGTCGCCTGTCTCTTTCCAATACATGTAGGCTAACGACGATTTCGTACCGGCGCCGTCGGCATGCATGATGTTACAATAATCCGGATCACCTCCCAAAATATCGGGGATAATCTTGCAGAATGCATTCGGGAATATTCCTTTGTCGATGTTCTTGATAGCGTTGTGAACATCTTCTTTTGAGGCGGACACGCCGCGCAGATTATAACGTTGGTCACTCATGATGCTTACTTATTTTGCCGCAAAGATAAGAGTTTTCCCGTGTATATCCGGCACAGAGGGATAGATTTGTGCATTCTCATCTGATTTTCGCGCTCAGGGCAATTTGGAAACCGGCAAGGAGGGCAAAGGCCACTGACATGCCGTTGAACCCCCAGGCATAAAACTCGACCAGTATCCAGCCGAGCAGCAAAAGTCCGCAGGTAAGTGTGCTGCCGCTAGCTCCGGAGTGATGACGGTGGAGGAGGTAGATGGAGAGGAGATTGGGCAGACCGTTCACCAGCAGGAGGGCAACGGCTGAAGGGTACAGATCCGTGAAGAGGCTGGCTGCAAAAGGGAAGGCCTCCCGCAATTGGGCGAGCAGAACATCCATGCCATAGCGCACACCGGTAGGATCCTGCCACATCATGAGGCAGCCGACCCCGGCACCGGTTGCAATGAAGTAGGCCAATGCCAATTGCAACTTTCGGAATAGATCACCTGTTTGTTTCATGGGGGCAAATGTAGCAAGAATCTCGATTCCGGCAATGATTTCAAACTTCCCCGACAATAATTTTGGTGAGGCCGGGAAATGTTCTTACCTTTGGCATCTAAAGCGTGAATAAAAAGATTTGCAATTAATTTAATTAATGTATATAGAAGTAGAAAAATAGGCTGCTTATGTTGACAAAAGTGATACAGGAAGAGCTGATTCAGCAACTGAAGAAATACCTGGACAAGGGGCAACGTTTTGTGATTGTTTCCCACATGTCGCCGGACGGCGATGCCATCGGTTCGTCGTTGGGACTTTACCATTTCCTGATGGCCAGCGAAAAAGAGCAGGTGTCGGTTGTCGTACCCAATGATTTTCCCGCGTTCTATCAATGGATGCCCGGAGCATCGGACATTGTGGTGTTTGATCGTTGTCCTGAAAAGGCACGGAAACTGATCCAGGAGGCTGACGTGCTCTTCTGTCTGGACTTGAACGAACCGAAGCGGATGGGTAAGTTGGCACCTGTCGTGATGGAGGCTGAGACCCGACGTATCTTGATCGACCACCATCTCGATCCGGCCGATTTCTGTAAGGTGATCATTTCGGAGCCTCAGATCTCTTCGACCTGTGAGTTGGTCTTCCGGGTGATCTGCCGGTTGGGACGGTTTGAACTGGTCGATCGGAAGGCAGCCACCTGCCTCTATACCGGTATGATGACCGACACAGGCGGGTTTACCTACAATTCCAACAAACCGGAAATCTACACCATCATCAGTGAGCTCATCAAGAAGGGTATTGACAAGGATTGGATCTACCGGCAGGTCAATCAGACCACCACAGAATCGCGTATGCGCATGATGGGCTATGTGCTCTACGAGAAGATGAAGGTCTATCCCGAGAAGCATGCCGCCCTCATCACCTTGACCCAAAAGGAGATGAAGAGTTTTAACTACAAGACGGGCGATACGGAAGGGTTCGTCAACCTGCCGCTCAGCATCGGGCACGTGCAGTTTTCAGCCTTCATCCGGGAGAGTCCGGAGGATATCCGTGTCTCGTTGCGTTCGGTAGGCGATTTCCCCTGCAACCGGTTTGCCTCGACCTATTTTCAGGGAGGCGGCCATAAGAATGCCTCCGGTGGCGAATTTGTAGGTACGTTGGAAGAGGCTGTTGCCCTGTTCGAAAAGGGACTGGCCGAATTTGATCCGAAGAATCCGGAAAAACCGGTAAATGTTGTAAATCCGGAAAGAAAGTAGCTAAAACATAGTCGATAAATGGAGGAGATTCTCTATTTTTGCCGTTCAATTAGTTAAATGAGTAATAGATGAAAAAAGGTTTTGCGATCGTGTTGTTGGTGTGTGCTGCTCTTTGGGCAGCCTCGTGCAGTAAAACAAAGTCCTACACAGACTACTTGAATGAGGAGAAAGACGTGATTGAGCGGTTGATCGATGAGAAGGGTTTTGAAATCCTGAAAGATTTTCCGGCTGATACGGTCTTTAAGGAAAACCAATTCGTCAAATTGGAAAATGGTGTCTATCTGAACATTATCGATAGAGGAACAGCTGAACGGGCTGTATCGGGTGAGACGAAGATCATTTATCGTTGCATTGTCTCATATCCGAAGGATTCAGCTTATGTTTACCAGTATTCGCCCTATGCCGTATATGCGCATAGCGACGGTCGTTCGATCAATTATGGTCCGAACAGCAATGGAACCGATCCCTACACCATGACGTTTGGGGATTATTATTACGGAGGTACCTACACCAGCGAGGGGATTCAAACCCCATTGCTCTATGTAGGAGACCGGGCTAAAGTGAAACTGATCGTGCCCTTCAAACGGGGGCTTTCGAGCGACCAGTCGAGCTATGAGCCGGCTTATTATGAGATTCTGCAATACAAATTTGAGGATAATTTATGACATTGATCAAATCTATTTCCGGCATCCGCGGTACGATAGGAGGCGATCCGGAAGACGGACTGAATCCGTTAGCGATTGTGAAGTTTGTGGCAGCTTATGCTACCTTCATCCAGAAAAACACAAAAGTGACTTCGAACAAGATTGTGGTCGGACGCGATGCCCGTATTTCTGGCCCCATGGTAAAACAGGTTGTACTGGGCACATTGACCGGTATGGGCTTGGATGTGGTGGACATTGACCTGGCTACGACTCCGACGACGGAACTGGCTGTTGCCATGGAGGGAGCCTGTGGTGGTATTATTTTGACTGCCAGCCATAATCCGAAACAGTGGAACGCCTTGAAGCTGCTCAACGAACGTGGTGAGTTCTTGAATGCGGCCGAAGGTGCCGAAGTGTTGCGCATTGCTGCAGCCGAAGAGTTTGTTTTTGCGGATGTGGATCATCTGGGTCATGTAAAGGTTGATACAACCTACATGCAGAAACATATCGAGAGTGTGCTCAAGCTGGACTTGGTGGATGTGGAGGCGATCCGTGCTGCCAAATTCCGTGTGGCGGTCGATTGTGTCAACTCGGTAGGTGGCATTGTCATTCCCGAATTGTTGCACGCTTTGGGTGTACAGGAGATCTTCAAATTGCATTGTGCACCTCACGGCAATTTTGCCCACAATCCGGAGCCGCTGCCTGAGAACCTGACGGAGATTGCATCCTTGATGACCTCTGCCAAGGCCGATGTCGGCTTTGTAGTCGATCCAGACGTGGACCGTCTGGCCATCGTGTGCGAGAACGGAGAGATGTTTGGTGAAGAATACACCTTGGTAGCCGTGAGCGACTATGTCTTGTCACACACACCGGGCAATACGGTCAGCAACTTGAGCTCCAGCCGTGCTTTGCGTGACGTGACCCGTGCCCATGGTTGCGAATACAATGCAGCAGCCGTAGGTGAAGTCAATGTAGTAGCCAAGATGAAAGCAACTAATGCTGTGATCGGTGGTGAAGGTAATGGTGGTGTGATCTATCCGGCCAGCCATTACGGTCGTGACGCATTGGTAGGTATTGCGCTCTTCCTGACACACCTGGCTAAGAAACAGATCAAGACCAGTGAGTTGCGTGCATCCTATCCTCCCTACTTCATCTCGAAGCAGAAGGTGCAGTTGACACCGGACATCGATGTGGATGCCATCCTGAATCGGGTGAAGGAGCAGTTTGCCCAATACGACATCACGGACATCGACGGTGTGAAGATCGACTTTCCCGATAAGTGGGTTCACCTGCGCAAGAGCAATACCGAACCGATCATCCGTATCTATTCGGAGGCGCACACCATGCAGGAGGCCGAAGAGTTGGGTGGTGAGTTGATCCGTATCATTCATGAAATGTGTCAATGAAACAGCATCGACGAATCACAACAAAACAGAAAGGTATCATAGGCGGTCTTTTGGCCGCCTTTGCCATTTTGGCGGGGATCGCTCTGTGGGGATACAACCTGGCATGGCGTCCCAATTTCTTCCCGCAAGAGACCTATTATATATATGTAGATCAGCAGAAGAATTTTGAGCAGGTTTGCGAGCAGTTGGGAGCCGCCTCCTGTCGCGATTTGAGCGGGTTCAGACGGGTAGCGCAATGGCGGAACTGTCCCACCCAGCTGAAGACAGGTCGTTATGCTGTCAAGGCAGGCATGAGCAATTGGGAGCTGGTGAACAACCTGCGTCGGGGCAATCAGGTTGCCACCCGGGTTGTCTTCCACAACATCCGTCTCAAAGAGGAGCTGGCAGCCCGGTTGGATGAGCAGTTGATGCTCCAGGCCGACGAACTCTTGCAACTCTGGAATGATTCGGCCTATTGCGATTCCTTAGGTTTCACCACCTTGACCCTTCCGACCCTCTTCATTCCCGACACCTACGAACTCTATTGGAACATTTCTGCCGAACAGTTCATGCGTCGGATGATGCGTGAATACAAGGCCTTCTGGACAACGGAACGGTTGGCACAGGCCGAACAGGTAGGATTGAAGCCTGCCGAAGTGGCCATCTTGGCCTCGATCGTGGAGGAGGAGACAGCCGCAGCAGATGAGTATCCGATTGTGGCAGGACTCTACCTGAACCGGTTGAAGAGAGGCATTCCCTTGCAGGCTGACCCGACCGTCAAGTTTGCCGTCGGAGATTTCACTTTGAGACGTATTCTGACCGCCCACCTCGAAGTAGAGTCGCCCTACAACACCTACAAACATGCCGGTCTGCCACCGGGACCCTTGCGCATCCCTTCGCGGAGAGGGTTGGAGGCTGTCTTGCATCCGATGCAGCATACCTATTTATATATGTGTGCCAAGGAGGATTTTTCCGGCCGACACAATTTTGCCCGCACCTTGGCCGAGCACAATCGCAATGCCAACCGCTATCGGGCCGAGCTGAACCGACGTAAAATCCGTTAAATCCCCGATATTTTGGGGATCGAATGAAAGAAATAGGGATTCCATAGCCGGAGTTGGAAATAATAGTGTTATTTTTGTTCGATAAAACAACGAATCATTTATTATTTAATTCTGGCATGGAAAAACATCTTTTTTTAGGGGATGAGGCAATTGCCCAGGCTGCGATTGATGCGGGTCTCTCAGGCGTGTATGCCTATCCCGGAACTCCCTCTACCGAGATAACCGAATATATCCAGCAATCTCCCGTGGCTCAAGCCCGTGGTGTGCATTGCCGCTGGAGTGCGAACGAGAAGACAGCCATGGAGGCTGCCTTGGGTATGAGTTATGCAGGTAAACGTGCATTGTGCTGTATGAAGCATGTCGGACTGAATGTGGCTGCCGACTGTTTCATGAATGCCGCCATGAGCGGTATCCATGGAGGCATGATCATCGTCACGGCCGATGACCCCTCGATGCACTCATCACAAAACGAACAGGACAACCGGGCCTATGGCCGCTTTGCCATGGTGCCGGTACTGGAACCCTCCAACCAACAGGAGGCATACGATATGGTCTATGAGGGCTTTGAACTTTCTGAACGCTTGGGCTATCCGATTCTGTTGCGTGTGACCACCCGTATGGCCCACTCGCGTGCCGGTGTGGAGGTTCGTCCGGCGAAGCCTGAGAACACCATGAGTTGTCCGGAGGATGGACGTCGTCGCTACATCCTGTTGCCCGCCTTGGCCCGCCAGCGTTACAAGGCTTTGTTGGCTGCCCAGGATACCTTTACGGCCGCTTCGGAAACTTCTCGTTACAATCACTATTTCGATGCACCCGACAAGTCGTTGGGCATCTTGACCACCGGTATCGCTTTCAATTATCTTTCCGAAAACTATCCGGACGGTTTCCCCCATCCGGTCTTGAAGATCACCCAATATCCGTTGCCTAAGAAGCTCGTGGAGCAGTTGGCCAACGAATGCGACGAACTGTTGGTTCTCGAAGAGGGCTATCCGATCGTTGAGGAGCAGCTGAAAGGTTTCCTTGCCCGTGGACTTCGGGTGCATGGCCGCTTGGACGGTACCTTGCCGCGGGATGGTGAGTTGACACCCGATGCGGTGGCACGTGCCTTGGGTAAGGAGGTCGTGACCTACTTTGCCAAACCGGAAGTGGTCGAACAACGTCCGCCCGCACTCTGCCAGGGTTGTGGCCATCGCGATATGTACACAGCTCTGAACGAAGTGATAGCCGAATACCCGACCGCCAAGGTGTTCAGTGACATCGGTTGTTATACGTTGGGTGCTTTGCCTCCTTTCCGTGCCATCGACTCCTGCATCGACATGGGTGCCTCCATTACGATGGCGAAGGGAGCGGCAGATGCCGGGCTCTATCCTGCCCTGGCTGTCATTGGTGACTCCACCTTCACCCATTCGGGTATGACCGGATTGCTGGATTGCGTCAATGAGCAGGCCAATGTGACCATCGTCATTTCGGACAACGAGACGACAGCCATGACCGGCGGACAAGATTCGGCCGGAACCGGACGCCTGGAAGCCATCTGTGCCGGTATTGGTGTCGATCCTGCCCACATCCGGGTGATGATTCCACTGAAGAAGAACTACGAGGAGATGAAAGCCATCATCCGCGAAGAGATCGAGTATAAGGGAGTCTCCGTGCTGATTCCCCGACGTGAGTGTATCCAAACATTAGCCAGAAAGAAAAAAGCGCAAAAGAAATGAAGACTGATATCATCTTGTCTGGAGTAGGAGGACAGGGAATCCTCTCCATTGCCGCCGTCATTGGCGAAGCCGCTCTCAAAGAGGGGCTGTATATGAAACAGGCTGAAGTACACGGGATGAGTCAGCGCGGGGGAGACGTACAGTCCAACCTGCGCCTCTCCGACAGTCCGATCGCTTCCGATCTGATTCCGTTGGGAGGGGCAGACCTGATCATCTCGCTCGAACCGATGGAGGGCTTGCGTTACCTGCCCTACCTGAAGCGAGACGGCTGGTTGGTGACCCACTCCGGTCCCTTCATCAACATTCCGAACTACCCCTCGATGGAGGCCCTGCAGGCCGCTTTGGATCAGTTGCCCAACAAGGTGGTGCTCGATGTGGAGGTCTTGGCCAAGGAGGCCGGTTCGCCCCGGGCTGCCAACATCGTTATGCTGGGAGCTGCTGCCCCCTTTATGGGTATCGGACTTGAAAAGCTGGAGGCTGGTATCCGACAGATCTTCGGTCGTAAGGGCGAGGAGATTGTCGAGCTGAACCTGAAGGCATTGCGAATGGGCTACGAACAGTCCAATGCCGTCAAACAGACACTCTAATAACAAACACTATATACAACAAGTACAATGAAAAAAATGGGATTGATTGTGATGTTTGCATTGTTGGCGTTCGTGTGTCGTGCACAGGACGATTCCAATGCAGATCTGGTGAAGGTAGGCGATGCAATGCCCGCTTTTACCATCGTGTCGGACAATGGCACGAAGACATCCTCCTCCGAATTCCAAGGAAAAGTCCTCTTGGTAAACTTTTTCGCCACCTGGTGTCCGCCCTGTCAGAAGGAGCTGGCCTCTGTGCAGAAAGAGTTGTGGCCCAAGTACAAGGACAACAAGGACTTCGTGATGCTGGTGATCGGTCGTGAACATTCAGATGCCGATCTGAAGGTGTATAACGAGAGGAAGGGATTCACGTTTCCCCTCTATCCCGACAAGAACCGGTCTATCTTCGCAGCCTTTGCCAAGAACCTGATTCCGCGAAGCTATGTCATCGACAAGAGCGGAAAAATCATCTTTGCGTCGAAAGGATATACGGATGAGGAGTTTGCAGAATTGATGCAGGCGATTGAGGGTGCCTTGAAGAAGTAAGAAGGTTATGCGATACACCAGTGTTCATTTAGTCTATTTCTCCCCGACACATACATCGGCCAAGATCGCTTATGCCATTGCCGAGGGGATGAAGGTGACCACGTTTGCCGAGTGGGATCTGACCTACGAGGTGCCGGAAGAGGCTAATCTGGAAGACGAGCTGACGGTGGTGGCTGTGCCTGTCTATGGCGGACGGGTAGCGGAAACTGCTGTTGAGCGTCTCTGAAATTTCCGAGCCGACCAAGCTCCGGTTGTTCCGGTCGTGGTGTATGGAAATCGCGATTACGAGGATGCGTTGCTGGAGTTGTCCGACCTGTTGAAGGAGAAGGGCTTCGTACCCGTGGCAGCTGCCGCTTTCATCGGAGAACACTCCTTCAGCCGACCCGACATGCCGGTGGCTGCCGGCAGACCCGACGAGGAGGACCTGCGTAAAGCCATGGCCTTTGGCCTGCAGATCCGGGAATACCTCTCGCACGTGTCTGATGCCAGTCTGGTATCGCCCTTGGAGGTGAAGGGCCAGCGACCCTACAAACAGAAGGGCAAGCACAATCCGCAGGCACCAGTTGTGGAGGCCGACCTCTGTACCCAATGTGGCTATTGCGAAGCCATTTGTCCGGTAGGTGCCATTACCCTGGTGGATGATGGTACGGTCAGTGACCCACAGAAGTGCATCAAATGTTGTGCCTGTGTGAAAGAGTGTCCGCAAGGGGCCCGTTCGTTCGATTCGCCCTTCACGCCTTGGCTCTTCGAGCATTGTCAGGCTCGTCGCGAACCGGAAATCTTTATGCCGGCAGACTGCAGTGGCAACGGTTGAGATCAACCGGCACTTCTCATGCCGGTTGATGTGAACCGGATCTTTTTGCCTGGTTATTTCCAAACCGGACGGATGATACGCGTCGTATCGACCGAGAGACGATAGAGCTCTCCCTGCTTCTCACGCAGGAGCGGTACGATGCGGGTCAACCGTGGGGCCACCCGGTCGGCTGACTGGTGGACATGATAGACATAATAGAATCGTCCGTCCTTACCTTGGAAGAGATCGCCATGACCCGAACCAGGCTCACCCACCAGACTCCGGTGGATGATGGGGCAGTCGGGCTGTTTCGTCCAGGGACCATAGGGCGTAGGAGCGGTTGCATACCCCACAGCATAGTCGATGCTCCGGAAATCATTGGCCGAATAGAAGAGGTAATAGACTCCATCCCATTTCACCACCGTTGGCCCCTCCATGATCGGTACCGAAGGGCGGGCCGGCGTGTTCTCCCAAGCCTCCGTGCAGTCGATACACTGTTGGAGCGTCTCCGGCCGGATGCTGCCGGTGGACCAGTCAAATTCGGCCACCCACAGGCGGTTGCCATTTCCAAAGCGCACATGATAGAGGTAATATTTCCCATCCTCATCGCGGAAGAGGAAGGAGTCGATGTTGTGGGCCGAACCGTCAATCGGCCGGATCTCCGTCTGGCGGAAAGGACCTGTCAAGGAGGAGGAAGCCGCCAAAGCCGTCTGTTCGTTGGCCGTATAAGTCAAATAATAGGTACCATCCACCCGCAACAGTTGCGGAGCCCAAAATCCCTTCTCCCCATAGGTCTGCTGTCCCTTCTGCAGGATCCACAGCTGCTCGCTCCCGTCGGGTACGCGCCAATGCTCCAAATCGTCGGAGGCAAGCAAGGCAAACCCCTGTGCCCCTCCATCGTAAGTACCCGTCAGGTAATAGGTTCCGTTTTCGACAAAGATGGTCGGGTCGGCCATCGGAATCGCTTTCCATTCTTGTGCCTGTACAGATAACGCCAGCAGGCAACCGGCAATCAGTTGGTAAAAATGTCTCATGATCGGTCTGTTTTATCGGTTTGTTCGTGACAAGGAAATCATCACGTGGCGTAAAAGTACAAAAAAATGAGGCCACCGGCAAAAAAAGCAGAGTCCGAAAGAGAAAAACAAAAATTTTTGTGTAAGTTTGCAAACAGTTTAAGGCCATGTAAGGGTGGTCAACATAAACGATCAAAAGCGACATTTTAAACATATTTAAAAAATATAGTATGCAAACTATTGACAATTTTAATTTTGCTGGTAAAAAGGCATTTGTCCGCGTTGACTTTAATGTTCCTCTGGATGAAAACTTCAACATCACAGACGACACACGTATCCGTGCCGCTCTTCCGACTTTGAAGAAGATCTTGGCTGACGGTGGTAGCGTGATCATCGGTTCTCACTTAGGCCGTCCGAAAGGTGTAACTGACAAGTTCTCTTTGAAGCACATCTTGGGTCATGTGTCTGAATTACTGGGTGTTGATGTTCAGTTTGCTAACGACTGCATCGGTGAAGAGGCTGGCGTGAAGGCTGCTGCTTTGCAACCGGGTGAGGCTCTGTTGCTGGAGAACCTGCGTTTCTATGCAGAAGAAGAGGGCAAGCCCAGAGGTTTGGCTGAAGATGCTACAGACGAGGAGAAGAAGGCTGCCAAGAAGGCTGTCAAAGAGAGCCAGAAAGAATTTGTCAAGAGACTGGCTTCGTATGCAGACTGCTATGTAAACGATGCATTCGGTACAGCTCACCGTGCTCACGCTTCTACGGCATTGATCGCAGACTATTTCGACACAGACAACAAGATGTTCGGTTACCTGATGGAGAAAGAGGTAAACGCTGTGGATAAGGTGATGAACAACATCCAGCGTCCGTTCACAGCCATCATGGGTGGTTCGAAGGTTTCTTCTAAGATCGAGATCATCGAGAACTTGCTGAACAAGGTGGATAACCTGATCGTAACAGGCGGTATGACTTATACCTTCACAAAGGCTCAGGGCGGTAAGATCGGTTTGTCTATCTGTGAGGATGACAAGTTGGATCTGGCTTTGGAATTGATGCAGAAGGCTAAAGATAAGGGCGTTAACTTGGTATTGGCAGTAGATGCCAAGATCGGTGACAGCTTCAGCAACGATTGCAACAGCGATTATGCTCCTGTAAACGAAATTCCTGACGGTTGGGAAGGTCTCGATATCGGTCCGAAGACCATGGAGATCTACGGCAACGTGATCAAGGGTTCTAAGACGATCCTGTGGAACGGTCCGACCGGCGTATTCGAATTCGACAACTTCACAGCTGGTTCTCGTGCAGTAGGTGAAGCGATCGTTGAGGCTACAAAGAACGGTGCCTTCTCATTGGTAGGTGGCGGTGACTCTGTTGCTTGCGTGAACAAGTTTGGTTTGGCTCAGGGCGTATCTTACGTTTCTACTGGTGGTGGTGCTTTGCTGGAAGCCATCGAAGGTAAGGTTCTGCCGGGTATCGCAGCCGTAAAGGGTGAACCGTACAAATAATCATTGCGTAATTTAGTTACAAAATACACAATTACCCCGTGCACTGGGGTATGGGGATCTATCTGGGGTCGTTCAAGGACGTGATGTTCTAGAACGACCTTTTCTTTTTAAGAACTTCCAGTGGTGCCGTTTGTGTACCTGTCATTTTAGCAGATACCTTGGGGTAGTGCGTCTGGGGGAACTGTCATCTGTAAGAACTGTAAGATTTGGTCAATCGGAAAATTCCTTCTATATTTGCGTTTACGGTAGCCCGATAGGCATACCGTAAAAACAGGCTGCAGATAATGAATCTTTAGATAGAATGGAAGGATGGAAAAACAGGTAATCAGACTGAAAAGAATAGCATGCGTGACGGGTATGCTGTTGTTGGTGATGGCCATCACCAGTAGTATCTCCAGTTACAACCAAACCCGGAAAGGTTTGGAGAGTGATCTGCATCAAGCGTTACTGCTGACGATCAAGGATCGAGGTTATGAACGCATGAGACAGGACTCGATTCAGGCCTATCGTCTCTTGGCGATGCCCTCTCCCGAAACAAGGGTCATGACGGTCAACGACCCTACGTTCCAACGGCATCTGCAGACAGAGGCTCTGCGTCCCAAAGCCTATATTGCCTACCACATTACGCCTCGGAACGAAGACTTTGAGGTGAAGATGGAGGCTCAAGCCAGTTACTCGATGGCCTTTGTGTGGGGCATGTCCAATCAACGGCTCTCCTTTTGGCTCTTTGTGGGTACCCTCTTGTCCCTCTTCTTCTCCCTTTGGAAACGGGAAACCGTTCGGACTGAAAACTTGGTGATGCCTTTACACCTGACCCCGATGCAAGAGCAACTGATGGCTCTGTTCCTGCAGGCTCCCGACCACAAACTGACCAAACAGGAGATTTGCGATGCCCTTTGGCCCAACAAAGACAACGCGAGTGAGACACTCTATACAACCATTCGTCGGCTCCGGAACGAATTGCAGCAGGCTTCGGATTGGGAGATCCTGTCGGAACGAGGAAAAACCTATGAACTGAAGCATCGGCAGCCTTCCGATCAATAGGATTCTGTCGGACAATTATCTGACATTTGACTGACAATCGGTTTCAGACGGTTAAATGTCAGTATTTTTCAGCTATTGCAACCATGTCCGCCCACTACTTTTGCAGGCAACTAAGCAATGCAAAAAGATGGAAAAAATGAGAAAGACATGGTTGTGGATCGTATGTTTCCTGTGGGCAACTACGACGATGAAGGGACAGATAGATGCCCCGAAAGATAGTGTGCAACTGGCAGAAGTGGTTGTACAAGGAGCCAAGGTGATCAGTCGTACGGATGGTAAACTGATTTTCCCCTCCGAAGAGATGATCCGTTCCGTATCTTCGGGCTATAGTTTACTGAAGATGTTGTCGCTACCCCAAGTGAAGGTGGATGACATCAACGAAAGCATATCGCCTACCAATTCCCTGATCGGATCTGTGCAGGTGAGGATCAATGATGTGGAGGCCTCTGTTGCTGACCTGCAGTCGCTTCAACCGAACGAGGTGGAGAAGGTGGAGTGCATCGACCGGCCCGGAGTCAGGTATGGTGAAGACGTGGGCATGGTCATCAATATCATCACTCGCCCTATCGAAAAGGGGTATGTGGTGGGGGTTGGCGGCACCTGGCTACCCAAATCGGACTATACCAAAGGTACGGCCTACTCCAAATGGAATA
This sequence comes from Parabacteroides distasonis, assembly GCA_021531775.1. GTDB lineage: Bacteria > Bacteroidota > Bacteroidia > Bacteroidales > Tannerellaceae > Parabacteroides. The sequence goes on along the minus strand of JAFBIU010000016.1, from coordinate 3,043 downwards.
GCGGTAGGAACGAACTCTCCTTGAACTATTCGGGAGACTATCGGCACAGTACGGGCATGAATAGCCTTGAAACGGCCGACTACCTGATGGCCGATGATACTTACCAGCGAGTGGAGCGTCGTACTACCGATGCCTTTTCCCGCAATCATTCCCACAATCTACAGGCACGATACAGCCTGATCAATTCCGACCGCTTGGCGTTTCTCGCGACACTCTCCACTTCGGTTACAAACAACCCACGGAATTACGAGCAGATCGAGGTGAACACCCCTGATCAGCTTGAAACCACGGACATTCGGGAGAAAAATGTGTCGCCACTGCTCGATCTCTATGGGAAGCTGGCATTGGGAAAGGAGCAGACGTTGATAGCCAACCTAACGGGTTCTTATACCCATACAGATTATGACTACCTGTTCACCTCCGACCCAACGACTTTCGGGTACAGTACGTTGGGTAAATCGAAGGTGTTGCAGTCGGAGGTCCTCTATGAAAACCGGCTGAAACCCTTCACATGGACCGGAGGAGTCCGATACAACCAAAAATTTATCCGCAACCGTTATACGGGAGATGCCGACCTCCTTTCGTGGATCCATACCAGTAATCTCTATGTGTTCTCCCAGCTGCAAGGGAAGATGGGGCTGCTCGGTTACATGGTGGGAGTAGGCCTCAGCCGGGAATACTATCGGCAAGGGACATCGGGTTACGATCGTCTGTGGTTACGTCCGAAACTCAACCTCTCTTTCCCGCTGACCTCTGTTGTCAAGCTCAATTATACACTCTCCTCCTATCCGGCAACCTCCAAGCTGCAGAATATGAGTGAAATGACGATCATCACCAACGGATTGGAATATACCCAGGGTAATCCTAACCTGATCATGGATAGAAGAGATGAGCAGACATTGACATTGAGCTATCAGTCGCCTCGGCTCTACACCGAATGGATGACATTTTTCCGTCATTGTGCTCATCCGGCCATGCAACACATCGAGCGTACCGACGACAACCATTTCGTCAAGAGCTTCCGCGAAGGGCGACGCATCAACTTTCTCCTGTCTCAAAGTTACACCAGTTTTGACATCATTCCCCAGCACTTGAAAACGGACTTTACCGCCCAGGTAGTGCATTGTGTCAACGACGGACAGGATTACAGCCATCGCCTCACGTCTTTCAACTACAACCTCGGACTGACGGCTTGGATGGGTGCATGGACGGTCATGGCGGGGATGGACAATGGCTTCCATTTTATGGAAAACGAATACGAAGGTCGCAACGTCTTCTCCAACTTCCTGCAGGTCTCCTATCAATGGAAAGGACTGTCAGCCAGTATTCTTTGGCAGAATCTGTTCAAGCAGAACGGCAAGGTGGAAGAGGTGATCTACCACAATCGCTTGGTCTCCAAACAGCTGTTGGTACGCAATCGCGACACCTCCAATCTCGTCGGCTTCAAATTGGTTTGGACCTTCTCGAAGGGACGCAAGTTCACCGGGATCGATCGGGATACCGATAGCTTGAAGGATACCGAAACAGGCATTGCCAAGTCGGGTAAATAAGTCATGAAGGGGGAGGTAGATCTCCTGCTACATGTCTTCCATGGAGAAAAGCCGGCTCTCGATCTCGTAGTTGTACAATATCTTCTTGCGGATAGCCTCCACCTTTTGGGCCAGCAGTTCCGGTTTGAAGTTTTTCGTCTGTCGTTTGACTTCCGCCACGAGAGCTCGCTTTTCTTCGGCATACACGCCCACGATATCAATCTCATCTTGATCCTTGTTGTTCTTGCCCTGCCACCAGGATCCTATGATTGAAAAATCCTGACTCTCGATCAGCTGCTGGCAGAAATACATTTCCAAGGCAATCCCGGAAAAGGTGGGATAGTCCTTCTTGATGATCGTTGCTAAACGCTCATAGTTCTGTATCTCTATGTAGCTCTGGTACTTGATGAAATAGCGGAACCAAAAGCGCAAGAACAGATCGGAAATCTCGTAGCGGACTGCTTGCGTACCCTCTTTGGAAAAAACCGGACGTTTCTTCTTCACCAGATTGTAGTCCTCTTCCAACCGTTTCAGTTGGCCACCCAAGCTGATGTCTCCCAAGGCAGCCTCCATTTCCGGCAAGGTGTTGCGGCCGTTGGCGATGGCCGACAAGATGGAGAAATAGTTTCCATATTTCTTGCCAAACTCCTGTATCAGCAGAGCCTGTCCTTCACTCAGAAAAGAGGATCCCGGTTGCAACATGAAATCGACCATACCCTCCATGTCTGTACAACCATTGTCCATGAATTGCTCTACATATTTGGGTACCCCACCCGTGAAGGTATAGAGAGCCAGCAAATCCTCGTGCGAATATCCCGGCTTATGGTCGGCCAATATCTCTTTCAAGACAGCATTGGAGAAGGGCATCAGTTTCATGATACGGTCGGCCCGGCCGTAGAGCGGCTCCTTGGCATCTCGGAAAATCCGATTCATTAATGTATAGACCGAACCACTGACAATCAGGTTCACATGACTCTCTTTCCGATGCCGGTCCCAAGCATCTTGCATCAGGCTGTATATCTCCGGATTGATGTAGTAGAATTCTTGAAATTCGTCAATGAGCAGGTTGAAGTACATCCGTTTGCCCAGATCCATCAAGAAGCCAAACAGATCTCCGAAATGGTTGATGTCGGGAACGAAGGTTTCCAAGGAGATCCGGATTTCAGCAGCAAATCGTTTGCAGAGGTCTGACTCATTGCTCCGGCTGACGAATAAATAAACGGTCGGTGTCCCCTCGCAACTCTTGACAACCAGACTTGTCTTGCCGATGCGTCTTCTGCCTGTCAGTACGGTCATTTGTGAATGAACGGCAAAAGCGGTTTGCCGCACTTTTTCCAAAATGGCCAGTTCCTTTTCTCGATTGTAGAATTTCATATCTCCCTGTATTGTCTAGTTGATTCAACTCGTCTGTCTCCTTTACCACCGTAAATTTTACGGCCGTAAATTTTACCGCGGTAAAATTTGTCCGTTTCTTCCTGCAAAAATAAGGATTAATTGATTGGATTCCTACAAAA
>JAFBIU010000169.1 GCA_021531775.1 Parabacteroides distasonis | reverse complement strand
TCTCATGGCGCGGACGGAGAAAGATGTCGGCATAACCACCCTGATTGTCCAGTTCGGAGATGGGACGGTAGTAGCTACACTGGCTGGTCAGGGCAAGGGTGTAGCCATGCACGAAGGCCTCGCCCTTCTGCCGGTCACGCTGGGAGGCAAACGTATAGATGCTGTCAGCCATGTACTGAAAGAAGGGTTTGAAATCACCATCATAGGCCATGTTCTCCTCCAGTTGGCCAATCCGGTAGGAATCGGTTTCCAGGTGATTCTCGTGGTAGTTGTCAAGAA
>JAFBIU010000168.1 GCA_021531775.1 Parabacteroides distasonis | reverse complement strand
AGAACCTGGCATCTGTAGCCCGCAATTTGAAAGCCCAACATGTTCCGTTGGATGTTATTGCCTCAAGTACCGGCTTGTCCATACAAGAGATAGAGAATCTATCCTGATGGGAGATGTTGCAGTCTCCTATACTACTGATGTAGAGGAATTACCTTTGCATATGAGCCTCCCCCTTTCAGGCACCCATTTTTGTGTCATACCACAGATTTGTGTGCCTAAAAGGAGGATTGCATTGTGGTCTTACAGTTCTTACAGATATTACAGTTCAAATAGACATACCCGAATAGTCCCA
>JAFBIU010000167.1 GCA_021531775.1 Parabacteroides distasonis | reverse complement strand
CAGTCCGGCTCGGCCAGAATCTTGTTGGTGAAATGGTCGTATTCGTCGATCAGGAGGTAGAGGGGGAGGCCCAAGGTTTGACATTCCGTGCAGACACTATCCAGCAGATCCACAGCCTCGGATTCCCGTAAAACGCGTTCTGCAAAGTAGGGAGGCAGAATGTTTTGGTATCTGTCGCAAAAGGCCCGGAACACCCGATAACAATAGCGATCCATCGCCTCCTTGTAATTCTCCAGGTCGGCATGAATGCTGGCAAAGTTCATTTCCAGGATGAGGTACTGGTTGCGTTCCGG
>JAFBIU010000166.1 GCA_021531775.1 Parabacteroides distasonis | reverse complement strand
CAGTCTAAGAAAAAAACATTAACTTTGCCTCGTCAGAACTGTAACAGCATGGCCGTTTTTGCTGTAACAGTCTACTCCGTTTTTGCCAGATTCTTTTCGCTTCTGTATCATATTAGGCGCGTAGTTGCGGATTTGAGGTTTTAATCAAACCTATACACTTTTTTGGCATACCTTGCATCGTACCTTTGCCGCAGATTTCAATTCAAAGTCAAAAAAGTATGGCTAAGACAAGTATTCAGTACATAAAGGAAGCTGCAAAAAAGCTGGTTGATAGCAAGCTTCAAAGATTAGGTGCAG
>JAFBIU010000165.1 GCA_021531775.1 Parabacteroides distasonis | reverse complement strand
ACTGATTAGGAGAAAGGAGGCTCCTCACCACCGGAGGTCTCTTCCGCCTTGAAGGAGGCGGTCAGGGTCAAGTTCTCCGTTACTGTGATCGTGCGGGAGGCTGAAGTGTTCCCGTCGCTCCACTTCTCAAACTGGTAACCGCTCTTGGCCGTAGCGGAGATGGTGGCAGAAGTGCCCTCATCGAACGTACCGCCACCGGTTACAGTTCCCTGCTCCTCATTGGCAGACAGAACCGTCAAGGTGAACTGCTTCACGGCAGGAGTCTCCCCCTCCGGATTTCCAGACGAACTACCACCCG
>JAFBIU010000164.1 GCA_021531775.1 Parabacteroides distasonis | reverse complement strand
CAGTCCCCTCGGTCAGAGGGGAACTTGCCTTGGGTCAGCAGGGAAGCCTATGATAGGTAGTTAGGATACCATAGGCCCTGGGTTAGGAGAAGGGAGGCTCCTCCGGATCCACACCACCTGAGCTCTCAGCCTCGAAGGTAGCGGTCAAGGTCAGGTTGCTGTTGACGGTTACACTACGGGTGGCACTCTTATTGCCGTCGCTCCACTGCTTGAACTGATACCCACTGTTCGCTACGGCCGTCACGGTGGCTTGCGTACCCGCCTCATACTCTCCACCACCGGTCACGCTACCCATCTGGCTGTC
>JAFBIU010000163.1 GCA_021531775.1 Parabacteroides distasonis | reverse complement strand
GAGCCTGGGCATACATCCCCTCATAGGGAATGTCGGCCTGCCAAGGATTGTCGATCCGTTCGACCTGAAAGGGCAGCCAGCGTCGGTTGCCGGTCTGGTCGGTCAGGAAGGTGACGTTGTTGCCCGTCGCCGTGAGCGAAGCCACCCGTGGCATGAGCACCGTATGCCGTGCATAGGGAGGCCGCTCGTTGATATGGGGCATGGTCGTGAAGGCCTTGAGCTGGTTGATCTCTTTGGTCGTCATGGAGTCGATCTCCTCCAAGGAGATGATGATGTTCTGGGCGAGCATCAGGTGGTCATCCTTCG
>JAFBIU010000162.1 GCA_021531775.1 Parabacteroides distasonis | reverse complement strand
AATGCTTTGAATATTAGATACTTTATAGATATTCCAGGCAAGCCCTTTACATAATACAAGACTTTACATAACCTTTTAGCTCGAAGCGCACACTTGTGTGCACCAAACGGTCGAGGATGGCATCAGCGGCTGTAGTGTTTCCCTTCATCACATCGTACTTTACCTTCGCGGAAGAATTAGAATAGAAAAGATTAGTTAAAAAGATAGTTAGGGTTCACTAAATAAACGAAGTAATTCTGGGAATCAAGATGTTGATTCGGATAATCCTTGCTTATATCACCAAATTTGTTTAATTTTGAGTGTTAAATC
>JAFBIU010000161.1 GCA_021531775.1 Parabacteroides distasonis | reverse complement strand
CCGCTATATAGCGGTCCTTTTCCTCACATTCCTTCTCGAGTGCATCTGCCTTGGCCTTCATCTTTACCGCCCGCTCCAAGTTTTCTTTGTAGGACTGTTCGGCACGGGCCAGACGTGCCAACAAGGCTTCACGTTGCTGTTTGTAATCTTCTTCCATGGCTATATGATTATTTTCGTTTGACATGAAGTACATAACTATTCACATCATAGTGAAGGATACCTACGACATTATTACCAGAAACATAGCCACCACTGACAAACTTGTACTCTTTATCTCTACTGTCTCTCCTGTTGGCGATTGGAGGACCAGCTGC
>JAFBIU010000160.1 GCA_021531775.1 Parabacteroides distasonis | reverse complement strand
TCTTTGAACTTCATCTGTTGCTCCTTCTGGGCTTCAGAGGGATCCCCTGTGTAGGGGTTGGTTACTTTTGCCAGACGGATTCGACCGGAGCTGGAGTTGGTGGCGAAGTAGTCGTTGGAGTTGCTTCCGTACTTGCCGTGCATGCTTTTGATCACATCGATTGGAACGATTCGTGCCATACTTGTTCTTGGTTTAAAGGGTTCATGAATTGTGTTGATTCTGAAAGTGTTCGAATGCTTCGAGAGTCCTTCGGGTGGTGCCCTTCTGCCGGCTGTCGAGCGTCCCTCCGATGGTGGGTCTCTCTGCTTTTCGTCT